>JBQLZO010000023.1:0-26307 GCA_052168315.1 Phycisphaerales bacterium | reverse complement strand
CCCCAACCCAATCCCCCCCTCAAACCCCAACCCCCCCTCAAACCCCAACCCCTCACGCACCACATCCAAACACCCCGCCCCACTCAAGCGCACAATCCCCACCACACACCCCGCCACCCCAGTCCCCGGCGCCACAATCGTGTCACCCAATCGCATGAGGGACATCGTTGGCCACCTGTCGCGGAACTTCCCACCCCCCTGTACGATCGGACCATGATGGATCGCCACGCAGCCCCCGCGCCGCCGAGCGACCACGACGCCCTCGAACAGTTCGTGGTCGACAACGAAGACCTCCTCGAACTCGAACGCCACATCGGCCGATTCAACATCTTCGATGCCCTCCGCATCAGCCGCACCGAGATCCGCCACTCCAACTTCCTCGCCTGGCTGCTCGACCCCGCCGAGTCCCACGGCTGCGGCGCCCTCTTCCTGAACGCCGTCCTGATCGACCTGCTCCGACAGACCCCGCGCGAACTCCGCCCGATCAGCCCCATCAAGCTCGACGGCGCGCAACTCTCCGGCGTGGAAGTCCGCCGCGAGTGGCGCAACATCGACCTGCTCATACACTCCCGCGACCCATCGTTCGTCATCGCCATCGAGAACAAGATCGGCGCCGGCGAGAGCCGCGGCCAACTGATGCGCTACGAGCGCACCGTCCGCGACGCCTTCCCCAAGGTCCCCTCGCTCTTCGTCTTCCTCACCCCCGCCGGCGAAGACGCCTCGGAAGACACATGGACGCCGTACTCATACGAGAGCCTCCACGCCACCCTCGAACGCCTCCGCGCAACGGGCACGGGCGCCATCGGCGATGAAGTCTCCACATTCCTGAACCACTACACACGACTGCTCAGGAGCCGGGTCATGGAAGACGAAACAATCGCGGAACTCTGCCAACGCATCTACAAGAACCACCGCCAGGCCATCGACCTCATCATCGAGCACGCGGCGACAGGCGGGAGCGAGGTATTGAGCATCGTCAGAGAGATACTGGATGCACAACCCGATCGCTGGTGCACTCACAATCAGACCGGCTCACTCATCGAATTCATGCCAAAGGCTTGGCTGGACATCCTCCCGCCCATCGGTTCGCGCGCGAGCAAGGATGAACAAACATGGCTGACAATGCGATTTGTTGTCGCAAAGTCCGAGCACCGAATCGTCATCGGAACGCACCCGGTCACCGACTCAGAAGCGCGAAACAATATCGTCGCCAAGTTCAGACCGTTCTACGAATCGCGAGCCACCAAAGCCTTCAAGGCGACTGGCAAGTCCGATTGGAAGCGCCTCGCGGATCTTTGGTCTTCCCCACGAACCGAAGCACAGATCGACGACCCCGAAGCAATCCACGCAACTCTAGTGACGGAATTCAATCGGCTGTGGGATCGATGGAAGGACTCCCAGGCACCGCTCCAGAGTGCCATCGAAACCGCCACCCTCAACCGCGCCCAAAGCTGACTCCAAACACCCCCACTCCCACCCCCGCAACCAACTTGCACAGTTCCCGGACGCCCCCACTCCCCCTCCCCAACAACCGCACCACACACCACCAAGATTTCATGCCGTCACTTCCCCATCCGACGGTATGTTGAATCCGTCCGCGGCGACCCGCCCGCCACGCCCCTCCAAAGGCACTCCCCGCCGCCGCAGGGCAAACACCACACGCCCGCAGCCCCACAGAACGCCATTCCCGGAATCCGCGCGATCCGGTCGAGCAACGCATCACGAAGCACACCGGCGCGAACCCGCGCTGGCCTCCGCGTGCTGTCTGGCACCCCACCCATCCGCCATCCCCCGCACCCGCACCCGCACCACCTCCCGCACCCTCGATCTTGAAAGGATCGAACCGCATGTCGCGTCACACCCAATCACCATCGAACGCCCACCCCCTGCGCATCGCCCCGCTCGCACCGCTCGCCGCCCACCTCGCCATCGCCATCGCCATCGCCATCACCACCGCCACCACCGCACACGCCGCCGTCCTCGCCTACGAACCCTTCTCCTACGGCCCAAACCCAGCCCTCGGCGAGTACGCGCTCGGCGATGAAGGCACCGGAGTCAATGTCATCGGCGGCCAGAACCCCACCATCGGCCCAACCCCCTTCTACTCCGGCCCGTGGATCCAGTCCGGCGGCGACTCACAGGTCGTCAAGCCCATCCCCTCCCTCTCATTCCCCGGCTTCGCGCCCGGAAAGGGCGGCGTCCAGCAGGAAACCGTCCAGTTCGCATGCTGCACATTCGGACGCTCCGGCCGAGCCATCGCCGGAGGTCTCGGCACCGGCCCCGCCCGAACCATCTACCAGAGCTTCCTCATCAACTTCGGAACCCACGGCGACGACGACCCCGCCCAGTTCGGCTACCGCGGGCACGAACTCTGGAACGGCGGCGTCGGCATCGGGTTCACGGCCGTCGACCTGTTCATCAACAGCTTCGCTGGCATCAGCGACCTCACACTCCAGGTCACCACCGCCAGCGGAACCACCACCGTCCCCGTCGACGGCGGCGGCCTCGACCTCGATGCCCTCGCCGGCACCCACCTCGTCGTCATCCGCTACGACTTCAAAACCTTCGCCCCCGACACCGTCACCCTCTACCTCGACCCCACCCCGGGACTCCCCGAGCCCGTCAACCCGGAAGCCGAGGTCATCGTCCTCACCAGCGACCTGCTCATCACCCACCAGGGCGCCTACACACAATTCACCTTCTCCGGAAGCACCCACACCCCCGGCGCCATCGACGAGATCCGCTGGGGCGACACCTACGAAGATGTCACCCCCACCCAGGCCGCCGGAACCTGCCTCGGAGACCTCAACAACGACGGCCTCGTCAACTCCGACGACCTCACAATCCTCCTCAGCGCCTTCGGCGACTCGTGCCAGTAAACACCCACACGGACCGCAGCATCGCACAAACGACAGGAGCCCCGGCATCCGCCGGGGCTCCTTGTGTTCATTCATCGTGTCAATGCTCACCGCCACGAAACCGGCGAGCAGCCATCACGCCTTCGCCATCTTCTCCGCCTTCGCACGAGCATCGTCCAGCGTCCCGACATACATGAACGCCGACTCCGGAAGATCATCACCCTCGCCGTTGCACAGACGCTCGAACGAGTCGATCGTGTCCTCCAGCGAGGTATAGATGCCCGGGAAGCCCGTGAACACCTCGGCCACGTAGAACGGCTGCGAAAGGAATCGCTCGATCTTCCGCGCCCGGCTCACCGTCAGCTTGTCCTCTTCCGAAAGCTCATCAACGCCGAGAATCGCGATGATGTCCTGCAGGTCCTTGTACCGCTGCAGGATCCGCTGCACACGCAGCGACACGCTGTAGTGCCGGTCGCCCAGGATCGAGCGGTCCAGGATCGTCGAGGTCGACGCCAGCGGGTCCACCGCGGGGAAGATGCCCTTCTCCGCGATGCCGCGGGAAAGCACCACGAACGCATCGAGGTGGGCGAACGCCGTCGCGGGGGCCGGGTCCGTCAGGTCGTCGGCCGGCACATAGATCGCCTGCACCGAAGTAATCGCGCCCTTGCTCGTCGAGGTGATCCGCTCCTGGAGCTCGCCCATCTCCGTCGAGAGCGTCGGCTGGTAACCCACCGCCGATGGCATACGACCCAGCAGCGCCGACACCTCAGAACCCGCCTGCGTGAACCGGAAGATGTTGTCGACGAAGATCATCGTCTCCTTGCCCGACTCATCGCGGAAGTTCTCCGCCATCGTCAGGCCCGACAGCGCCACACGAAGACGGGCGCCCGGCGGCTCGTTCATCTGACCGAACACCATCGCCACCTTGTCGATCACATGCGCCTTGTTCCCGTTCTCATCCGTGTACTCGGCCTCCTGCATTTCCAGCCAGAGGTCGTTGCCCTCACGCGTCCGCTCGCCCACCCCGCAGAACACGGAGTAACCGCCGAACTCACGGGCCACACGAGCGATCATCTCCTGGATGATCACGGTCTTCCCCACGCCCGCACCGCCGAACAGACCGATCTTGCCGCCTCGAACGAACGGGCAAAGCAGGTCGATCACCTTGATGCCCGTCGGAAGAATCTCGGTCTTCGGGTTGAGCTGATCGAATTCCGGCGGCTCCGCGTGGATCGGCCGCATCGGCACACCGCTCAGCTCCGCCTTGTTGTCGATCGGCTTGCCCAGAAGGTTGAACACCCGCCCCAGCACCTTCTCGCCCACCGGAACCTGCACCGCAGCGCCCGTGTCCAGGCACTTCATCCCGCGGGTCAGACCGTCCGTCGAACCCAGCGCAACGCACCGAACCCGACCGCCGCCAAGGTGCTTCTGCACCTCGCCGGTCAGATCCAGCCGCCCGGCACGGGTCTCGGCCTTCACCGTCACCGCGTTGTAGATCTCCGGAAGCTGGTCCTCCGGAAACTGCGCGTCGAAGGTGGACCCGATCACCTGCGAAATAATGCCCTCGGTGGCCATAAGTGCTTTCCTTTGAAGGGTTTGGAAAATCGCCGACAGGGAGGCCGCGTCGATCCTGATCCCCGGACCGGGCCGCGATCAACTCGAATGAACAGATCCCAGGCGACATGCCGAGCCCGGGAGAGAGGGCACAGGATAGCGGCCACCAGCGCCCCCGGCGAGCCGGAACAGACCCACGACGAGCGGATTCCAACGCCAACCACCCCCCGCCCCAGCCCCCCGTCCCACCCCATCTCAGCCCGCCTCCCCTCCCCACCCCTCCAGCACACCCGCCCCAATCAGGATTCTCACCGATCCCTTCAAGGAACTCCCCGCCATGGACGATCTCAACCCCGCTCCGAAGGAATCAAACGAATCGACCACGACCCCGTCGCTCACCGTCGATTCCCGAGCAACAACATTGGACGGCCACGAATGCCCCCAGCCCAAAGACACCCCAACGAAACCGAACGACTCGCCGCTGTCAGAAACGCCGGTTATCGGCCCGGGATGTCCTCCCCGTGGCACGATGAACTCGCCGCACTCGCCGCCAACCTCTGCGACTGCCCCATCGGAATGGTCTCGCTCGTCGAAGATGAGCACCAGTGCCTCATCGGGCGCGTCGGCCTGAAGATCCGCTCAACCCCCCGCGACCACGCCTTCTGCGCCCACGCAATCCTCCAGGAAGCGCCACTCATCGTCCCCGATGCCCGCGCCGACCCACGCTTCGCCGACAACCCCCTCGTCACCTCCGATCCACACATCGTCTTCTACGCCGGCATCGTCCTCAAGAACAAACAGGGACTCCCCCTCGGCACCCTCTGCGTCATCGACACCGCCGAGCGAACCCTCACGCCGCGGCAACTCGGCGCCCTCGAAGCCCTCGGGCACATGGCCTGCGACCACATCGCCCAGCACAGCCGCGCATCCAACGCCGAGTCCTCGCTCGCCATCGCACGAAACGAGCGCGAAGAACTCCTCAGCATCCACAGCACCCTCCGCGCCGAAGTCCAGCGCCAGAGCGACCTCGTCTACGAACTCGCCGCCACCGCCAGGAAGGCCACCGCGCTCAACCGCGCCAAGAGCGAGTTCATCGCCAACATCTCACACGAGATCCGGACCCCAATGACCGCCATCCTCGGCTACGCGGACCTGCTCGCCCAGGAACACGAATCGCCGCTCCTCCCAACCGAACGCGCCAACGCGCTCGCCTCCATCCAGCGCAACGGCCAGCACCTGCTCAACATCATCAACGACCTCCTCGACATCTCCAAGATCGACGCCGGAAAGCTCGACATCGAGTCCGTCCCCGTCGCCATCCCCGACCTGCTCGAGGGAATCGCCCAGAACATGCGCCCCAGGGCACGCGACAAGGGCCTCGCACTCGTGCTCGATCGCGACCCCTCCGTGCCCGACGCGGTCATGTCCGATCCCACAAGGATCCGACAGATCCTGCTCAACCTCGTCGGCAACGCCATCAAGTTCACCGAGAAAGGCGGCGTCACCATCGCCGCGGCCTTCCGCCGGACCGATCCAAACACCGCCGAGGGCATCCTCACCATCGACATCAAGGACACGGGCATCGGCATCACCCAGCAGCAGATGGCACGCCTGTTCAAGCCGTTCACGCAGGCCGACCCCTCCACCTCCCGCAAGCACGGCGGCGCCGGCCTCGGCCTCAACATCTGCTCAAGCCTCGCCAAACTCCTCTCCGGCAGCATCGCCACCGAGTCCACCCCGGGCGTCGGCTCGACCTTCACCCTCACCATCCCCGTCGCCACCTGCCAACTCCCCACCAATCTCCGCCCCATCGCAGCGCACATCACCCAGGATCGCACGCCGCCCCCCGTCCAGCCGCCCCCCGCGATGTCGCTCGCCGGCAGCACAATCCTCCTCGTCGAGGATGGACCCGACAACCAGATGCTCATCTCCTCGCTGCTCACCCGAGCCGGCGCCACCGTCGCCATCGCGGCCAACGGCCTCGAAGCCATCGAGCGCACCAACGAATCCATCGCCTCCGGCCAACCGCCCGACCTCATCCTCATGGACATCCAGATGCCCATCGTCGATGGCTACGAGGCAACCAAGCGCCTCCGCGCACAGGGCGTCATGATCCCCATCGTCGCACTCACCGCCCACGCAATGCGCGGAGAACGCGAACGCTGCATCAATGTCGGATGCGATGACTATCTCACCAAGCCCATCGACCGCGCAGAACTCATCGCACGCGTCGCATCATGGATCGCCCGCTCACACCGCGCCTGCAAGACCGCCTGAAACCATCCCGCACGCGCCCAACCAAACCCACCCATCACAGCTCCGGCAGCGACCGCAGCACCCCCAGCACCGCCTCCCCGAACTCCTCACGCTTCCGCTCACCGATCCCCTTCACCTCCAGCAACGACTCGACATCCCGCGGACGGGCCAGCACGATCTCCCGCAGCGTCGCATCTGAGAAGATCACATACGGCGGCACCTGACGCTCCTCGGCCAGCTCCCGACGCCACGACTTCAGCGCATCGAACGCCGCACGCTCATCCGGACCCAGCGGACGCGCCTCCACCCCGCCCCGCCGCGCCGCACGCTCACGCGAGCGCCGCCCCGATCCCGCCACCCGCGCCAGCTGCACCGACGCATCCTCGCCACGCATCACCGCCATCCCACGCGCCCCGAAGCACACCGTCGGATACTCGCCCGACTCATCCCGCGCCAGCACATCCTGATCGATCAACTGATCCACGAACGCCCGGATCTCGCCGCTCGACATCCCCGACAACGCCCCGAAGGTCGGCAGCCGATCGTGCTCCAGTCGCACCATCCGCTCATCACGCTTCCCACGCAGCACACCCGCGATGTGACCCACCCCGAACCGCTGACCCGTCCGCGCCACCGCCGACAAAATCTTCCGAGACACCAACACCGCATCGCCCACCGGCTCCGTCTCACCAAGACACACATCGCACGCGCCGCACGGCACCCGATCGAACCGCTGCCCGAAGTGCTCGCACAACAGCCGGTGCCGGCACGACACCCGCGTCGCGAAACGCCGCATCTCTCGCACCAGCGCCACCTGCGGCTCCACCACCTCCGCCCCGACGCCGGACTCCTCCGCCGATCGCCGGATCAACCGCTCCCAGTTCCCCGCATCCTGCGTCCCCAGCAGCAGCAGGCACTCGGCCGGGAGACCATCCCGACCCGCACGCCCCGCCTCCTGCTGGTACGCCTCCACCGACTTCGGCATCGAAGCGTGCGCCACCAGGCGAACATCCGAACGATCGATCCCCATCCCGAACGCCACCGTCGCCACCACCACACGAAGCCGCTCACGGATGAAATCATCCTGCACCCGCGTCCGCTTCGCCCCGTCCAGCCCCGCGTGGTACGCCCCCGCATCGATCCCGTGCCGCCGCAGCGTGTCCGCCAGCTCCTCCGTCTGACGCCGCGACATGCAGTACACGATCGCCGCCTCGCCCTCGTGCCGCGAAAGCGCTGCCAGGATCTGCTCCACGGGCCGGCTCCGATGCACCACCCGATAGGTCAGGTTCGGACGATCGAAATCACCCACCAGCACCACCGGATCGCGCAGCCCCAATTGCTCCACGATGTCCTCGCGCACGCGCGGCGTCGCCGTCGCCGTGAACGCCTGCATTGCCACACCCGGGAACCACCGCCGCAGCCCCGCCAGCTGCCGGTACTCCGGCCGGAAATCATGCCCCCACTGGCTGATGCAGTGCGCCTCATCCACCGCGATCGCGCCCGGCCGAACCCCCGCCTCACGCAGCTCGTTCACGAACCGCGCCGACACCGCCCGCTCCGGCGAGGTCAATAGAAGCCGCAGCGATCCATCACGCAGCTCGCCCCACGCACGCTCGATCTCATCCGTCCCGCACTGCGAATGCAGCGCCGCCGCCGGATACCCATTCAGACGCAGACCATCCACCTGGTCCTTCATCAGCGCGATCAGCGGCGAGATCACCAGCGTCAGCCCGCCCGTCACGAGCGGCGGCGCCTGGTAGCACAACGACTTCCCACCGCCCGTCGGAAGCACCACCAGCCCATCCCGCCCCGCCACCGCCAGCCCGATCGCCTCCCGCTGCAGGGGCCTCAGCTCATCGAACCCCCACACCCCGCGCACCGCCGAGAGCACACCATCCCCGCCGGCATCCGCCGCATCGCAACCGCCATCCTGGACACGCCCTTCCCACATGCAACCCTGAGGATAACGCGATCCGCGGTATCCTCGCCCACCCGTTTGCCCCCGCGCGGGCCCGCCGACACCCTCGGATCCGCCTGCTCTCGCAAAGGAACAACCCCATGACCGACCTCCTGACCCTCTGGCTCCCCATCATCGCCTCGGCCATCGCCGTGTTCTTCTGGGCCTCGCTCTCATGGATGGCCCTCCCACTCCACAAGGAAGACATCAAGTTCCTCGGCCGCGAACAAGAAGACGCCCTCGCCGCCGTCATCCGCGAGAAAAACATCCCGCCCGACAACTACATGTTCCCCATGTGCTCCGATCCCAAGGACTACAAGTCCGAGGAGTTCCAGAAGCGATTCAAGAGCGGCCCGTGGGGATCCATCCGCATCCAGCCGGGCCCGCCCGTCTTCGCCAGGAACCTCTCCATCACCGCCGCCTTCTACTTCCTCGTCAGCATCCTCGTCGCCTACATCACCGGAGAAGCCCGAGCGCCCGGCGCCGGCTTCCTCCCCGTCTTCCAGATCGCCACAACCGCCGCCTTCATGGCCTACGCCCTCGGCACCATCCCCGGCGGCGTCTTCTTCGCCAAGAAAGCCTCCGCATGGATCAGCGAGACCATCGACGCCATCGTCCAGAGCGTCATCACAGGCCTCATCTTCGCCCTCCTCTGGCCCGCCGCCGCCCTCGCCACCGGCTGACCACCCATACGCCATTCCCGCCCCCGCGCTCTCGGACCCACCGATCGCGCCGGTCGCGCCGGTCGCGCCCATCGATGCGCGCCAACGCCCGCCTCCGCCCGCCCACCCGAACCCCATGACCGATCGCGCCCCCCGCCCCATCCGATGCAACAGCATCGCCGCGCCCGGATTCAGAACCCGGGATGCCACCAGAAGAGGTGCCACCATGCGCTCGGTCCGAAACGCGAACTACTTCATCGAGGGAACCCGCGAGGAATCCAAGAACGCACGCGGCGCAGGACGCGTCAAGTGCCTCGCCATCAACTCCTCCCACGGCCAGATCATCGACCTCTCCGCCGGCGGCGCACGCCTCCTCCGCCGCTCAAAGTTCAAGGGCGAAACCAACGAGCCCTTCACACTCAACATCATCTCGGGCATCGGAAACTGCCAGATCCAGGCACATGTGTGCTGGCAGCACCGCTCCGGCCTCTTCTCATGGACCATCGGCGTCGCCTTCGACGAAGTCACCCCCGAAGCCCGCAAGGTCCTCAACGACATCGCCAGGGCCGCGCCCCTCGACGCCTGCACCATGCTCCACAGCCTCAACAAGTCCGCCTGACCCCAACCCCCGTCACTCCGGCGCGCCGCCATCCCCATCCCCGCTCCCATCCCCGCCATCGGGCGCGATCCGACCCGTCGCGCGATCGAACCCCGGCAGCGCCTCCAGGTGCGTGAAGTCCAGCACCGTCTCAGCCGGCAGCCGCTCGATCGACTCCAGCACATACCCCCGCAGCGAATCAAACTCCGCCCCGTAGGTCACCGCGAACACCAGCCGCACCGGATCGCCCACCGACAACCCCTCCAGCGACAGCCCACCCTCCGGCAGCGGGAACGGCATCGTCATCACATCCATCCCGTACGACCCGTCGATCTTCCGATACTCCGGGATCGCCTCGTGCCGCGCGTACAGCATGTCCGGCTCCGCAGCGCTCGGAAGCCGCGTCAGCACGCCACGCACCGTGTACTCCACCACCCGATCGCCGGACGCAACAACTTCCCCAGACCCCGACGCATCCCCGCTCTTGTCCGAGCACCCCGCAACAACACCGACGACCAGCGCCGCGACGCCAACGCGCCACACAAACCGACCGATCCCACCGCATCGCTCGATCATCACACCCGCACCCCAGCGCTCCGCGCCCCATCGGGTGCCGCGACCACCTGGATCGCGATGTGATCGATCGCCACGCCGAGCCGATCCGACAGCCGCTCCAGCGCATCGCTCGGCAGCATCGCAAGCAGCTCGCTCGAAACATCCTCGGGCACATCCACCACACGACCATCCGGCATCGTCAGGTGCAGATGGTCATCCACATTCGCGTCGTACCGCGCCCCACCGCTCGTCTGGATCCGGCGGATCAGCCCCGCCCGCGTCAACGCATCCAGCGCGTTGTACACCGTCGCCAGCGAGGTCTGGCACCCGCAGTCGCAACCGCAGATCTCACGATGGATCTCCTCGGCCGTCGGATGGCTCCGCGTCTCACGCAGACGCTCGTACACCTCCACGCGCTGCCGCGTGCACCGCAGCCCGCACCGCGCGAAGGTCATCCTCGTGTCCGGCATCCGTTCGCACATCCCGCGCTGGCCCTCATCAACGAACGCGAGCAACTCCATCGCACCCCCGCCCCGCATCGCCGCTCACGCCGTCCACACAACTATTGACCGCGCCGCCCCGCAAAGCCACCCGCAACCACCCAACCCGTACACACGCCTCACACCCCCGCCGCGCTCGCGCGCCGCCCCATCACTCCCGAGGCTCATCCTTCAGCACCATCTTGAAGTGCGGGATCCCCGCCTCCTCGAACGCCTCGCCCTCCACGAACCACCCCAGCCGGGCGTAGAAACGCGCCGCATCCTCCCGAGCGTGGCAATACACCGTGTGCAGCCCAAGCTCCCCGAAACCCCGGACCTCCAGCGCCGTCACCAGCCGACGCCCGATCCCCTCGCGCTGACGCTGCGGATCCACCGCCATCTGCATCAGCTTCCCCACACCCTCCTCCGGGTAGTGCGCCAGCAGCACCACGCAACCGATCACGCGCGAACCCGTCGGATGGTCGAAAACCGCAACGAAATGCTCGAAGCGCTCCTCGAAACCCGGAAACATCCGCTCCAGGCCCGCCATGTCCAGACCGATCGGCTCGAGCAGGATCCGCTCACGCAGCTCGACCTCCTGCGCGTACAGCGGGCTGCTCCGGGTGATGCGCTCGATCCGAACCACGATCAATCACCTCCGCCCGCAGGCCTCGCACAGCCGCCGGGCACTCCAAAGCCGGGCACTCCAAAGATAGTGCTCGCTAGCCTCCCGGGAAAGCCCCATCACCACACCAACCCATCCAACACCACCGCCCCCCACACCCGCCCTCTACCCTCATCCACCATGCCCGCCATCGAGCAGGACACACGCCTCCTCTGCGAATCCTGCGGATACGACCTCCAAGGCCTCGCCCCGCAGGCCCCCTGCGCCGAGTGCGGGCGACCCGTCGCCCAATCCCTCCCCCAGCGCCGACCGGGCTCGCCATGGCAGCGATCCCCCTCGCCCGCCGCATGGGCCGCCACCGCCATCGCCACCCTCCGCCACCCGCTGGGCGTCTGGGATGAGCCGCGCATCGAAGCCCGCCCCTCCCGCTCGCTCACACTCACCAACACCCTCATCGCCGGCGCGCTCCCCACCCTCGCGGCCATCCTCACCCACGGCATCGACTTCGGCCGCCACCTCCGGGGCATCACACCCCACGCCGCCGCCGACTGGGCCCTCATGTGGGCCGGCATCACCGCCGCCCTCCTCGCGCTCACCTGGATCGAAGCACGCGGCATCCGCTTCTTCGGCGCACGCAACCGCTGGCGCATCAACCGCGCCGTCGCCTCCACCGTCTGCGCCCACGCAAGCATCGGTTGGGTCATCGCCGGCGCCCTCGTCAGCGCCACATGGATCCTCGCCGACCGCACCCCCATCGTCGAACCCATCGCCCGTGCCTGGCGATGGACCGTCCACCAACTCGCCGGCATCGCGGGATCAACCCCCTCCCCCGCCGCCCGCGCCGCGAGCACCACCCAGTACCTCGAACTCTCCTACCTCACCATCCTCATCGCCGGATTCCTCATCGGCATGCTCGTCTTCGAGACCCTCGTCTACTTCGGCGTCCGCCGCCTCCGCTACGCCAACGCCCCCCGCGCATCCTGAATCACCACGAAACCCCGCGCTCACCCCGCCCCGCGCGCCCGCCAACGCGAAACAAACGCCGCGTACTGCTCCGGCGTGTCGATCCCCTGCGAACGCGACTCCGCGATCGCCACCGCGATCGCGTGCCCCCGGTCCAGCACACGCAGCTGCTCCAGCGATTCGCAACGCTCCAGCGCCGACACCCCCCACCCCGCGTAGTCCCGCAGGAACCCCCGTCGGTACGCGTACAGCCCGATGTGCTTCAGCGCCTCCGCCCCCGCCGGGCGCTGCCCATCACGCGGATACGGAATCGGCGCACGGCTGAAGTACATCGCGCACCCATCGCCCCGCAGCACCACCTTCACGATGTTCGGATCCTCCACCCGCTCCCCATCCGCGAACGGGCTCGCCACCGTCGACATCGACACCTCCGCCCGGTCCCGCAGCGCCGCGATCGCCGCGTCCACCGTCGCCCCCTCCATCTCCGGCTCATCGCCCTGCACATTCACCAGGATCGCATCATCACCCAACCCCAGCAGATCCCCCACCTCGTTGATCCGCGCTGTCCCGTTCGGATGGTCCGCGCTCGTCATCAGCGCCTCGCCCCCGAACCCCTCCACCGCCTCCAGGATCCGCCGATCATCCGTCGCCACCACCACCCGCCCGGGAAGCCGCGCCGAACGCGCCCCCTCCCACACATGCTCGACCAGGTACCGCCCGGTCTCCCGCGCCAGCGGCTTGCCCGGAAAGCGCTGCGCGCCGAAACGCGCCGGAATCACCGCGACGATCTCCATGGCATCCGCTCCAGATCAGCCCCGCACCAAACCACCCCGCGCGCCCTCCCCCACCAACACCATCACCCCGCCTTCAAACGCTTGACCAGCTCCTGCAGCCCCGTCCGCCGCTCGCGGATGTCCATGTAGTTGATCTGCTGGATCGCGATGCTCGAAGCGAGCCGGAACGCCTCCTCCGCCGAAGGCACATCCCGCTCGCCCTCCGCACGCTGCTGCAGCGCATCCATCAGCCCGTACTGCAACTGCAGCGCAAGATCATCCTTGTCCGACTGATGCAGCTCGATCGCCCGCCGGAAGGTCTCGATCGCCTCCGTGATCCAACCCATTTTCACGAACGACAATCCGAGGTAGTACAGCACCTGCGAAGCGATCCCCGGCGACTGCTGCGCCGACTGGAACTGCGCGATCGCGCCCTCGTAATCCCCCGCCGTGTACAGCCGCCGACCCAACTGATACTTCAGATTCAGATCCGTCGGGTAGTTCTCCACCCGCTCGCGATACTCCTTGATCTCCTCCTCAAGCATCGCCCGCTCGGCCTGCTGGTACCGCGCCACCTGCTCCTCGCTCGGCGACTCGCCAAGCTCACCCTTCATCGCCAGCACTTTCCGCCGCATCGCCCGCAGCCGGATCTCCCCCGCCTGCTGGCGGAACTTGTACGCCCCCGTCGCCTTGAACCCCGCGATCAGAACCTCGAACGCACGCTTCTCATCCTCCGGCTTCCCCCGCTCAAGCAACAACCGCGAGTACTTCGTGATCGAACCCGGATCGCTCGGCGATGCCTCGTACTCCAGCGCCGCCCGCGCAATCGACGAATCCAGCGTCCCCTCCGACTTGACGATCGACTCCTCCTCGATCCGCGCCCGCTGCCCCGCGATGTCACGCACATTCGAACGGAAACCGCCCGCCTGACCCGTCTGGTCGTACCCGCCCGTCGACATCGTCTGCATCGCCGACATGTTCCGGACCTCGGACTCCAGCTTCCCATCCGACGGGTCCATCCGCATCGCCGCCTCGCCCGAACGAACCGCCAGATCGAAGATCCCCGCCGACTTGAAAGTCGCCATCAGCTGCTGGAAGTGCGCCTTCTTCGCACGCTTGTCGCTCAACGCCTGCGCCAGCGCCCGGGATCCGATCCAGTGAACCTGCTCGCTCAGCCCCATCTTCGCCGCAAGCTCCACGGCCTTCGTCCCCGCCTGAAAGTCAAACGCCCGAGCACCCCACTCCATCACCGCATCAACAAACTGCTTGTGCGTCCCCTTCGCGATGTTGTCCGGAAGCTTCATCTCCTTCGTCGGACCCTTCGCCTTCGGGTTCTGCTCAACAAAACCCGCCGCCGACTTCGTGAACCGCTCCAGCGCATCCATCGAGGTCGGATCCCACAACAGGCCCTGGCACCACAGCACCATCGCGTACCCGTACTGCGTCGAATCGTGCACCGCCGAAGCACGCTCGAAGAACCGGCTCGCCTTCACCGGGTCCGATGAATACATCGCATCCGAAGCGCCCTCGCCGCCCGGGCCCTGGCCCCCGCCGCCATCGCCTCCCTCGCCCTTCTTGTTCTTGCCGAAAAATGCCACGGGGTGAGCCACCTGCATCCAAGGTCCATCGCCTCCCCACGCCGCCCGATCTCCGCACCGCGCGGGCGACCGGTTCCCAAACACCCATCCTACGGCCCGCGCCTCACCCCTGCACGACCGCTCCGAACTCCCCCATTCCAGAGCACCAACCACCGCCCGCACTCCCCACACCCCGCCCGCGATCACCCCCATCCCACACCCATCCCACACGGGAACCACCCGGCGAAGCGCGACATCCATCCCCTACACTCGCTGCGATGCCCATCGATCCCGACACCCTGCGCATCGTCTTCCATCCGGCGCCCGTGCTCCGGAAAAAGGCCCGCCCCATCCCCCGCGTCGACGATGAGGTCAGGGCAGTCGCCGACCGCATGATCGAACTCATGCACCGCGCCAACGGCATCGGACTCGCCGCCCCACAGGTCGCCCTCGATTGGCGCCTCTTCGTCATCGATGTCCCCCCGCCCGAGGACGATGCCGACGACGCCCCGACCAAGGAAACCACCAACATCGGCCCACACCCCGACCCGGATCACCCCGCCCCGCCCACCCACACCGAAGGCCCCATCGTCTGCATCAACCCCACCCTCTCCGGATACTCGCGCGACCTCGTCCCCCACGATGAGGGCTGCCTCTCGCTCCCCAAGGTCTGGGGCGCAGTCCGCCGACCATCCATCGTCACCCTCAACGCCCTCGACCGCCAGGGCAACCCCTTCACGCTCACCGCCGCGGGCATGCTCGCACGATGCATCCAACACGAGCACGACCACCTCGACGGCATTCTCATCCTCGACAAAATGGCACAGCCCGACCGCCTCCGGAACCGCGCCCGCATCCGAGAACTCGAAGCCGCCTCAACCGACGGAGCCAACCCGTGAGGATCGCCTTCCTCGGATCCGGAGCGTTCGGCCTCCCCACCATCAAGGCGCTCCAGCAACACCACCACCTCGTCGCCATCGCCACGCAGCCCGACCGCCCCGCCGGACGCAACAAGCGCCACACCCCCACCCCCATCGCCCAGTGGGCACACGAACACGCCCCCGACACCCCCCTCTTCAAGCCCGACAACATCAACGAACCAGCCCACCGCGAACCCCTCCGCGCCATCCCCGCCGATGCGTGGGTCGTCGTCGCCTTCGGCCAGTACCTCTCCACACCCCTCCTCGCCGACCGCTTCGTCTTCAACCTCCACGCCTCGCGCCTCCCCCGCTGGCGCGGCGCTGCCCCCATCCACCACGCCATCCTCGCCGGCGACACCGCCACCGGAAACTCCATCATCACCATCGCCCGCACGATGGACGCCGGCGACATCCTCGCCGCCTCACACCGCGACATCACACCCACCACCACCACCGGCGACCTCCACGACGCCCTCGCCAGCGACGGCCCACCCCTCGTCCTCTCCGTGCTCGAGCAACACGCCCGCAGCGCTGTCACCGCCACCCCCCAGGACGAATCGCTCATCACCCTCGCCCCCAAACTCTCCCGCGACGATGCCATCATCGACTTCGACCGCCCCGCCGATCAGGTCCGCCGACACATCAACGCCCTCTCCCCCTGGCCCGGCGTCGCCGCCACATTCCGCGACACCCGACTGAAACTCCTCCGCGCCGCTCCCGAGCAACCAGGCGCCGACGCCGCGCCCCACCCGCCCGGTGCCATCATCGACCCCCACGCCGGCGCCATCGCCTGCGCCAATGGCTCATCCATTCGCATCCTCGAACTCCAGCCCGCCGGACGAACACCGCAAACCTGGGCCCAGTTCGCCAACGGCGCCAGGCCCACCGCCGGAGAACAACTCCATGCGGCCCGCTGAACCCCCACGCCGCACCCGCGCCGCCCGCCCCGCCGCCGCCACAGCCGCGCGCGACCACACCCACGAACCCCGCACACTCTGGGACCTCGTCGCAGCGCTCATCCCCACGCGGCGCGCACGCCCCGCCCCGCCACCACCCACCCCCGATCCACCCGCCCCCCCGCGCCGCGCACCAACCAAACCAGCCCGCAGGCCCGGCGCCGCCACCGCGTCCATGTCCGACCGCTACGAGCAGCTCACCCGCACCATGCTCACAACCCACGCCGTCCGCGTCCGAAAGTGGCGCACCTCCATGTCCGGGTGTGCATGGACCGTCACCTACCGCGATGGCACCGTCTCACGACTCATCGAAGCGCCCCGCCCAAAGGGCCCCATGTCCGCGGCCGTCTTCCTGCACGAGATCGGCCACCACGCGCTCGGCATCGGCGCCTTCAGGCCGCGATGCCTCGAGGAATACCACGCGTGGGCATGGTCGCTCAGCGCCATGGAAGCCCACGGCATCACCATCACCGACCGCGTCCGCCAGCGCATGCACGACTCGCTCCACTACGCCGTCGCCAAGGCCCAGCGCCGCGGACTCAAGAAACTCCCCGAAGAACTCCTCCCCTACCTCCACCCACGCCCGAGGCAACGCTGAGAGCCCCCACGCCTGCGGCCCACCTCACCCCGAAGCCCGCCCCTCCACCGTCAGCCCCGTCGATCGCGCCCCGCCGCCCGCCCGCCCCACACCCTCATGCCGCAGCTGCCCGCACGCGGCCGCGATGTCCCGTCCACGGCTCGCGCGAATATGCGCGTTCACCCCGCGCTCACGCAGCACCCGCTGGAACCGCCGCACCGACTCATCCGTCGGCCGCTCGAACGCCAGCCCGCCCACCTCGTTCCAACGGATCAGGTTCACATTCGCCCGCAGCCGCTTCGCCACACGCGACAGCTCCTCCGCATGCTCGACCCGATCGTTCACCCCGCGCAGCAGCGTGTACTCCAGCGTGATCTCGCGCCCCGTCTTCCGGAACCACGCATCGCACGCCCCGAACAACTGGTCGATGCTCGTGTACTCCGCCCACGGGATCAGCGAACGACGGATCGCATCGTTCGGCGCGTGCAGCGACAACGCCAGCGTCACCGGAAGCTCCAGCTCCTCCGCCAGCTTCTCGATCGCCGCGTGCATCCCCACCGTCGACACCGTGATCCTGCGCGCCGAGATCCCCATCCCCCACGGCGCTGCCAGCGTCCGAACCGCGTTGACCACATTCCTGAAGTTCGCCAGCGGCTCGCCCATCCCCATGAACACGATGTGCGTGATCCGGCGCTCACCCGCGCCGCGCATATCGCCCGCCCGCCGCGCACCCTCCCGCAGCAGAGCATCCAGACGCCACACCTGCTCCACGATCCGCCCCGTCGTCAGGTTCCCATCAAGCCCCCCCAGCCCCGAAGCGCAGAACCGGCACCCCACCGGACACCCGATCTGCGATGAGATGCACGCCGTCCGCCGCGCACGCCCCGATTCCTTCGACTCGCCCGGGATCATCACGCACTCCGTCTGCCGCGACGGATCGCCTCTCTCATAGTCAAACCCCACCACCCGACCACCCCCACCCCCACTCCCGCCGCCACCACCACCCGCACCACCACCACCCTCCGCCAGCAGCGTCCCCAGCAGCGCATCACACCCACCCCCCGCGCCGCCACCCTCCACCCCGCCGCTCACCTCAGGCGCCCCGCCCTTCCCCCCACGCCCGCTCCACTGCACCAGCAGCTTCTGCGTCTCGTCCGATGCCAACTGGTGCGCGATCACCCGCCCATCCAGCCAGTCCATCTCCTCGCGCAGCACCGCCCGGTCGCGCTTCGACAGGTTCGACATCAACCCCGGATCCGCCACCCCGCGCTGGTACACCCACTCCAGGATCTGCTTCCCGCGGAACGCCGGCATCCCCCGCGCAGCGCACCATGCCCCCAGCGCCGCCGGATCAAAATCAAAGATGTGCGCCCGCCGCTCGCTCACGCACTGAGCGTAGGTACCCAACCCCCGCCCGCTCGCCCACACCCCCGCGCCCGCCCCGCCATCACCCCCCACCACCCGCCGACACCGTCAGCGGCACCGCCCCGTACAACGCCTCCGTCACCACCGGCGCAGAAACCCGCACCTTCCGACCCGCCGTCTCCATCCCCCGCTCGCGCATCATCGAGCGCAGCCCCGCCGGCAGATTGAACTCCACATCCTCCTCGAAGACCTCCCGGATCTCGATCGTCGCCCCGAACCGCTCCACCAGCGCCCTGCAAAGCCCCGCCACCAGGTCCTCCGGCGCCGAGGCCCCCGCCGTCACCAGCACCGTCTCCGCACCCCCCAGCCAGCCCTCATCGATCTCCGAAACATCATCGATCAGCCGCGCCGAGCACCCGGATGACTCGGCGATCTCCGTCAGCCGCACAGAGTTCGAAGAATTCGTCGAACCGATCACCAGGCACCGATCCACCGTCGGCGCGATCGCACGCACCGCCCGCTGCCGGTTCGTCGTCGCGTAGCAGATGTCCCCGCCCGGCGGCTCCTTGATGCTCGGGAACCGCTCCCGCAGCACCGAGATGATCGCCTCCGCATCGTCCATGCTCAGCGTCGTCTGCGTCAGGTACGCCACACGCTCCGGATCCCGCACCACGATCGACCGCGCATCCTCCGGCGTCTCCACCACCCGGATCGACGCCGGCGCCTCGCCCCGCGTCCCGATCACCTCCTGGTGATTCGCGTGACCCACCAGCAGGATCTCGTACCCCTGCCGCGCGTACCGGATCGCCTCCATGTGCACCTTCGTCACCAGCGGGCAGGTCGCGTCGATCGCCCGGATCCCACGCGCCGCCGCCGCCGCACGCACCGCCGGCGACACGCCGTGAGCGCTGAACACCAGCAGGCACCCATCCGGCGCATCCTCCACCCGCTCCACGAACACCACCCCGCGATCACGGAACCGACCCACCACATGCCGGTTGTGCACGATCTCGTGGTACACATGGATCGGCTCGTCCGGGCACAGCCCCAGCAGCTCATCGACCACATCGATCGCCATCCGCACGCCGGCGCAGAAACCCCGAGGATTGGCAAGCACGATCCGCATCCAGCACATCCGTTCCGAATCCCCGCCCCAATCGCCCAACCATAGCGCCGCACCCCCGCCCACATCCCCTTCGCACCCCCCCAGCGGATTGCCCCCTTCACCATCCCACGCCACCATCGCCGCACGCATGACCGCCCCCACACCGCCATCCGACCAACCCGCCGCCCCAACGCCCCGCTCCCAGGCCATCCGCGACCTCCACCTCCTCGCCCCCCACACCCCCCACGCGCCCGACACGCCCGACACGCCCGCCGACAACAACCCACCGCCCACCCTCGAACACGCCCGCGCCTACTGCCACACACTCGCCCGCGCCCACCGCGAGAACTTCCATGTCCTCACCCGCTTCGTCCCCGCGCGACTCCGCGACGACTTCGCCGCCGTCTACGCCTTCTGCCGCTGGTCAGACGACCTCGCCGACGAAACCGGCCACACCGACGACGCCCGCCAACGCTCGCTCGAACTCCTGACCCTCTGGCGCGCACACCTCACCACCGCCATCGACCACGCGCACGACCCTCACAACACCCCCGCGCCCACCCACCCCGTCATGCGCGCCCTCGCCCACACCATCAGCGACCACCACCTCGACCCCATCCCCTTCCACCACCTCATCGATGCCTTCGAACAGGACCAGCGCCTCCGCCACTACCACACCTGGGACCAGCTCATCGACTACTCAAACAAATCCGCCAACCCCGTCGGCCGCATCGTCCTCGCCCTCGCCGCCCACGACCCGTGCGACCCCCGCAACGCAGCCATCGCCGAACAGTCCGATGCTATCTGCACCGCCCTCCAGCTCACAAACTTTTGGCAGGATGTCCGCCGCGACCTGCTCGAACGCGACCGCGTCTACCTCCCCTCTCAAGACACCGGCATCACCCCCGACGACCTCCGCGCCTGGGCCGACACGCCCAACGACCCCGACGCACGCATCCGCTACATCAAGGCCCTCCGACCCCTCGTCCACAGAACCCGCGATCTCTACCAACGCGGCAGGGGTTTACCCAAAGCCCTCGACCCCTCCATCGCCCCTGTGATCGCCCTGTTCATCGCCGGTGGACAGGCAACCCTCAACGCCGTGGAACGCTCAGGATGCACCACCCTCTGGCGACGACCCTCCCTGGGCAACATCCCCCGGACATTCCTCATTGCCAAGGCCCTGCTGGCGCGGTACATGTAAAGCAAGCTTCACGAAGGCGCGGCGGTGGGTCGCCCCTCGAACAGTCCACACCGGAACGCCGCCGGGCCCCCCCACGCCCGGCCGATGCGCGAGGGGTCATGACCACGCGGACGCTCCCGCCACATGCCCACGCCCCCGCCACCGCCCCCACGGAGGCCGCTCGATTGCATCGCGATCAGCCCACCTCCCGAGCCCACCACAACGCGCCACAGCGCACACCAACAAGCGACGCCGCACCCGACCACCCGCGCACGACCCACGCCCACACCGACGCCGCACCCTCCACTCCCTCCATCGAAGCCGCCTACAAGCGCTGCGCCGACATCGTCCGCCGCGAAGCACGCAACTTCTACTTCGGCCTCCGCCTCACCCCCCAGCCCCGCCGCGACGCCCTCTACGCTGTCTACTCATGGATGCGCTCCGCCGACGACCTCGTCGATGACCCCACCGCCCCCATCACCACCCGCCAGGCACGACTCGACGCCTTCCGCGCCGCCACCGAGGCCATCCTCGACGCCCGGGCCGCAGCCCCCGACGCCGCGCCCACCGTCGTCAACGCCATCACCCGAGTCACCGAACTCCAGTCCATCGAGCCCGAGGTCTGGCGCGCCATCGCACATGTCCTGGCCAACCACCCCGTCGACCGCGCCGATGTCATCGCCATGCTCGACGGCCTCGAAAACGACCTCGAAACAGACAGCGCCGTCTTCTCCGGCAAACCCGCCACCACCCCCATGCCAGTCTTCGAAACCCGCGAGGAACTCATCGCCTACTGCGACGCCGTCGCCTCCACCGTCGGACGCATCTGCATCACCATCTGGGGCCTCCGCCCCGGCCAGTCCCTCGAACACGCCCGCCAGCTCGCCACCGCCCGCGGCCTCGCATTCCAGCTCACCAACATCCTCCGCGACTTCGCCGCCGACTACGACGACTACCGCATCTACCTCGCCGAGGAAGACTTCCACCGCTTCGACATCTCGCCCGAACAGCTCCGCAACTTCGACCCGCCAGACAAGGCCCTGGCCATGCTCCGCGACTACATCGAATTCGCACGCAGCGCCTACGAACGCTCACGCGGGCTCAGCGCCATGATCAGCGCCGACTGCGTCCCCACCCTCTGGACCATGACCCGCATCTACCGCTCGCTCCTCGAACGCATCGCGGAAAACCCCGCCGCCGCCGCGCAGCGCACACCCGTCTCCATCCCCACCTGGCGCAAGGCCGCCATCGCCATGCGCGCCATGTTCAGCCCGCGCGCCCTCCTCCTCTAACACCCTCGTTTCCCAACCCTCCCAACCTCGGTGGGATGGGCCTCCGCCCCGTCTCCTCATCCGCCCCTACCTCCGGTCCTGAAACCAGACCGAATTCCGATCCACACCACCCGCCCGGAAGGCCCGCGCTCCGGGAAATCCCGGCACGCGGACACCCCCCTTCCCACTCAACATCGCACACCCTGCCACGCGATCGCACCCCGATCCACCCGCCCACTCCACGCGCGCCGACTTTCCCATCCCCCACCACGCCCCTTCCGCAGCACACCCATCCAACACGCCAGCCCGCCCCCGCACCCCCGCGCTTATCGGGCAATCACAGCCTGAGCCCAACACCCCACACTCACCACGCCCCCCCAACCACAACCCCCACCACAACCACGATCCGCACCGCCATCAGGTACCCTCTGCGCCCCATGCCCGCAGGCAAAGACACACCCGCGATGCGCCAGTACCGCCAGTTCAAAGAGCGGTACCCCGACTGCATCCTCTTCTTCAGAATGGGCGATTTCTACGAGCTCTTCCACGACGATGCCATCACCGCGCACAAGGCCCTGGGCATCACACTCACCCAGCGCACCGAAGGCGTGCCCATGGCCGGCGTGCCCTACCACTCCGTCGATGGCTACCTCCGCAAGATGATCCAGCACGGCTTCCGCGTCGCCATCTGCGAGCAGGTCCAGGATCCCAAGGAGGCCAAGGGCGTCGTCGCCCGCGCCGTCACCCGCGTGCTCACCCCCGGCACACTCATCGATGAGAGCCTCCTCGACCCCGAGGCCCCCAACCACCTCGCCGCCATCGCCTTCATCGATCCGGAGGATGCCCCCAACCCCCGCGCGGCCGTCGGCGCGGTCGAACTCTCCACCGGCGAGTTCGAAGTCGCCATCGTCCCCGCCCCGCCAAGCTCCGGCGCCCTCGACTGGCTCGCACGCCGCAGCGTCCGCGAGCTGCTCGTCTGCGCCACCGCCGATGACGATGCCCCGCCCAGGGCCCGCCACATCGCCCAGGCCCTGGCCATCTCCCCCACACCACGACCCGCATGGCACTTCCGCCGCGACGAATCGCTCGACATCCTCCGCGAACACTTCAAGGTCGC
The DNA here is from genome assembly GCA_052168315.1 of Phycisphaerales bacterium. Lineage (GTDB taxonomy): Bacteria > Planctomycetota > Phycisphaerae > Phycisphaerales > UBA1924 > JBQLZO01. The sequence continues at coordinate 2,956 of JBQLZO010000023.1, read as the reverse complement.
CGGCCCCGAAGGCTTCGGATTCGACCGCGACGACCCCGCCATCATCGCCATCGGCGTCCTCATCCGATACCTCCGCGAAACTCAGGCCATGAGCCCCGAGGACATCTCCGCACTCGGCGCGCACGCCGAATCCTCCGAAGACCTCCGCCGCCTCGCCGAGCGTTCCCTCGCACACCTCAGGCCCCCGCGCCGCGATGAGCACTCCACCCACCTCATCATCGACGCCGTCAGCCTCCGCGCCCTCGAGATCGAACGCACCGTCCGCTCACAATCCGCCGAAGGCTCCCTCCTCTCCATCTTCTCGGCCCGCGGCGATGCCCCCGCCACGCCCATGGGCCGACGCCTCCTCCGCGACTGGCTCACGCGCCCGCTCGCCGACCGGGACGCCATCGAATCTCGCCAGGCCGCCGTCGCCGCACTCCACTCCGACACCAAGCTCGCCGCGCAGCTCCACGAAACCCTCTCGGACATCCAGGATGTCCCCCGCATGATCGCACGCGTCGCGCTCGGCCGCGCCGCCCCGCGCGACCTCGTCGCCATCGGAAAGTCCGTCGCACGCGTCGCCGCCCTCGCCGAACTCCTCACCGGAACCCCCGCCCTCGCACAGCACGCCCGCGCCCTCGAATCCCTCCGCGAGTCCCTCCAGCCGCTCGCCGAAACCATCGCGCGCACCTGCATCGACGACCCGCCCGCGCACCTCCGCGAGGGCGGACTCATCCGCACCGGCATCGACCCGGAACTCGACGAGGCCCGCACTCTCGAACGCGACTCCCAGTCATGGCTCGCCGGATACCAGACCCAGCTCATCAAGGAACACGACCTCCCGAGCCTCAAGGTCGGATACACCAAGGTCTTCGGCTACTACATCGAACTCCCCGCCGCCCAGGCCCGCCGCGCCCCATCCATCTTCACACGCAAACAAACCCTCAAGAACGCCGAGCGCTACATCACCCCAGAACTCAAGACCTTCGAGGACAAGGTCCTCTCCGCCACCGACCGCGCGATCGCCCGCGAACAGCAGATCTTCACCGAACTCTGCCGCGCCGCGGCCGCCGCCACCGACCAGGCGCTCCGCTTCGCCGCCATCGTCGCCGAGACCGATGCGCTGGCCTGCTTCGCTCGACGCGCGGTCCGCATGGGATGGACACGCCCCGACATCGTCGAACAGCCCATCCTCCGCATCACCGAGGGCCGCCACCCCGTCCTCGAAGAACTGCTCGCCGACCGCTTCGTCGCCAACGATGTCACCCTCGGCATCCACGACGACCCCGCCACCACCACCACCACCAACGACAACAACAACAACGGCACACCCCGATCCCACGCGCACCACAACGACCACAACCACGACAGCACCGCCAACCTCGCGCTCATCACCGGCCCCAACATGTCCGGCAAGTCCACCTTCATCCGCCAGGTCGCGCTCATCACGCTCCTCGCCCACGCCGGCTCGTTCGTCCCCGCCGCGCACGCCACCATCGGCCTCACCGACCGCATCTTCACGCGCATCGGCGCCGACGATGCCCTCCACGCCGGCCAATCCACCTTCATGGTCGAGATGATCGAGACCGCCAACATCCTCCACCACGCCACATCGAAGTCCCTCATCGTCCTCGACGAGATCGGACGCGGCACCTCCACCCTCGATGGCCTCTCCCTCGCATGGGCCATCGTCGAAACACTCGCCACCCCCCCCCAATCCCAAACCAACCCACCCGACGACCCCCACACTCCAGACCCACCACACCGCACCAACGCCGCGCCCCGAACCCTCTTCGCAACCCACTACCACGAACTCACCACCCTCGCCGAACGCCTCCCCGGCCGCATCCGAAACCTCCATGTCCAGGTCCGCGAGTGGGGCGAGGAAATCGTCTTCCTCCACCGCATCCTCCCCGGCGCCGCCAGCCGCTCATACGGCATCCAGGTCGCACGACTCGCCGGCCTCCCACGCCCCGTCGTCCAGCGCGCCGACGAACTCCTCAAAACCCTGAGCGTCTCCGAAGGCCAGCTCGCCCAGGCCGCCGCCGCCACCAAAGCCACCCCACCATCACGCCACCGCGACCACCCCACCGCCGACGACCCCCAGCTCACCCTCTTCACACGCTTCGTCCCCCACCCCGCCATCGAAGAAATCAAATCACTCCAGCTCGACCGCATGTCACCCATGGACGCCTTCGATGCCCTCCGCGCCATCATGAAAAGCGTCGAAGACCAATCCCACTGAACTCTCCTTCGGTGGCACCGGTCTCCGACCGGTGTCTTCACTTCCACCGACCAGAAACCGGCGCCACCAAAGCAAGGAACCCACACATGGCACGCACCAACACGCTCATCGTCGCCGCATCGTTCGAGGATGCCACCCGCTACTGGCTCTGGTACTTCGGCCTCATCATCGGCATCACCATCGTCGGCATCCCCGCGCTGATCATCATCCTCCCGATCATCTACATCGCCAAGACCATCGAGTACAAGCACCTCTCCTGCGAACTCCACCAGCGCTCCGTCAAGGTCAAGCGCGGCTGGCTCAACAAGCGCGAGCAGACCATCCCGCTCGACAAGATCACCGACCTCGGCATCCACCAGAACTTCCTCATGCGCCGCCTCGGCGTCGAGGGCATCACCATCGAGACCGCCGGACAGTCCGCCGGCGCCACCGCCCTCGTCATGCTCGTCGGCATGCGCGATGCCCGCGGCTTCCGAGACACCGTCCTCGACCAGCGCGACCGGCTCGCCTACGGCGAAGACCCCACCGAGCCCACGCACACCACCCAGCCCAACACCCCATCACACGACCCCAACCAACCCCCCACGCCAGCCTCCACCCCCGAAACCACCCAGCTCCTCCGAGACATCCACAACGAACTCAAAGCCCTCAGAGCCGACCTGCAACGCCAGGAATAAACCCCACCCCCCAAAGGATCACCCAACCCCCCCCAACCCCCCCACCAGACCG
>JBQLZO010000022.1:0-6024 GCA_052168315.1 Phycisphaerales bacterium | reverse complement strand
CAACCCCAAACCCCCAACCCACCAAACTCACCCAACAACACACCACACCCCCAACCACCCTCCCCCACTGATGCCTGATGCCTGATGCCTGGTGCCTTCTTCTGCCTGATGCCTGATGCCTTCTTCTCCTACCCTCCCCCCATGCCAGCACCAGACAACCTCTTCACGAACCCGCAGCGCCGCACGCTCGTCGCCCCATCCATCCTCTCGGCCGACTTCGCCAACCTCGCGCGCGACTGCGCCCACGCGCTCGCCCCCGAAGGCGCGGCCGCAGACCTCCTCCACATCGACATCATGGATGGGCACTTCGTCCCCAACCTCACCATGGGCCCCGCCCTGCTCGCATCGCTCCGCGATGCGCTGAACTCGGGCGCGGCGCACACACCTCTCGCCTTCTTCGATGTCCACCTCATGGTCACCGACCCCGCCCAGTACCTCGAACCCTTCGCGCGCGCTGGCGCCCACCACATCACCTTCCACATCGAGTCCGCCCTCAACCCCCGCGCTGGCACAGGCCTGGCACCGCTCTCCGAGGGCTACAACCCGGACCAACTCATCGACCGCATCCACTCCCTCGGAATGACCGCCGGCATCGCCATCAACCCCGACACATCCGACGACACGCTCGACCCCTACCTCGATCGCATCGACCTCGCCCTCGTCATGTCCGTCAACCCCGGCTTCTCAGGCCAGAAGTTCATCGAGCCCGTGCTCGAGAAGACCCGCCGACTCCGGGCCCGGCTCCGCGACCACCAGCGCATCGAAATGGATGGCGGCATCGCCCCCGCCAACGCCGGGCGGGTCCGCGATGCCGGATGCGATGTCCTCGTCGCCGCATCCGCCTTCTTCGGCGTCCCGCCACCCGATCGAGCGGGCGTCGTTCGGGCATTGATGGGCAAGTAGCCCGGTTTTCCCGGACCTATCCGCATCCCACCCACGATCACCGGATTCGATGCGCAGTCCGGCCGATCCGGTGATAGCGTCTCGGGAACACCGGGGCCGATCCAACCGACCCCGGAAACTCGTTGCGACCCCCGCGCTGGCGAAAGCCCGATCCGTGCGAGGGCGACCGCAGGGCACACCGGTTGTTCCGGCGGCCGGGGCGGGGGTCAGGAGAACCGCGCATGCCATCGGAGACCGATCCGGCCACGACGCCGGACATCGAACTCCTTGTCGTCCGCGCCGGACGAACCTGCTGGGATGAGTCCCAGCGCGTCCAGGGGCGCACCGACCTCCCGCTCACCGATCGCGGACGCGAGGACATCATCGCCGCGCTTGACGCCTCGACCGCGATGGTCCCCGACCGCCTCGCGGTGGTCTTCACCGGGCCCGACGAGGCATCACAGGCCACCGCCGCCATCGTCGCCGACCGCTTCGGCGGCAAGGTGAAAACCCTTGACGGGCTCATCGGGTGGGACTTCGGGCTCTGGCACGGACTCCACGAGGATGAACTCGCCGCCCGGTACGCGCGAGCCTGGGAACGGTGGGTCGAGGATCCCACCAGCGTCACACCTCCCAACGGCGAGCACGCGGATGATGTCCGGCAGCGCCTCCAGGAGGCGCTGGCCCGCGTGCTCGACAAGGCCGCGAGCAAACCCGTCGGCGTGGTGCTTCGTCCGCTGCAGATGGCCATGCTCGCGCGCTGGCTCGATGGCGAGTCGATCGACGATCTGTGGGCCCATGCCAATCGCGTGCCGGGCGTGCAGCGCATCGCCATCGATCCGGACACCATGCGCGGGAGCGTGCTGGCCAGCACCGCCAAGGCCGGCACCAGCGCCTGATCGCCGCGCGGGCGCCATGCCCGACCGGAAACCGAACGGATCGTGCTCTCGGCCCGCCCGGGGCGTGTGCGGTGCCCGATTGGGGGGAATCGTGAACGCCGGGGGGCAGCGCCGTACGATGTCTCCTTCCATGACGAGCGCCCGCGTGAATCCACGAGCCTGGACCGAGCTGAAGCCTTCCGCGCAGACCCGCGTGCCGGAGGGGCTGTGGATGCGCTGCCCGGCGTGCTCGGCGATGATCTATCGCAAGCAGATGGAGGCGAACCAGTCGGTGTGCCCGCAGTGCCAGCACCACTACCGGATCGGCGCTGGCGAGCGGGTGCGGCAGCTGGTCGACGATGGGACCTTCGAGCCGATGTTCACTGGGCTGCGGTCGACGGATCCGCTGAGCTTCACGGATCTGAAGTCGTACCCGGAGCGGCTGGCCGCGGAGCAGAAGAAGACGGGCGAGACGGATGGGTTCAAGGCGGGGCGGTGCTTTATCAAGGGTCGCCCGGCGATGCTGTGCTGCCTGGACCTGACCTTCATGATGGGGTCGATGGGTTCGGTGGTGGGCGAGGGTGTGACGCGCTCGATCGAGACAGCGACGGATGAGAACCTTCCGCTGGTGATCGTGTCGTGCTCGGGCGGGGCGCGGATGCAGGAGTCCGGGCTGTCGCTGATGCAGATGGCCAAGACCTCGGCGGCGCTGGCGCGTCACGACGATGCGGGCGGGCTGTTTATCTCGGTGCTGACGGATCCGACGACGGGCGGGGTCACGGCGTCGTTCGCGATGCTTGGTGACCTGATCATCGGGGAGCCGGGGGCGCTGATCGGGTTCGCGGGGCCGCGGGTGATCCAGCAGACGATCCGGCAGGAGCTGCCGGCGGGGTTCCAGCGGTCGGAGTTCCTGCTGAAGTCGGGGCTGATCGACCGGGTGGTGCACCGGCACCAGCTGCGGTCGGAGCTGGCGCGGTTCATTGACTATGCCGGCAAGTAGGGCCGGCAATTAGTGGGTGGGAAGTCGGGGATGAAGCTGAAGAGAGAGAGAAGACACCGGTCGGAGACCGGTGCCACCTGAGACCGGTGCCATCTGAAGACGCTTCGAACCGATCGGTCAAGTGCGGATGAGAGGAGTCGAACCTCCACGGGATTTTACTCCCACTAGGACCTGAACCTAGCGCGTCTGCCAATTCCGCCACATCCGCATGTGGTCCGGGGCGGGCCTTGTGGGGCCGCCTCGGGGTGGGCAAGGGGATGAGAATAGCCGCGCGGGTGCGTGCGGATCAAGCGACCGGGGCGATTGGTCGGTCGGTCGGTCCGATGGTGGGATGGGCTGGTGGATGGGAGGGGGGATTACTTGCCTGATTTGGTGGGCTTGGCGGCTTTGTCGGCGTCCTTGTCGTTGGCGGGGGCGTTGGGGGCTGGGGTGGTGTAGCCCGGGGCGCCCTTGGCGCGGAGGACGGCGACTCGGATCTGGTCGAAGACATCGGGGTTTTCTTTGAGGAATCGCTTGGCGTTCTCGCGGCCCTGGCCGAGGCGGGTGTCTCCGTAGGAGAACCAGGCGCCGGCCTTGTCGACGACGCCTTCGGCGACGCCGAGGTCGACGAGGTCGCCGGTGGCGGAGATGCCCTCATCGAACATGATGTCGAACTCGGCATCGCGGAAGGGTGGGGCGAGCTTGTTCTTGACGACGCGGGCGCGGACGCGGTTGCCGACATTGTTCTCGCCATCCTTGATGGCGGAGATGCGGCGGACATCGATGCGGATGGAGGAGTAGAACTTGAGGGCGCGGCCGCCGGTGGTGGTTTCGGGCGAGCCGAACATGACGCCGATTTTTTCGCGGATCTGGTTGATGAAGATGACGGTGCAGTGGCTCTTGGCGATGGCGCCGGTGAGCTTGCGGAGCGCCTGCGACATGAGGCGTGCCTGGAGGCCGACGAAGGAGTCGCCCATCTCGCCTTCGATTTCGGCGCGGGGGACGAGGGCGGCGACGGAGTCGACGACGACGACCTCGACGGCGTTGGAGCGGACGAGGAGCTCGCAGATTTCGAGGGCCTGCTCGCCGGTGTCGGGCTGCGAGACGAGCAGGTCGTCGACATTGACGCCGAGGCGGCGTGCCCATGAGGGGTCGAGGGCGTGCTCTGCGTCGATGAATGCGGCGACGCCGCCTTTCTTCTGTGCGTTGGCGAGGACGGTGAGGGCGAGGGTGGTTTTGCCGGAGGATTCGGGGCCGAAGACCTCGATGACGCGGCCCTGTGGGATGCCCTTGCCGCCGAGTGCGAGGTCGAGGGAGATGGTGCCTGTTGAGATGCCAGGGACGGCGGCGGAGGCGTTCTCATCGAGGCGCATGATCGAGCCCTTGCCGTAGGCTTTTTCGATCTGGCCGACGGTGCGGTCGAGGGCTGCGCGGCGCTCTTTCGTGTCCTTGGGGTTTTCGATGGGTGTGTCTTTGGGTTCGACCATGGTGGTGCTGGTGGGGGTGTTGGTGGGGGAGGCGGCGGCGTTTTTGGCGCTCATGTCGTCCTTTCGCTCGCCTTGGCGTGAGGTGGGTGAAGACGGTTCGTCGCTGGGGTTGCTTGCGGCGTCAGCGCTGTGGCGTGTGGCGCGGGTGGCGCTGTGATCCGTTGCCTGCTGGGCCCCCTTGGGCGATCCGTTCCGCTTGGCGAGTTCCTTGGTCGCGACCATACCGCACCTCCATATTCCGTGATGAGTTTGGATGATGGAAGGGTACATGTTCGGGGTTTGTTGTCAAGGGGAAATTCGGGAGATTTTTGGTGATCGAATTCCGAACAGAGTGGGTTATAGGACTACAAACAGCATGGCAAGCCTGTTGGGGAGGGTGGCGCGGCAAGGGACTCGGTCCTGGTTTCAGAACCAGAAGTAGAGCCAGATGAGGAGACGGGCCGGAGGCCCATCCCACCGAGGGCGGGAGGGTTCTGAAACGAGGGCATCGGGCGCCCGTGGGGATGCTTGGGGACGGGGGGAGGAAGCCCCACCCGCGGAAGTGTCCGATCCGGCGCGGCGGGGCTCTCAATGGCGGGGTGGGTCGGGCGTGCCGTGCTCGGGCGAGGGTGGAGGTGGAGACCCCGGGGGAGTTGGTGGGGGGGTTGGGTGTCGGCGGGAGATGAGTTTGTCGGGTCTGATGATGATGGCGGTGGGGAGGGCGATGGCGGCGGCGATGAGGAGTTCTGAGGCCGAGACGATGAGGGTGATGGTGGCGAGTGATTCGAGGTCCTGTCCGGCGAGGGATCCGAGGCCGAGGACGCCGCCCTCGCGGATGCCGATGGAGCCGGCGGGTGTGATGACGGAGAGGATGAAGTAGGCGCTGGCGTAGAGGATGGCGGTTTCCCACGCGGGCTGCTGCTGGATGATGGCGCCGGCGATGATGAAGCGGGCGGCGAGGGTGGCGATGTCGGCGGCGCGGAGCCCGATGGCGGCGGCGACGATGCGGGGGTGTTGGACGATGCGCCAGGAGCCGAGGGAGAGGCGGGCGAGCCACTTGCCGGGGGTGGTGGCCTGGTCGGCGGCGATGCGGCCGCAGACGATGGCGGCGATGGCTCCGGCGGTGATGGTGGTGATGATGGTGGCGATCCAGAGCGGATCGATGTCGCCGCGCCATGCGGTGGCGAGGAATGGGGGGATGAGGGTGAGAAGGGCGAGGGCGCTGCCGGCGGCGAGCCAGGCGATGATGTCGCGGAATGGGATGCCATCGCGGCGGTGGTGGATGAGCACGCGGGTGGCGAGGTTGATCTTGAACGGGAGGATGGCGAGGAAGGTGATGAGGGCGTTGATGGCGATGAGGTAGAGGGGTGGGAGTGAACGGATGGGCTTGAGGGTGGTCCAGAAGATGAGGCCGTTGAGGGCGATGCTGGCGATGGTGACGGCGAGGAGGAGGGCGAGGGTCGTGGGTGGTGCTTCCGTGAGGCGCTGGAGGTTCTGGCGGTTGTCCTCGGAGAGCAGGAGCGTGATGGCCCATGCGAGCAGCGCGATGGAGATGGCGATGCCGATGATCTGGATGGCGATGGAGCGCGGGGAGAGTCGGCGGCGTGGTGGGAGTTCGAGGAGTTCGGTGGTGTCTGTGTGCGCGGGGGTGAGGCCTTGGGTGTGAATTTCGTCGGGGGAGCGCGCGGGTGGGGGCGCGGGTTGGGTGTGGTCGCGCTCGGGCGGGTTGGGCCCGGGGGTGTGGGGTTGTTGATGGTCGTTGGGGGTGGTCATGGGGTGGTGGGTGTGGGCGTGGTCGTTGGCGCGGGGGTGATTGGAT
>JBQLZO010000021.1:0-15203 GCA_052168315.1 Phycisphaerales bacterium | reverse complement strand
GTCCGCACCCGTAGCGGGTTGCCGCAGGACTGGGCGATGACGCAGAACAACCTCGCCAACGCCCTGCGCGATCAGGCGTCGGCATCGAAGGGGTCCGAGCGGGCGCGGCTGCTGGGCGAGGCGGTGGCGGCCTACCGGCTGGCGCAGGAGGTGTACACCCGTGCCGCGCTGCCGCAGGACTGGGCGACGACGCAGAACAACCTCGCCGTCGCCCTGGGCGATCAGGCGTCGGCATCGAAGGGGTCCGAGCGGACGCGGCTGCTGGGCGAGGCGGTGGCTGCGATGCGGGCGCGGGGTCAGGTGTATACCGCCGAGGTGGATCCGTCGGGGTTCGCCGCGCGGAAGGAGTGGATCGCGGAAGTGGAAGCGGAGATCGAGCGTCTGGGTGAGCCGTGAGCCGGGGCCGCGGGGCGCGCGGCGGGTCGAGAAGGGAGTGGCCGCGTGGCGTGGAGTGAAATTGAGTCCGTCGTGCTGGTGCTGTGGGTGCTCGCGCTGCTCGGGCTGGTGGGTGGCGTATTCACCGGAGTGTTGTGCCCGGGCCGAGCGAGGGCAGATGCGGCGCACACCGATGAGACAAGACGAAGACGATGGGCGTGCCTTTTTGGCACCTCGGGGCGATGGGGCAGGACAGTCGCTGCCGCACTGGCGCGCTGGCGGGTCTGGGTGATTGTTGGTGTGCTGCTGTCGGGCTTGGTCCTGGGCACGATCAGCGCGTACTGCACCGCGGAGGTGGTGGCTGCTGCGGGCGAGGTCGATGGCGCCGCGTACGGGCAGGGGGTGTCCGGGCGGTTCCTGGATATGCTGTACGCGGGGGTGCGGGAGGTCACCGGCGAGGCGGAGCCGCGGGCCGAGCACCCGCTGGTGAGCCGCATGGCGCGTGCGGCGGGGCTGGCGGCGGTGCTGCTGCTGGCGTTTGAGTTGATCGTGAAGCTGTTCCACGAGCCGGTGCAGCGCTGGCGCCTGCGCCGGCAGCGGGGGCATGTGGTGATCTGCGGGCTGGGGCGGATCGGGCGTGAATTGTGCCGGGCGTGCTGCAAGGCGGGGCTCCGCGTGACGGTCGTTGAGAGCGATCCGGACAACCCGGGCATCACGGCCGCGACCGACCAAGGCGCGCTGGTGTGGATCGGCGATGCGACGCGGAAGAGCGTGCTGAGGTTGGTACGGGCGGGACGGGCGTCGCACGTGTTCTTCGTGATTGGCACGGACGAGCGGAACCTCGAAGCTGCGTACGACCTGCTGAGCGTGTTGCTTGAGCCGGGAAGCGGCGGGGCCGGGTCTGGGAGGGATCTGGCTGAGGCGACGCCGCCCGAGATGGTGGTGCATCTGGACCGCCCGGCGCTGGGCACGGTGCTCCTCCACATGAAGCAGGAAGAGCGGCTGAGGCTGTGCGCAGCGGAGCTGAAGAGTCGGTGCGCCAAGCCCGAGCATCGAGCGGCGATCGATGGGGCACTCGCGTGGCTGAGCAAGACAGACATCACACTGCGTTCATTCAACGCGACAGATCGGGCCATCCAGCAGCTCTTCGACACGCACATCCTGGACCGACGACCCGTGCTCGCGGAGGCGGAGAAGCGTGTGGAGATGGATGGTCCCAGTTTCGAGGTGGCGCATTTCGTCATCATCGGATTCGGGCAGGTCGGGCAGCGGCTGGCACTGCACCTTGCCGAACAGGCGCACTTCGAGAACCTCCGGCGATCACGCCTAACGATCGTTTATGCGCCCCACGAGGCCGAGGTCGTGACGCAGTTCCGGGATGAGCATCCCGCGCTGTTCCCGACATCGGAGATCGTGGCCGAGAGTGACCTTGGCGACTATGACCCCGCCTCCCCGGATCATGCATGGATGCCCGATCCCCGGCTGGACCAGTGGAGCCTCGGAGTGCGAGTGCGTGAGTTCAACAGACCGACCGATGAGGATCGCGGTGTTCGCTTCGTATGCAATGGTGGCTTCGTTGAGCACGCGGGCGGGGTCACGAGCCCTGTTCTGATCGAGCGACTCGCTCGCCTGAGCCATGAGCCCACAGTCCGCCCAATGGTCTTTCTGTGCGATGCCGAGGATGAGGACAACTGTGCACACGCATTGCAGCTTCGACAGGAGCTCGACCTACGACTGAAACGCAGTACAAGAGAGCGGCACAGGCGTGACCATGCGATTACGATCTTCCCGTTCGTTCCCAACCGGCCGATGCTCACGCAGCTCACCACACCCGAAGATGCCAACAGCGCGGATCTGATCCCATTCGGGGATTGCGCTGCGGCATGCACCTTTGAGAACCTGAAGGCCGACCCGGTGCTCCCGGTGGCAACTGCGATCTTCGCCGACTACATCGAGAATCGCCCTCCACAGATTGGAGTGGCATCCTCGACCTGGGAGTCGTGTTCGGCATGGGAGCGCCACGCGAACATCTCGCCGGCCCTGCACCTGAACGCGAAGCTGCGGGTGCTTGGACTCCGACTGGTGCCAGCCGGCTCCGCTTCGCGCCTCTCCGTGACGAACCTGCCACGGCACGAAGAAATCGCCTCGGAAACAGCGACGATCCTCGCTCAGATGGAGCACCATCGATGGATGGCCGAGCGGCTGATCCGGGGCTGGTCTTACGGCGAGAGAGCCACTCCCGAGAACAAGCGGCGGCATCAGTTCGTCCCGTGGGAGATGATCCAGGACCCGAATGAGCGCGACAAGGACTACACGCAACTGGTTGCGGTCCTGCGCGTGTGTGAGCGCCTGATCCACGGGCAGGATGCGCGGTTCGTGGCTGTGCGATCATGAGGGCTTTGCCCGCTCTGCGTGTCGGGCCGGCAGGGTGAGCGGAACAGTTCACTCGTCGATTAGCGTGCCGTCGGTCCGGTAGCGCCGAACGCTGGTTTCATTGTCCAGGGCGTCGTATGCCCACGAGATGCGGTGTATGGCGTCCCGTCCATGGCCAACAGATTCACCATCGGTGCCGAAGTAGGCCTGCTTAGTCCTTGAGCCTGTTCCGAGTTCGTGGACAAACCAGGCAGGCATCAACTCTCGCAAGGAGTGACTCATGAGCAAGGATGCTATCCGTCCTACCATGTGCCGCATGCTCCGGAGGGAACTATATCATGCTAGGCATTCAGTACAGGCTTCGAGTTCGCGGGCGAGGGTAGACGCCGTCCTTATCGACGGCCAATCGCTCGAGGATTCGGGTTCGTGCTGCGTTGTCCATGGATACGAAGTCGTATCGTTGTGCGCCGTTCGATGTCATTACAAAGAGCCCATTGGCGTCGATCTCGAGATCGACGACGGGGGTGTCGAGGTGGATGGTGCCGAGTCGTGCAAGGAATTCGGTGTCGTAGAGATCGATGCCATTTCCGCTGGCGATCGCAAGGTGTGTCTGGTCGAGTGCAATGTGGAGGCTGTCCCCGCCGCGCATCTCGATAATCTGCTCGCAGCGCGGTGTCGTCGCGTCCCAGTCGTAGATGCGAAGGAGCGTTCCATTCAATGTCTGAATACACATGGCAATGCCAGTTCGATCCCGTGCTACGTCGAAGGCGGAGACGGTGGCGAACTCCGGTGCAACTATGATGCGCACCAGCTCGGCGACATCGTCGAGGTTGTACACGATCAATGTTGGATTCTGGCTCTGTGTGATGACTCCCGCGGTCTGTGAAAGGGCGTCGATTCGTGGCGGTGCGTGCATCACTGGGGGAACCTCTATGTCCAATTGAAGGGCACCGGAAGAATCGTATGCTTGGAGCATGTTCGGTCTCACACTACGAGAGATCGATTGAAACCCTCGTTCGCGAATGATCCAGATTGTATCATTCGGCGCAATGTGCAACGCGCTTATCGGGACTTCGTGCGGATCTACCAGGTGCCTCATTGCGTCGGTTTCGTCAATTCGGGTGACTGACCCATCGTTCAGTCCGACGAAAGCACGCGCGCCGTCCGGCGAAAGGCCGATGGCCGAGATCGGCTGCTCGAGTACGTGCGTCTGCAGGTTGCCCGAAAGCACACCGATCTTGACGTGGCCGGAGCCATCGCTGACGGCGATACGGGACCCATCGGACGACGCGGCGAGCAACTGTCGGAACGAGACGGGCGTCAGTTCGCTGCGTCGGGTCGGTCCGAACTGCAGGTCGAGCTGTGTCTCGGCGTGGACACTTCCGGATCCAGTGTTGACGAGACGCACGGTGTGCGGGGCCTGTATGACGATGTGGTGTACGCCGTGATTGCCCTGAGGGAATGCAGCGTTTCCTTCGATGTGTGCTTGCAGTGTCGTCATTGCCTCGAGAGTCCAATGCGAGACCGCGCCCCTCGCATCACCGGCACACAAGCGCGTTCCGTTATCGAAGAGACGGAGCGCTGTGATCGCATCGCCGTGAAAGTGGACAATTTCATGCCTGTCTGCCTGCACATCGAAGATGGCAATCCGTCCTCTTGCATCGCCGATGGCGATCCAGAGGCCATCGCGATCAACGTCGAGCGCGGTGATCGCATCCAGTTCCGGGATGGTCAGCTTTGATGGTTCTGCGGGCTGGCCGTCATAGACCCAGCGGTCGTATATCCAGAGGTCTGATTGCGAAGCGACGATGACGGTTCCCTGGATGCGCACTTCATTGTCCCAGCGAATCGGGCAGGCGCAGGATGCAGTGATCAGTTTCGCAAAGTAGCCCTCACGAGGCATCGGAAGTTGAGCGAACGGTTGATTCTCCACGCCGTTCAGGAGCTTGATCGTGTTCGACGGATCGTTCCTGGCAACACTCCTGCTGGTCAGTCCCGCAAGCGGCTTCGGTAGCGTAACGACTGCATCGCCGGTGCGTGTGAAGCTCAGCGCGCCGACGGGCGAGGAGACTTCGATCTCATGGATGCTGGTGTTCTCGTCGCGAGACAGCACGCGCACCGGTGCGTTCGTGAGTTCTGTTGCGACGGCAACCCATTGGCCGTCCGGGCTCGCTGCAACACCGTCGAACACGCCCATAGACAACTCGCGAAACTCCATCGGTTGGGTGGTTGTTGTTTCAATCCATACAACACCATCATCGAACACCCAAGTCATGATCGAGCCATCCTCGGACAAGAAAGCTCGCCTGGGGGTGAATTCCGTTGCGTGACGAGTCCTGGAGCCATGTCCGGGTCTGACAAGCGTGTGTCCGGTTGCGGTTGACGAAATGCCGGTTGTGCTGCTCGGATGCGCAAGGGAGGTGGCCGGTGCCGAGAGTTGGTCGGGGCGGTTGATCAGCGTGCGTGTGTCGAGATCCCAGAGATAGAGGTATCCGTCGTCACCGGCGCTGAGCAGGGTTGTGGCGTGCGCATCGATGCAACGGATGCGCGCGCTCTGTCCGTCCAGGAAGAACGGGTCGTTGCCGTCGAGCGGCGTCACGCCGATGCGGCAGGTGCCAACAATCGAGTAGACAGCGTGTCCGCTCGGATGCGTGTTTGTGATCACGCCACGGAAGGTTGTCGAAACCGTACGCGCTTCGTGTGAGTCTAGGTCAATGTGCATCAATGTTCGCGTGCGATCAACGGCGTGGGCACTTGCTGCGACGAGTGCGCGGCCATGGCTGGCGAAACGCATTGACTCTGCGCGTGCGGGTAATTCAAAGAGGGTGGCGTTCTGACGGTCATCGGCACGGGCGACCCAGATGCGGCGATCGTTGAGAGCCGGTGAACCGACAGCCCAGTGCACACCCGTTCCACCCCGCGAGGTTGCCGTTGCGATCCGGGCAGAAAACTCGCCCCATGCGAGTGGCTTCGGATCTTCGGTCACACCTGACAGTGCAGCGAGGCAATAGCCCTGGTCCGCATACTGCACGGCGACGGGCTGATCGATCGCGTGCATATCGATCAATGCGATCGGCATGCTCACGTAGTCGGCCTTGAACTGGATCTCCGTGACATCGCGTGTCTTTAGATGGACGAGGTGAACTTGAGCGTCTCGGTTGCCGACGGCCAGGTGTGCACCATCAGCGGAGAAATCGAGTGCCGTGATTGACTCTCCTTCAAAGTGGTACGAGTCGAGCGCCGTGCCCTCAGCGAGCGACCAGATCCGCAGCCAACCGCTGTCGTCACCGGAAGCGATGATCGTGCCATCGTCGCTAAAGACGGCGGCGTTGATGGGTGCATCGTGGTGGGCGCACGAAGGCCAGTATTCATCTAGTCGAATCGGGCAAGAGTTGATGATGGATTCGGCAATGGCGCGTTCATCAGAACCGTTTCGCAATTGAGCCGAGTCGTTATGTGGCGTGATGCGCGGGTCACGTAGTGCACGTGCAGCGAACGCAATCGCGCTGAGCGGTTGGTTGTTCCGGCGCGCCGCCTGTGCTCGTTCGAGCCAGATTGTGGCCTCTTCGTGCAGTTTCGCGGCTTCTTCCTGATCACGCTGCGTGTTGGCAGCCTGACGGCCACGTCGTTCGGAGATGGCAACGGCCAGCGCGGTAGAGAGAATGGCGACCACAGCCAGGGATGCGCATCCTGCGACGAACTGTCGTCTCTTAGTGCGTCGCGCATCACGTTGGACGAGATCATCAAAGCCCAAGCCGGTGATGCCTGCGACGGCCTTGAGGAACGCGTCGCGCCATCCGTCGCCGCCTTTGCGGAGGTCGCCGGCGATAGGTTCCGTGCGGTCCGCGGTGAGTTGTCCATCGGGTCCAATGCGGTGCCGGAGTGCGGGGGCGAAGCACTCAAGTTCCTCTTGGCCGGGTTTATCGGTGGCATTGGGCTCGCCGCGGAGAATGATGGCCAGAACGCGGTCTTCACGGCCCAATGACTTAAAGTATCGGATCTCCTCATTGACCCAGCGAGACGTGGCCGAGTCGGGCGAGCAGAGAACGATGAGGTAGCGGGAAGCCCGCAGGGCATCTTCGATGGAGGAGCCGAGGTCGGCCGAGAGGGGGAGTTCGTCTCTGTCGCGGAAGATCGGGAAGATGCGGCGGGACACCGGCTCGTCCCGCCCGGGCCGTCCGACCAAGTCCCGTGGGATTCGGTATGTTTCCAGCTTGGAGTGAAGGCGCCGCGCGATCGCGGTGTCGATACTCGAGTATGAGATGAAAGCCCAGTATCTCGCTTTGGTTTCCGACTCGGTCACGACGGGGCTCCGGCTTCAATGATGATTCACGATGGTGGTGCTGAGGTGTTCTTGCCATCCCGAAAGGTCACTTGCGTGCACCCACACTGGCATGGGAGATTATGCTCCGGCGATGCACAAGTCATCATCTTTCTGTGAGCATTTTGGCCGGGTCTGAACGAGTGCCGCGTTCGGGCATCCGCCGAAGATGCAGCAGAATGTGATCCAAGGCACGCGCTTCAATCCCTGCAGCAACAGAGAGTGCGAGGCTGGTCGTGAAACAGAGCACATCGCCGACGCCCCGGCTGGCCCCGCGGGCGATGATCATGGATGGGGACGGGCGCACGCTTTTGCTCCGGCGCACGCAGAGTTCCCGCCATTGGCCGGGGCAGTGGGAACTGCCCGGCGGGAAGCCGGAGCCGGGGGAGGACTGGCATGCGGCGCTCGAGCGCGAGACGCTGGAGGAGACCGGGCTGCGGATCCGGTGCGAGGGGCTCGTCGGGGCGGCGGAATGGTTGCTCCAGGGGGCCGCGGGAGGGGCGCCGATTCTGCTGATTGTGCTGGTGCTTCGGTGCCGTGTGGTTGAGCCGGGCGGGCCGGCGGTTCTGAGTGATGAGCATGATGAGGCGGTGTGGGCAGAAACAGAGCGGCTGCGGTCGCTGGCGATCGTGGAGCCCCATCGGCGGGGCATGGGGCTGCCGCCCCGGGCATGATGGTGCCGGATGCACGCGGGATGAGCCCTGAGACCAACCGGCCGGGAGGCATTGCGATGTCGGAGAGTGAAGGCGAGTTGATGCGGGTGCGGGCGTGGCATCGGGAGCAACTTGGGCGGTTCATGGGGATGGTGCCAGCGCTCAACACGGCGGCGGCGCAGTTGGGTGGGCTGCTGCGGCGGATCGCGGATGAGGCGGCTCCGGAGGCTCGGGTGGGGGTGCGGGTCAAGACGCTGTCGAGCGTGTCGGAGAAGATGCTGCGCGGCGACAACGCACGGCGTTACAAGGAACCGCTGGATGCCGATCGAGGGATGATGGACCTCGTCGGCGGGCGGATCGTGCCCTCCACGCGACGCGATCGGGATGCTGTGTGCCGCCTGATCGAACGGCTGGGCGAGCGACAGGAAGGTGCTGGGGAGGATGGCGGGCGGCTGGAGATCAACGCCGAGGCATCGGGCGACACGGAACATCGGCTGCTGCCCGATCAGTTTGGATACACCGCACGCCACTACATCATCCGCCTGCACGGCTCGGACCTGCTCGGCGTCCCGATCGATGCGGCCAGCGGGTGCGGGCGCTGGATGGAGGTGCAGGTCGTGCCCGCGATCTCGCAGGCATGGGGCGAACTGACCCACGACCGGACCTACAAGGTCGATCTCACGCTGCCCGCGAGGCTGCATCGGAGGGTGGCGGAGGCCAAGGCGCTGCTCGACACCGCCGAGCGGCAGCTCGAAGAGGCCATCGTTGAGCTTGATCGCTACCGAAAGCGCCACGCGGGGCGCCTGTGGTCCACCGGGCGGGGTGACGAATCGTTGTCAGAATATTCGAAGGCGCTCATGGCGGCCGAGGGCGTGCTGGCGATGGACCTGCCGGCGGATGATCCATCGCTGCATCGGTCGTTCGTCGAGGCGATGGAGATGCGCGGCGAACTCGCGATGGCATCGGGGGAGTGGGGGCGTGCGATCGAGTGCTTCGAACGGGCATCTTCGGCTCGGCCGCGGCTGCGGGTCCGGCTGGCCGAGGCGCATCAGCACGATGGCGATGCGGGGACGGCCGGCCGGTTGCTGGATGCGTTGCTGGCGGAGGATCCGGTGAACCTGCAGGCGGCGTGCGCTCGTGCGGAGCTGATCCTTGAGCATGGGCCGGGCGATCAGGAGAGCTTTGATGAGGCGGCCCGGATTCTCGAAGCGCCGTTTCTCTCGCGCCCGGAGGAGCCGGAAGCGCTCATGGCGTACTGCACCGCGCGGCTGCTGCGTGATCGTGATGCGGCCCGGCTCTGCACCATGCGCGGGACACTCCGCGCAGCGATCGCGGAGTGCCGCAAGCGTGAAGAGCTCGGCTCGGATGTGCCCGAGTGCCTGCTGCAGCAGGCTAGGCTCGCGTTGTTTGCCGATGAGCTCTTCGAATCGGTGCACCTGTACTGCCTCGCATCGATGAGGGGGACAACGCGCGAACGCATGATGCAGGAGCTGCGGATCATCGGTTTGCTGCGAGAGCGGGTTGCCGCGAACCCGTCGGAGCCCAGGGTCGGCTCGCTCCGTGTGGGGCTGGAGTGCGTCCAGAGGCTCCTTGAGTTGCTGTGTTCGCTTGAGGGTGGCGGTTCCGCAGCCGATTCGTCGGCTGAGGGAGCCCCAGCGCTGGATCAGCGGCCGATCGTCATCGTCGCCGGGGCGTGCGGGTCGATGGATGAGTTGGGAGGCGACGCGGGCGAAGCGCTGCTCACGAGTGCCCTGCGAGACTTCGGTGGTACGATCATCTCCGGCGGTACCGACTCTGGAATCAGCGGGATCATCGGGCGGGTCGCTGCATTATCGAGCGCCGAGGATCCGAGCGGCACAGATGGGGACCGGCTTGGCGCCGGAGCATCGACGATGCGAGCAATCGGCTATCTCCCGCCGCAGAGTGAGGTCGTGGCGCACGGCGACCGGATCGACTCGCGTTACAGCCAGCTGATCCATGTGATACCGGAGGAGCCGGGGCCGCCGCTGTACTCCCCTTTGGCACCGATCCGTGTCTGGTCCGATCTGCTCAGAGCGGGCGTTTCGCCGGGCGATGTCCGACTGCTCGGTCTCGGAGGAGGCGATGTTTCCGGATTCGAGTATCGCTTGGCGTTGGCCGTTCGCGCCACGGTGGGCATTCTGGACGATCCTTCGTTGCCTGCCTCGGGTATTCTCTCGGATCATCGCTGGAACTCGGAACGAGGTCTGGTGCGCATGATTGCGGATCCGGACACCATTCGCTTCTTCGTGGATCCCGGGCTTTCGGGCTTGGTGGGCGCCGCTCCGCTCGATGATGCGTTCGTGCAGCGCATCGGGCGGACGCTGCACGAGAACTACAGGAGCGTGCAGATCAACTCGCCGCGGAATGTCCACCCATCGGTCCTGCCATGGGAGTCGCTCGATGCGGTGTATCGCGCATCAAGCCTGCAGCAGGCCCGGACGCTCGGAGCGATTCTGGCCAGTGAGGGGTTCGAGATCGTTCCGGAGACCGATCCGCGGGAGCCTGTGCGATTCGGCGTGCCGGATCCCGGCGCCCCCGAGCGATTGGTTCCGGCTCCAGCTCACCAGCAGCAACTCGATCGGATGGCACGGCTGGAGCACGCGCGGTGGAATGCCGAGCGGCTGAGCCTGGGGTGGAGGCATGGGCCTACGCGGAGCCTTGAGGCGAAGACCAGCCCGTACCTGGTCTCGTTCGATGCGCTGCCCCGGGAAGTCCAGCGGTACGACTACGACCCGTTCCTATCCCTGCCAGAGTCCATCAATTCGGGGGACTCCAGCGGCCACAGCCGCTGGAAAGTTGTCAGAACCAACGCTGGCTGACCCGCATGGTCCCCGAGGTCCCGTACATGGTCGAGCCCAAGCACAGAGTGTTCATCTCCTGCGGCCGCGCTGACGCCACCCCGCTGGCCGGGCGGTCGCATTACCATGAACTGCACCGGCACCCACGCCGTTGTCACCGTCGGGCGCGATGTCCTCCCGTGCATCATCGAGGAGGTGGCGGGCCATTCGGGACGCTGATTCGCCCTTTTGTCTTGACCCGCTGATACCGACCGAGTGCTCTTGGGGCCGTGCCGGCATTGGTGCTGATGGGGGGCGTGGGGCAATGCGCATTTCGTCGTGTCAACGCGCACCGCAACCGCCGACTCATCCAACGATTGCCACAGACTGATCGCCGGATTGCCCACCGTGGGCGGCAGTACACGGGCCGCCGGCCTGCCTGCGTTCAGCGCTTGCGCAATGACGCGAGAATGTCACGGTTCTCTCGCTGCTGTGAACCGGACAATCCATCGAGTTCCTCCAAGAAGATGATCACAGTACCATCCGTGTCCGAGAGGAAGAGCCTGCGTGAAGCGATCCCTGTTCCATCCGCCGTCAATATGTACCTGTGCCGCAGTTCAACGCCGCACCATTCTCCGATTCGCAGGGGCGCGGCGGAGATCAGCGAAAAGTCCCTGATTCTTGCTCCACTGGATGCTTGGATCATGGATCCGACTTCTTCAGCGAAGTCCTGAGTGTCCGCTTGCGTGAACTGTGAGAAGTCTTCGTGGTCAGCAGTCGTGATGATGGCGATGCCACCGACGCCATGCTTTCGGAAGTGCCGTCGGATCGAGGGGTCGGTGGGCGTGATCTCATCCCATGATATTGGGATGTCGATGGCGTACGATGGCGCCACACCAGAGACAGAGCGCGAACCGGCCATGGGACCGCTCGGCGTCGGGTTGCTTGGTGTCAGAACCAATCCGAACAGTCCGAGCCAACCCGCAAGACACAGCAGAGCGGCCATTGAGTGCGGCCATCCGAACCGGCGCGGAGCGCGTGGTTGCTCTCTTTCGCCGCCGTGCATCCCTTGGAGGAATGGCCTCAATGTATATTCCAGATCCACCGCATCACCTCGGAACAGCCACGAGGCTGGAGAGCGATAGGATGCCTCGGACCATCGAATCGCCCCGTCTCGCTCGAACCACAGAAACACGGGGCGAGGGCAGAACGGTGCCGATCGCGGGAACCTGACACCCAGCGCGGGTTCGACTATCGCGATGAGGTTCTCGTAGTCATTCGCAGCCCCGCCGATCGTCGGGATGTTAATCAGCACACGCTCCAAGGGAACTGTCTCGCAGATCCGGCGGAGTTCCCAAGCCATTCCCTCCGACTGGGCCGGCTGCAGGAGCACGCCTTGGCAGGTCTGCAGGAGGGAGCCGACGCGATCGCGCCACTCGTCGTCCTTCACATACTCACGATGAGCCCCGGTCTCGGCGACGCGCTCGCCGGGCCTCCCGATCGCCACGACGGGTCCGACCTTGGAGAAGAAGTTCGCCAGGGAGTGCTCGGTTGAATCGGCGGTCACACCGAAGAAGAGTCGGAAGAGGCGTACGGGGTGGACGCATTGCGTCAGCACCCATCCCTGATAGATCAGAGAGTTCTCACCATCGCTCCTGAACAGTGCATCCCACCATCCGCGGAAGGTCCCGTATCCGGAGACGCCGAGCATCGCGGCAAAGAACCCGCGGGGTTGCAGGCTCGTCCGGCCGTCGAGCGCAAATGACCGCAAGTACAGCAACGGCTTCCGCGCATCGCCGGCGGATCTGGGATCGCGCCTGCGCAATAAGGAATGGCCATAATATAATAGTGCCACGGCAGGGAGTGTGAGCCATAACCTGGCAGAGGACATTATATTTTGAAGATGGATCGATTCAAAATAACTCAACAGCGAGGCACCGTCGAAACCCGCGGCGGCGCCGGCTCGCTGAAGGAGAAGGAGTCCAACAATCCAGGCCCCCGCGATCAACTTGATTGCCCACCCGAGCGGCGTTGAACGGAAAGGCTCTCGAGCTCCGAGTTCATTGTGCTCTCGGATACGCGGGTCAATCAAAGACATGGCACCGATCGGTACATTCGCAGTCTCATCGCGGGTGAGCACGGCTCGCAGCGGGAACAGTACCGCAATAGAGCTGACAAGCACCGCGGGCCAATATATCACCCAGAAACCTCTGCCCAGCTCTCCGAGTGGAATCGCCACAAACACGCTCATGAGCATGAAGAGGAACCACAGCCCAAACAGTAATAAGGCCGAGGGGCGACGGAGCCATCGCGTTGATGAGGTGATTGCGGCAACTTCCTCGATTCGTGCGATGACATTGGGGGCGTCCCGTCGGTGCATCCGAAGCACGCGCGTTCCGCTTGAACTGCGAACGGTCAGGGTGACAAAGGGGAGGGCCAACAGCCACCTGTTGAACAGGGTCTTCCGGACAAGGGCTTGGCAACGGATGGCCGTTGATTGGTCGAGCGGAAGGCGTCGAACAAATGATCCCGAACGCGTCAGAAAGGCGGTGATACCGTCGGTCGTGAAGTCGCCTTCTTGCAGACGGGGGCGTCGGATGAACCTGGCGTCGAGGATCGCTCCCTCACACACAGCAATCAGATGGTAACGGTGCAGAATACACCATGGCGGCTTGCGGGAGATGCTAAAGATCCGAGTGAGACGGACCACCGGCTCGGTGCTCTTGACCTCTGATCTGGTGGACCGAGGATGGCTCGAGGCTTGATTCTCAACGGGTTCGCTTCTATCCGTCGGTTCATCTGTGGAATCCGTCGGCCGCTCGCTCTTGGGAAACAGCCCGCGGAGCGCATTGGCCGGTACGCGGTTTGGCGCATCATTCGCCCAGACCAAGTCGTCGCCCCTGAGCACGCCTTGGGCCGCGAGTCGCATGAGTTCGCGGGCTGTGAGCGGGCCGTGTTCCTTCCCGTCAATTATGCAATAAAACCGCCGATCTACATTGGTTGACATCTGGGTTCGCCTGCCGGAAAGAGACCTATTGAGTGACCCGACACGACCAGCATTAATTATACGCCGTGGAAGCCCTGGGTGTTGATGCAGAATATCGCGGCGTGCTGGGAGGGCACGTTCTTGCGGCTGCGGAGGGCGACGGTCTCACCTTGGGGTTGGAGTGTTGCGATCACAGTGGTCGGGCGAGTTGACTCTCTCTCGCACCAACCGCGCCACCTCCCGCCCCACCCGCTGCCCGCCCGCATCGTCGAACCACGGGTGGATGCCGCCCCACAGGCGGCTCTTGCCGGCCTCCGCGGCCGCCTCCGAGAAGGAGTGCCATTCGAGTTCAACGGCGTGGGCGGGCCCGTGCTCCAATTCCAGGAACGACTCGCCACCGGCAGTGAACCGGATGGGGCCACCGGGGATTTCGTCGGAGCCGGTGTGGAGCGCGAGGATCGTTGCGGCCGCGGCGCTGTAGGTGCTGTGACCGGAGGGGTAGCCGGGGAAGGCCGGTGTGATGAAGTCTGCGCCCTGATATGGGAGCCATGAGGTGGCGGGCATCCAGCCGGCGCCGGAGACCTGCGTATTGGGGTGATCGGGGTTGCCGCGCCAGCAGTAGATGGCGAGTTCGCCGGGTGTCAGACCCTCGTGGCGTTGGGACGAGGCCGACGATTCGGCATCGACGAGTTCGATGAGCCCGGGCACCAGCGGCAGGCCGAGGGGGTGGTGGCTCGGGAGCGCGGGATCGCTGGACTGGCCGAGCGCGCCCATGTGCCGGATCAGGGAGATGGGGCGGATGGAGTCGTAGTGGTACTTGATGTCCCAGCACGCGATCGCGGCGTCGTGCAGCGCGGCGTTCAGGGCGGCGAACAGCTCGATCTCCCACCTGAGCCGCTCGGGTCCGCTCATGCCGGCGGTTATGCGCTCGGCCACTTCCAGGGCGAACAGGTTCCAGTGCCCCGGCGGCGATTCGGTCGCCGGCCCATCCTCCCAGTACTCGGCGACCACGCGCCCGTAGTCGGCTTCCGGAGCGCCCGATGCGCCATCGATGCGGCTGCTGAGCAGGATGAGCTCGACCATCGCCGCGGCCAGCACGGCGTGGTCCTGCTCATTCAGCATCGGCGGCGGGCCGGGGTCGAGGTACGGCCTGCCCGCCTCCCGCTCGGGCAGCGCGAACGGGCGCACATCGACCCAGTGCGGCGTGACCGGTCGCTGCGTGCGGCCATCAACCACGATCGGCTGCCAGCGGTTGGGATCATCGAGCGAGGTGCCGGACCGCCAAGGGTCGAGCGGTGGGTTCGCCGGGCGATACGACGACGCGTTGAGGTAACGCCCCTGCTCGTTCGAGCCATCGTCGGCGTGCCGGGCGATGATCGCCTCGGCCACCCGGTGGCCCAGTTCGGCGGCCCGGACCTCCTCGTCATCGCGCCACGGCGCGAGCAGGGCGTGGTCGCGCAGCGACCGCTCGAACTTCATCATCGCCAGGCCATCGCGGTTGGTCAGGGCGTATCGATGGCGCAGCACCTGGACGGCGGCCGTGCCGAGCGCGATGCGGATGAGCCGGTCCTCGGGCGGCAGGTCGGTCTCGGCCTCGACGAGCAGGCCGGAGACCTCCGGGTCAAACGCCGCCCACGCATCGTGCATCGCGGCCGAGACATGGAACAGGTTCCGGGCCTGCACGGTGGGGAACGGGA
>JBQLZO010000020.1:0-12770 GCA_052168315.1 Phycisphaerales bacterium | reverse complement strand
GCCGCCCCCGCCCACCCCCACGCCCGCGCCGCCCCCCACGCCCAACCGCCCACCCTCGATATCCTCGCCCCTAAGGCATACCCTCGCCCTCCCCCGAACACACGCCCGACGCGGCAGGAGAACGCCATGAAGCTCACCATGATCGGCACCGGATATGTCGGCCTCGTCACCGGCGTGTGCCTCTCCAACACCGGAAACGATGTCATCTGCATGGACATCGACCAGCGCAAGATCGACACACTCAAGAACGGCGGCTGCCCCATCTACGAGCCCGGGCTCACCGAACTCATCGAGAAGAACATCAAGGCCGGACGGCTCACCTTCACCACCAACCCCGGCGAGGCCTACCGCGACGCCGAGATGGTCTTCATTTGCGTCGGCACCCCCACCGGCAAGGATGGCAAGACCGACATGAAGTACATCTGGTCCGCCGCCGACGACATCGCCAACGCCATCAAGGCCCTCGGCCCGAACCAGAAGCCCAAGACCGTCGTCGTCAAGTCCACCGTCCCCGTCGGCACCACCCTCGCCGTCAAGGAACGCATCAGGAAGATCGTCGGCGACATCCCCTTCTCCGTCGCCAACAACCCCGAGTTCCTCAAGGAGGGTGCCGCCGTCGGCGACTTCAACAAGCCCGACCGCGTCGTCGTCGGCGTCGAGGACGACCGCGCCCGCGAGGCCATGGAAGTCATCTACGAGCCCTTCTGCGGCCAGGACCACCCCCTCATCTTCGTCGACATCCTCTCCTCCGAGATGGTCAAGTACGCCTCCAACAACTTCCTGGCCACCAAGATCTCCTTCATCAACGAGATGGCACTCCTCTGCGAGAAGTACGGCGCCAACATCAACCGCGTCCGCGAGGGCATGTGCGCCGACAAGCGCATCGGCACCCAGTTCCTCTACCCCGGCCTCGGCTACGGCGGCTCCTGCTTCCCCAAGGACACCCTCGCCTGCATCATGATGGGCGACGAGTCCGGCCTCGAAATGCCCGTCTCCAAGGCCGTGCACGAGGTCAACCAGCGCCAGCGCAAGCTCTTCTTCGAGAAAATCAAGAACCACTTCGCCGACCTCGGCGGGCTCAAGGGCAAGACCATCGCCTTCTGGGGCATCGCCTTCAAACCCAGGACCGACGACATCCGCGAGGCCCCCGCCATCGACCTCATGAAATGGTGCAAGGCCGAGGGCGCCAACATCCGCGCCTTCGACCCCGTCGCCATGCCCAACTGCGAGATGGAAAACCCCGGCCAGTTCCAGCTCGTCGACGAGATGTTCCAGTGCCTCGAATCCGCCGACGCCGTCGTCATCTCCACCGACTGGGACGAGTTCAAATCCCCCGACTTCAACAAAATCAAGGCCGCCCTCAAATCCCCCGTCATCTTCGACGGCCGAAACCTCTACCGCCGAGAAGAACTCGAACGCCACGGAATCACCTACTACTCCGTCGGCCGAGCCCCCGTCACTCCCAGCTGACCCCAGCATCGCCCCGATGCGCCTCCATCCGCCACGCCGATTCCGGTCGTGGCCGATGCCGTCGCGCTCGCCTTCTTCCCGCGAAGTCGAGCGAACGGGCCGGCGCCGAGGAACTCCGCGCTCCATTCAACAGCGGTGTTGGGCATGCATCCCTCGATCAACTCGAAACACGCACCCGCGAGCGCGCTCCACCCCCTCACCCCACCAACCGCCCCCCGCACCACGCCATCTCCACCGGGTTCCCCCCGAACTCATACGCCAGCATCCGCTCATCGCGGTGCCGCAGCAGCAACAGGTCCGCCCGCGCCCCCGCCTCGATCCGACCCCGATCGTCCATCCCCAGCAGCGCCGCCGCGTTCGCCGTCACCGCCGTGATCGCCTGCCACGCGCTCAGTCCGTTGCACCGAACCCCCAGCGCCACCGCCATCGGCACCGAAGCGCACGGCGACGACCCCGGATTGCAGTTCGTCGCCAGCACGATCCCCGCCCCGCGCTCCGCCAGCCGTGCCCCATCCGCGTACCGCTGGTCCGTATGGAACCCCGAGCACGGCAGCAGCACCGCCATCGTGCGCTCAGAACCGGCCACCGCATCCAGCGTCTGAGGCGTGGACGCCTCCAGGTGATCCACCGACACCGCCCCCATCCGCAGCGCGATCTCCGTCATCCCCAGCGAATTGAACTGATCCGTGTGCACGCGGACCGGATGCCCCAGCGCCAGCGCCGCATCGAACAGCCGCTCGCACTCCTCCACCGACCACGCGCCCCGCTCGCAGTACGCATCGATCGCGATCCCCGCAAACTCCGCGCTCACCGCCGGCAGCGTCTCCTCGATCGTCGCCCGCACGAACGACTCCCGCCCGCCATCGCCCGCGCACGCCTCCGGGTCCAGCGCGTGCCCGAGGCAGGCAGTGGACACCACCGCGCCCTCCCACCCCATCGCCGCCGCGCGGATCGCGCGCAGCATCTTCAGCTCCGTGTCCGTGTCCAGCCCGTACCCCGACTTGATCTCCACGCCCATCGTCCCCTCGCGCAGCATCCACCCCAGCCGCTCGCGCAACCGCTCCGCCAGCGCCTCCTCGCTCGCCGCTCGCACCGCACGCACCGTCGACATGATCCCGCCGCCGGCCTCCAGGATGCTCAGATAGCTCGCCCCCGCCCGCTTCATGTCCCACTCGTCCAGCCGGTCGCCAGCCCACAGCGCGTGCGTGTGCGCATCCACGAACGCCGGCATCAGCACACGCCCGCCCGCATCCACCCGCTCCGCCCGCGCCGACTCCAACTCCGGGTGCGCCCCCAAAGACCCCGACTCACCCACCGCCACGATCCGCCCGCCAGCCGCCCCCCCCGACTCCGACTCAGACCCCTCCGCCCCAACCTCAAACAACACCTCACCCGGATCGATCACCCGCAGCGACCCCAGCGCTTTCCCCCGCCGCACGCCCGCACCCTTCCCCCCCGCCGTCACCACGCGCGCGTTCGCCACCAGCACCAACCGCGTTCCATCGCCCGCCCGATCGCTCATCGCGCCACCCCGCGCGCGCACACGCCCGCAAGGAAATGCATGAACAGGTGCACCGCCACCCGCGCGGTCCGCCCCTCCACATCGTGCGGCGGCGACAACTCCATCAGATCGAAGTGCCGAACCCCCGGATGCCGACCAGCACGCTCCGCGATCCGCGCCACCAGCGACACCGGAAGCCCCATCGGGTTCAGCGCGCTCACGCCCGGAGCGCTCCCCGCATCGATCGCATCCAGATCGATGCTCACGAACCCATCGCGCACCACCTCACGACCGCCCTCGATGTGCCGCGGCAACGCCGTCGCGAACGCCTGCTCCACCGTCATCCGGTCACCCAAGGCCTCGTCCGCCGTCACCACCGTCCCACCGCGCTCGTGCAGCCACGCCAGGTGATCTCCACGGCACACAAACCTTCCGATCCCATACTCCACAAACCGCGCCGCATCCACATGCCCGCCCTCGATCAGATACCGGTACGGCATCCCCGATCCCACCTCCGCCCGCACATCCAGATGCGCATCCACATTGATCCCGCCCACCGCACCCTCCACCACCTGCGACAACGCGCGCACCATCGGGAAAGTCAGATCATGACCCCCGCCGATCCCCACCACGATCAGACCCCGCCGATGCAGTTCCCGCGCCCGCTCCGTCACCCGCCGATGCGTCTCGTGCAGCGCCGCGATCCGCGACTCCGGACCATCGCCGAACTCCTCGGGCGCTGCCGGCGTCACATCTCCCGCATCCCACACCCGCACCCCCATCTCGCTCCGACCCAGCGCATCGAACGCCACCCCGTACCG
This sequence comes from Phycisphaerales bacterium, assembly GCA_052168315.1. Taxonomy (GTDB): domain Bacteria; phylum Planctomycetota; class Phycisphaerae; order Phycisphaerales; family UBA1924; genus JBQLZO01. The sequence continues at coordinate 8,978 of JBQLZO010000020.1, read as the reverse complement.
CATCATCGCCCGCCGGAACCCCGTCGGACCCTCCGCGGCCCCCAGCCGCCCATGGTTCAACGCCACCCCCAGATCCTCGGGAACCCCAAGCAACGCCACACCCCCGCCCGCCGCCTCATCCCCCAAGGGCACAACCAGTTCACCAATCCTCCCGGACATCCCGGCATGCTAACAACCCGCCCAACACCGGCGCGCCACCCGCCCGCCCGCCGCCGCACACCCCATCCCCGCCAACACCCCGCCACTGGTACGGTGGAATGACCCCATGCACGAGCCGCGATCCCTCACCCTCTCCATCATCGCCCCGGCCCGCAACGAGGCCGACAACATCGCCCCGCTGGTCCAGCAGGTCGCCGGCGCTGCGCCCCGCGCCGCTACCGCGATCGACCACGATGGCACCTTCGAGTTCATCATCGTCGACGATGGATCCACCGATGCCACCCGCGCCCGCGCCATCGAACTCGCGCACCACCATCCGTGGCTCCGCATCGTCGCGCTCGACGAAGCGCCCCCGCCGCATCCCCGCGGCCAGTCCGCCGCCCTCCACGCCGGATGCCGCGCCGCACGCGGGCGATTCATCGCCATGCTCGATGCCGACCTCCAGAACGATCCCAACGACCTCATCCCCATGGCCGAAGCGCTCATCCGCGAGGGCGCTCACATGATCCAGGGCGATCGCTCCGCCAGCCGAACCGACAACACCATCCGCAAGCTCGGCAGCGCGGTCGGCCGCGCCGCCCGATCCCTCCTGCTCGCCGACACCATCCGCGACACCGGATGCTCCCTCCGCCTCATGCGCGCGCAGGTCGCAGATGGCCTCCCGCTCCAGTTCAAGGGCATGCACCGCTTCATCCCCATCACCGCACGCCAACTCGGGCACACCGTCATCGAGATGCCCGTCTCTCACCGCCCACGCGCCGCCGGACACACCAAGTACGGCATGGGCATCGCGAGCCGCGCCATCCCCGCGCTCGTCGATTGTTTCGCCATCCGCTGGATGCGCTCCCGCCGCCAACCCACACACCACGCCCGCGAACTCACACCAACCCCCACACCAACCGCTTCCCATGGGAGCCAGCCATCATGAAGTGGGAAGCGCTGCTCGCAATGTCCGCACTCTTCCTCCTCGCCCTCTGGCTCATCACGGGCCCCGGCGCCCACACCGGCCTCCCCGAACCACGACCCGGCTCATACCTCCGCGAACTCCGCATCGCCGACCAGCGCGGCGCGCTCGAAGTCCTCCCAGCGGACGAGCAGCAAACCGACGCCCAATCCGATCCCCAACCCACCTTCCGACTCCTCTGGCGCACCGGCGAGACCTCCGCCATCCTCACCCGCCAGCAGGCCGAACACGCGCTCGGCAAAGGCGTCGTCGAGCAGGCACTCGCCACACCGCCCAACGCCCTCTTCCGAATCTTCAACATCACCTCATGGTCCAGCATGGCCTGGATCGCGCTCGGCCTCGCCGGCCAGGCCGCCTTCTTCGCACGCATGGCCCTCCAGTGGATCGTCTCCGAAAGACAACGACAATCCATCGTCCCCCCGATCTTCTGGCACCTCTCACTCGCCGGCGGAGTCCTCCTCTTCACCTACTTCGTCTGGCGACAGGACATCGTCGGCGTCCTCGGCCAGACCACCGGCATCGTCATCTACGCACGCAATGTCCGACTCCTCATCAAAGAACAACGCCGCGCCCGCAGGCGCGCTGCCGCCGCCACCACCACCACCCAGCCGCCCGATCCGTCCCCGAACCCGCCTCCCAATCCCACCGAAGCACCCGGGCACACCCCATGAAAGTCCGAGAACGAAACGCGATCCGCACCCCCGCACGGCGAAAACGCCACCCCGCCACTCACCCCGCGCCACCCAGTCCGCCACATGTCCCGCCGCCAAACCCCCCTCACACCCCGCAACGCCCACATCTCCACGCAACGAAACCCCGGGCCCCGTTCGTGGCGTCTCAACAACAACTTCGGCCCAGAGTTGGCCCCCCGATTGCGACACCACCGACGACCCTCGCAGGTCATACTCGTCTCGGGATTCCACCCAGCGCGGGGCATACTCACCCCACCAGAGGGCAAACGCCCAAACACCGCCGTCCGCGGCCACGCACAAGGCCGCGCGGAAGGAGCCAGCGGATGCGGATTGTCATCGACGGATGCGCCTCGCCAAAGCAACTCAACGCAGAAAGCGCCACCCTCGTCGCCGCACTCGCCGCGGCCCGTGAGTTCGCAGGCGAACGCATGATCGTCGAAGTCCTCGCCGATGGCCTCCCAGTCCCCGCCGCCGACCTCGAAAACCCACCCGAGGATGCGCCCTACGCCGACGAGATCTCCTTCCTGACCGCCGACCGCGCACAGCTCATGCGCGAAGCGCTCGATGAGGTCGACTCGGCCCTCCTCGCCATCGGCTCGCAGCAGGAAGCCGTCGCCGCAAAGCTCCAGACCGGACACACCGCCGACGCCATGCAGGACCTCTCCGTCGTCCTCAGAACATGGGATGGCGTGCAGCAGATGGCCGCCACCCTCGCCCACACGGAGATCGTCGCCGGATCGCTCGAAGAAGAAGCCGCCGCCGTCGAACTCTCCGAAGTCTCCGCCGCACTGCTCAAGACCCTCCACCTCGTCCGCGAGTCCGTCCTCGGCGAAGACTGGTCCACACTCGCCGACATCCTCTCCTTCGACCTCTCAGACCTCGCCGCACGCTGGCGCGAGTCCATGGCCTGCTTCCGAGGCGCTGTCGGAGGCTGAGCACCACCAACCCCTCCCGCGCTTCCCTCCCCCCTCCGCACGCACCGCGCCGGAGCACCACCATCCCGCGCGCTCTACCATGAACCGCGCCCGCCCCGCCACCCCAAACCGACGCGAGCGAGACCACACGCATGTCCTCAACGCGAACGAAATCGCCCGCGAAGGCCCAGCTCAAGCGCGCGATCGCGCTCCGCGATGAAGGCGCCCTCTTCCCCGCCGACCGCGCAGCCCACCAGGCCATCACCAGCGCCATGAAGCAGGGCGACTTCAACACCGTCGCCGACGCCGTCAAGGCCCTCGCAGAAATCCGCGCTGCCATCCGCCAGCAGGCCATCGCCACCGGCGAACTCATCGAACTCGACCAGTGGCCCGAAGGCGCCCCCGCCGCCATCGACGCCGATGAAGAACCCTCCCCCGCAAAGCCCCGCCGAACCGCCGCCAGATCCACCCGCTCCGCAGCGCCCGCCGCCACCACAGATCCGGACGACGCCCCCGACGACCCAGACGAACCCACCGCCGACGCCGACGACTCCACCGCCTCAGAACCCATCGCCCGCTGGACCCCAAAGCCCGCGGCCTACCTCGTCCGCCCCCCCCTCGTCGGCGCCGATGGGCGAACCCTCAGAGACTTCGCCGAGCGCCGCGAGATCCCCGCCTTCGTCATCGTCCGCGAGCCCACCACGCGCATGAACCTCTGGCCCGTCGTCATGATCGGCCCCGCCGTCGTCCGCGTCCGCATCCCGCCGCCCCACAACGACGAGCCCACCATCGAGTGGATGCTCCACGCGCAGGAACAACTCGCCTCCGAGGCCATCCGAGAGTGCGAAACCGAGGAACGCCACCCCATCCGCCTCGAACTCCTCATGGAGCGCATCGCAACACTCCACTACGACCAGGCGCTCTTCGAGGCCACCATCGAAACCGCCAAGGCCCACGCCCGCGCGCTCCGCAAGGAATCCACCCAGCGCAAGAAATCCTCCACCACCAACAAACCCACCAAGTCCACCACCAACCCCAACGACGACCCCACCACAGACGCCGACACAGACGCAGACACAGACCCCGACGACCTCCCCGAAATCAACGACCCCGACGACACCTCCACCGAACTCCCCGACTGACCCCCCCCCAGCCCAACCCAATCCCCCGCCTTCTCCACCAACCCACACGCCCACCCCAACCACCCGCGCCCCTTTCGCCCACTCCCCGCAACTCCGCCCGAGAGCGCCCGTACTGTCCACCATGACGCGCCCCCCGCTCGTCGGCATCACCTGCGCGCTCGACCACCGCGATGCCCGCGCACGCCGCGCCTATCTCGACGCCGTCCGCCACGCCGGCGGCATCCCACTCCTCATCGCCCCCGCCGCGCGCGACCCCGCCGAACACGCCGCCCCCGAGGCCGCAAGCCCCATCCCAACCCCCTCCGACCGCGCCCACGCCGAAGCGCTCATCGAACGCCTCGACGCCATCATCCTCACCGGCGGCGACGACCCCCGCACCGAACCCTTCTCGGCCCCCACAGACCCCCGCGTCACACCCATAGACCCCGCACGCCAGCGCTTCGAAGTCGCCCTCATAGAACACGCATTCAACGCCCACGACGACCACACCATCCCGCTCCTCGGCATCTGCCTCGGCATGCAGCTCATGGCCCTCGTCGCCGGCGGCTCCCTCCACCAGTGGATGCCCGACACCTGCCCCACCCACGCCGACCACTGGAACGACAACCCCCACGACATCATCCCCGAACCCAACATCGCCTCCGCATGGTGCGCTAAAGGCACCATCACCTCGCACCACCGCCAGGCCGTCAATAGCCCCGGCTCCATGCGCATCGTCGCCCGAGCCCACGACAACATCATCGAGGCCATCGACCACCCCCATCACCCACACTGCCGCGCTGTCCAGTGGCACCCAGAACGCACCGCCCACCCCCCCCTCGCCCACCAACTCTTCTTAGACCTCATCGCCAGCGCCAGAGCCCTCAGCAACACCGCCCACACCTGAGCCCCCCGGCGCCCCCCAGCCCCTCAATACGCCTCACCACCCCCGCCACCGGCCTCCTGCGCCGCCGCAACGATCCACGCCGCGGCGATCAACTCCAGCTGCGCCTCAGGATCCGAAGCGCTCACCAACTCCACAAACGCCTCGACGCTCTCAAACCCCAGCGCCGCCACTACCTGCTCCCCCGAAGGAACACCACCACCGCCTCCCCCACCCTGCATCGCCATCGCCTGTCCTCCACCACCGCCACCGAGCCCCTCCGGCTCCGAGCAATTCCCCCCGAACTGCGAGAGCAACACCCCGAGATCATCGGAATCGACATCGTTGTCCCCATCCGCATCACCATCGAACTCCCCGCAGGCGCCGTCGGAATCGGATGTGTCGAACGCGCTCAGCAGCATCCCGAGATCATCCGAGTCCACGAAGCCATCCCCATCAAAGTCCGCCGAGCAGTAATTCCCCACCCGCCACCGCAGCGCATCATCACCCACCGGAACATCCACGGCCATCGGATCCGGCTGATCGATGTCACAGAACAGATCACCGTTCGGAATGATCCGATACTCAAACCCGTTGCGGTACGCAACTGGATCCAACGGATCGGCGGTTGAGTCCGGCCCAACGATGAACACGGTCGAACCGGTCGAGCCCCGGCGCATCTGCACATCACCGTAACAGGCGGTGATGTCAGTCCACACGCTCCCACCCACCGGGCGACGCTCAAACTCGAACGCAGCGGGGTCCACCGGATCGCAGAAGAATTCACCAATGCAAACCCAGCCGCCCGCCGGCTTGACCAGCCCGAAGAACCGCGGGCGGGCGATCAGCGTCTCAGCGGGCGCGGGATGCCCGAGGTACGCCTTTTCCATCACTTCGTCGATTGTCGATTCGGATAGCACCACCGATGGCCCGCTGCCCGTCGAAAACTCCAGCGTCGAGTCCACGCCATGCAGCAGGAACGGCACCTGCCCGAAGGTCGAGCCCCGCATGGTGTCCTCGCTCCGCGTGTACTGCGGGTTCCCGAGCACTTCACTATCGTAACTGATCTCGCCCAGCCAAAGGTCGGACGAGTTGTTATTGTTGATCACGACTCGGACATAAAATGGACCGAACTCTTGAATGATAGACGAGTCAGTAGTCAGGGTGCCGCCAATCTCAATCAAGCCAGGAGACCCTGGAGAGTCGTACTCAATCGCACCGCTGAAGTCCCCCACGCCGCCCCGCCCGATCCGGATACGACCGAATGTCGTGGGGAGGATGTCTCCGGTCATCGGCCCATCGACGCGCAGATCATTTAGGAATAGCGTCGTGTCGAGCTCGAGCTGTCCGCGCCGGATGACGAAGTGCTGAGCGTCGCCCAAAACTATGACTTGAGACACTTCATCATCATTCTCTAGGATAACTGGTTCCAAGGGATTGCCTATGATCGATCCTTGGACGAAGACACTCCCAACAGGCTGCACGCCCGGCACGGAGATGCTCCCATGTAAGTCGCCGCCCACATCCAATGCGATAATGCCGATCGGAATTAAAAGTCCTCCATCGACGATGATGGACGCATAGGCGTCGCCAGTGACTTCCACCGAAACAATTCCAGATGCACGGAAACTGTGGGACTCACCTGATTCACCGAGATCGCCATCAATGATTGCCGATTGCACAACGAGCGTACCGCTTCCGGTATAGTCAAGCTCATCAAGCGAAGACGGTGGCAAGAGATCGCTGCCTGCATTTCTCCCGATCACGAGCGTGGTGTCATAGTTTCCGGTGTTGATGACGGTGATCCCGGAGATGTCGCTCGGTGTCGTCGCATACACATAGAAAGTCGTCGAAGGGCCAGTGGCTGTTAGCGTGACCTCATACTCCGACTCGGCCATGTTGAAGTCAATAACCTCGGTCCCGGAACCCACGATATCGACCTCCACCGTCGCAGAGGCATGTGGGGCAATTAGAGTAATCAGAACGACAGCAGCGGCCATTGTATTGCGCAACATCATTTCCATGTTCTGCAAAGTGTGTCAGCGATCTCTGCGCCGTCGAACAACAACCGATGCCAGCCCACCGAACGCGACCACAATCACCCCCGGGCTCGGCACCACACCCGCGATCCGAAACCCATGGAACGATGAATAGACATTCCAATGGGCTATGCCCGGCCTGATTCCGTGGAAGCGGTCATTCCAAACAGGAGGCAGTGGTCCCCATGACGAACCGGCAACGCCTGTTCTCATGTTACCGAGCAGCAGAAAGGCATCCTGCGTGTTCTCTTGAACGCCCCCCGACATGTCCAGCAGCCCCCAAGGCGAGAGCACATCCGGGTACAACCCGATCTTCTGCAGCGCGGGATCCGATGTTGACCCCTGATACCCCGCCGTCGTCTGACCACCCTCGTCCGGAGGTCCCGGCACCGGCGGCTGATCGCTCCCGTGCGGGTACAGCCAGTACCCGCCTTCGCCGTTGTTCTTCTCCGGGTCCCAGTGCCCCGCCTTCTTCCATTCGTCCAGCGTCGGCAGGAAGAATTTCGCGCCCGCCGCCCGCGTCAGATCGTGCTGCGGCACACCGTTCTCATCCTCGTAGAAAGTTGAAGCGTCGTACACGCCCGATTCCCATGATGCCGGGTCGCTCCCCTTCCCGTTGTGCAGCCAGTTGGCGTACCGCGCGGCCCACATCCAGTGCGGCGAGGCCGGCTTCATCGGATCGTCCAGCAACCACTGCCCGCCCGTCCGCGTGATCGTGCCCCCGCTCAGCCGGTCGATCTCCAGCGGATTCCCCTGCACGGAGGGAAAGGCGACCTGCACGAACTCGAACCACTGCGCGGTCGTCGTCTCGTACTTCGAGATCCGGTACTCATAGTCCACCCCGCCGCCGGTGAACAGCATCACATCACTGTGCGGCCCCCACGCATCCAGCTCCGCCTGCGACACATCCCGGTTCCCCGCATCCCCAACCGTCGCCCACTGATACCCATAGTCCGGCCCGGGCCCCGGCAGCCCGATCACCCCACCCCCGAGCGCCACCCCCGCGCCCCAACCACCCCCGCCCACACCGCCACAAACCACCAGCCCCACCCCCACCAACCCACACATCCGAGAACGCTCCAGATTCCACATACAACCACCTCCACCCCAACCCTACCCGCGCCACCATCACACGCAAAGCCAACCCCAACCCTTCAAACGACAAACAACAAGACCCCACCGGGACAAGCAAGAAACACATCTCTTCCCCCAACACCATCAAACCCGCGCGCACGAACGCGCGACACCCCAACACCGTGTCCGAGCCGGGTGGCGCCAAGGTCCGCTCCCCGCGCCACCAACATCGCCCCGATGCCGATCTCTTCACATCGCCGCCCACCCCAACCGCCCCAACCCCCGCCGTCACATCGACCCCCATCCCCATCCCCATTCTCTTCCCACCCCCACACCACCCTCGAGCCAGCCCCCCGGGCTACAACTTCTCATCTTCACAACTCCTCCTACACAGGGCGGGTGGGCAAGCCGCCAAGGCACACCCGCTGCCCCGTGCCCCACTCTTCTCCACTCACCCAACACAACACTCCCCATAGCACCACATCCGTGCGCACAACAACACCCCACTAATCCCCCGCACAAATCATGCCCCGCTTCTCGCCCCGACGGGGCGAAGGCCTGTAGCGGCCGGTGAAACGCCGCCCGCAAAGCGGGCGAAGCGCAACCCGCCGAACCAAGCCCGATGCAAGACCCCGCCCCGGAGGGGCGGAGGAGTCCACCAACAACCCAACATCACCCCGCGCGCACAACCCACACACCCCAACCACCCGCGCACCACCAGCACCCCTCACCCCTCCCCACACCACCTTCGAGCCAACCCCCCGGGCTACGACATCTCAATCTTCTTCCTACTGCTCCTACACAGGGCGGGTGGGCAAGCCGCCAAGGCACACCCGCGGCCCCGTGCCCCACTCTTCTCCATCTACCCAACACCCCTCTCCCCAAGAGCACCACATCCGTGCGCACAACCGCGCCCCACCCCAAACCCAAATCCCAAAACTCCCACAAAATTCTCTCCCCCACCCCAACCCCTCTGAAACCAACACCTTCCGCACTCCCACACCACCCACCCTCCCACAACAACACCCCACACCAACACCATCCGTGCGCACAACCGCGCCCCCTCAACCCAAAGGACAGACAGGCCCTGTCCGCTATGGACTCGGCGCCAGAGTGATCGCAACCGACGCCA
>JBQLZO010000019.1:0-29585 GCA_052168315.1 Phycisphaerales bacterium | reverse complement strand
GGTACCGGCAGGAGGTGGTGCGGGCGATCTTCGGGGGGTGGGCGTGCGGGGTCGGTGCGGCTGTGGGGGCATCGCGCCGATGAGGTGTCGCGCCTGCGGCAGTCGCGGACCTCGCCGCGCCTGGAGCATGTGGTGCTCCCGGACCGGGTGCTGGTGCGGAGCGATGAGGGCGAAGCGCTGGCGGATGCGACGATGGTGATCGTGGCGGTGCCGACGCAGTTCATCCGCCCGGTGCTCGAGCGGGTGGGGAAGCATGTGCCGCGGGGGGCATCGATCGTCTCGGTGTCGAAGGGGTTCGAGGTCTCGACGCTGTACCGCCCGCTGCAGATCGCGCGGGATGTGCTCGATGGCGATGCCGACTCGCCCCGCCCGAGCTGCGTGCTGGCGGGTCCGACGATCGCCAGCGAGCTGGCGCGCTGCCTTCCGGCGACCATGGTGGCCGCTTCCGAGGATGCTGGGCTGGCGCGCCGCGTGCAGGGGCTGTTCAACACCTCGTGGCTGCGGATCTACACCTCGGGCGATCCGGTGGGCGTTGAGGTGGCCGGGGCGGCCAAGAATGTGATCGCGATCGCGGCCGGGATCCTCGATGGCCTGCAGGCCGGCTCGAACGCGAAGGCGGCGCTGCTGGCGCGCGGGCTGTCTGAGATCACGCGGCTCGGCACAGCGCTGGGCGCGCAGAGCGAGACCTTCTTCGGGATCGCGGGCGTGGGCGACCTCGCGACGACCTGCTTCAGCCCCGAGGGCCGCAACCGCTCCTGCGGCGAGGCGCTCGGGCGCGGCGAGAAGCTGGAGCACTACCTGGGTCGGACGAGCTCGGTGGTCGAGGGCGTGGAGACCGCGCGGTCGCTGCTGCAACTGGCTCGGCATCACGGCGTGGAGATGCCGATCGCGGCCGGCGTGCACGCGGTGCTGCACGAGGGCGTGGACCCGATCGACGCCATCACGGCCCTGATGCGCCGGGATGTCCGGGAGGAGCGGGTGGGGTGAGCGCGGGGTTGTCGGCGCTGCCTTCGATGGGATAGGCCGTGGACCAGCCCGGCGTGGCCATGGGGCGCGCGGGCTCGAAGGGCGGGAGCGGATCCTGCGCGACCGCATCGCATGATTGCCCGTGCCCGAGGCTGCACGCGTGCTGGAGGATCGCGCGGGCGTTGCCGGGATTGCGGGGGATGGGGTGGCGCGGGTGGTCGATGCCCTGCTGGTAGAAGTACGCGATGTACCAGCACGATTCGGTGTCGCCGGCCTCGCAGGCGCGGGCGAGGATGGTCGCGATGTCGCGGGGGTGGTAGGGGCGCGGGTCGGCGCCGGCGATGAGGGTCCTGGCGAGCCCACGGGTGGCCATGAGGCTCTGGTGGGCCGAGGCGTACAGGGCCGCGGCCCGGTCGAGGTCGATCCGCGGGCGTCCTGCGATTTGCGCATCGCTCTCGATGGGCCCGCGCTCCCACGCGTAGGCGGCCAGGAAGCAGCTGTGGGGATGGTCGGGCGTTCCGGTGGCGCAGTCGGCCTCGAGCAGGTCCAGCGCGAGCGTGAGGTCCTCGACCGATCGCCACTCGTTGTGGAACAGGAACTGGCCGGCGACATTGGCGCACCCATCGGCATCGCGGAGGGCGCAGGCCTGCGCGAAGTACCGGGCGGCGTTGGCGCGCGATGGCTCGATGATCTCGTTGCCCTCCAGGCAGATCAACCCGAGCTCGTTCGCGGCCGCCCCGTTGCCGTTGTCGGCCTCGACGAGCAGGAGGATCGTGAGCTTGCGCTCCGCGTGCGGCTTGTCTTCGATCACGGCCCGCTTCCAGAACTCGATGGAGTTGCCGGGGTGGGGCGACCCGAGGAACCCCGTCGCGTGCATGGTCCAGAACGCCGCGACCCACGCGCCCATGTGGACGAGGTTCATGCGCTTGGCCGGCAGCGCGGCCTCCCACGGGGTGTTGATCCAGGAGAGCGGCCGGGTCCGGGCGAGCGTGTCGAAGGCGAGCACGGCGACATTCAGGACAGGCACGATGAGAAGCTTGGCGTACAGCTCGGGGATGCGCATGGATCCGAGCCAGTCGAAGAGCACGAAGATCCCGGCGCCGTAGAGCAGGCCGAAGCAGAACCGCCCGAGGTGGGTCCGCGGCGAGGTGGCGGGGTCGGTCACGAGCAGGTGCGCGCCGAGGAAGATGGCCGCGGAAATGTTCGTGGAGATGAACTGGTAAACGCCGGTGGCCTCGGTGTAGATCAGGTTGAGCCCCCAGAGCGCCAGCACCGTGGCCATGGTCATGAGCGTGACGCCGAACAGCCCCTGGACGACGAGCCCGAGCGCGAACACGACGAGGTACATGTGCGGCACGCGGTCGAACGAATCGGCGAGGAACTGGGCGTGGGTGTGGTCGGTGGTTCCGGTGAGGATCAGCGCGAGCGAGGCGATCGAAAGGGCGATGGCCGAGGGATTGAAGATGTGGGTGCGCTTGCCATCGCGCTCCCAGGTGATGAACTCCTTGATCAGCGCGGCCGAGGCGACCATCGCGAACTGGAAGATGAACAGGTTGTCGTTGAACCAGAGGAAGAAGTTCGTGGAGAAGATGATCGGCAGGAGCCCGAGCCCGGGTCGCCAGGCGCGCCCGCGCGACCACGCGAGCAGCGCATCGAAGACGCACAGGAAGATGGCCTGCGCGATGATGAGCGGGATCTGCGCGTAGATCTCGGTGAAGAACCATCCCCAGTAGGCGTACAGGGCGGTCTGCACGCAGGCCTGCACGAGGTGCGTGGGCAGTGGCCTGACGAGTGTGATCGCGGGGCGCGGAATGGCGCTGCGCGAGGCGAGCCGCGCGATGACCGCGTGCCACGCGCCCAGCGCCGCGGCGACGACGATGAAGGTGATCAGCAGCGCCGGGTTGGTGTGAATCCGTGGCAGCACTGCCAGGGCGAGCAATGCGCCGGTGAGCGCCAGCGTCGGAATGGGGAACGCGCGCCGGGTCGTCGGCGTGGGCGCAGGAGGCGGGAAATCTGTGTCGGGCGTGGTGGGCATCGTCGTGTCGGCGCGGGCGCTGGCGGTGGAGTTGTCGGTGGCTCGGATGAGGCTACCGCGATCGGCGGGACCGGGGGCGTCGCGGGGATCGAAACGGGGCGGGACCCGGGGATGTCGCGGCGGCTCTACCCTCTGCGGGCATGGCCGCTGATCGACCCCAACATCTGCGCCTGGTTCTGCTGGGAACCGGGACCTCGGGCGGGATCCCGCTGATCGGGTGCTCGTGCGACACCTGCCGCTCGGAGGATCCGCGCGACAAGCGGACGCGGACCGGGGCGGCGCTGCTGTTCACGGACCCGGGCGGGCGCGAGCGCTGCATCCTGATCGACTGCACGCCGGACCTCCGGGTGCAGGCCCTGCGCCACGACCTGCGGCGCTGCGATGCGATCCTGTTCACGCACCACCATGTCGACCACACCTTCGGGCTCGATGAGGTGCGCCGGTTCAACGCGGTGATGAACGCGCCCATCGAGGTGGTCGCCGATCGGCACACGATGGACAACCTCCGCCGGGTGTACCAGCACATCTTCGATCGCGATGCCAATGTGAACAAGTCCTTCGTGGCCTCGCTGATCCCGCGGACGATCGAGGCCGGCGACCGCTTCGACCTGTTCGGCCTCCGGATCCGGGCGATCCGGCTGCTGCACGGCCGGCTGCCGATCGTCGGGTATCGCTTCGACTTCCCGGGTGATGTGGCCCGCGCGAGCGTCGAGAAGGATCCGGCGGACGCGGAAGCCAGGGAAGCCAGTGGTGTCGAGGAAGTTGGGGGGGTTGGGGGGGGCGATCCGGAGTCGAGCCACCCGCTGCTCCCGCTGGCGTACTGCACCGATGTCTCCGGGATCCCGACCGAGAGCTGGGCGGACCTGGACGGGCTGAGCACGCTGGTGCTCGATGGGCTCCGGCACCGGCACCATCCGACGCACCTGACGATCGATCGCGCGGTGGGCGTGGTGCGCGAGTGCAGCGCCCGCCGGGCCTACCTGACCCACATCGCGCACGAGGTCCGGCACGAGCCGACGGAGCGCGAGCTGCCCTCGCACATCCGGCTGGGGTACGACGGCCTGACGCTGGGCGATGGCGAGCCGGGCGAGGGGCCGGGCGTGATGCTCGACCATCGCTGGATGGGGCGGGCATGGGGCGGGACGCACGGGGCGGCGCGTGGTGGCGGCGGCGCACACGATGAGGCGCAGCGCGAGGGGGGCCAGCGATGAAGACCGTGCAGCTGGTGATCAACGCGGGCTCGGGGTCGGTGCGCCGGGCGGGCGATCTGGAGGGCCGGCTCCGGCGGGTCGGCGAGTGCTGCGGCGTGGACATGACGATCCGCAAGGTGGCGCCGAAGGAATTGGATGCGGCGTTGTCGAGCGCGGGGGACTCACGCCCGGACCTGCTGATGGTCGCCGGCGGCGATGGCACGATCCGGTCGGCGGCCGAGGTGGGCGTGCGCGAGGGCATCGTGATCGGCGTGCTCCCGCTGGGCACGATGAACCTGCTGCCGAAGGATCTCGGGATCCCGCTGGACCCGGAGGCCGCGGCCCGGGCGCTGCTCGAAGGGCAGGAGGCGCGCATCGATGTCGCCACGGCCAACGGGCAGCTGTTCCTGCACTCATCCCTGCTCGGGAGCGTCGCGCGGTTCGGGATCTACCGCGAGAAGCTGCGCCGGCGCCGGGCACTGGTGCGCCGCGGATTCGACCTGTGGCGCAGCGCCCGGTTCCTCGTGACCGCGCGCCGGACCGCGTTCCGCGTCGGCACGGATCGGTACGCGGTGGGCGGCGGCGTGCCGACGGGGGTCGGGATCGACGACGATGCGGCCGGTCGCGCCGAGCGGATCGAGGCGCACGCGCTGGCCGTGAGCGTCAACCGCCTGGCGCTGTCGTTCCCGGAGCCGTACGCGCGGCGGGAGCTGGATGGTGGACGCCTGTGCGTCTACGCGCCGACGATGCGGGGGCGGCGGGCCTTCGCGCGGGTGCTGATCGAGATGGGCGTGGGCACATGGACCGATGCGCCCGCGGTCGAGCACGGGTGCGATGGAACGCTGCTGATCGACACGGGGAAACCCAGCGCGCTGGTGTCCAATGATGGAGAGCCGCGGCGTCTGCGGTGCCCGATCGAGTACCGGCTGTGCGCTGGGGCCCTGCGGGTGGCGGTTCCGAGGGATCGGAAGCCCAACGCCGGACGATCGGACGGGCGCGAGGATGAGCAAGCCGGGCGGGGCGATGGAGCGTGATGACGGCACGGCGAGCGACGATCCTGCACATGTCCGACCTGCACTTCGGCGGGATCGTGCCCGGTTCGGTGGAGGCGCTGCTGGAGGCCGTGGAGCGGCTGAGCCCGACGCTCGTGGTGATCTCGGGCGACTTCACCCTGAAGGGCGCGCGCCAGGAGTTCCGCGATGCGTCCGAGTTCGTGCGCCGGATCTCGCGCCCGGTGCTGGCGGTGCCGGGCAACCACGACATCTCGGCCTACCGGATGCTCGAACGCTTCCTGCGTCCGCTCCGGCGGTACGAGCATCACATCCGCCCGGAGACGGTCGACCGGTACGAGGGCGATGGGCTGGCGGTGCTGGGGGTGAACTCGGCCCGTTCGTTCGGGTGGCACTGGAACTGGTCGCACGGGCGTCTGTCGCTGGCGCAGCTGTTCGAGATCGAGCGGTTCTTCGCAGCCCACAAGGAGGCGCCGCTCCGATGCCTCGTGGCGCACCATCCGCCGATCGTCCCGGATGACATGCCGGGGTACCGAGCGGTCGGCAAGGCCCGGCTGCTGCGCGAGCTGCTGCGCCGTCGCCGGATCGACCTGGTGCTCTGCGGGCACCTGCACCGCGCGTTCTACGCGATCGATGGCGATGGCGGGCGCGGCGCAGATGGCGATGGGCGCGAGCCCGCGGGGCCGATCATCGTCAACGCCTCCACGGCGACCTCGCCGCGCACGCGCATCCACGCCAACGGGTTCAACCTGATCGCGCTCGAGGACTCGCGCCTCGAGATCGAGCACTGGCAGCGCCCGGGATCGGGAGAGTTCGTCCGCGGCGCGGTGCGACGGTTCCAGCGCGCGGAGGCCGATGGACCGGACACCCCGGGGTGGCGCGTGAGCGAGCGCGGCGAGGCGCTCCGATCGGCCTCCCAATCGGCGGGCGGGGTGGGCGCGGCGGAGCATGGTTCCATCGATGGCGATGGCGATCGCGGCGAGGTGGTCGCATCCCGCGATGGGGCGCGGGTGGTCTACGACCCCGGCGTGGTGGAAGTGGCTTCCTCGTAGGTGTTCGGCCCGCGCCGGATGATCACGCGGTTGGTGCCGCGCCGCTTGGCCTCGTACACCCCCGCATCCGCGGCGGCGATGAGCGAATCGCCATCGAGCGGCTGGCATCCGCGGAGGCTGGCGACGCCGACCGACATGCCGATCCGCCGGGTGCAGGCCTTGTTCTGGTCGTACTCGCGCTCGATCAGCCGCGCGGCGCGCAGCGCGAAGGTGTCGGCGAGGCGTCGCGCGACCACCGCGGCGGTGTCGTCCGGCGTTCTGGGCATCAGCACGACGAACTCATCGCCGCCGACGCGCCCGGCGATGTCCGAGGCGCGGACGCCCTCGGTGACAATCCGCGCCGCGAGCTGCAGCAGGTCATCGCCCGCCGCGTGCCCGCAGGTGTCGTTGACCGGCTTGAGCCCGTCCAGATCGATCATCAGGCACGAGAGGTCCGAGTCGTAGCGCGCGGCCTCGGCGAAGAGCTGGGGTAGGCGTTCCTCGACCTGCCGGCGGTTGGCCAGCCCGGTCAGCGGGTCGGTCCAGGCCATGGTCTCGAGCCGCGAGATGCGCTCTTCGAGCGCCTTGTTCCGCCCCTCGAGCCGCGCCAGGGCGCGCCGGAGTTCAAGCTCGGTCCGGTCGCGCCGCCGGCGGAGCTCCGCGCGGACCAGGGCGCGCTCGATGGTCGGTGCCAGGGCCAGCGTCCACGCGGGCTCGTCGATGAGCAGGGCATCAATCGCGCCGCGCTCGATCAGGTCCGCGGCCGCGGCGTTGGAGGGCTCGCGCAGCAGGATCAGGATCGGCAGGTCCGCCCGGTGGTCGCTCAGCCGGCGGAGCGCGCCCTCGGCGTCCGGCGTGGTCGGGGCATCGAGGATGAGCAGGTCCGGCGGCGCGGCATCGGCAGCGCTGAGCGTCGATTCGAGGGCGTCGGCATCGGGCGCGGCCCAGGCATGCCGGTGCCCGAACAGCCGCTCGATCGCATCGGAGACGCGGCGCAGCACACCCGCATCCGGCGAGACGACGGCGATGAGGGGGTAGCGGTTGTTCTGGCTGAGCCTTCGTGCTGCCATACGCTGCTGGTTCCCTCCTGCCCGCCCCGTTCAGCGTCGCCGTGGGGTCTGTGATGGCTCCGGTGGTTTCTTCTCGGAAGTCTGCGGGAATCGTTCCCGGGTTCGTGCGGCGTCAACTGGGCGGCCGGATGTCCGTCTTTCCGGCGAACCGGCGGCTCCATCCCCCCATTGTCGCATCAACAGGACGCGTGTCCAAACGGGATCGCCGGGGGTGGTCCACTCTCCCCAGATCGTCCAGATCGACGCCGCGGTGGTGTCCCGGGTTCGGCGGCGTCGCGGATCAGGCCGGCGATTTTGCAGGTGGCGGTGGCGGGGAGGGGGCGGGGAGGGGTGCCCGGGGTGTGCGGGGATTTTCGGACGGAGAATGTTGGCGGCCGGACGGGTGGCCCGGGGTGTGGGGCGTGCCATCAAGGGCTTGGTGTGCGCCCGGTGCGCGTGGGATCGTCCTGTGAATCGTTAGAATTTGGCCAGGCTCCGTTCTTGCGCATCGTGCGCAGCG
The DNA here is from genome assembly GCA_052168315.1 of Phycisphaerales bacterium. Classification (GTDB taxonomy): domain Bacteria; phylum Planctomycetota; class Phycisphaerae; order Phycisphaerales; family UBA1924; genus JBQLZO01. The sequence goes on along the minus strand of JBQLZO010000019.1, from coordinate 21,784 downwards.
GCTTGTCCAAGCGATAAGCGGTGGGTCAAGGAGAGTCGGATCATGCGGCAGGGCGTTCGCCCGTTGGGCGCGTGCGGTGTGGTGGTGTGGGTGGTGCTGGGCTTGATGGGCGGCGGGCCGGCGCACGCGCGGCAGGGGGCGGGGATGGATGCGGGTGGGCAGGCCGCGCCCGCGGGCACAACAGACGATGGCGGCGCGTTGGCATGGACAGACGACGGGAACGACGACGCCGCGGATCGGCGCCTCCGCCTCTCGTTCACGCCCTACGCCTGGCTGACGAGCTTCTCGGGGACGGTGGGGGCCCGGGGCGTGATCTCGGAGGTCGGCGTGTCGTTCATCGACATCGTCGATGATTCCGATTCGGTGTTCGGGTTGATGGGGGTGATCGATGGCAGCGTCGATCGGTTCGTGTTCCAGTTGGGCGGGGCGTACACGAACGCGACCATGTCCGACGAGGGGGGACGCAGCCGCGTCGGCCCGCAGGGCGGCGGCGCGTCGATCGCGGCGGATGTGGAACTCGACATCGAGGCCGCATGGCTGGAGGCGTTCATCGGATACCGGTTCGTGGAGCGGTCATGGGGCGATGAATCCGTCCACCGGTTCCACCTCGATGGGTTCGCGGGGGCGCGGTACACCACGCTCGATGTGGACATGGATGTCACGGCCGCGGTCGATGTCGTGCTCCCCGGCGGGGGCAGCCTGACGGGGGGCGTGGAGCGCGGGATCGGCGGGAACCAGGACTGGGTCGAACCGTTCGTGGGGGCGCGAGCGATGCTGATGCTCGGCGAGGGCTGGTCGTTCGTGGTGCGCGGCGATGTGGGCGGATTCGGCGTCGACGGCGCATCGTTCGCGTGGCAGGCGCTGGGCGCTGTGGGATACCGGTGGCGGTTCGAGGGTTGGACCCTGAGCGTGCTGGGCGGGTACCGCGCGCTGGGGCAGGACTACGAGAAGGACGATTTCCGCTGGGATGTGATCACGCACGGCCCGGTGCTGGGGTTGAGTTTCGGCGTGGACTTTTGATCGGGGCGTGGTGGGGAAATGGGGCAGGCCGGCGATCCGGCAGGTTGAGCACTCTTGTCAGCGAGGTGGGTATGAGTCACGAATCAGTTCTCGGCCAGCGCTTCGTGCGGCTGGTATGCGCATCGTTGCTTGCCGTGCTTGTGTCGATGGCGACGATGACATGTGAGGCCGAGGATCCGGTCGCGGAGGTCGAGGTCGGCGAGGTGTCGTTGGATCACCTTGAAGCGATGATTCCAGAGGAACTGGCCGAGCACGAGACGATCGTGCAGTTGCTGGAGTTCATCCGGGAGGACCTGCGCTCGCTCCTGTCTGCCCCGGAGGAGCGCGAGGGGATCGAGAGCCTTGCAGAGCTGAGCCGGATTCAGCTCGCACGCATCGAATCGATCCCTGAAGCGATCACCGTCGACGGTTCGAGTGCCGGAGACAGCGATCCCAGAGTGCATCGGTTCGATTTTTTCGGCGCGCGATACGAGTTCGTTGATTGGGCCAACGCGATGTCTATGACCTTCGTGAGCGGTGACTTCGTGAGCGGCGACCTCGATGCGGATCGGGTGAGCCAGATGGTCATCATGTCTCCGAGTCGCGACCCCGCCAATCACAAACTGTCCAGAGTGATGATGGGTACTGGTGACTATGCAATGTCCGATCAAATCCTTGGGTATGCATGGCACAATGATGAGTTCGCTGCGCCCATACGCGAGCGCGCGCCGAGCGCGGTTGTCTCACTTGTCGAGGCGTACTCACGAATGCCGTTGCGGATATTCCAGAGCAACTTGTACTACTGGCTGCAACCACTCACCGAGGGGGGCGAGCGGTCCGACCGTGATGCCGATAGCGTGGCACGATCGATCTTCATTTGGCACACGATCCAGCGATCGACCGCATTGGCCCGGGCGTCTTTCAGGCCGGCCGCCGATGAACACGGCGACATGCACTGGTGGATCGCGGATCGAACGGTGGAGCAGGGCGAGATATACAACTCCGGTCGGCCAGTCGGGCTGGGTTCCCTGGCGTGTGTGCGCTGGGGTGGCAGTCAGATGCTTGAAGTGAGCGTTCTGGAGTTTCGAACAGTCCCGAGGCCTTCCGGCACAGAGAATCCGGGCGACCTGATCGCAAGCATCTCCGCCCAGTGGTCCGTCGAGGATGCGAAGGCGCGATTCGGAATCGCCGCGGGCGACCCCATCCCGAAGGCGCTGCAAGAAGTGATCGTGGGTGAGGCGCTGGCGACTGTGAGGCCGGTGTGGTAACGCGGGCGTGCTGTATCCGCGGCCATGCAGCGCCTTGGCCCCCATGTCGTCGATTGCAAGGTTGATTAGTTGCAATGGTATACGGGTACTCAGATGAGGTCCTGTGCTTGCGAGGCCACAGCGGGGCAGTGCTCGTCGCCGTCGCATGGCAACCCTGATTGGCCCACCGGTGGTGTACATGACCAAGCAACGCCGAATGCTGCGGGCTCCGAATCGCCTTCTGATCGTGTTCGTGTGCGTGTGGGCGATCTCGTTGATTCCGGCGTCGGTCGAGACCGGGAGGCTCCGCGAGGTCGCGAGCGATTGGTTCGCCCTGTCATCGCAGCGTCGGATGTCGGTGTGGATATGTGAGTCGGGGTTGTACCGCCTCGTGGTGGCGCGAAGTGAGTATGTCACAAGCCGCCGGAACGAAACGGTGCCATTGGTTCCAAATGAGCGCGTCGGTCGCCGGCTCGCGGATCTGGGTCTCACGGACACTGAGATCGCGGTGGTCGAGGGGCTGGCATCGGACGGCCTGACCGGACAGTGCGAGGTCGCCTCCTGCGGGCAACCCCTCGGCGTGGCGACCTCGATCCCGATCGTGCTCACAATGGCGTGGCGAAGCGAGTATGTGCGCCAATCGCCGACCTCCGGCATGGCGACGAGGGAGGTGAACGAATTCGGCGGCTGGCTCAATCCGCACGCGCTGCCAGTGCAGGGCCACCACGGGATACAGATTTGGAGTCCGCACGCTTCATCGGCCTCTCCAGTGACTTATAGAGCGACGAGGCTCCGCCCGATCGTGCCGATCTTCCCGCATCCTCTGATCATCATCCCCACGGGTGTCGTGGTCCTTCTCATCTCGACGGGGCATCTGTTGTGGAAGTGGTGCCTGAGGCGCCGGCGCCGCCATGCCGGGCAATGCCTCGGGTGCGGGTACCCGATTGTGCCCGAAGCGCAGCGCTGTCCGGAGTGCGGCGGTGTGCTCGCCAGCGGCGCCCGGTGATCACACCCGATCAGAAGCAGCGGCACTCGGGTGCGACTCGGCGTGGTGCCGCGTGGGTTGTGCCGTCGATCGAGCGCCAACTCCGGGGCGAGGGAATGAGCGGACGGGCACACGCCGGGGGCCCTGAACCCGACCCGGCGATCGGCTAGAATCGCAACGCAGCGCCTTCCCGGGCGCTGGTGCCCGTTCAGAAGCCGAACCTGTGGCACCCGACCACGATTCCTCGATGCCGACTCTCCACCCGCCCCCATCGGGCCCCGGGCGCGGAGCGGAAGGACACCCACCGATGCCGAAGAAGACCGTCTACGAAGCGAAGATCGAGCACCTCCAGATCCTCGATGAGAACGGCAACCTCGATGCCAAGCTCGCCAAGGACACCCTCTCCGACGACGATGTCGTCTTCCTCTACGAGCAGATGTCCACCGTCCGCCACTACGACGAGATCGCCTTCAAGCTCCAGCGCTCCGGGCGCATGGGCACCTACCCGCAGAACAAGGGCCAGGAGGCCTGCGCCGCCGGCCCCGGCTTCGCCATCAAGCAGCGCGGCTCCAAGGACTGGGTCATCCCGTGCTACCGCGAGAACCTCGCCCTCTTCCTCAACGGCTTCCCGATGGAGAACATCCTCCTCCACTGGATGGGCGATGAGCGCGGCAACCGCATCCCCGAGGGCGTCCGCTGCACCCCCATCTGCGTCCCCATCGGCACCCACCCCCTCCACGCCGCCGGCATCGCCTGGGCCCACAAGCTCCGCAACGACCCCGTCGCCACCGTCTGCTTCTTCGGCGATGGCGCTTCCTCCGAGGGCGATATCCACGAGGCCATGAACTTCGCCTCGGCCCTCAAGCTCCCCGTCGTGTTCATCTGCCAGAACAACTTCTGGGCCATCTCCGTCCCGCGCCGCAAGCAGACCGGCTCCGAAACCTTCGCGCAGAAGGGCCTCGCCTACGGCATGCCCTCCTTCCAGTGCGATGGCAACGACATCTTCGCCACCTACAAGACCTCCCGCGATGCGATCGAGACGGCCGTGAAGGAGATGCGGCCGATCTTCATCGAGATGGTCACCTACCGCCTCGGCGACCACACCACGGCCGACGATGCCCGACGCTACCGCGACCAGAAGGAACTCGACTCCTGGATCGCCCGCGACCCCCTCATCCGCACCCGCAAGTACCTCGAGTCCAAGAAGCTCTGGAACGACAAGAAGCAGGAAGCGCTCGAGGCCCAGGCCAAGTCGCTGGTGTCCGACATCGTCAAGAAGGCCGAGGGCATCGAGAAGCCCACCACCGACGACATGTTCAACTACCTCTACGCCGAGATCCCCGCCGACCTCGCCAAACAACGCGAAACCCTCAGAACCGAATCCCTCCTCCAGCACCCCCAGCAGGAAAGACTCCACGCGTAACCAGAAGGCATCAGGGATCAGGCATCAGGCACCAGCGAAGATTGGTGCCTCCACCCCACGCATCCCTCCAACATCCGCCGCTCTGCTGCTCTCTCGCTTTGCTGCTCTTCCCCAAAGGGAGCCCCCCATGCTCGTCCAGATCACCGACCACAAGGGCAAGGAATACTGGATCAACCCCCTCTATGTCCGCATGGTCACCCCCAAGGGCGACGACCAGTGCGAGATCCAGGGGCTCGCCACACCCCTCGGCTCCCACATCCGCGTCAAGGCCCCGGCCGCCGATGTCGCCGCCCAGATCTCCGCGGCCATGCCCGACTCCCCCGCATGGCAGGCCATCGCCTCCTCCACCGACGCCGAAGCCCAGCAAGCCTCTAACGCCGCCACCATCGCAGCCATCACCGGCTAGTTCCTCACACCTACCCAACCTCGGTGGGACGGGCGTCCCGCCCGTCCCCTCATCTTCCCCTACCTTCTTCACTTCCCTCCCGCTCCCCTCCCCCAAACCCACCCCCACCACACAATCACCCACCACCACCCGGACCCACACCCCATGGCCAACCTCACCCTCGTCCAAGCCATCAACCTCGCCCTCGCCCAGGAAATGGAAGCCGATGACCGCGTCGTCATCCTCGGCGAAGATGTCGGGATCAACGGCGGCGTCTTCCGCGTCACCGAGGGCCTCGCCCAGCGCTTCGGCGAGCACCGCGTCGTCGACACACCCCTCGCAGAGTCCGGCATCATCGGGACCGCCATCGGGCTCGCCATGGCAGGCATGCGCCCCATCCCCGAGATCCAGTTCGAAGGCTTCCTCGGCCCCGCCTACGACCAGATCGTCAACCACGCCGCCCGCTACCGCCTCCGCACCCGCGGCACCATCACCATCCCCCTCACCATCCGCGTCCCCGTCGGCGGCGGCATCCACGCCCCCGAACTCCACTCCGACTCCCCCGAAGCCATCTACGCCCACCACCCCGGGCTCAAGGTCGTCATGCCCTCAACCCCCTACGACGCCAAGGGCCTGCTCATCTCCGCCATCCGCGACCCGGACCCCGTGATCTACTTCGAGCCCAAGCGCATCTACCGCTCCTTCCGGGAAGAGGTCCCCGAGGATGAGTACCTCATCCCCATCGGCCAGGCCAAGGTCGTCGAGGAAGGCACCGACCTCACCGTCATCACCTGGGGCGCCACCACCCTCCAGTGCCTCGAAGCCCTCGACAACCTCCCCGATGACCTCTCGGTGGAACTCATCGACCTCCGCACCATCTACCCCATCGACATGGACACCATCGCCGAATCCGTCCGCAAAACCGGCCGCTGCGTCATCGCCCACGAGGCCCCCCTCACCGCCGGCATGGGCGCTGAACTCTCCGCCCGCATCATGGAAGAATGCTTCCTCCACCTCAAGGCCCCCGTCCAGCGCGTCGCCGGCTTCGACACCATCATGCCGTACTACAAGCTGGAACTGGAATACCTGCCGGAGGCGAAGCGGATTGGGGAGGCGATCATGGCGTGTGCGGGATATTGAACTGACCCGATACGTTGGCGCGATAACCTTGAGAGCGGTACGAGTAGATACGATCCGACCAAAGCTGGCCACGATCGGCAGGGCGACGGGAATAGGAGTTCGTGATCTTGCAGCTGGTGTAGAGTGAATCTGACCGAGGAGTACAAATCCCTCAAGCTTGACAGCGAGATGGCCCGATGCTACTGTGAATGCCTATCCGCTGGCAGGTTGCTTGTTGTTCCACGGGAAGGTCAATGAGGCAGCAACACTGATGTCCGCTCACTCGCAGTCTTCATTGATTGATTTCCTTGCGTTTCGCAATGGGAGTACTGCGGGGCACATTGAATCCACGCTAAGTGCAACTCTCCATCATTACCCCAATTCATGTAAATGGTTTTCAAATGTTGTCGATGAAACACGCGCGCGGCGGAGATTCATCCTGCTCGCGATCAATTCTTCCTGCGACATGGCTGGGATTGTTATATTGACGCCAAAGCATAGGCGGGCTCAAACAAAGCTCTCTACGATTTTTGTTCGTGAGCAGTGTCGCTGCCAGGGCGTCGGACGAGCACTCTCGATTGCCTCAATAAAATTGGCACGCGCGCATCGACACAATAATATTTATGTCACAGTCAGGGCGGAGGATCAATCAACATTGACATTCTTTAATTCAGTTGGGTTTACCCAGACAGAATTTTGTGCGAGTAGGTATGGAGCGCGAAGACACGAAATCGTGCTTACAAGGGATCTAGTTTATGGCGTTGGTACATCGAATGGATGATGGAGGTCCAAGGCCGCATGTCGACATTGTGCATTACTAAAGAAATTGGATGTGCGGATATTGAGATCCAGAGATGCCACTTGAATCTATGGATACTGCCCGGTCTTCTTGGAAGGACGGTCCTGCACATCGACCTTGGCATTCATGTTAAGGTCGAGGATTCCGATGTCGATGTGTCTGGCGCGCACGATCAAGGGAAGATGAAGGTGGTCTTGCCATGTGATATTATCCCTGACTGGTTTGCTTCCTTGCATGAAGAGTGTGGCGATGATCGAACGAAGTATCTTCTATTTGGATCATTCGCTGATCCGACACGAAAGGGTGTTAATTATCCCAATGATCCGCAGTATGACAATTCTCCACCAGAGTTTGTGCCATTCATTGCGTGTAGATCTGAGGCCTCCCCTCCTGACAAGACGCGTACTGATTCTCCAGATGTATCAGTACAAACGATATCCTTCAGTTTGAGCGATCTTCAGAATGGGCATGGATACTTGCGAATTCGCTATCGTGTGAGCGATGCTGCGACCATGTTTCGGTGGGAGTGCTCACTTGTGTCGCGAACCAGAATTGGCGCATTCATGGATATCCGAGTATCGGATCTTCGCGGGGTTGCCGAGAATGAAGTTGTAAAGAACTACGAGCGAAATGCCATCAAGATTAAGGATATGCGAGTTTTTGCAATCCTTCCGGACTGGTTGATTCCGAGATTTGCGAATCCTGCGGCCCATTATGGGCGAATTTTCGAAGGCTCACTTTGGCGATCATACCTGCATCGGGCACCATCTTTGATTGCCGGGTCTAGATTTATTGTTTATCAATGGAAGTCTGATCATGCAATTGAGAACCTGCGACCGTTTCGTATGTTCTGCTTTTTGGAGCGGCTGTTTCCAAGCCCAGTTCGGCAAGCGAAGATCATCATCGCAATGTCACTTGTGATTGTCTGGGCTTTGTGTTGGGAGTGGATTTTTCCTGTGTTTCAAGAATTTTCAATCAAGAATTTGGCAGCCCTGGTACTTGCTTTTATTGTAATATTTTCCCAGCAGCTGGCTACGATTGCATCCTTGTTCGGAATAAGCTCAAAATCGTTGCATTCAGGGCTCCGTGCTAAATTCCGAAAGTTTGAACATTGGGTATACCATAAATTGGCACCGTAGGCAAGATTGTCGTTAGGATGAGCACGACAAGTCGTGACGGCGTGGCACCAAGAACCTCTCCCGTCCCACCGCGATCGGTCCTCCGATCGCGGCACTTCCTGCTTGATTCACCCATCCCAACGACTCCATCCAACGCACCGAGATCCCTCCGCGGTCTCGTTGGCACATGATCACTTGGTCGGCGCGGTGCCACGCCCCTGAGGTCTTGGTCGGAGTCCGATAGGGCGTAGCCGCACCGGCCGGGATCGCGGATCGGGAGGGCGGTGCGCTGGGTCTGCACTCGGATTCCGGTCAGCGCTGGGGTGCTGGCCCATCCGGTGACGCATTGCATGGCATGGCGGGGCGGCGTGGTGTTGGGGGGGGGGGGGGATGCGATGCGTGTGTTCGCGGGCTTCGGCGGCGTGCACGGTTCTCTCGAGTTCGAGCGCGGGCCGTGAGGCTCGCGGGTGCGATGGCAAGCGAAGGAGCGATGCGATGACAGGTGCGGCGTGGCGTGCGGGTGTTGCGATGGGCGGTGTGGTGCTGGTGGTGGGCGTGTGCGCTGCGCGGGCGCCGCTGGAGGAGCGGCACGAGATCACGGAGCCGGGGCTGAACCCGGGCGATCAACTCGGGTTCTCGGCGGCGCTGGATGACGGGGTCGCAGTGGTCGGCGCGCCCAACGCGGACCTGCCGGGCAACAATTCCAGCGGGCGCGTTTACGGGTACGACACCGCGACGGGCCAACGCCTGTGGGAGTTCCTCCCGATCGATGCCGAGGTGCCGGGAGCGCAGATCGGTTGGAGCGTGGATGTGTCGGGCCCGGTGGCGATCGCGGGCGGGCGAAAGGGAGTCGCCTACCTGCTGGACGCGGCGACGGGCGCGCAGCTCCACCGCCTGGACCCTCCGGGCACGGGCGACACGCCGGTGGCGATCCACGGGGATCGCGGCGTGGTGGGCTCGGGCAACGATCTGATCGTCTACGACACCGCCAGCGGCACGCCATTGCTGACCATCCCCGGTGTGCAAGCGGATCATGTGGCGCTGCACGCCGATGTGGCCATCGTCGGTCGTGAGTTCGTCGATGCGCGGCTGTACGACATCACGACCGGCGCGCTGCTGCAAGTGCTGACCCAGCCGGATCCAACCGGCGATGACTGGTTCGCTCGGAGCGTGGATGTCGATGGTTCCCACGCGATCGTGGGCGCGATGTGGCACGGTGGGAGCGCGTTCAACGCCGGGGCCGCGTATGTGTACGACATCGCGACGGGCGCCTTCGTAGTGAAGCTGGAGGGCGATGAGCCGGCGGCGTTCGACGAGTTCGGGACCGGGGTGTCGATCGATGGCGGCTTCGCGGTGGTGGGCGCGGCGTTCGCGGATGAGGCCGGCGTGGACGGCTCGGGTCGGGCGTATGTGTTCGAGCTTCCGGGCGGGCAGACGCTGTACGAGCTGGTCGCGTCCACGCCGCTGGACAGCGCTGGACTCGGGTGTGCGGCCGCGCTCGATGGGACGACGGTGTGCATCGGCGCGTGCCGCCTGGATCCGAGCGAGTCCGGGCCGCAGTTCGGCGGCGCGTATGTGTACGAGTTCGGCGCGCTGTTCATCACGCAGCCCGTCTCGATCGCCGTGGACGATGGCACGCTCGCGAGCTTCTCGGTCGAGGTGAGCGCGGTGAGCGAGGTGGCGTACCAGTGGCGGCGCGATGGGGTGGCGTTGGTCGATGGCGGAGATGTGACGGGCGCGACGACACCAACGCTGGAACTGACGGCATCGCTCGGGCTGGTCGGCGTGTACGACTGCATCGCGACGGTGCTGGGCACCGATGCGGTGTCGGCGAGCGCCGTGCTGGGCGTGCGCGCGGACGGGGCGGGGAGTTGTCCGGGCGATATCGATGGGAACGGCGTCGTCGACTCGGACGATCTGAGCGTGCTGCTCGGGGCGTTCGGCGGGGTGTGCCCCTGAGAATGCGCGGATTGTGGTTCGCGATTCGGATCGGGTGTGGTAGTCTGGGGTTCGAGCGCGTGCGTTCGAGCGCGGATGGAGCGCGGGCATCTCACCGGAGGTCATCGGTCATGGCGCATGGATCTTGGATGTCGGGCGTGCGTTCCAACGCGGCGTGCGTGCGGTGCGGCGGCGCGGGCGTGCTGGCGCTCGGAGCCTGGGCGCTGGCCGCATCGCCGGCTCATGCGGCGTTCGTGCCGACATTTCAGAACCGGTTGACGAGCGCGAATGTGCTCTTGTCGTTGCCCGGTGCCGGTGAGCCCGCGCAGGATGCGCTCGGGGAAGAGGCCGAGGGGTTCGAGGTGTTCTCAAGCGAGCTGGACGCGGGGGTGGTGCTCGGTGGGTTGAGCGCGACGGCGGTGGCCGTGCAGCACACGGCCATCTCGGGGCTGAGCATCACGGGCGATGGGTTCGTTGATGTGATGGCGCCGCCGACGCCCCCCGGCGGGCTGGCCTCGGTCAACGCTTCTTCGCGGGCGGGGATCTCGTTCACGATCGATCACCCTGTCGAGGTGCTGTACAGCGCGATCGTCACGGGTGATCTGGAGACGAACTATGTGCTGCTGCAGGGCCCGGATGGCATGCTCATCAGCCAGTTCGGGACCGGGTCGGTGGGCTTTGCCGGCGTGCTGGAGCCGGGGTCGTACTTCCTCGATGTGAGCTTCACGGCCGCGGTCTTCCAGTCGCCGGGCGCGGGGTTCGATGCGACCAGCGGGTTCGAGTTCTCGCTGATCGCGGTCCCGGGGCCCGGCACGGGAGCATCGCTGATGATGTGCGGGGTTGGCGCATTGGTTCGTCGCCAGCGGCGATGTTGATCATGCGTGCGGTGACGCCCCGGCGATCCTCATGACAACAACGCCCCCGCGCCGGACATTGGTCCGGAGCGGGGGCGTGTGTGTTGAGTTGTGTGTGCCAGGATTCGCGCGGTTACGGGCAGGTGGCGCCGAATTGGCTGAGGAGGGCACCGAGGTCGTCGGAGTCGATGTCGCCGTCGTTGTCGATGTCGCCGGGGAGCCCGGTGCTGGCGGTGACGATGTGTTCGGCGTTGTTGGAGATCACGCCATTGCAGTTCACCACGGCCTTGTCGGAGGCGATGAGCCGGAAGGTGGTGGGGCAGCCGCTGACCAGCGCGGGGTCGAAGACGCCCAGCACATCGCCCGACTGTTCGGTGTTGCCTGTGGCGAGGGTGATCCAGTTGCCGTTGGGGTCTGAGTAGAGCAGGGCCCACGAGTTGAGGTTGTCATCCTTGACGGTGCCGATGATCTCGACGGGATCGCAGCCGATGGGGGCGCAGGGCGCGGGGCTCTCGATCTCGACGAGCGGCGGGGTGTTGTCGACGGTGATGGTGCGCGTGATGGTCGCGGTGTTGCCGCAGACTGTCTGCGCGGTGATGAGGATCTCGTACTCACCATCGGGGATGCCGAGGGCGATGGTGTCCCATGTGGCGTAGGTCTGGTTCACGGCCGGGATGAAGTAGATGGGCTGCGATGGATCAACCGGCTGGAAGGAACCGGCGGGGAGTTCGCGGTATTCGACGGTGTAGGAATCGAAGCACTGCTCCTGCACGGTGCCGCCGATGCAGACGAGCCCGCCGACGACGGGGTTGCCTGCGAGACCGGTCTCCGTGAGTCCGCCGAAGTTCTTGTCGAGGTAGACGACGGAGACGGCGGTCTGCGGGGCCTTGCCGACGGCCTCGACTGTGAGCCGGAGGAAGTAGAAACCCTCGGTGAGCCCGGCGGTGTTCCAGTTGGCAAGGAAGCCGCCGGGGGATTCGACGGGTGTGGTGGAGGTGGCGATGGTCTGCCAGAGGTCAGCGCCGGTGGAAGACCATTCGAGGGTCCAGCGGTCGAAGATGCCGCCGTTGGCGCTGGCGATGCCGGAGATGGCGGTGGGGTCGCAGCCGCAGGTGAGGTTGTCGGGGGCGGTGATTTCGGCGATGGGGTCCGGGACGGGGATGATCTGGAAGCCGTTGATGACGACGGGATCGCCGAACTCTCCGGAGGTGTCATAGGACTGGATGACGACGGTGTCGCCGGTGTCGACGGTGATGGAGTGGGTGGTGTGGGTGATGCCCTCGTTGAATTGTTCTGAGAGGACCGCGCCGGAGATGAACTTGTTGACGAACGGGCCGTTGCCGGACTGGACGGAGATGACGCGGCCGGGGGAGAAGGTCTGGCCCGGGAAGCAGCCGTAGACGAAGACGGTGTACGCGCCGGGTGGGAGGTTGTCGACCTCGATGACGACGGGGTTGACGACGCCGGCGACATCCCAGACATAGTCGCACATAAGCGATGACCAGTTGAGCGTGACGAATCCGCCGACGCAGTCGTTGCCGTTGTTGTTGGGTGAGGTGATGGTTGCGGTGATGCCGGAGGCGACGCCGTCGAGGTCGTTGAGCCCGATGGGGATGCCCTGGACATTGGAGATGATGTTCCAGAACCCGGATTGGCCGGAAGCGGCGCCGTAGGCGGCGTTGGGCTTGGGGCCTGGGATGAGCGAGAACTGCTGGAGGTCTGCGTTGAGCCCGGTGAAGCTCTCGGCGCCGCCGGCGTGCGCGGTGGTGGGTGTTGCGGCGATGGCGATGGCGGTGGCGAGCGCGCCGGCGAGCGATGCGGCGGCGGGCGTGCGGGTGGATCGTGGCATCGGATGGCTCCCTCTCAGATGGCGGATGCGCGGCGAGCGCGCGCCCACGGCGGGCGGGCTTGCCGGGGAGTGTCCGCGCGGGGGGACCGGTTCTTACTGGTTCGTGGGCGTGTGGGGGCAACTTGGGTGATCGCACTCAGGGCGTGGTCGGGTGGTGTCTCGGGGCGCTGGTCGGAGGCGGATGTTGGGAGGCTGGCGGGACGGGCGGCGGGCCGTGTAAGGAGAGTGTCGTGAATCGCCGTTGAAATCGGGTCTCAAGTATGAAGAATCCGAAAAAAAGAAGGACAATCGGCGAGACTGCCTGTGATACTGGAGGTGGAGGTCGGCGTGGAGCGTGGGCGGACACCTTTGATACTGAACGGGAGGTTTGTCATGCGAAAGACTCACTTCGGCGTTGGCGGGTTGGTGGGCGCTGCGTTGCTCGTCGGAGTGTCGGCTGGTCGGGTGGATGCTCAGATCACGCTGCTTCCGGCTTTGGAGTCCGGCGAGTTGTCGGGCTCGCAGCCCCGGCGGATCGCGTTGGCGAACCTCGATGGGGATGCCCACGCGGACCTGGTGGTGTCGATGTCGGCCGACGGCGAGATGTCGCTGTTGCTCGGCGATGGGACCGGCGGGTTTCCCGAGAATGAGTCCCTGCAGACGGGGATCAGCGCCTGGGCGCTGGGTGTCGGCGATCTGAATGGCGATGGGCTTGATGACATCGCGGTCGGTGATGGCTCCGGTTCCAGCGGTGTGGTGCAGGTCTATCTGAATCTCGGCGGGACGGGTGACTGGAGCGAGCCTGAGGTGCTGATCGCGGGGAACTTCCCGATCGCGATCGTTGCTGAGGATCTGGACAACGACGGCGACCGGGACCTTGCGGTGGCGAGCAACGCATCGCTCGGGCTGACCATCTTCCTGAATGATGGTGGAGGTGCTTTCGTTTTCGCGGGCCATGTCGGCGGGGCGGCGTCGCTGCATGCGACGGACTTGGCAGGCGCGGACTTCGACGAAGATGGTGATGTGGACCTGGCGCTGGCGCACTACGACGGCGTCAGCGTGTTTCTGAACGACTCGGACGGAGGATTTGCGCCTGGCGGATCCGCCGGGGTTGCGTCGGGCACAACGCACGGCGTCGCGATCGGCGATGTCAACGGGGATGGGATCGACGACATCGCTTCTTGCCAGATCTATGCCGGGACCATCGCGATTCGATTGGGCCAAGGGGATGCCACCTTTGGTCCCGCGACGATGCTCGGTGTCGGGCCGTCTTGCGACGATGTGGTGATTGGGGATCTGACGGGCGAGGGGCGCGGGGATCTTATCGCGATCAGTCTGGCCGCTGATCGTCTCTATGCGTTTGAGTCGTACCCTGACGGTCGGTTCGCGGCTCCGGTCATTGCAGACTTGGATGAGCAGCCGGCGTGCCTCTCGATCGGTGATCTCGATCACGATGTGGATGCGGACCTCGTGATCGCGTGCCGGAATCTCGGTGATACGCCGATCCTGAATGTCGTGGGCAACGACCAGCAGCCGCTGGAGTGCATCGACCTGCGGGAGCAGCCCGCGCCGCTGACGGAGCGTTACGCGGGGCATGTGGCGTCGTTCCGGGTGTTCGCTCTGGGTCTTGAAGAGAATTCGTACCAGTGGACCCGTGATGGGTTTGATCTGACCGATGGGCCGACGGCCGGCGGGTCGATCATCACTGGTTCCGGCACACCGATGATGTCGATCAGCGGGCTGGGCGCGGGCGATCCGGGGGCGTACGGCGTTCGGATCACGAGCGGGTGCGGGGAGCTTGAGGCCGGTCCGTTCGCGTTGGTCGTTGTTGAGCCGCACCCGCTGCCGGGCGTTTGGGAGGTGGTGTTGCTGCATCCGTCGGGGGCTGTGGGATCGTCCGCGAACGCGGTGGATGGGAGCGGGCAATACGGGGGCGCATCGTTCTTCGATCCCGAGATCGGGATCACCGTTGAGCGTCCGGGCGCGTGGGGAGGCTCTTCATCGTCGTTCGTCGATCTGACGCCGGTCGGTTCGGCCGGCGGGAGTGTGCGGTCATCGCGGGATGGGATGCAGGCGGGCTGGTGGTGGTGGCCGTTTGCCTGCAACCCCGGTCCGACCTGCTACACGAAGCAGGCGGCGCGCTGGGCGGGTGCGCCGGGTACGCACGACAATCTTCAGGTCAGCGGATGGGAGTATTCGCAGTGCGAGGGGACGGACGGAGTGTTCATCGCGGGGTACGCGTGGACGGACGACGCGGTGGGGAATGTGACGACCCATGCGATGGTGTGGGGGCCGCCCAATTACACGCATCTTGATCTGCATCCGGGGCAGGCCGGCGCGACGCGGAGTTCTGCGAGCGCGTGCGATGCGGGGCATCAGTACGGGAGTGTCTCGTTCGGGCAGCCGGCGGTGGTGACACACGCGGCGCGTTGGTCCGGGTCTAGCGCGAGTTTTGTGGACATGAACCCCGTGTCGGCGACGGCTTCGGCGATTACTGCGGCCGGCGATGGTCAGCAGGGTGGGACGGCGACGATCGGCGGCTCCACCTCGATCGGCATCTGGGCGAACGATCCGGACTCGTTCATGCCGCTCGCGGTGGGAGGCGGCGGGGGCGCCATCCGCGGGATGGCGCGGGGCACGCAGGTCGGATCGGTCGGGGCGCACGCGATGGCGTGGCGGACGGCTCCTGTATCGCAGGTGGATCTGCACGCCGCGCTGCCGGCGGGGTTCGTTTCGTCGCAGGCCAACGATGTTCACATCGCCGACAGCGGCGTCGTGATGATCGTCGGCTCGGGGTACAACCAGGACACCGGGCGCACGGAGGCGATCATGTGGATCGGTGCCGAGCCGCCGGCGTGTCCCGGTGATGTTGATGGATCGGGCGCGGTTGATTCGGATGATCTCGGGATCCTGCTGAGCGCGTTTGGGAGCGTCTGCGGTGGGTGCGCGGGGCACATCGATGGTGATGGCGATGTGGACTCGGACGACCTGGGTGTGCTCTTGAGCGCGTTCGGCACGGTGTGCGCGGATTGAGGGCGGCGGGTGTCATCGATCGGCGGCGCACCCGCAGTTGTGGTCCGGTTCCGTTCGGTGGTCGGTTCGTGGCGTTGGGTGCTTTCGAGGGACAGGGAATTCTGCAAAGGGCTGGCCAGCCCGGGTTTGTGCCGTTGTTGAGGGTGGCACTTGCCCTTTGCTGGGGTGTCGATCCAGCGGTCGCCATGGTGTGGCGGGCGGTTGCGGTTGGCGAGGGCGCGCACTCGCCACCAACACATGACCCGGACGCAGAGCGCGGTTGCCGAGCAGGATGTGTCGCGCCGGTTGCCGGTGCCAGTCGTGGGTGGGGCGCTGTTGCTTTGGCGCTGCCGTTCGCGCGATCAGTTGTCAGCTGATCGGTTGATCGGGTTTGCCTTGGCGTCCGGAGTCCATGGTCTCCACCGCTCGTTGGCCCTGGGGTTGGTTTGCGGCCTCGCCCATGGCGTCGGTTGCGGTCACGCTGGCGCCGAGTCCATAGCGGACAGGGCCTGTCTGCCCTTTGGGGTTGGGGGGCGCGGTTGTGCGCACGGATGGTGTTGGTGTGGAGTGTTGCGTTGGGGGAGTGGGTGGTGTGGGCGTGCGGAAGGTGTTGGTGGGTGGGGGGTTGGGGGGCTCGAAGAAAATGTTGGGGAGTTTTGGGATTTGGAGTTGGGGTGGGGCGCGGTTGTGCGCACGGATGAGGTGTTGTTGGGGGATTGGGGTGTTGGGTGGACGGAGGGGAGCGGGGCACGGGGCCGCGGGTGTGCCTTGGCGGCTTGCCCGCCCGCCCTATGTAGAGAGGAGTAGTGAAGATGAGAAGTGGTAGCCCGGGGGGTTGGCTCGATGGTGGTGTGGGGTGGGAGGGGGATAGGGGTGTCGACATCGAAGCGATGTTGGTGGCGCGGGGAGGGGCGAAGATGCTCGCGCCACTTGGTTGGGGAATGGAGAAGAGTGGGGCACTGGGGAGCGGGTATGCCTTGGCGGTTTGCCCGCCCGCCCTATGTAGGACGAGTAGTGAAGATGGGGAGTCGCAGCCCGGGGGGTTGGCTCGATGGTGCTGTGGGGGTGGGTGGCAACTTGAAGAGATCGGCATTGAGGGCGATGTCGGTGGCGCGGGCAGGGCATGGATTGGGCTGCCGGACACCTCCGCCCCTGCCGGGGCGGGGTGGTGGCGGGGGATTGTCCGACGGGTTGCGCTGTGTCCGCTTTGCGGGGTGCGCTTCACCAGTCGCTGAAGGGCTTCGTTCTGTTGGGGCGAGGATGGGAGGGCGATTGGTGGGATGGAGTTGTGAGGGTTGAGGGGGTGATGTGGGGGTTGGAAGGTTGGGTGAGGCAGCGGGGGTGTGGTCGAGGTTCGGTTGCCCATCGGCGCGAGGACACGCCGGCGCGAAGCGCCGGCGTGCTGGAGTCGGGTGATCCCGTTGCCTTGTTGTGTGCGGGTCGGTTCGGCGGTTACGGGCAGGGGATTCCGAATTGCCCGAGAAGCGCTCCAAGGTCATCGGAGTCGACGACGCCATCGGCGTTGGTGTCACCCGGGCAGGGCTCGGTCGGGATGACATAGGTCAGGAAGTTGTCATCGGTGTTCACATCGGAGGTTCCGCCCGGCGCGGTTTCGAGCTTTATGCCGACGGACTGGCCTTGGGTCAGACCGACGACACTGATCGGGAAGCCGATGGTTCCGACGACCTTGCAGCCGCAGATCTCGAAGAATGGGGGGGAGCATGGGGGCTGCGGGCAGAGGTTGGGGAACTTCCACTTCACGCACTCGAAGGTCCGGCCCAGGACCGGGATCGGCAAGCAACCGAGTGCTGCCGGGCAGCCGGAAGGATCTGAGCATCCCGTGCCGCCGCAGCCGAAGAAGGCGAAGGTGTGCCGGCATCCGAACGAGAACGGCCACTTGCTGATCGTGACGGTCGCGGGGAGTCCGGGCGGCGGGTTGTATCCCAAGAGCGTCACGGCGCTGTCGAAGCCGACATTGCCAATTGGCCCCTCGGCGTTGAACGACGCGACGGAGATCCTGACCGCGAGCTCGGGCCCATTGTCTCCCTGCTCGATGCCGACGGATTCGATCGTTCTGAGAATCTCCCGCGGAGCGCCGTTGAATGAGAAGACGGAAGCGTTGTTGGTCGGATCATCGGGGAGCGCGCCGGGCGCGGGCACGAGGCGGACCTCGATGATGTCTCCGGGCAGGAGCACGAGCGCGGTGATTTCGCCGGGCAGGGTCGTGTCGATCCCCCCGGAGACGCATCGGCATTCGTCCAGCGTGGGAGGCGATGAGTACGGGATGCATGTGCCGTTGTCCGGCTGCCCATTGAGCGTTCCGGTGTAGCAGGACAGGCCGCACGGGCATCCCGAGTTGTTGTGCTGCGCCACCCAATGGTCGAAGTCCACGATGTCGAGGAGCGATCCGTTGAGGCGGAACTCGACGCGAGTGGAGAGATTCGCGGGTAGGACCGGCTGATCGGCGATGAGCAGCCGAGAATGGGCGGTGATGTCCCAGGCGCCTTCCAGTGTCTGACTGGGGGTGACGCTGACGAACTCCAGAACGCGATCGCTGGCGGCGATGGCTGGCTGGGTGATGCTGAGCGCACCGAGAGCGAGCGACGCGATGGTGGTGCGAGAGAGACCCGAAGCGCATCGACGGATACTGCGGTGTGAGGTGTTCATGGTCGAACTCCTTTTGGACTGGTGGGCTCGTTGATCAGGCGTGGCCAGTCGGCGGTGTGTGCCCACGGCGGGCGGTCGCCAAGGAGTGCGTCATGCGATGTGGAAGTCCGCCAAAGAAAATCAAGAGTGGTGCAGAATTCGCCGGAATGGAATCCGGAGATGAATCGAGGCTGAGGATGTGGGTGCTTCAACTCAGCGGGGCGTCGGCGGTGCGGTGCAGGGGAAGGATCCCCTGCAACCCCTCTTGAAGATTGGGGTGGGTGGGGTTGTTGGCGGCGGTGTGTTGGAATCCTCCGCCCCGCCGGGGCGGGGTGGTGACGGGGGGTTGTTCGACGGGTTGCGCTGTGTCCGCTTTGTGGGGTGCGCTTCACCAGTCGCTGCAGGGCTTCGCGCAGTTGGGGCGAGAAGCGGGGGACGACATGGGCGGGGGATTGGTGGGGCGTGGTTGTGCGCAAGGATGGGGTGCTGTTGGGGAGAGTTGTGTTGGGTGGATGGAGAAGAGTGGGGCACGGGGAAGGGGGTGTGCCTTGGCGGTTTGCCCACCCGCCCTGTGTAGGAGGAGTAGTGAAGATGAGGAGTTGTAGCCCGGGGGGGCTGGCTCGATGGTGGTGTGGGGGGAGGGGGATTGGGGAGATGGGGAGGGAGAGTGGATGTGGCGCGGGGAGCCGGAGGGGGGGCGGGGGTTGGGATGGTTGACGGGAAGACACCGACATCGAAGCGCTGTCGGTGGCACGGGAAGGGGGGCTCTTGGTGCCACCCGCCGCTGCTTACGCGATTGTCTGGCCGCATTCTGGACACTCGGGCGCGGCGATTCCGTCCAGTTCGTATCCGCACACTGTGCAAGGGTGAATGGGTGAGTAGGCGTGCGTGAGCTTTCGATGTGCTCGCCGGATGCAGGGAATCAGGGCAGAGATCAGGCAGTAGCACATGGCGTAGCAGGCGGTGGAGAGCAGCAGCATGGCGACATCGATGTCGAGCGGCACGACGATCTGTTGCGGTACGCGGGATCCGAGCATCCGGACCGATGAGAGCGATCCAAGGTTCAGCACATGGCCGGATTGGATCTGGATTGTCGCAAGATGAATGTGTCCCCGGGAGTCGAGCGTGTGGGCGTCAGTGTCGGTTGTAGTCGTGTAGAGGGCAATGCGGAATGGAAACCCAAACTTCGCTTCTTTGATTAAAATTCTGGGGGTGCTGTTCATTCCTGTGTGCGCCATGTGTTCTCTGTAGGCAAATCCCTCTCTGTAGAGTTGCATGGACAAGGTGCTTTGCCCTGCTGTGGACTGTTGCTGGAGATGGACTTGCCAAGTCTGGCCAGCGGCGGCTGCGAATGCGTGGTGCACGGTCCCAACGGCGGCCATCAGCAGGGTGGTGAGGCAACCGAAGAGCACGGCCAATGCGGCTGTGTGGATGCACCGTCTTCGCATGTGATCTCCGCTGAGTGGCCTGCACACGGGTGATCTTGAAGGTCGCAGTGTCGGACGGTTGATGGGACGGGCTGGAAGCCCATCCCATCGGGATGAAGTGGGATGGGGCGGGGGTGGTGTTGGGGGATCAGTCGTCGTTGTCTCGGAGGGTGATGGCGGATTCGTAGCCGGCGTCGGCGTGTCGGAGGATGCCCATGAGGGGGTCGTTGGTGAGGACTCTTTGGAGTCTGATGGCGGCTTCGGGGGTTCCGTCGGCGACGGTGACCTGGCCGGCGTGTTGTGAGAAGCCGATGCCGACGCCGCCGCCGTGGTGGAAGGAGACCCATGAGGCTCCGGAGGCGATGTTGGCGGCGAAGTTGAGGATGGGCCAATCGGAGACGGCGTCGGTGCCGTCTTTCATGGCTTCGGTTTCGCGGTTTGGTGAGGCGACGGAGCCGCAGTCGAGGTGGTCGCGTCCGATGGCGATGGGGGCGGTGACGCCCTGGGGGTTTCCGGCGAGGCCTTGCGCGACGAGTTCGTTGATGATGGCGCCGGCCTTGGCGCGCTCGCCGAGGCCGAACCAGCAGATGCGTGCGGGGAGGCCCTGGAAGGCGAAGCGGGGTTTGCAGTTGGCGAAGTCTCCGGCGAGGAGCGCTTCGGGGTTGGCGTGGCAGGAGAGGATCCAGCGGTGGAGTCGGGTGTTGTATCCGGTGTCGTCGGGCGCGCCGATGGGGAAGGCTTCGAGGATGGCTTTGTCGGTCTTGTAGATGTCGGTGGGGTCGCCGGAGAGGGCGGCCCAGCGGAATGGGCCGCGGCCGAGGCAGAACTGGGGGCGGATGTAGGCGGGGACGAAGCCGGGGAAGGCGAAGGCATCGGCGTAGCCGTTGTCCTTGGCGCGCTGGCGGATGTTGTTGCCGTAGTCGAAGGTGATCGCGCCGCGCTTCTGGAGGGTGACCATGGCGCGGACATGGTCGGTCATGGTGTCGGTGGAACGGCGGGTGTACTCGTCGGGGTTGGCCTGGCGGAGGGCATCGGCCTGGGCGAGGGTGAGGCCGGCGGGGACATAGCCGACGAGTGGGTCGTGGGCGGAGGTCTGGTCGGTGAGCAGGTCGGGGGTGATGTCGCGCTCGATGAGTCGCTGGAGGAGGTCGGCGGCGTTGGCGCAGACGCCGATGGAGATGGGCTGCTGGTTTCGTGTGGCGTCGATGGCGCGGTCGATGGCGGCGTCGATGGTGGCGATGTAGGCGGCGGGGTCGAGGCCGTCGGGGGATGGTGATGCGATGTCGGAGGGGGCGGCGGCGGGTGATGGGGCGCCGGCGGCGTTGGCATCGATGAGTTCATCGAGGTAGTTGTCTTCGAGGCGGCGGGTGAGGCGGGCGATGTCGACATCGGCGATGAGGCATGTGCCGGCGTTGAGGGTGACGGCGAGGGGTTGGGCGCCGCCCATGCCGCCGCACCCGGCTGTGACGGCGAGCCGGCCGGCGAGGGGGCCCTGGGGGTGGTCTTTCTGGTCGGGGTAGTTGATGAAGCCGGCTTCGGCGAAGGTCTCGTAGGTGCCCTGGAGGATGCCCTGGGTGCCGATGTAGATCCATGATCCGGCGGTCATCTGGCCGAACATGATGAGGCCCTTGCGGGCGAGTTCGTCGAAGTGCTGCTGGGTGGCCCAGTGGGGGACGAGGTTCGAGTTGGCGATGAGGACGCGGGGTGCGTCGGTGTGGGTGTTGAGGATGCCGACGGGTTTGCCGGACTGGACGAGGAGGGTCTGGTTTGGTTCGAGGGCGCGGAGGGCGTTGACGATGTCGTCGAAGGCCTGCCATGAGCGAGCGGCCTGGCCGCGGCCGCCGTAGACGATGAGGTCTTCGGGTCGTTCGGCGACCTCGGGGTCGAGGTTGTTCATGAGCATGCGGAGGGCGGCTTCGGCCTGCCAGGTCTTGCATGATCTTTCTGTGCCGCGGGGTGCGCGGATGGTGCGGGGGGCGGCGGCGGTGCCGGCGGTTGGGGGGG
>JBQLZO010000018.1:0-19844 GCA_052168315.1 Phycisphaerales bacterium | reverse complement strand
AACCGACCCCCGAACCGCCCCACCGCAGCACCACCTCCCCCCGCCCGCCCCACAACTCCGACACATACAGCGTCCCCGATCCCCGCGCGTAGTCCATCCTCCACAGCGGCGCCCGCAGGAACGCATCGCGCACCAGCGCCACATCCCGCGCCCCTCCCTCCCGCACCAGCCGCTCCAGCGCCGCCAGCCGCTCCACGCTCCGCGTCTGCGCGCAGTACGCCGCCCACTCCACCTCACCCTGATGGTTCGAAGATGCCCGCGACTCCACGAACCGCGCCGACCGGTCCGGCCCGCAGTACGCCGTCACATACGCCCCGCTCCCATCCGTCACCACGAAGGTGTACGACATGTACACCGGAAGCCGCGCCAGCGCCGCCCGCGCTTCGCGCACCGTCGCGCACCGCTGCAGCACATACCGCACGATCATCGGCGCTGCGAACCCCGCCCCCGCCACCGCCCGACCCCCGAACGCCAGCGCGATCCCCAGCCCATGCTCGTTCACACCCTCCAGCGCCCCCCACAGCACATCCGTCACCGCCACCACCCGCACGCCGCCCCAGTCGCTCCGCAGCACCACCCCATCGAACAACCGAGGATGATGGTCGTAGCTCCGCACCAGCACAGCCCCGCGATCCGAATCCAGCACCACCTGCGAGCACGCCCGCACCACCCGCGGCGGGCACCACAGCGTCAGCAGCCGCGCCACCGCATCCCGCTCGCCCGCGCCCACCTCATCGCGAAACGACTCCACCAGCGCCCCGAACACCCCCTCCAACTCCGGCATGTGCTCGCGAAACCGCGCGATGCACTCGCCCGGATCCCGCACCTTCGAACGCCCGATCCACGCCCGGTACGCAGGCCAGTATTCAGCAAACACCGCGCGCAGCGACGCACCCGCCCCCTCCGGGCCCTCCCCGGCGATCGCACGAATCCCGATCTCGATCACGGCCATCGACCCACGCGATCCATCCCTCGCGATCCGCCCCGCAAAATTCAACCCGCCCGCGGACACCGGGCCAGCGCTCACAGGACCTTGAACATCTCCCCATCAAGCCCAATCTTCGGATGGTCCACGCTCGCGACCACCTCGCCCGCGTACTGCGACTTGATCCCCTCCACCCACGCCTTCGCACGGTCCGTCAGCCCGAACTCCTCGTCCATGAACCGACCCGGGCTCACCAGGATCCCCAGGTCCGCCCCCTCGTAGAAGTAATCGCCCTCGCCCGAGATCCGCAGCCAGAACGCCTGCCCCTCGTGCTGCACCGTCCGCCGGTGCGTCTGCTTCCGCACGAACTCGATCGACCCATCCCCGTTCATCTCCCAGATCCCCGACGATGGCGCCCGCGTGATCTTCCGAACATCATCGGCCGTGTGCTTGATCACGAGCTGCGACCACGAATCGATGTTGTCCGGGTTCGCCCACCGGTTGCTCAGCTTCCCCGGATCCACATTGTAATTCACATCCATCCACTCGATCAGGTGGAACAGGAACAGCGGCGCATCCGCGTGCGCGAACGAGGACAGGTTCGTCATCGAACTCGCCCCCGTGATCCGCGGGTTGCACTCGCCCAGGTACACCTCATCGCTGTCAAGATCCAGAAGGAAGTCCAGCTCGAAGTACCCCTTGTACCCCATCTCCTTCAGCTGGTCGCCGAACGCCATCGCCGCGTTCCGCGCCCGCTCGCGGATCTCCGCGCTGAACGCGCCCGCGAACACCTCGTTCCCGCACCATCCACCCCGGTACGGCGTCATCGCGCCGAAACCCACCAGTTCCGTCATCAACGGCCCCACGATCGTCCCCCGGCGCGTCACGCACGCCTCCAGCGCCGCTCCACGGCACCGGATCCGCTTCATCACCTTCACCTCCGGCGCCGAAGTGATCTCCTCCGCGTGCTTGTCGAAGTCCGCCTCGCTGGAAACAAAGAAAGTCGTGTGCCCCGAATCCCCGTACGCCGTCTGGATCACCAGGTCCGGGCCCAGCCGCGCCGCCACCTCACGCAGCGCCCGGTACGAATCCACCCGCGCCAGCACATTCGGAACGCTCCTCACCCCCGCCCGATCCGCGATCCGCGTCGTCTCCACCTTGTCGTCGATCTTGTTCCGCAGCGCAGCGCTCGGGAAGCACACCTCCAGCCCCAGCTTCGCGCACAGACGCTCAGTCTCCTCATCGAACATCAGGAACACCGCCTTGCCCCCGGGCCCGCGGCGCTCGATCAGCTCCGCCACCGCCGGGTGCGAGAGCAGGTAGTTGTTGATGTCCTCGATCGAGGTCCACGGCTCGTGCGGGATCTCCGGCGGCACGAAAACGCTCGGGTGCTCGCCATCGAAGCAGTCGATCGCGCTGATGAAGGTGAACCCACGCACCCACTCGTCCATCCCGAGCAGGTTGAACGGCGTCGCGCTGATGAAGTACACCGGCTCCGTGTTCCGGTAGAAATACCGCCGGACATCCGACACCCCGCGCAGCGCCCGCGGCCGCTTGTGCCCCGCCCGGTCCGTCGTCAGCGTCCGCGATGCCACCGAAGAACGCCGCGCCGCCGCCGCCTGAACAGCCCCGCCCTCGCCGCCCGACTCAGGCCGTGTGCCGCCCATCCGATCAGCTCCTTTCCCGCGCGCGTCCGCCCGCGTTCGATCCCGCATCCCGCGCCCGTCCATTCTCATGCCCGCACCCCCGCGACCGCGCCGCGCGATCCAGCGCCGCGGCGCTGAGCACCCGCAGACCCCTCCCGGGTTCGTAGCCGTGGATCTCCTTCACATCAAGCGCCAGCAGGTACGCCACGATCTCCGCGCTGAACACCTGCCCCGGCACCAGCACCGGGAATCCCGGCGGATACGGCGTCACGAACCCCGCCGACACCAGCTCACGCCCGGAGCGGATCGATGAGAGCAGCCCCGCGTCCAGCGCCACCCGCTCCACATGCGACTCATCGCCCGACAGGAAGTACGCCGTCCGAAGATCGCCCTCGGGCGTCCCGGAATCGTCCGGGCGGAACGCATCGTGGAACCGGCTGAAGTTCGGCAGCGGCGGCCCCTCCGTCAGCGAGTCCACCCGCGCCGCGTGCCGCGACAGCGCAGCGCTGCTCTCCAGCGACAGCCGCTCCGCGATGTCGTGCGCGATCTGGACCAGCACATCGATCAGGTACGCCACATCCCCCCGCGTCGTGCCGATGTTCGGCATCAGCAGGATCGTGTTCCGCGAGGTCTTGTTGATCTGGATGTCGTACTTGTCCATCAGCAGGTGCCGGAACGCATCCCCATCCAGCCCCGTCGCCCCGATCGACAGCGTCACCCGCGTCGGATCCAGCACGAACTCGTCGGAGCAGTACGCCTCGTCCAGCCGCCCCCACCCCAGGTCGCTGTCGTAGTAGAACTCGATCCCGGACGCCCGGTGCTCCCGCGGGATCATGTCGCTCGGCCGCAGCACCGTGAAGAACTGCCGCAGCTCCGGGTGCTCGTTGATCCGCTGCCGCAGCGTCATCGCCAGCCCGATGGTCTGCTCGACCATCTCGTACCCCTCCAGCTCCACCTGCCGGCGCCCCGCGTCCAGCGACGCGACGATCTGGTAGTTCGGCGAGGTCGAGGTGTGCGTCATGTACGCGTCGTGGAACGCATCGCTGGACTTCTGCTCGAAGTCCTCATCGTACACATGGATCATCGACCCCTGCCGCAGCGAGGTCAGCGTCTTGTGCGTCGACTGCGTCGCGTACACCCGCACCCGCATCGCGTCCGCATCGACCGCCGCCCCCCCATCACCAACCACATCCCCGCTCACCCCATCCCCGCCCTCACCGCCGCCCGCACCACCATTCACACCGCCGCCCGCACCCCGCTCGCGCCGCCCCGCCACCGCGCCCGGCGCGTGGTACTTCCGGCGCAGCGCCGCCGCCGCGTCCATCGCCGTCCGACGCCGCAGCGTCGGGCTGAACCGACCGTACCCAAACCACGCCTCATCCCACAGGAAGATCATGTCCGGCTTGATCGCCAGCACACGCTCCATCACCCGCAGCGGGTCGTAGGTGATCCCATCGAAGGTGCAGTTCGTCAGGATCAGCATCCGCACCCGGTGCAGCTTCCCAGCATCCTTCAGCGCCAGCAGCTGCCGCTCGATCTCCGCCAGCGGCACCGCCCCGTACATCGAGTACTCCGCCAGCGGGTACGAATCCAGGTACACCGGCAGCGCACCCGCCAGCACCAGCGCGTAGTGGTGCGACTTGTGGCAGTCCCGGTCCACCAGCACGATGTCGCCCGGACGCACCAGCGCCTGCAGAACGATCTTGTTCGCCGTCGAGGTCCCGTTCGTCACGAAGAACGAACGCTGCGCGCCGAACGCCCGCGCCGCCAGGTCCTGCGCCCGCTTGATCGGGCCCCGGGGCTGCAGCAGCGAGTCCAGCCCGCCGCTCGTCGCGGAGGTCTCGGCCATGAAAATATTCGAGCCGTAGAACTCCAGAAGGTCGCGGCACCAGTGCCCGCTGCTCATCGACTTCCCCCGCGCGATCGGCAGCGCGTGGAACACCCCCGTCGGCTTCGCGCTGTACCGCCGCAGCGCATCGAAGAAAGGCGTCTCGTACCGCGACCGAACACCCTTCAGGATGCTCAGGTGCTGCTCCATGTACTGCTCCAGCCGGTAGAACACCCGCCGGAAGTGCGTCCCCAGGTTTCCCGCCACCCGGTCCAGCGGCGCATCCGTGACCAGGTACAGGTCCATCTCCGGACGCAGCGCCTTGATCAGCTTCCCCAGCTCCACGCTCCGCTCGAGACCGAAGCACACCGGGAGCCGCTCCCGCGCGATCGCCTCAAGATACCGCCGCAGCGCCGGATGATTGTTCGCCGACTTGAACGAGTAGTTGTACCGCAGGAACACCGCCTGGATCGTCCAGTTGAACTGCACCGCGATCACCGCATCCTCGAGCGTCGGCGCCACCACGATGTCGTACACGAACTCATCGCTCTCGCGCCGGCACGCCCGAAGCCCCTCCCGCAGCTCCTCCAGGTCCTCCGGCTCGATCGAGTCGACCACCAGCACCTCGAAGTACGGCTTGCCCACCCCATCGAACGACCCGCCGCCTCCGCCACCCCGCCCCGCGCCCCGCGCGCCCGCCCCGCGCGACCCCGAACCATCCCGGTGCTCCCCATCTTCCACCACGCCCCCGCGCAGCCGGTACCCATCCCCGACGATCTGCCGCGTCAGCGACCGCGCCTCGCTCGCCAGCTCCGCGTACGCACCGCGCGCCAGCAGACCGCTCAGCCGCTCCACGCTCGCCCCGCCCGGGAACGCCCAGTAGTCCTCGAACACCCGCAGATCGCCCAGGCACTTCTCCACCAGCGTTCGCGGCTCGGACAGATCACGCCCCTCCCGCGCGAACTCGCGCAGCCAGGTGCTCCGCACCTGCAGATCGTTCCAGGTGTCCTTCCGGAGCTGCGGCGCCGAGTACGAGCCCGGCCCGTTCCCCGACAGTTCCATCATCGGCCCGCCCATCACGCACCCCCGTTCGCCGAGGGGGGCACGCCTCCATCCGAAGCGCCGACATCTCCAACCCCGCCCCCGCCCGCCACGCCATCCCCCAGCGCCTCGCCCACTGCCCCGAACAGCGGCGCGACCGGCGCCACCGCCGGCGGCGCGCCCCCGAACGCCAGACCCGCCTTCGAACCGCGCGACATCTTCTCCAGCGGCCCCAGCGAATCGAGATACGACGCCACCCCCGAAGCACGGTCGTACACCGCGAAGTCCACGCGACGATCACGGAAGCTCTTCAGCGGCTGCCCAAGCCCCTTCAGCCCCACCTCCCGCGAACGCCGCACCCGGTCCAGGTCGATCTCGATCGGCAGCAGCTCCTCGTTCGACCCCGCCTGGTACAGCACATCCCCCGTCGGCGCCACCAGCAGCGAACGCCCGTTCCCGCCATCGCCCAGCCCGTTGATGTCGATCACGAAGCACTGGTTCATCGCCGCCGTCGCCCGCACGATCGAAAGCTCCACATCCCGGTCGATCGTCGGCGTCAGCGTCGGATGGATGATCACCTCCGCCCCCATCGCCGCCAGCGTCCGCGTCGTCTCGGGGAACCACATGTCGTAGCAGATGCTCAGCCCGAACCGCCCCACCTCCGGCACATCGAACACGCAGAACTCCGTGCCCTGCTCAACACCCGTCTCGTACGGCATGAACGGGAACATCTTCCGGTACCGCGCGATCACCGTCCCCGAAGGATCGATCACCGGCGCCGTGTTGTAGATCCCACGCTCCGTGCTCTCGTACAGCGACCCCGGGATCAGCCAGATCTTGTGCCGCGCCGCCAGCTCGCAGTACCGACCCTCCACCTCGCTCGGCACCGGCATCGCGTTGCCCGTCCAACCCCCGAAGGTCGCCAGCTCGCTGGCCACCACCATCTGCACCCACGGATACAGGTGCATCAGCATCTCGATCCGGTCGCAGATGTGCTCGAGATTCGAACGACGCCCCGAGATATTCAGCTGCAATCCCGCGACGGCGAACGGACGCATAATCGATCAGCTCCTCACGAACACGAACCCACCAGGCCACACGCCCGGGACAACAAAGCCCACCCCCCCGGGACAACAAATCCCACCCGCAAAGCCCCGCTCACCGGCGACCGCCCGCCCCGCCACCGGCCCCCGCGCCCGCGCGAGCCCCCGATCGCGCGCTCCCCAGCGAGCGGACCACCTCTCCCATGATACCGAGCCCCCGCTCCAGCTCCTCATCGCCGATCACGATCGGCGCGAGCACGCGGATCACATTCCCATCCACACCCGCCGAGATCACCAGCAGCCCGCGATCGCGGCACGCGCCCACGATCCGCTTCACCAGCTCGCCCGCCGGACGCGATGGATCCCCGCCCTCGCAGAACTCGATCGCCATCATCGAGCCCAGCCCGCGCACATCCGTCACCTCGAGCACATCCTCGCCCAGCGACTCGAACGCCCCGCGGATCGCACGCCCGCACCGCTCGCTCCGCTCGTTCAGCCCCAGCTCCTCCATCCGCGCGATCGTCGCCAGCGCCGCAGCGCACGACACCGGGTTCCCGCCGTAGGTCCCGCCCAGCGTCCCCGGCGTCACCTTGTCCATCACCTCCGCCCGCCCCACCACGCACGAGATCGGCATCCCCCCGCCCATCGACTTGGCCCAAGGCGAAAGATCCGGAACCACCCCCATGTGCTCGTACGACGCCCACCGACCCGTCCGCGCGAACCCCGTCTGCACCTCATCGATGATCAGCACGATCCCCATCTCATCGCAGATCGACCGCAGCCCCTGCACATACGACCGCGGCGCCACGAAGAACCCGCCCTCGCCCTGCACCATCTCGATGATGATCGCCGCCACATCCTCACCCCGCACCATCTCCTTGAACGCGCGCCGCAGCCGCGCCAGCTCCCGCTCCGACACCGCCTCCTCATCCTCCCCGCGCCAGCGACGCACCGCCGGGTACGGCAGCCGGTACACCTCCGGCGCGAACGGACCCACGCCAGACTTCAAGGCCACCTTCGAGGTCAGCGTCGTCGCCAGCAGCGTCCGACCATGGAACGCGCCCGTGAAGCAGATCACCCCCGGTCGGCCCGTCGCCTGCCGCGCGATCTTGATCGAGTTCTCCACCGCCTCCGCCCCGCTGTTCACCAGCATCGCCCGCGTCTCGGGCCCATGCGGGAACAACTCCACCAGCTTCTCGCACAGCGCCACATACCCCTCGTAGGTCGCCACATGCACGCACGAATGCAGCAGCTTCCCCGCCTGCTCACGGATCGCCGCCACGACCGACTCATCGCAGTGCCCCACATTCATCACACCGATCCCGCCCGCGAAGTCGATGAACTCGCGCCCATCGGCATCCACCAGGATCGCCCCGTGCGCACGCTCCACCGTCAGGTCCGACAATCGCCCCACGCCGCGGCACACCACCCGATCACGACGACGGATCAGTTCTTCGCCCTTCGAACCCATCGCACACCTCGTTCCACGAACCAGCACGCGCGCAGCAGCCCGCCGCGCGCAATCACGACATCGGAACCGCCCGATTCCCAAGTATAGTCGCCCACCCCCGCGACCCCCGCCCGCTCAATACTCCTCCGCCCACCCGGAGAACCACCGCATGCTCGGCATCCTCAAGTGGCCCAGGCGCAAGCGCCTCCGCAATACCCCGCTCCCCGAAGCGTGGTGGACCATCATCGAGCGCCGAGTCCCCGCCGTCCGCTGGCTCACCCCCGACGACCGCGCCGAACTCGCCGGGCACATCCAGATCCTCCTGCACGAGAAGCGCTTCGAAGGATGCGCGGGGCTCGAGATCACCGACGAGATCCGCGTCACCATCGCCGCGCAGGCCGCGCTGCTCCTGCTCCACCGCGACACCGACTACTACCCCACGCTCAGCACCATCCTCGTCTACCCGAGCGCCTACATCGCGCAGAACAAGCGCCTCAACCCGGACGGCTCGATCACCGAAGGGCCCCAGGGACGCCTCGGCGAGTCATGGTTCCGCGGCGCCATCGTCCTCTCATGGTCCGATGTGCTCCAGGGCGCTGCCGATGAGCGCGATGGACACAATGTCGTCCTCCATGAATTCGCCCACCAGCTCGACGCCCAGTGGGGCGGCATGAACGGCGCGCCCATCCTCCCCGGCGGCGCTTCCTACGCCGACTGGGCCGCCGTCCTCGGGCACGAGTACCAATCCCTCATCAACAACCTCCACGCCGGCAACCACACACTCCTGCGCCCCTACGCCGCGACCAACCCCGCCGAGTTCTTTGCCGTCGCCACCGAGTTCTTCTTCGAACGCCCCCACGCCATGCGCGCCAGCCACCCCGCGCTCTACCAGCAGCTCGCCGGCTTCTACCGTCAGGACCCCGCCGCGCGCCAACCACCCACCGGCGCCTGAACCAAGCCCCACCCCCCGCGCTCCACCTCACGCCCCCGCCGCGCCCGGGCGCAGCGACACCACCTCGCCCGGAGCGCTCTCGATCACCCGGTCCCGCGCATCCCCCGCCGCGCGCAGCAGCCGCTCCATCGGCTCGCCCGATGGCTCATCGCTCAGCTCGAAGGTTCCGTGGTGCACCGGCAGCAGGTACCGCGCCCCCGTCCCCATGAACATCTCCCACGCCTGCTCCGGCGTCGCGTGCATGTGCTCCCACGGGTTGTACGCGCCGATCCCGAACACCGCCACATCGAGACCGCTCACCCCGCCCACACCGGAGAACGCATCCGTCGCCGCCGTGTCGCCCGTGAACAGCACCGACGACCCCGCCGAACGCACCACATACGCGTTCGCCCCGCGATGCCGGTCGAACGCCACCCGCGCGCCCC
The DNA here is from genome assembly GCA_052168315.1 of Phycisphaerales bacterium. Lineage (GTDB taxonomy): Bacteria > Planctomycetota > Phycisphaerae > Phycisphaerales > UBA1924 > JBQLZO01. Next base: position 10,534 of record JBQLZO010000018.1, on the reverse strand, counting down.
AGTGCCGGGGCTCCACCGCCATCACCTCCAGATCGTTCACCCGCACGCTCATCCCAGCCCCCAGCTCGATCACCTCTCCGAACCCGCGCGGCACCAGCTTCCCGCACCCCGGCGGCACGATCGCCGGCGTCCCATCGCTGGCCATCGCCCGCAGCGTCGGCTTGTCCAGATGATCGAAGTGCGCGTGCGTGATCAGCACCGCATCCACGCCCCGCAGCGCCGACCCGTCCACCGGCGCCGCCGAGTGTCGCGCCAGACCGATCGTCCGCCGCGCGATCCTCGGCCCGATCCGATGCGCCAGCACCGGGTCCACCGCCACCACCCGCTCCTCAAGCTGGCACACCACGCTCGCGTGACCGAGCCACGCCATCGCCAACTGGTGCGGCGTCATCGAGTGCAGCAGGTCCACCACCGCCCCCTCGCCCATCGCGCCATCACCCGCGCCCCGCAGCAGCGACTCCACGATCGCACGCGGATACCGGCGCAGCGCCGAGCGCACCGTCAGCGCCGCCCGCCGCAGCCCGCCGCCGCCGTTCCCGCTCGTGCTCTTCCCTCGCCTGCCCATACGACCTCGTGTACAACCTCGCGTCCAATGCCCGTCTCAGGACCCGACCGGTCTCGCCCGGCTCGGCCGCCGGACCGCCCGCTCATCCATCGCTCGCTCCCTCCGGCTCCGAAGCGAGCCCGGGCCCTCCCGCATCACGCCGGCCCGCAACGCGATGCGCCACCAATCGTATGCTTGCAACGCCCCCATCCCGCGAGCAGCGGGCGCTGCAAGCCCCCATCCGAACCCCGCGGGCACAGCCACGCCCCATCCGCCATCCCCCTCCATGCTCAGCACGCTCCTGTCCATCGCGGCCATCGTCATCCCCTGGGGCATCGCCATCGCGCTGTCCATCCGCGTCCTCACGCGACGCCGCCCGCGCGGGTCCAGCTTCGCATGGATCATCCTCATGCTCGCCATCCCGTACCTCGGCGCGCTGCTCTACATCCTCGTCGGCGAACTCTGGCTCCCCTTCAAGCGCGTCGAACGCGTCCGCGAGCAGCACGACGACGACCAGCCGCTCCGCATCGCCCAGGGCGATCCATCGCGCCCGGACCCCGGCGTCGATGCCCGCCTCGTCGAAAAGCTCGAGCGCCTCGCCATCGACGCCACCGGGCACGCCCTCGCGCCCGGCAACGACATCGCCCTGCTCGACGATGCCCACGCCACATTCGATCGGATCGCCGAGGACATCAACGCCGCCACCACGCGCTGCTACCTCCTGTTCTACATCTGGCACGACGGCGGGAAGACCGAGCAGGTCGCGCGGGCGCTGATCAACGCCGCCGCCAGGGGCGTCGACTGCCGCGTCCTCGTCGATGCGCACGGCAGCGAGTCGTTCCTCTCCGGGCCCGTCGCCGAAGCGCTCCGCGAGGGCGGCGTCAAGGTCCGCGCCGCCTTCCCCGTCGGACGCATCCGGCTCAAGCTCGCCCGCATCGACATCAGGAACCACCGCAAGATCGTCGTCATCGACGATCACACCGGCTATGTCGGAAGCCTCAACCTCGCCGACCCTGACTGCTTCAAGCGCGATGCGGGCGTCGGACCATGGGTCGACTGCGCCGTCAGGCTCAACGGCCCGTGCGTCGAGTACCTCGCCCGAACATTCCTCGCCGACTGGTCCATCGAGCACCCGAACGAGCAGGGCGAGAACGAGAGTTCCAGCCGCGTCGATCCCGAGGCCCACCACCATCCGGATCGCGTCGACTACGACGCCGACCACGATCCCACCACGCACGCGAACATCCTCGCGCAGGTCCTCCCCTCCGGTCCCGGGCAGGACCCGCTCGTGCTCAGGCAGATGCTCCACACCCTGATCTACAGCGCACGCGAAAGGGTGGTCATCACCACGCCCTACTTCGTCCCCGGCGAAGCCACCGCCGCCGCCATCATGACCGCCGCCCGGGGCGGCGTCGCCGTCGACCTCATCATCCCCGAGAAAATCGACTCCCCGCTCGTCGCGCTCGCGAGCAGCGCCTACTTCGCGGAACTCATGGACGCCGGCGTCCGCATCCATCGCTTCCGCGGCGGCCTGCTGCACTCCAAGACCGTGACCATCGACGACTCGATCGCGATGCTCGGCAGCGCGAACATGGACCTCAGGTCGTTCGAGATCAACCTCGAGATCAGCCTCTTCGTCTACGACCGCCGGTTCGCCGAGACGCTCAACGCGCTCCAGCAGAAGTACATCGAGCAGTCCGTGCCGCTCGATCCGCAGCGATGGGCGCGCCGCTCGCATCCGCGCGTGCTCATGGAAAACACGGCGCAGCTCTTCGCCCCGCTGCTCTGACAGGCCGCCTCCGAACACATCTTCATCGACACCATCGATCGATGATCGAACGCCCGGCGTTCCACGCCATGGCATCCAGCTCAGCGCTCAGGCGCGATCGCCCGCCGACCCGCCACGCGGAGCCCCCGGCGCCGACTCGTCGACCAACCCGGGCTTGGGCTCTGGCGCGGGCGCGGTCTCGGGCGAGGGCGACCCCGCCCCGTGCAGCGCCCGGATCCCCACCCGCCGCAGCTGCCACAGCGCCCACTGCACCCGCAGCATGAGACGCAGCCGGCGCAGCCCCGCATCGTCCGGCTCGATCCGGATCGCCTGACGCAGGTACGCCGAGGCCCGCGCGAACTGCCGCTCCTGCACGCACGCCAGCGCCAGGTTGTGCAGCGCGGGCACGAAATCCGGACGAAGCTTGATCACCCGCCGCGCCGCCAGCACCCCCTGCGAGCGGTTGCCCGCCTGGAACGACGCCACCGACAGCCGGTGCCACGCATCCGCATCCAGCGCCCGCTGGTCCTTGAGCTGACGCAGCACCCGCGCCGCCTCGCGCGCCATCCCCGCATCCAGAAGCAGATCCGCGAACTCATCGAGATCATCGGGCGTGAACCCGCTCGGAGAACGCCGGAACTCCCGCATCTCGCGCCGCAGCAGCTTCTGCGATTCCTCGTCCAGACCCTGGTCGAGCTTCAGCGCTGCGAGCCGGCGGCGCACACCCGGATAGTCCGGATCGATCCGCAGCACCAGCGCGTACGACTGCTGCGCATCGCGGTGCCGCTGCAGCCGCGCGCTCAGCTCGCCGAGGAAGAAGTGCGCATCGGGATGGTTCGGCTCGATCTCAAGCACACGCCGGAACTTCTCGCCCGCCTCGCCCAGCCGGTTCATGTCCAGCAGCAGGCACCCGAGATCCAGCAGCGTCTCCACATCGCCGGGGTTCGCCCGCAGCTCCTTCAGGTAAAGCTGCCGCGCCCGCTCCGTCCGCCCCGTCTCCTGGTACGCGCACGCCAGCCGCGCGTGCACCCGCGGCAGATTCGGATCCAGCGCCGACGCCTCGCGCAGGCAGTACACCGCCCGCTCGTACTGCGCCCGGTCGATCAGCGACTCCGCGATGTTCGCGTACGCCGCCGCGTGCTCGCCCTCGCAATGCAGCGACTGGTAGAACATCGACTCGGCCTCCTCGTGCCGACCCAGACGCGCGTACGCCTCGATCCGATGCACGAAGCTCTCGCACCGCTCGGGCGCGATCCGCTCGGCCCGGTCCAGCCACTCGATCGCCTCGCCGAATCGCTCCACCCGCAGGCAGTTCACGCCCAGCAGCAGCAGCGTCTGCTCGTCGTCCGAGTCCAGCTCGTTCGCCTTCCGAAGCGCCTCGATCGAGTCGTCCCACCGACCCGCCGCCTCCAGCGTCAGCCCGAGGTTGAAGTGCCACTCCGCCCGATAGGGATTCAGCTCCAGCGCGCGACGCAACTCGGACTCGGCCTCGTCCCAGCGTCCGGCCTCAAAGTGCTCGTACGCCCGCTCGACATGATGTTCGGCGTTGAACCAGTCGTTCATAGGGCACGGACCCCGGATTGCACCCCACCACGCAGCCACGCACTATACACACAACGCGCGGGGTCCCCGCACGGTTTACACCGAACTTTCCCCAACATCCTGCACATCGGCCGATGTCATGGCGTACCAACACCAGACGCAAGACCACCCCCGGGAACCGCCCATCCCGGCGCCGTCCGAACACCCACTCCGACAACCCTGACACCCCCCCGACACCCTCCCGAACACCACAAAGGACCGACAGCGCGTGCCATCCCGATCAGAGCCAGCGCTCCTGCCCCCACGCCGTCCCGCGGTCACCACGCCGCGGGCGTTGCTGCTGCTCACCCTCATCCTGCCGATGGATCGATGCCCCGGGATGGATCCGGATAACACGCCGTTCATCCACATGATTTCCACGGCCTCCGCCAGCGTCTGGCAGGCGGATCCGCCGCCGCTCCCCGACGACGACGACTGGTCGCGCGGGGCGTTCGTCCGCGTCGCCGAACTGCTCGGGCCCGGCGCGGACATCGCCGATCGCCGCGCCGCGGCGCGGTGGATGAGCGACCGGCTGGCCGACCCCGCCATCGCCGAAGATCCCGACCGCGCCTGGGAAGCCTGGGGCGAGTGGGTCCTGCTCACCGAGCCGGTGTTCTATCAGCGGCTCGCCCGGGCCCACGCCCGGCGCGCCGAGGCCATCGCCCGCGACCGCGAAGAGATCACCCGCCGGCTCACCGAGCGCCGCGAGGCCCTCGTCGCCGTCTACCGCCGCCTGTACGCGCGCCTCCCGAGCGAAGAGAAGTCCCCGCTGCTCGTCGAGATGATCGGGACCGGCATCCCCGCCCTGCAGGGTGCCGCGTGCCAGCTCGCCATGCGCACGCTCCAGAACGCCGGCACGGTCGACCCCGTCGTAACGGATGCCGCCGCCGGGCTCATCGACGCGCCGGATCCCGTGGTCCGGGGAGCGGCCACGCAATTGGTCGAACAGCTCGATCCCGGCGCGCTGGGATCCGTCGCGATCGATCGACTGGAGTCCGAGTCCGATCCCGGCGTCGCCGGCGCGCTGATGCGGTCATTGGCCACGGCCGGTGGCGCGCCCGAAACCACGGGGCTCGATCCCGAGGCCGCCCGTGCGCGGACCGGATCGCTGGCCCGTGCGGTGGTCCGGTGGCTGGCGCTGCCGAGCGCCGATGGCGGCCCCGAGGAGGCGGTCATCCCCGAGGCGCCGCGCGCCGCGTTCGACGCGGCGGTGTCGCTGCTGCTGCAACGAACCGATCCGGCGCGGTCGGGCGCGCCCGGCGCGATCGACCGTCGATCCGAGGTGATGAACGAGGCCGCCGACCGCCTGGTCGCGGCCCTCCCGGTCCGGATCACGCCCGAGTCGGTCGCGCTGCTGGCGCGTCTGCGCCGGTTCGAGGCAGTGGTGGGGTTGCTCCAGTCGCCGGTGCCAGCCGTCGCGCGGGCGGCGGGCGAGGGGCTGGCCAGCGAGCCGCGGTTCGTCGATCCGATCGTCCGGGCCGCGGCCCGGCGGACCGAACTGTTCGAGCCGGCGATGGCGTCTCTGATGGCCCACCGCCCGACGGCCGAGGCGTTCGCCACCGCGCTCTCGCTCCCCGCCGGTGATCCGGGGCACCAGCGCGCGCTGCTTGTCGCGATGTGCAGGCGGCTCCCGCCGGACCAGTTGCTGCTGGCGATGCGCGGGACCGAGGATCCGGACCTGATCGAGTCGTGCCTGGCGCCGCTGCTCATTCCGCGGAGCGCGGACCAGAACGGATCGGGGGGCGAGGCTCCGGACGCAGCCCCGGGCGCTGTCCCGCTGCCGCCCGCGATCGAGCTTGCGCTGTCGGCGCGGCTGGCGCGGTCCCGGCTCGCGCGTGGCGAGTCGCTGGGCGTGCTCGATGTGATCAGCGCGATGAGCGAGCGGCATCCCGAACTGCTCGCCGCCGGCGAAGAGGTGCCGGAGGGGACCCCCGAGACGACCGCGCTGATCGCGGCGGGGATCGAAGCGGCGGTGGCGCTGAACAGGCTTGATCGGGGCGCGGAGCTGCTGGTGGCGCGACCATCGCAGGTCGATGCGTGGCTGGCGGGGATGGAGCGGATGGCGGACGCGCAGACGCTCGCGGCCGCGGCGGGGCGGCTGCTCGCGCTGGAGACGGAGCACGGCGCGATCACGCTGTCGGGCGACGAGCGCGCGCGGCTGACGCGTCAGCGCGATGGCCAGCGGGAGCGCGATGAGGAACCGGTCGCCGGGGATCCGGACTCGGACGATCCCGATCCCGTGGCGGACCCGCAGCCCGGGCCGGAGCCCGAGGATGGGCCCGCGCGCGAGTCACGACGGCGCTGATGCGCTGGCGAATGTGTGATGCATGATTGATGCGGCGGTTGCGCGATGGTGCGCGGGGATCAGCGATGGGCTCGCCCGCGCCGGGTGGTCAGTGCGCGCGTGGCCCATCGGCCGCCGAACCGGCGCGCCGAGCGTGCGACCCGTCCGCCGAGCGTCACGGCGTTCGGGGCATTGGACCCCGCGTTCCCAACGCCCGCGCGCCGCGCGGTCGAGCTCGGAGCGCTCGCCGGGGTGCGGGATTCGGCGCGGTGGTCGCGGTGGAGCGCGCTGAGCGCGGATTCGGCGGTGATGCGGTCGGGGTGCTCCGGGGCGAGGAGGAACTCGGCGAGCCACGCCCGCCAGCGCGGGCAGGGCACGAGCCTGCGGAGGCGCTTGCGGAGCTGCGCCGCTTCGGCGGGGGAGTGCTGGGCGCGGTCGGCGGGGCAGGCCGAGCCGGTGAGCAGGAAGTACGCGAGGCGGGCGACGCTGCGGACCTCGGCGGCGATGTCCTCGGCCCGTTGCGCGGGAGAGATCGCGAGCGGCGCGCGGAGGCAATTCTCGAGCCCGTAGAGCTCGACGACGACGCGCCCGCGGGGTGTGAGCAGGAGGTCGTCGATGGAGATCGGGCCGTGGACGATGCCGATCCTGTGCGCGGCGGCGCAGGCCGCGAGGACCTGAGCGATGACGGTGCGGGCCTCGTGCCGGCCGAGGCGTCCGCCCTCGCGCGCGTTGACGGCGTCCTGGAGGGTGATCAGCCCGCCGGCGTGCCCGGGGTAGGCCGCGATGAGCCAGCAGCCGTTGTCGGTCGCGACGGCCGCATCCTTGATGGGGCAGATGTTCTCGGCGCGGAGGTGGCGGAGTTCGAAGGTGCGGTCGACGAAGGTGCTCGGATCGGCAAGCGTGGTCCACGGGCCGACGCGGTAGAGGAGGACCGGCGTGTTGTCCTCGGTGCGCCTGGCGAGGAACCGCCTGGCGTTGTGGTGGCTGGGGAGTTCGCGGAGGATCTTGATGCCGATGAGCCCGTGCTTGCCCTCGAGGGTGGATGCGGCGGCGGGGATGGCGCTGGCGATCGCGGGCGTCGCGGATCGCGCGATCGTGTCCGTGCCCGCGGAGGGGGGGGAGGTCGAGTGGTGGGCGGCTTGCGGAGGGATGGGCATGGTCGGATCGATGCGCGGGCGTCGGCGTGAGGGGGAGGGTCGGGGTCTGGTTCGATTCACGCCGCGGAGGAGATGCGTGCCCTTTGAGGGAAGGGCACGAAGCATCGGAGAGGGGTGCGCCGCACGGGGGCACCCGGGACAAGGGACATCGGCTCTTCGTCCCGTTCGGGCACCAGTTTACACGGCGACAACACTCCTTGACACGCCCGACGCGGGCAAACGGGCGGGATCACGACAAAAAACCGAACAAACAGCCAGTTTCGGGCAGGGAATCGTTGGGGGTCAGCGGCGTCCGACGAGCCCGCTCTCGCGGATGCTCACGCCCTTGAGGCGCGATTGGAGGGCTTCGCGGTGGGGTGCGAACTCCATGGCGGTGGTGATGGAGACCATCTCGCGCTCGATGAGGTCGCCGAGTGAGTCGGTGAACGAGTGCATGCCATCGGACTTGCTGTTGGCGATGATAGTGGGGATGTCATCATCCTCGGCCTCGCGGATCTTCTCTTTCACGAGGGTGGTGGCGAGTAGGACCTCGGTGGCGGGGACGGTGCCGACGCCGGCGGTTTCCAGCGCGGGGAGGAGCCGCTGGGCGCAGACCGCTTTGAGTGAGTTGGCCATGGCCGAGCGGACGAACGCGTGCTCGTTCTCCGGGAAGAACTCGACGATGCGGGAGAAGGTCTGCATGGTGTCGGCGGTGTGGAGCGAGCCGAAGACGAGGTGCCCGGTCTCGGCGGCCTGGATGGCGGCGAGGACGGTGTCGTGGTCGCGGAGCTCGCCGATGAAGATGACATCGGGGTCCTGACGAACGACATACTTGAGGGCCTCGGCGTAGGAGGACACATCGGTGCCGATCTCGCGCTGGGAGACGACGGACTTGGCGGGGTGGATCTGGTACTCGACGGGATCCTCGATGGTGACGATGTTCTCAGCGCGGGTTTCGTTGACGCGTTCGAGCATGCAGGCGAGGGTGGTGGACTTACCCGATCCGGTGACGCCGACGACGAGGATGAGGCCTTCGTGGGTCTCATCGGCGAGCTTGCGGTAGATGGGCGGGAGGTTGAGCGATTCGAAGGTGGGGATGTCTGGCTTGACGCGGCGGATGGCCGCGTGCATGGCGCCGCCGGCGCGGAAGACATTGCAGCGGAAGCGATCGGATCGGTGCTTGGTGAACGAGCGGGTCTGTTCGTTGAGATCGACATCCTTTCCGGAGGCATCCTTGCTCTCGCTCGCGGAGATGGGTTCGTCGTATTCCTGGAAAGTTGAGAAGTCGATGTCGCCCTGTGTGTCGAAGCGTTGGCGCTTGGCGGGGGGGATGATCTCGTTGAGCATGCGCTCGGTGTCTTCTGCGGTGAGGGGCTGGGCGCCGCGGGGGGAGCCGAGCCGGCCGTTGACGCGGTAGGTGGGCGGGAGCCCGACCTTGAGGTGCAGATCGGAGGCGCCGAGCGAGCGCATGTGCGCGAGGAGGCGCTGCATGGTGAACTGTCCGGCCTTGTCGGTGGTGCGATCGGTGGACATGTGCGCGGCCCTTTGCTGGCCGCCTGCAGCGCCGATCGGTGGACGAGCCGGCCGGCGTGCGGCGGTGTCTCTGTGATGTGATGGTACCAGCGGCGTGGGAGATCGCCGCATGGAATCCGAACTTGACTATGGTGAACTGATCCGCGGGGGCTTTGTTGGGTGTTGTTGCGGTTGGGTTTCGCGGGTGTTGGGGGGGTGTTGGAGCGTGCGATGGGACTGAGCAGGCGCGTGGGTTGTCCGCTGGGGTATCTGATCGCGATCCATGTGATCGCGGTGGGGTGTTTGGCGGCGGTGGTGCTGCCGTGGTTCGGGTTCCGGCTGAGCCGGGCGCGGGTGGATGTGGCTTCGGGGGTGCTGGTTGAGAACGGCTGGTGGGGCGAGGACTGGAAGATGACCAGCGGGAGCGATCAGGGCTCGGGCTGGCTCAAGCTCGGGCCGTACCTACGCCGGTATGTGCGTGTGATCGATGCGAGCGGGAAGACGGTGATGGCGGCGGAGATCGATCGGGATGGGCACGCGAGCCATCTGTGGGTGAGCCCGGCGGGGCAGTCTGGCGCGTGGTCGTTCTTTCGGACCGGCAGGTCTTCGTCCGGCTGGTCGCTTGGCGCCTGGTTCGGCGAGGATGGATCCCGAGCGCCGCTTCCTCATGAGGGTTTGTATCGCTTCACGGTGTACCGCGATGCCGATCTGCGTGGGTATCCGGATGAGCGGACGATCCGCGAGGAGCCTTGGCCCGCACCGGTGCAGAGGCATCGGCTGCGCGATGATGCTTGGGTCGAGGTGGTGGAGGATGCGAGTGAGACGGCGGCTGATGGTGATGGATCGGGGTCGGATGGCGAGAGCGATGGTGGGGTTGGGGGTGCTGACGGTGCGGGCGGGTGATGACACGGGATGCGTGTGGGCGTGGTGTGCTAGGCTTTCGGTATGAACAGCATGACAACGGCGTTGGGTTCGATTCCTCGGCGTGGTGTGGCCGGGGGGTTGATCGTGTTCATTCTGCTGGGCGTCGCGGTGATGCTGGCGCTGTACTTCATCCCGCTGGGCGGGAGCGGATCGGGGTCGGGCTCGGGCGGGAGCGGTGGGGGCGGCGGGTCGTACATGCAGCAGATCGGGCGGGCGCGGGATTCGGGGTTCGAGATGCACGCCGAGCAGACGATGCAGCAACTGGTGCTGCTGGCGCAGTCGTACGAGATTTCCAACGGGCGGTATCCGCGGGATGCGGATGAGTTGTACGAGGGCGTGGCGCCGATGAAGGATCCGTGGGATGAGGCGTACGAGGTGGAGTTCGTGCAGGGCGCTTCGGCGCGGGATGTGATGCTGCGGATCACGAGCCCGGGGAAGGATGGGATGGATGGGACGGAGGATGATCTGGTGGCAGAGCGGCGGTTGCCGTGAGGGGGAGGGGAGAGGCATGAGGGACCGGGCAGAAGAAGGCATCAGGCATCAGGCATCAGTGGGAAGAGGGGCATCAGGCATCGGGCATCAGGCATCAGTGGGGGAGGGTGGTTGGGGGTGTGGTGGGTTGTTGGGTGAGTTTGGTGGGTTGGGGGTTGGGGGGATGACATGAACGGTGGGAAGTTTGGAAAGGGCTGGCCAGCCCGGGGTGTGCCGTTTTGGAGGGTGGCTCTTGCCCTTGCTGGGGTGTCGTCCCAGCGGTCGCCGTGGTGTGGCGGGCGGTTGCGGTTGGA
>JBQLZO010000017.1:0-42755 GCA_052168315.1 Phycisphaerales bacterium | reverse complement strand
CCCCTTCGCGACACCAAACACCCCCTCGATCAGAACGCCGACCCCCTTGCCCGCACGCCCCCCCACCACCACACTCATCCACTCATGCACGAACTCTCCCAGGCCACCACCGCGCCCCTCCCCGACATCGAACAGGCCATCGCACGGGCCATCGATGATGCGGCCTTCCCTGAGAACCTCCGCAGCGCCATCCGCTACGCCGCCCTCTCCTCCGGCAAACGCCTCCGCCCGCTCCTGCTCATCCACTCCTGCAACGCCGCCGCCCCCACACCCGCCGCCGCCGCCAGCGCCCGCCCCCACGCCCTCGCCGCCGCCGCCGCCATCGAACTCGTCCACGCCTTCTCACTCGTCCACGACGACCTCCCCGCCCTCGACAACGACGACCTCCGCCGAGGCAGACCAACCCTCCACAAGGCCACCTCAGAACCCATGGCCATCCTCGCCGGCGATGCCATGCTCTGCCTCCCCTTCCAGTCCCTGGCCAACCTCGACAACCAGCCCCTCGCCATCGCCCTCATCAGAGAACTCGCCACCGCCACCAACGCCATGATCGTCGGCCAGGTCCACGACACACTCGCCGGCTTCGAACCAAACCTCACCCCCGAGCAACAACTCGAAACCGTCCACCGCAACAAAACCGGCGCCCTCATCCGAGCCGCGTGCCGCATGGGCGCCCTCTGCGCGAACGCCGATGCCCACACCCTCAACGCACTCACCGAATACGCCGAGCACTACGGCCTCATCTTCCAGATCGTCGACGACCTCCTCGATGTCGAACAAACCACAGAACACCTCGGAAAGCGCGCCGGAAAAGACGCCGAAGCCGGCAAACTCACCTTCCCCACCATCCACGGCATCGAACGCTCCCGCGCCATGGCCGCCGACCTCCTCACCCAATGCCTCGCCACCCTCGACCTACTCCCCAACCCCGACCCCCTCACCCCCCTCAAACAACTCGCCCACCACGCCGCCCACCGCACCCGCTGAACACACCCAATCACCTTGAACCGGTGGGGCGGCATTCCATGCCGCCCGAACATCACCCCTCGCACCTCCCCAAGCCCTCACACCCGCTCCACCAACGCCCACGGACGCCAACCCAAGCAACAGTTCGGCAACGACGCTGGGCGGCACCAGGCTTGAACGGGCTGTCCGCGCTCTCGTATATTGACTCCGTGCCCTCCCGCGACAAACACACCCCGCCCGACTGCAACGCTGAGCCGCCGACACCGGACCTGTCGCCTGACCAGCGCCAACACCCCATCAAGGACCTTCGAACCGACACCATCGCGCCCGCAGCTCGATCGCCAAGAAAGCCCAAGGGAACGCCGCGTCGAGGCGCTCGCTGGCTTGCCGTAATATGCGCGTCTGTACTGCTGTCTTGCCTCTTGCAAGGGGTGCTGTTGGTGGCGGGAATCAACTACAAGACCCCAGCAGATGCCGCCTTTGCTTCAGATGGACTAACTCACTTTGAGTCTATTGTAGAGAATGCGATTCGACCAGATCTCAAGACCAAGCCGCAGTTTGATCAAACTGCATTTGATTATCATCCGCTGAGAACACAAGCATTCACGCTATGCCAGGACAACGGTGGGAAGTACTTCGTACTAGCGTTTACTACAACAGGATGGCCGGTTCGCTGGGGCATCTTTGCAACCACGACCAGTTCAAACTCTGCACAACCTGCCCCAGGACACTCTTCTCCCATATATTTCTTGCGCAACAGCTACAAGGATGTCCCAGACAGATGGGCACCTTCAATGCTGAGATATCCTAGTATCTCCCAGCCCGTTGAGTTTGCCGTGATGCCTTCCAAGCTGATCTTCAATGTGGCCATCGCCGCCGCCATAATTGGCGGACTCATCGCGAGCGCGCGGCTCGTCCTTGGCAGGCTCCTAAATGTAATAATTTAGCAATAGAGCGGAATGGTCCCGAGCGCTCCCTGTGCGGCGGGTGGCACCAAGATCCCTCTCCTGTGGCGGGTGGCACCGAGAACCCCCTTGTGCGCCACCGACATCGCTTCGATGTCGGTGTCTTCCACCCTCCAACACGCCGAAGTGCCAACAACATCCCCCTACGACCACTTCCCCCAACCCACCACGCCGCCCACCGCACCCGCTCATCCAGCCGCGCGTCCACTGTGAACACCCATGCACACCGACTCATGACCCGGATGGGCGGCACCAGGCTTGTACGGGCTGTCCGCGCTCTCGTATATTGACTCCGTGCCCTCCCGCGACAAACACACCCCGCCCGACTGCAACGCTGAGCCGCCGACACCGGACCTGCCGCCTGACCAGCATCAAAACCTCATCCAGCGCACGAATTCGCCAATCAGGCAGGCAAGCAGATACTGGCACATATTTGTGGCGACAAGCCTCGCTCTAGCACTGGCTCAATGTGGAATACTTCCATACATAATTCCAGATCTTCGAACAGTGTATGGATCTCAGCGTGTCTCCCCACAATCTCATTTCGGACGAGGCTTAAGTTATTTTTCCCACTCGGGACCCCTAGCCGGTTCAGTTGCATTCACAATAGTTGAACCGTACCACCATCCCGGATTCAGAGTGGGCCCGGTACCCAGCTCCGCCGCACCGCCACCTCAGGCGTCGAAAGTGCTTCCTGATCGCGTCGCAAATCGCCTGCTTCGCGATCATGCCACCTATTACAAAACTGTCGGCGGCGGCGCGTGGTGTCGTATAGAAGATGGCGGTATCATCTGGAACTTGGCGCACGATTCCGCGGGCTTTCCGATACGGTTCTTGCACCGACTTGAATTGGCGGATCACACCCTGTCCCGCACCGACCAATATATCACGGCCCGCAGCATTCTCAAGAACTGCGACCATTTGTCGTTGCGAGGGCCGTGGATCCAGTTTCCGACCGGGTGGTCAATCAACATGCTCTCGATGGCATTCGTGATACTCATTCAATTCATTGCGTTGTACGCGATCAGCGTTGGATTCCTGTGGGCAAGGGCCTTGGCAAAGTCCGCTCGCAAAGACCCGAACTGTTGCCGTCGGTGTGGCTATTGCGTGACAGGATTGGCCCGCTGTCCGGAGTGCGGAACGAGCGTTCAAAGAGACCTTCCGCGTACTCCGATTGTCCCTTGAACCAGTCGGCGGGGTAGCACCAAGAACCTTCTTGTGTGCCACCGACATCGCTTCGATGTCGGTGTCTTCCACCCCCCAGCACGCCGAAGCACCAACCACATCACCCCACCACCATCTCCCCCAACCCCCCCGACCCCACAACCACCCCACCCTCCCAACCACCCCTATCGGACGCACCACCCCCACCCCAGCTCCCCCGCGAAGCCCCGCCTCCAAACCCCCGCCCGCAACGAATTCCCTCAACCACCGAACCCACGCGGTACCCTCGGCGTCACTGAAAGCCCGGAGCCCGCACCCGGTATAATTCTTTCAGGAAGAATTGAAAGTCCGCGCGCCACACCAGACCCCGCACGCGTCCCTCCAGGATCCCCAGCATGCCACTCCTCCAGCGCATCGCCACGCCCGCAGACCTCAAAAAGCTCTCCATCGAGGAGCTCTCACAGGTCGCGCAGGAAATCCGCGAAGCCATCTTCAACCAGGTCTCCCAGACCGGCGGGCACCTGGCCCCCAACCTCGGCGTCTGCGAACTCACCGTCGCCATGCACTATGTCTTCGACTTCGCACACGACCGACTCCTCTTCGATGTCGGGCACCAGTGCTACCCCCACAAGCTCCTCACCGGCCGCCTCCCCTTGCTCCCCAAACTCCGCACCCGCGAGGGCATGGCCGGCTTCCCCGCACCCTCCGAATCCGCCTACGACCTCTTCGCCGTCGGACACGCCGGCACCGGAATCTCCACGGCCGTCGGCATGGCCCGAGGCGACACCATGCTCGCCCAGGGCTACGACCCACACACCAACCCCGAAGGCCGCCGCGTCGTCACCCTCGTCGGCGATGCCTCCATCGTCAACGGCCTGGCCATGGAAGGGCTCAACAACGCCGGCACACTCGCCCGCCAGTTCCTCGTCGTCCTCAACGACAACGGCATGTCCATCTCCAAGCCGCAGGGCGCCATGTCGCAGGCCTTCGACCGCGTCCGCCTCAACCCCGCCTACACCGGCATGAAGCGCCGCGCCGGCGATGTCCTCCGACACATCCCCGGCGGATCCCGCGTCAAGGATGCCTACCACCGCCTCTCCGAGATCATGAAGATCTCCATCTACGACGAACCCTCCTGGTTCGAACACTTCGGGCTCGTCACCGTCGGCCCCATCGACGGCCACGACATCCCCACACTCGTCGAGTTCCTCAACGAAGCCAAGCACTTCGATCGCCCAATGGTCCTCCATGTCAAGACCATCAAGGGCAAGGGCTACGAGTTCGCCGAGGGCGATGCCACCACCTTCCACTCCCCCGCCGCCTTCAAGTACGACCCGGACTCCTGCCGCGTCGAGATCTCCAAGAAGGGCCGCTCCTTCACCACCGCCTTCGGCGAGGCCATGATCGAGGTCATGCAGCGCGACCCCCTCGTCGTCGGCTGCACCGCCGCCATGCCCGGCGGCACCGGCATGGACAAGGTCGCCGAGAAGTTCCCCGACCGCACCCTCGACACCGGCATCTGCGAATCCCACGCCATGGACATGCTCGCCGGCATGGCCAAGTCCGGGCTCCGTCCCTTCTTCGCCGTCTACTCCACATTCCTCCAGCGCGCCTTCGACCAGGCCTTCCAGGAAGTCGCCCTCCAGGGCCTCGCCGTCCGCCTCTGCCTCGACCGCGCCGGGCTCGTCGGCGGCGATGGCGCGGTCCACCACGGCTTCTGCGACATCGCCATCCTCCGCACCCTCCCCGACGCCATCCTCATGGCCGCCATGGACGAGCCATCCCTCAAGGCCGCGCTCGAACTCATGCGCACGCTCGACCACAACCTCTCGGCCGTCCGCTACCCGCGCGATGTCGTCGCCACTCGCCCCATCCCCGGCACCCCCCCCGGCCAGTGCCCACCCTTCCAGATCGGCAAGGCCCGCGCCCTCATCACCCCCGACGATGGCAAGGCCCCCGATGTCGCCATCCTCGCCTACGGCACACCCGCCATCGCCGCGCTCGATGCCCTCGAACTCATCTCCCCCGAGATCCGCATCGCCCTCTACGACGCCCGCTTCGCCAAGCCCATCGACACCGAACTCATCGAATCCCTCCTCACCGCCGGCACACCCATCCTCACCATCGAGGACCACGCCACCATCGGCGGCTTCGGCGACGCCGCCATCGCCGCCGCCGCCGAACGCGGGCTCAACGCCGGGCTCATCACCAAACTCGCGATACCTGACCGCTGGATCATGCAGGACGGCCGCGGCAAGCAACTGGCCGAAGTGGGCCTGGACCCGGCCGGCATCGCCAGAGCCATCCACACCGCCGTCGACCGCACCCCCCCACCCTCCGATCGCTCCGCCTCCGTCGCAGAACCGAAGCGCGTGAACAAGAGCGGCACACCAGCGCGGTAACCACCCCCTCACCGCGTCACGATCAGCGCCCGCGGATCCAGCGTCAGCAGCCCCCGAAGCCGATCCATGGATCGCCACTCGAGGTCCGCTCCCTCATCGCGCCCCCCTCACCCCCCATCCCCCTCCACCGCGCTCCCATCATCGAACCGGATCCGCGTCGCCAGCTTCACAGAACTCGTCGTCGTGTTCGAGCCGCCGCTCCCGAAGATCGACACCAGCAGCCCGCGCTGCGTCACCACCACATTCGTCACATTGATCTCCAGGTCCACCACGCCGCGGAATCCCATCGCCCTCGCGCGCTCATGAACACCGCGGACCGTCGACTGCATCAGGTCGCCGACCGACACACCCTCGATCGTCGTCTTATTCGACATCGCCGATGACTCCTCATCACCCCCGCCGCGCCCGCGACGACCGCCACCACCTCCGCCCGCCGATGCATCACGACCGCCCGGCATCGCCGACCTCGCCTTCACCCGAATCACCCGGACCATCCGCCGCCCCGCCCGCGCCGCCCGCCTCACGCACCGCAAAGTCCGTCGAGATCACACCCTTCAGCCGCAGCGGTGCGCCCTCCGCCTCATCGATCACCAGCCGCCGCTGCTCATCATCCATCCGGCAGCGCACCGTCATCTCGAACTCCACATTCCCCACGATCAACGCCCGCGCCTCATCCGGCGCCACCCCCGCCGATGACCGGCTCACACGGCTGAAGGTCTTCTGCAGCGCCACCAGCATCGTGTCCACATGCCGAGCGGCACCCACATCCTCACCCGCGCGGCCCTCCCGAGCAGCCGCACCCTCAGCCCCCTTTCCCGCACCGCCCCCCTCCATCACCTCCTCCGCTCCCCTCAGCGCCCGCGTCGCCGCCGTCGCGGCACGCGCTGCCGACTGGGCCGCATCCGCCGCCGCACGAGCCGAAGACACCGCCTCGCTCAACCCCGCCCCCGTGCGAGCCCGCGCCGCCCGCCGCGCCCGAGCCTTCGACGATGCCGACTTCTTCGACCCCCGCGCAGCCACCCCAGCGCCACCCGATCCGGAAGACCGCTTCGATGCCTTCTTCCGCGCCGCACCACCGCTCCGCTGCGTCTTCTTCGACGCACGCTTCGTCGATTTCTTCGCGGCCTTCCGAGCCGCCTTCTTCTTCGCCATCGCCCTCGCACGCTCCTCTCGCTCGCCCGTATCACCCGCTCACCCCCCAACCGCACCGCAACCGCCCGGTCACCCGCCCGTCCCGCCCTCCAGCGTGCCCTTCAGCTTCCCGATCGCCGTGTTCAACTGGTCCACCGTCGTGATCTGATCCACCCGCAGCACATCCTTCATGTAATCGCTCAGCGACACCTCGGCATCGTTCGAGAACGCGTACCGCACCGTCGCGTGCAGCGTGCTCTCCGTCGAGTTCTCCTGCGAGAACCCGAACCGACCCGCCACCGACAGCCCGCTCAGCCCCAGGCCCAGCGACATCTCCCCGCCCATCCGCGTGATTGATGCCACACGCATCTGGATCGCCGCGCACACCTGCGCATCCATCCGCCACGCCGGCGCCATCCGCAGATGCTTCGCGATGATCGCCCCCGGATCGCCCTCACCCCCGAGCCCATCGAGCACCCGCCGGAGATCCTCCAGCCACTCGATCCACACCCGACGCTGATCCGCGCACGCCTTCACCATCGCCTGCGATGGCGCGGTGAACAGCATCGAGAAAACCCGCCCGATATCGTCGATCGCCATCGCACATCCTCCCACAGGCGGCCCGCGGATCGCACCCCGAGGCGCGCCCCGCCGATTTCCTATCGCGCAGTATACCAATCGACCCGCCGCACGCAATGCGGGGATTGCCCCCAACTACACTCCTCTCATGAACACCGAACACACAACCCCCCAGCTCTCCTTCGACGAACTCCGCGTCCTCGGCGTCCTCATCGAAAAGGCCTACACCGTCCCCGCCTCCTACCCCATGACCATCAACGCGATCGTCACCGGCTGCAACCAGAAGTCCAACCGCGACCCCGTCGTCAACTTCAACGATGAGCGCATCGAGGTCGCACTCGAAGACCTCCAGGCCAAGGGCTTCACGCGCGAGGTCCACGACCCCGGCTCCCGCACACTCAAGTTCCGCCACATCACCCGCGAAGCACTCGCCATCGACGCCCGCCAGCTCATCATCCTCACCGAGCTCATGCTCCGCGGCCCGCAGACCGTCGGCGAACTCCGCCAACGAGCCTCGCGCATGCAGCCCATCGACTCCATGGACACCGCCCAGAACATCCTCGACGCCCTCATCAACCGCGAAGCCGGTTCCCTCGTCCAGGAACTCCCCCCGGCCCCCGGATCACGCGCCAAGCGCTACGCCCAGCTCCTGTCCCCCGGCGCCCATCCCCTCAACGCACCGCCCAACGCAGCCACCATCGACTCACCCACAACCCACCGGACTCAAACACCCGCCCCCACCACCAACACCCCCTCCAACGCCGACCTCCTCGAACGCATCGAAGCCCTCGAACGCCGCATCAACACACTCGAATCCCAACTCGGCGTCTAACTGCTTCAACTCGCGCGCACCCGACTCGTCAAGACAGTTCCGGATGCAAGTCGTGGGCCCGTTGACCAAGCCCAAGCGCGCCAATCCGCCCCATGCGATCATGCTTGCGCTTCTCGCGCCGGATCCCCTATGGGGTAACTCAACCGCGTCGCCTCCACCTCCTTCGCGTGCATCGCCCCAACGATCGCGAGCAACAACGATGGCACGCCCGAGAAGCAACCGAACGAGAACAGTGCCAGCAGCTTGACGAATTCAACAGCGGGATGACCAACACTCGAAGGCACCAAAAGGCCCATTGAGTAGATCGAAAAGATCCCGCCCATCATGAGCGCGCTCATGGCAATGCCCAACCACATCCAACCCCAGCCGCGCTGCCGCCCGCCTGGACCGTCATTCAGCACGCACATCGCGACAACGCAAAGCACAAAGTTCGGAACCGTGATGATGAATCCCGTCGAGAAGACATGGTGGAACGGAAGCAAGAGCAGCAGATCGATCCGCCCGCAGGCCCAGAAGCCCAGCACGCTCGCTGCCGTAATTCCGATCAGGCCCAATGTGATGCCACCCCCGACCGACTTCACCCGGTGCGAAAACCAGTAATGAACCGTTGGTTTCACCCGCGAGCAATTCGCATCCATCACAAGAGATCTTAGGCGCGATCAGGCCTTTCTCCTGCGAACCGTTCCCATGCGATCCAATCCGCGCACATCGTGCGCATCGCCTCCAACGGACCCGTCGGAACCCGCCTCACGCCAGGAACCCACACCTCCGCATCCCCCTCACTCCCCCTCCACCCGGATCACCAGCACCACATCCCGAGGAATGAACAGATCCTCCCGCAGCGTCGACCCGCCGCCGGTCCCTTCGCCGCCCGAACCAACGAACCGCGTCCGCTCGAGCCGCACCCACTCATCATCCAGCCCCCGCATCACCCCGCGCACGCTCAGCGAAGCGCCGTTCATGTTGTCCACCAGCGCCCCGATCCCGTTCGGAGATGCCGCCCCCAGCGCATCCCGCCGGAAGTAAATCGTCACCCGCCGCCCCACGCACGCATCCAGCACCTCACCGGCCCCCTCCCCGCCCAACACCCCCTCCAAACCCACCGCACCCGAGCCACTCGATGCGCTCGAAGGCTCCTCCCAACGGCTCAGCCCTACGACCAGCCCGAGCGTCACCCCCAGCCCCACCACCACACCCCCCACCGTCCGCGCCAACACCATCCCGCGACCCCGCGCCGATCCCCCCGCCGATCCATGCCGCAACGCCCGCATGACAGCCTCCATTCCCCTCAACAACCAAACCAACAACCAACACCGACACCCCCGCCCGATTCACCCATTCCACCCTATGAAACCGCCTACCCGGCCGCAACCCCAACCCCACGCCCCCGCCCTTCCAACCCACCCGCCCCACCACGCGCGATACCATGCCCCCACCGCCAACCAAACGGCACCCGATCCTCCCCCTCCACCCCATCGCCCCACCACCCACCCGCCCGACCCACTCCGCCCAAGCAGGAACCCCCAAATGCCCTGGATCACCAAGAACTCCGCAGCCGCCAAGGTCGAGCGCCGCGACCAGCCCTACTTCACCGACGACATGAAAAAGGAGGTCACCGACAAGTACCTCCCGCGCTACGAAACCAAGATGGGCGCCCTCCTCCCCACCCTCCACCTCGTCCAGCACGCCCACGGCTGGCTCCCCAAGCAGGCCATGATGGAGATCGCCGAGTTCCTCGGCATCACCCCCGCCGAGGTCCTCGACACCGCATCCTTCTACGAGGAATACTGGCTGAGGCCCAAGGGCAAGCATGTCATCGCCGTCTGCCGCTCCATCGCCTGCGAGTTCTGCGACCACAAGGCCATCACCGACGCCTGCCGCAGCAAGCTCGGCATCGAGATCGGCGAAACCACCGACGACGACCAGTTCACCCTCATCGAACTCGAATGCCTCGGCTCCTGCGGCACGGCCCCCGTCGCCCTCATCGACGAAACCCTCCACGAAAACCTCACCCCAGATCAGATGACCAAACTCATCGACCAGGCAAAGTCGGCCAAGCACTCCCACCATTGACCAACAACCTCCCCCTCTTCGGTGGCACCGCTCTCCGAGCGGTGATCTTTCCCCCTCCATCACCCTCTCTGGTGGCACCGCTCTCCGAGCGGTGATCTTCCCCCCTCCATCCCCTCGGTGCGGTAGGCCCCCCGCCCACCTCCTCATCCCCCTGTACCTCCACCCACTCCCGCCCCACCCCTCACTCCCCCAACATCTCCCCCACCACCTCCACCAAATCCTCAATCCCCACCTCCCGCCGCTCCGCCGCCATCCCATCCAGATCCTGCACCGTGCACCGCTGGTCGCTCTCCAGGATCACGAACAGCCGCGCGTGCGCCGCATCCGCATCCGCCTTCAGCTTCCCGATCTTCGTCGTCGACTTGTAAGTCCGCCGCGCATGCACAGGCCGAACCGCGTACCGCCCCGGATCCCAGGGCTCACGCTCCCCCTCCGCCAGCAACCCCCGCCGCAGCGAGGCCAGCGCCGGCACCAGCGCCGCATTGGCCCCCTCATCCCCGTTCGTCACCACGAACACATCCGCCCGCACCGGCATCGGCTCCGACAACGCCCGCACCAGATCACGCCCCTTCGGCATCAGCCCGTGATCGTTCAACAAGTTCTCCAGAACCACATCCCCCATACCAAACCCACACGCCGGCGTCGGAGGCCCACCAAACAACTCAATCAAATTGTCATACCGCCCACCACCAGCCACAGCCCGCTCCCCCTCGGCAATCACCTCGAACACCGTCCCGGTGTAATACGCCAGGCCACGGACGATGCCAGTATCCAAGTGTGCCCAACATGTCGTTGGGTCGCGTCCGCTTTGTCCCGCCACCTCAAGCGCCGCTGCAATCGGCAAAAAGGGTTTCAACTCCTGCTGCTTGGACTCGGATCGCTCTGCAATCCAGCTGGTCGTGAGCGACACATTCTTGTAGCCGCCATCTTCAGTTGAGAACGGGATGAGAACAGAATTGGGCAATCCCGCTTCGCGTCCTCGTCTGAGAAACTCATCTCTCCCGATTTTGTCACGCGCGTCGACCAGCCGCACAAAGGACTCCGCGAGCTCACCGCCGACGCCCGATCGCTCGAGAAACGCAGCGAGGTACAAACGGCTTGATACATATGCACGAGCGACAGGTGGCCGAACGCCCGTGCATTCCAGTAAGGCTGTAAGCGTCGATATCACATCCGCATCGATGCCTTCTAGATCATCCCCCCCCACCACATCACAATTCCACTGCCAAAACTCCCTCAACCGCCCCCGCTGAGGCCGCTCGGCCCGGAAGAAATTCGACACGCAGAACCACTTGCACGGATTCGGCAGCTGCCTCGCCCGCGCCGCGTACATCCGCGCCAGCGTCGGCGTGAACTCCGGGCGCAGCCCAAACGGCGCTGCCTCCCCGCGCCCCAGCGCCTCCCGCTGTCCCGGATCCTTCCCCGAGAACACCGAGAACATCTCGTTCAGGATCCCCTCCCCGGACTTCTTCTCATACAGCTCCCGGTGCTCGAACACCGGGCCATCCACCTCATCGAACCCGTGCCGCAGCGCTGTCCGCCGCCACGCATCCGTGATGTACCGACGCCGCAGCATCTCCTCCGGATAGAAGTCCCGCGTCCCCTTCGCACCCTGGATCGATCCGCTCGCGCTGCCCATACGCCCAAGCGTACCACCCCCCGATTCCCCCGGCCCCACCCCCCCCATCCCGGCCACCGGGTTCCGTCTGCGATGCCCCCGCTCCGGGATCATCTCCTCCCCCAACCCAACATCCCTGATTCAGATCAGGGGAACTCCTCCCGATGCACCAAGCACCCACAGGGCGACCCACGATCGTTCGCACCAGGGCAATCGAGCGCACCCAGCGCCCGACACCCGTTTCACGGAGACACGCCACGGCCGCGCCAAGGAGACCCCGCCATGCCCGTCGGATATTTCAAGCGATCCCTCCGCGTCAAGCTCCTGACCACGATCGCCATCCCCATGGCGTTCGCCATCGGTGTCGGCGCCCTCGGGCTCTACGAACTCGCCGAAACCAACCACCGCACCCACGAACTCACCGACCTCTGCGTCCCGAGGCTCGTGCTCTCCGAGCAGCTCAACCAGGACCTCTACCAACTCACCACGGCCGACGCCAAGCTCCTCCTGGCAACCACCGACTCCGAGCGCTCCAAGGCCACCGCCCTCGCCGACGAGCAGCTCGAAGACTTCGACGAGCGCATCGCCGCCCTCAACGCGATCAGCGATGAATACCTTGCCCCCAAGCTCCACACCATCGACAACCAGATGGCACAAATGAAGTCCATCCGCCGGCGGTTCCTCGAAACCATCGACGCCGGCGAGAACCAGGCCGCCGTCGCACTCCTCAAGGGCGAGCTCTACTCCGCCGTCGAGGCCGTCGAGGCCACCCTCGAAGAGATCGCCGAGCACGAGAACTCGGCCATGCAGGCCGCCGTCGAACACACCTACGAGGCATTCGCCTTCGCAACCAAACTCGTCATCGGCACCCTCATCGTCGGATCCGCGCTCGCCGCCATCCTCGCCATCCTCATCACCAACGGCATCCTCGGATCGCTCAAGCCCGTCATCGAGCGCGCCGGCGCCATCGCCAACCGAGACCTCTCCGGAAAGCCGCTCGCCACCAGATCCCGGGATGAGGTCGGCCAGCTCGTCGAGTCCATCAACAAGATGTCCTCCTCGCTCAACACCCTCGTCTCCGAAGTCCGCGCCTCCGCCACCGAGGTCGCCGCCGCCGCCACCGAGGTCTCGGCCTCCTCCGAAGAACTCTCCAAGGGCGTCGAAGAACAGTCAGGCCAGCTCCGCCAGGTCTCCTCCGCCGTCGAGCAGATGTCCGCTTCCATCTCCGAAGTCGCCGACAAGTCCACCAACGCCGCGCAGAACGCCACCAACGCCGGAGCCGTCGCCCAGCAGGGCGCCCAGGTCGTCGGCAACACCGTCAGCGGCATGCAGCAGATCGACGAGACCGTCAACGCCACCGCACGCGCCGTCGACTCCCTCGGCGAGCGGTCCCAGAAGATCGGCGAGGTCGTCGAGGTCATCAACGAGATCGCCGAGCAGACCAACCTCCTCGCCCTCAACGCCGCCATCGAGGCCGCACGCGCCGGCGAGCACGGCCGCGGCTTCGCCGTCGTCGCCGATGAGGTCCGCAAACTCGCCGACCGGACCACCAAGGCCACCCAGGAGATCGCCGAGTCCATCTCCCTCATCCAGAACGAGACCACCGACGCCGTCAAGCGCATGGGAGAAGGCACCGACCATGTCCGCCACGGCGTCGAACTCGCCACCCAGGCCGGATCGCAGCTCAAGACCATCGTCGACTCCTCACGCGAAGTCGCCAACATGATCCAGTCCATCGCCGCCGCCGCCGAGCAGCAGTCCGCCGCCAGCACCGAGATCTCCTCCAGCGTCGAACGCATCGCCGCCGTCTCACAACAAACCACACAGGCCGTCGCACAGTCCTCCCAGGCCGCCACGGAACTCTCGCAGAAAGCCGAGCGACTCCAGGAACTCGTCACCGGTTTCAGGCTCTGATCGACACACCACCACCCGGGACCCACCCACGCCGCCCGCAGAACAACGGGCGGCGTGTCGCTTTTCCTACGCGCAGCGAGCGCCGCGCCCGCCCGCCGGCACGCCAACCCCCACCCATCACAAGACCCCACAAACCGCACCCGTCGCGCACCGCCTTTCCAATTCGAGATGCACCCGGCTAAGGACAAACCCGATTTGCCCTGCCGATCGCCCTGGCCATGTCCGCCGGCAACATCGATCGAAAGACCCGAAACGGAGTTGTTCCCATGCTGTCCTTCGTCACGCGCTCGCTGTCAAAGAAACTCTGGTGCCTCTTCGCAGTCCTCCTCACAGGCGTTCTGCTCGTCGCCGCATCGTCCGGACTCTCGCTCAACAACATCAGCGGACGCCTCGAGCGCCTCGTCGATGTCGACGCCAACGGCCTCGAGTACTCGCTCCACCTGCAGACCGCCCTCGCCAACGCCGGCCTGATCCAGCGCACCATGATCCTCGACAGCGAACCGGAAGCGGACCGCATCGCACGCGCCAGCTATGCCGAGAACGCACAGGAATTCGAACAGCACCTCGAAACACTCAAACCGCTGCTCTCCACGGCCTCGCTCAAGCACTTCGACGATGTGGAGTCCACCTGGAAGGAGTACCAGGCCGTCTTCGCGCGGATGTCGGCGCTCGACCTCGATGGCAAGTCACAGGATGCGTACCAGCTCGCCGTCTCCGATGCACGACCGCTCGTCGCCTCCATCAGGGAGGACCTCGACGCCATCGTCAAGATCAACGAAGCCGAGATGGAAGCCGCCACCACCGCCGCCAATAGCACCGTCACATCCGCGTTCACGATCATGGGAACCATCACCGCCATCAGCGCCATCACCGGCGGCCTCCTCGCCTTCTTCATCATCCGCGGCATCCTCAACGCAGTCCTCCCGCTCGTCGAACGCGCCCAGGCCATCGCCAACCGCGACCTCTCCGGCAAGCCACTCGTCACGAAGTCCAAGGACGAGGTCGGAACCCTCGTCAACGCCGTCAACGCCATGAACGCCGCCCTCAACGAACTCGTCACCGAGGTCCGAGCCTCGGCCACCGAGGTCGCCGCCGCCGCCACCGAGGTCTCGGCCTCCTCAGAAGAACTCACCCGAGGCGTCGAAGAACAGTCCGACCAGCTCCGCCAGGTCTCCTCCGCCGTCGAGGAAATGTCGGCCTCCATCAACGAGGTCGCCGACAAGTCCACCAAGGCCTCAAGAGAAGCCAGCTCCGCCGGCTCCACCGCCGACGAGGGCGCCCAGATGGTCGGCAACACCATCAACGGCATGCAGCAGATCGACGCCGCCGTCAACGCCACCGCCAAGGCTGTCGACTCGCTCGGCGAACGATCCGAATCCATCGGACAGGTCGTCGAGGTCATCAACGAGATCGCCGAACAGACCAACCTCCTCGCGCTCAACGCCGCCATCGAGGCCGCCCGCGCCGGCGAGCACGGCCGGGGCTTCGCCGTCGTCGCCGATGAGGTCCGCAAGCTCGCCGACCGCACCACAAAGGCCACCCAGGAAATCGCCGAATCCATCAACGCCATCAAGACCGAAACCACCGACGCCGTCCATCGCATGGGCGAGGGCACTCAGCATGTCAAGTCCGGCGTCGACCTGGCTGGCAAAGCCGGCGACCAGCTCAAGACCATCGTCCACACCTCCCGCGAGGTCGCCAGCATGATCCAGTCCATCGCCGCCGCCGCCGAGCAGCAGTCCGCCGCAAGCACCGAGATCTCCTCCAGCGTCGAACGCATCGCCGCCGTCTCACAGCAAACCACCCAGGCCGTCGGCCAGTCCAACCAGGCCGCCGCCGAACTCTCGCTCAAGGCCGAGAACCTCCAGGCCCTCGTCGGCTCCTTCAAGACCGCCTGACCCCCCCGACACACACGCACGCGCACACACAACCCTCCTCCCCATCACCAACGGGACCGGCGCTGACCCTCGGGCCAGCGCCGGTCCCGTTGCCATTCCCATCCAATCCATCCCGAACCCGCGCCCGCCCCCACCGGCGCGCCTACGCTCCCCGCCATTGCCGGTGGGAACCCCCGACCTTCCGCGACGCAATCACGCGCCGCCACACACGGGAAACACACTGGCGGCGCCCGCTCCTCCCCGTCCGGAGGCCCGCACCACGCGAGCCACCAACGCCGGGATGGATGGCGTCCCATCCCGAACCGGCACCCCCCCCGTCCAAGCCAAGGCCGGGCGCTCCGCGCCCTCGCCACCCCTCCGGGTCAGGACCGGCCGATGCCATCGCGCTCGCTCGGACAACCCAGTCCGCGCGATCCACGCGCACGACATCGCCGCGCTCCCCCCACACCGCTCTCTCACCAGACCCAGACTCCGAAAGACCACACCCTTGAAGACCCGCAGATCCAACAAGCCAAGCGCCCGCAACAACGCCGCCCCCACCAACCGCGCCACCGGCCGCGCCACCAAGCGCGCCCCATCACGCAAGCGCGCCGCCTCCGCCGAAGCCCCCGCCCCCGCCGACCGCCGCGCGGCGCCCACCAAGCATGTCGGCGCCAAGGCCGCCAAGGGCAAGTCCGGCTACCCCAAGATCGCCCCCAAGCCCGGCAAGAAGGCCGCCGCCAAGCGCCGCGCCGCCGCCGCGGCATCAGCGCCAGCGAACGACCGCATCCACACCGACACCGCCCCAACCAGCGCCCCGCGCCCGCGCCGCGCATCAACCAACACCCACACCGCCGCGCCCGCCCCCACCAACATCTCCCGCGCCCGAACAACCAAGCCCACACCCAGCGCCCCCAATAAGTCCGCCAACACCGCCCCGCGCCCCCGCACCACCACGACCACCACCTCCAACACCCACAAGACCAAGTCCACCTCCAAGCCCAACACCCCCAAGACCAGCACCACCAAGCCCAACACCCGCCCAACCACCCCAGATCCCGCCACCACCTGGGCCACCGGCCTCGAATCCGTCCAGACCTTCGAACAGCTCAACCTCGACCCCAGGATCAACGCCGCCCTCCAGTCCCAGGGCTACTCCGCCCCCACACCCATCCAGGCCGTCACCATCCCCCCCGCGCTCGAGGCCCGCGACATCCTCGGCTGCGCCCAGACCGGCACCGGCAAGACCGCCGCCTTCGCGCTCCCCATCATCCACCGACTCCTCTCGGGCGACCTCGACCACAAGCCCGGCGCGCCCGATCGCCCCGGCGCGCCGCGCCTCCCCCGCGTGCTCGTCCTCGCCCCCACACGCGAACTCGCCCAGCAGATCGCCGACAGCTTCGGCACCTACGCCAAGGGCTCGGGCCTCCGCGGCACCACCGTCTACGGCGGCGTCAGCCAGCGCAAGCAGGAAATCGCCCTGTCCCGCGGCGTCGATGTCCTCATCGCCACCCCCGGCAGGCTCATCGACCTCATCGAACAGAACATCGTCGACCTCTCGGCCATCCGGATCCTCGCCATCGACGAGGCCGACCGCATGCTCGACATGGGCTTCATCCAGCCCATCCGCCGCATCGCCGAGCAGATCACCACCGACCGGCAGACACTCCTCTTCTCGGCCACGATGCCCGCCAAGGTCATGGCACTCGCCGACACGCTGCTCAACAACCCCGTCCGCGTCGCCGTCGAACGAACCGCCGAACGCGAACCCAAGATCACCCAGTCCCTCTTCCGCATCCCCAGGAACGCCGACAAGCAGGCCATCCTCGAGTCGCTGCTCGTCCAGCACCAGGTCCGCTGCGGCGTCGTGTTCACCAAGACCAAGCACGGCGCCGAGCGTGTCGGAAAGAAGCTCCGCGCCGCCGGGCTCAACGCCGATGCCATCCACGGCAACAAGACCCAGGCCCAGCGCCAGCGCGCCCTCGATGCGCTCCGCGATGGCCGCTCCAACATCCTCGTCGCCACCGATGTCGCCGCCAGAGGGCTCGATGTCGAAGGCGTCACCCATGTCTTCAACTTCGACCTGCCCATCGAGCCCGAGGCCTACATCCACCGCATCGGCCGCACCGGCCGCGCCGGCGCTGAGGGCCTGGCCATCGCCTTCTGCGCGCCCGAAGAGCGCGGCCTCCTCAAGGCCATCGAACGCTTCATGGGCAAGCCCATCCCCGTCAACCCCGACCTCCCGCCCATCACCCCCACCGCCCCGCGCCACGCGCCCGACGAAGCCGACCACACCGACGACGCCGACGACCACACACCCCCCAGGCGCATCATGCGCCCAACCCCCAACTGGCAGCCCCACTTCAACAACAACCGCCGCAAACCCGCCCGCCGCCACTAAATCACCGCGCGAGCGACCGCTTCCCAACCCTCCCTCACCTCGGTGGGACGGGCGTCCCGCCCGTCTCCTCATCTTCCCTCCACTACCTCGGTGGGACGGGCGTCCCGCCCGTCTCCTCATCCTCCCTCCACCACCTCGGTGGGACGGGCGTCCCGCCCGTCCCCTCATCTTCACTACTTCCTGACGACACCTGCCCCCCCTCAGACACTCCCACACCCCACCATCCGCCCCACCGCTGGCACCCCCGACACCCACCCGCCACAATTCCCAACAATCACCCGCGCCCAGCGCCACGCCCCCCAGGGCCGCGCTGCGCCCGCACGCGCCCTCACCGCGCCCACACTCCGGAGACCAACACCATGGACTGGCTCAAGAAACTCCGCGGCGAACTCATCGACATCATCGAGTGGCCCGACGACAACCCCTCCGTCCTCGTCTGGAAGTTCCAGCGCCACAACAACGAGATCAAGAACGGCGCCCAGCTCACCGTCCGCCCAGGCCAGGTCGCCGTCTTCGTTGATGAGGGCAGGATCGCCGATGTCTTCCAGCCAGGACGACACAAGCTCGACACCGCCAACCTCCCCATCCTCTCCACCATCCGGGGATGGAAGTACGGCTTCGTCAGCCCCTTCAAGGTCGATGTCTACTTCGTCGCCACCCGGCAGTTCACCGACCTCAAGTGGGGCACCATGAACCCCGTCATGCTTCGCGACCCGGAGTTCGGCCCCGTCCGACTCCGCGCCTACGGCACCTACGCCATCAAGGCCTCCAACGCCGCCACGCTCATCAACGCCGTCGCCGGCGCCGGATCCTCCTTCACCATCGACGGCATCACCGAACAGCTCCGCAATGTCATCGTCTCACGATTCACCGATGTCCTCGGCGAGTCCGGGATCCCCATCCTCGACCTCGCCGCCAACTACGACGAACTCAGCGATTTCCTCCGCCAGCGCATCGCCACCAAGATCAACGAGTACGGCCTCGACCTCACCACACTCCTCGTCGAAAACATCTCCCTCCCGCCCAATGTCGAGGAAGCCCTCGACAAGCGCTCCAGCATGGGCATCATCGGCGACCTCTCGAAATACACCCAGTACCAGACCGCCGAAGCCATCGGCGACGCCGCGAAGAACCCCGGAGGCGGCATGGGCGATGCCATGGGCCTCGGCGCCGGCTTCGCCATGGCCCAGCAGATGGCCTCCACACTCAACAACCCCAACGCCAACAACCCCAACGCCCGCGCCGCATCCCCGCCCCCACCCCCCGGCGCACCACACCAACCCGCCTTCCACCTCTACGCCAACAGCCAGCAGACCGGCCCGTTCGCGCACGATCAGCTCCGCCACCTCGCCGCCACCGGAGCCCTCACCCCCGACACGCTCGTCTGGTCCCCCGGCATGTCCAACTGGACCCGCGCCGCCGAGGTCCCCGCACTCGCCCCCATCCTCTCACCCCCGCCACCTCCACCTCCCCACGCCGGCGCCAATCCACCGCCGCCACCACCGCCACCGACCAGCCCCGGACACTGACCCGTGACCACCGCGCCGACGCCCACGCCGCCGCCACACGAGCCAGAACGCCGACGCGCCGATGCACGCCACCCGTGCGTCCGCTGCGGCGCTGACCTCGTCTTCGCACCCGGCACGCACGCGCTCCGCTGCCCGTACTGCAACGCGCAGAACGACATCGCCCCCGCCGGCCAGGTCATCGAGCACGACTACCACGACACCATCGCCGCACTCGAAGCCCGCGCCGACACCATCGACGACATCACCGCCCACTGCAACACCTGCGGCGCCGATGTCGCATTCCCCCCCGGCGTCACCTCGCACGCCTGCTGCTTCTGCGGCTCGCATGTCGTCATCTCCGGCGGATCCACCCGCCACATCCGACCGAGCGCCATGCTCCCGGTCGCCCTCACCCGCGAGCAGGCCCGCGAGGCCTACACCCGCTGGATCGCCAAGCTCTGGTTCGCACCCCGCGACCTCAAACGACTCGCCACCGTCGAAGGCCGGCTCAACGCCGTCTACCTCCCCTACTGGACCTACGACACCCGCACCACCACCCGCTACACCGGCGCCCGCGGCGTCCACTACTGGGTCACCGAAACCTACTCAACCACCGACTCCAACGGCCGCCGCGTCACCCGCACCCGCCAGGTCCGCAAGACCCGCTGGCACCGCGCCGCCGGAACCGTCGCCAACACCTTCGACGATGTCCTCATCCCCGCCACCCGCTCGCTCCCACACGACCGCCTCAACACCCTCGAGCCGTGGCCCATCGAATCGCTCACCCCCTACAACGACGCCTATCTCGCCGGCTTCGCCGCCCAGACCTACGCCATCACCCTCCCCGAGGGCTTCGAACTCGCCAAGGCCCGCATCGAACCCGACATCCGCCACACCATCCGCCGGGACATCGGCGGCGATGAACAACGCATCGACTCCATCGCCGTCCACTACAACGACATCACCTACAAGCACATCCTCCTCCCCGTCTGGCTGGCCGCGTACCGCTACAAGCAGCGCCTCTACCACATCACCGTCAACGCCATCACCGCCGAAGTCACCGGCGACCGCCCCTACAGCGCCCTCAAAATCACACTCGCCATCCTCACCGTCCTCCTCATCGCCGCCCTCATCGCCACGGGAATCGCCCTCACCAAAGGCCCCTGACCGCCGCCACACGACGCCCCCCCGAGCCCGCCCCAACACCCGCCTTCCCCGTCAACGCATACCACCACCCGATCAACCCCGATCCCACCACCGGCATCCGAAGCACCGGCCACAGCACATCCACCACCCGCGGACGCATCAGCACCTCCGCCGCTCCACGGCAAGCCGGCCGCCGCCAACGCAATCGCCGCCGATACGCACGCCCGTACGCACGCTCCACCCCGCCAAGCGCCCCCGCATCGCACAACCCATCACCACCAATCTCCATCAACAACCCCGAAAGCGTCCGCGCCGACCACAACGCCAGACCAATCCCCTCGCCACCCACCGGCTCGACCGCCGCCGCCGCGTTCCCCAATCGAAAGCTCCGCGCATCCCCCGACCCCACATACCCGGACCCCGCCACCCCGCAGCTCATCCACTCCGTCGTCCGCCACGAAGCATCGAACCCCTCCCACACCGCCCCCACCAGCGCATCCGCATCCGCCCCATGCGCACGCAGCAACGAAGCACGGCACACCAGCGCCACCGTCGCCTGCCCATCCTCCACACGCACCGTCCCCAGGTACACACCCGCCCCCGAACGCATCCCCAGCCCCGGTGCCAGCAACCCCTCGCACCCATCCGCCACCCGCAGGTGGCACTTCAGCCCCACCACACCCGCGCGCATCGCCACCGGCGCACCCCCGCGGTCATACCGCCCCGAACCATCGCAGTGCAGCACCGTCCGCGCGCGCACAACCCGCCCATCACCAAGCCGGACCTCCACCGGCGCGCCCGCATCATCCGGATACCCAACCCCCACCACCCGCGCCGGCTGCTCCACCAGAGCCCCCGCATCCCGCGCTGCATCCAGCAGCGCTGCATCCAGCGCCCGCCGCGACAGCACCCACGCCGCGCCCGGCATCCGCCACCCGATCCGCCGATCCCCACGCTCCAGCGTCAGCGCCTCCACCCGCCGAGCGCCCAGCGCTCCAAGCCCCTCCGCCCCGCCCAGCAGCTCCTCGAGAATCCCACCCGCCGCAGGCGACACGAACTCGCCGCACACCTTCGCCCGCGGGAACGCCCGAGACTCGAACACCACCACCGACCGCCCCCCGCGCGCCAGCCGCAGCGCAGCGCTCGCACCCGCCGCCCCCGCGCCGATCACCGCATGATCGAACACCTGCCCCACCGACATCACTCCCCCCCATCCCCATCCCCGCCCCCATCATCACCACCCTCGATCAACCCCAGCTGCCGATACTTCTCACGATACTTCTCATACAGCGCTGTCTGCTTGTTCGTAAGATCGATCGCCCGACCGTCCACGAACGCCATGACAACCTCCGTCGTCACCTCCAGCGGATTCCCATCCGTCACGATCAGCGTCGCCGCCTTCCCCGCCTCCAGCGACCCCAGCTCATCGCCCACCCCCAGCAGCTCCGCCGCGCTCAGCGTGATCGAACGGATCGCCGCATCCACATCCAGCCCGAACGCCACCGCCGACGCCGCATGGTACGGCAGGTTCCGCTCGTGCGGCGTCTCGAAGCTCCCCCCCGTCGACGCGATGCAGTACCGAACCCCCGCCGCCTCCAGCGCCCCCGGCAGCCGGAAAATGTGATCGAACTCAGAATCACGCCGCTTCGGCAGCCGGTGCGTCCCCGCCACGATTACACCCACCCCCGCCTCCTTCAACTCCTCTGCGCACAGGTCCGCATCCCGACCACCCACGATCACCACCTTCACCCCCTGCTCCCGCCCGAACCGGATCGCCGACAGGATCTGCTCCAGCTCCTCCGCCCGCACGAACACCGGCCGCTCCCCCGCCAGCACACCCCGCATCGCCTCAAACCGAAGATCCATCGCCACCGGACGATCCTCATCCGCCGCATCCCGCGCCGCCAGGTACGCCCGCGCCTCATCGAACAGCGCGTGAATCCGCTCCACCCGCTCCATCGCGCGCTCACGCTGCTCCTTCTCCGAACTCTGCACCCACCACCCCGTCTGCACGCGCAGCGATGGCCAGCTCACCACCAGCCCCGCATCCGCCAGCACGCCCATGTCCTCGTGCGTCCACCCCTCCATCCGCAGCACCGACGCCCGCCCCGGCACCACGCCCCCCGTCGGCATCACCCCCACCGTCAGCACACCGTTCGTCCGCGTCACCGGGATGATCGTCGAGTCCGGATTCACCGCGTTCAGCGCCAGCACCTCCGGCGTCACAGAACCCGTCTCCGAGTAATCCACCGTCGCCCGCACCGCCCCGATCTCCATCAACCCCATCACCGTGTTTGCCCCCACCAGCCCCGGATACACATGCAGCCCATCCAGCTCCACCCGCCGAACCCCATTCAGACCACGCAGATCCGCCCGCGCCGGCGTGCCCGCGCCCACACCCAGAATCCGACCACCATCAAACAACACCCACCCATCGTCGATCGCATCGCCCGACACCGGATGCACCACTCCCCCCACCAGCAGCACGGCCCGATCCTGCGCGGGCGCGCGCACCGTCAGATCCTGCGCCCCCGCCGGCGATGACCACACCAGCCCGCACACCAGCACCCCCAGCACCGCCATCCGAATCCCATCGATCCCGCGCTTCAAAGCCATCGAACACGCTCCATCTGGACAAGCCATCGCTGCACCAACCGCTCCCGACCTCCACGCACCAATCACCCAGCTCACCGAATCTGGAACGCCGAGTGGAACGCGCACCCGCAATCACCCGGCCCGCACCGCATCGGGTCCAGCCCGTTCATCACCATCCACTCGAAGTACGCCTCAAGCCCCCGCGCCTCGAACGCCCGGGCCGCCTCAGCATCACCACCGAAGTCAGGCCGAATCCCGAATCGCGCCGAACGACCCGCCCGCAGATCTGACATCGCCAGCCACGCATCAGCAGCATGATCCGGCTCGGGCCCATCGATCATCTCCGGCCCATCCGGCGACCCACCGCCCCCGCGCCCGCCACGACCACCATCGCCCGCGCCCCCACGCCCCCGCCCCGCCTCATCATCCAGGAGCTTCGTCAAAAGCCGCGCCCGCTCCCGCGCCGCCCGATCCCGCAGATCGAGATCCCGCTCGATCGAGAACATCTCCACACCATCAACAAAGGTCCGCTCCACGCGCGACAGCGACGACAGCGGATCCCCCGACCACACCACCAGGTCCGCATCCTTCCCAGGCGCGATCGACCCCACCGCCCAGTCGATCCCCAGCTGGATCGCCGGGTTCAGCGTCACGAACTTCAGCGCTTCTTCGCGCGGCACCCCGCCGTACTTCACGGCCTTCGCCGCCTCCACATTCATCCGCCGCGCCAACTCGTCCGAATCCGAATTGAACGACACCGTCACCCCCACCTCATGCATCAGCGCCCCCGCCTGCGGGATCGCATCGTACACCTCGAACTTGTACGCCCACCAATCCGAGAACGCCGACCCGCCGATCGCGTGCTCACGGATCACCTCCGCGCACTTGTACCCCTCCAGCACATGCTGGAAGGTCCCGATCGTGAACCCGAACTCACCCGCCGTCCGGCACAGC
This sequence comes from Phycisphaerales bacterium, assembly GCA_052168315.1. Lineage (GTDB taxonomy): Bacteria > Planctomycetota > Phycisphaerae > Phycisphaerales > UBA1924 > JBQLZO01. The sequence continues at coordinate 18,630 of JBQLZO010000017.1, read as the reverse complement.
GCGATGATCTCATCCTGCCGGTACGAATGGCAGTGCACCAACCGCCGACCCGCCAGAATCTCCGCCAGCGCCTCCAACTCCAGATCCCGCCGCGGCATGGGATGCTCCGCGAGAGTCAGATCGATCGCCCGGACGAACGCCGCATCGAGCACGGCACCTTCATCCGGAGCAGCGCCGAACTGATTGAGGAGCGCCGGCACAACCACCGTCGTGGCGATCGCAGTGGCGACCGCGTTGCTCACCGGGTCAACCGGCTGGTCCGGGGAGTCGACCCGGACCTCGACCTTTGGTTCCGGCCGCCATCCTTTGTTGACCCGGTACGCGATGGTTCCCGCACGGAATTGCTCGTGCAGCGGAGTCAGTTCCGCATGATCGCCCGCCAGCCGGGTCTTGTATTCCAATTCGTTCTCGTACAGATCAAGCTGACGAGTAGCCACCCGGAGCTCGCGACGAACATGGACCCTCAGCGCTTGCTGCGCACCGGCACGCCACCGCTCCACCCGCGCCGCGTACTCCTGAGCCGCATGGAACCGATCCCGGATGAACGAGTCCACACCCATCCGCGTCTGCGGATACCGCCCCGTGCCCTGCGCACCCCAGTTCGACTGCTTCACATTCTCGCCCAGCGCGAACTTGATCCCCGGAGGCGCGCCCACGAACCGCATCTCATCCGGATGCGCTGCGCCCCACCGCACCTTCACCACCGAGTTCTGACCCCCGATCGCGTTCGCCGACCCATGCAACTGGTTCACGGCCGTGATCCCAGACGCCAGCTGCCGGTACCAGCTGATGTCATCCGGATCGATCACATCGAAGATCCGCACCATCGCCGTCGAAGAATGCGTCCCCTCGTTCACACCGCCCGAGATCCCCGTGTGCGAGTGGCAGTCGATCAGCCCCGGCGTCACATGCAGCCCCGTGCAGTCCAGCACGAACACATCGTCGATCACCGCCGTCTGCACCCCATCCGTCACCTCGCCCGGGATGATCCGCGCGATCTTCCCCTCGCGGATCAGCACGCTCCCCACCTCCACGATCCCCTGCTCCGTGTTCGTCCAGATCGTCGCGTTCAGCAGCAGCACCGTCTTCGGGAACCCGGAGGCCCACCCCGCCTCATACCCATACGCCCCCAACGGCCACGCCCCGATATCCGGCGGCATCTCAAACCCATCATCCCCATCCCCCGCTTCCTCCCCTTCCGCATCCTCACTCTCCCCTTCATCCTCCGCATCACCCTCCGCATCATCCTCCCCCTCTTCCTCAAGAACCCGGCGCCCCACCACCCGCACTGCCTCCCCGCCGATCGCCCGCAGCTCACCCGAAAGCGCATCCCCCCGCACCACCACGCTCAGCGTGCTCGCATCACCGCCCTCCAGCACACCCGATGCGAACACCAGGTCCACCCGATCTTCCTGCACCGTCACCCGACGGATCCGCTCCGCCCGCGCCGCCCGAACCGGCTCATCCACTTCCTCTTCTTCCGCATCCGCTCCATTCCCATCAACACCGCCCTCGCCACCATCCGCCCCCTCACCCCCATCATCCGCCCCATCACCATCACCTGCACCATCCCCCGCGCCTTCATCTTCCCCCTCAGGCCCCGCCGCCGCCTCCCGCCGGTACGACACCTTCCCATCACCATCCACGATCAACACCCCCAGCCCACCCTCAGCCCCCACACCCTCCATCCCCGCCACCGACATCACCCACTCACCCTCCAGGTCAAGCCCCGGCCCCTTGTTGATCTCGTACCGCTTCCCCTCCACCCACACATCACGGATCTCGCGATCCTCCGAGAACAACCCGCCATCGGCCACCACGATCAGGTTCGCCAGGTACCCCGGCGCCACCTTCCCAAGCCGATCGCCCAGACCCAGCAGCTCCGCCGGCGTGATCGTCAGCGCCCGCAGGGCCTCCGGGTTCGACAGCCCGTGCTTGATCGCGCTCCGCAGGTTCGCCTCGAACTTCTCACCCCGACCCAGCTTGCTCGCCGTGATCGCCACCGTCGCCCCAGCATCCACCAGCCGCCGCACATTCGTCGGCCCCTGCTCCCACTCCATCAGCTCCCGCAGCGACACGCTCTCCCGATCCCCTCGCGTCGCCACCGCCGGCGCCTTCGGGAAGCTCAACGGCACGACCAGCGGCACCCCAAGATCCACCACCGCCGGCACCCGCCGGAACTCCAGACCCGACCCCACGATCACGCAGTCGCGATCGAACTCCGCCGACACCTTCGCCGCCCGCAGCGCATCAAGCTCATCCGACACATCCCACACCAGCCCCATCGCCAGCCCCTCCGCGCTCCCCAGCGCTGCCAGCGCATCGTTGTCCTCCGGCCGTGGATTCCGCGCTGGATCCCCCCGATGCGCACCCCACGCCGCGCCCCACCACCGCGCATCGCTCAGCGTCTGACGCGCCAGCGCGATCGCGCCCATCTTCGAACCCGGATACCCCGAAGACCGCCACCCCCCCGACTCCAGCGCCGCCGCGTGCCACACCGCATCGCGCAGCACCACGCCCTTCGGGCGCGATGGATCGTCCGACTCCCCCAGCGACACCACCGCCGCCGTGCCACGAAACACACCCGAGTCCGGCACGATCGCCGCGTGCGTGAACCCCATCGCCCGCCGAGACTCCCGGTCGCCCGCGCTCAGCATCGCCTCCCGAGCCGCCGAACGCTCCGCCCGCACCTTCGCGTTCCAATGCGCACCAACGCCCCGCTCGGACACCTCCGGCAGCGACACCGGCCAATACGCCTCCACCAGCCCCGGATACACACGCAGCCCCGCGCAATCCCACACCCGCGCCCCCTCCGGCGCCGCCCCGCCCGCCTCCACCGAAACAATCACCCCATCGCGCACCACGATCGTCGCGTTCTCAACCCGCACCCCAGGCTCGCTCACCAGCTCCGCCCCCACCAGCGCATGGAACCCCGGCGACACCCGCCGAACCGTCTCCGCCGGCGGCGCGGGCTGCCCCAACGCGCTCCCGCACCCCAGCACCACCGCGCACACCGACGGCACAACCCGAGAAACCACGACCCGGAACGACGATCGAGAATCAATTGCCATGCCGCCAGTCTAGCGGCCCCCTCTTCGGTGGCACCGGTCTCCGACCGGTGTCTTCACTCTCTCACACCCACACCCACACCCATCCCAAACCCCCACCCTCACCCCGCCTGATCAATCAACGCCGTCGACAGATACCGCTCGCCGAACGAGCAGCACACCGTCACGATCGTCTTGCCCGCAAACTCCGCGCGCGACGCCACCCGGTACGCAGCGCACACATTCGCGCCCGACGAGATCCCGCCGAAGATCCCCTCCTCCTGCGCCAGACGCCGCGCCCACGAGATCGCATCCTCGTTGCTCACCTGCTCCACACCATCGAGCAACCCCGTGTCCAGGTTCGCCGGCACGAACCCCGCCCCGATCCCCTGGATCTTGTGCGCCCCCGGCTCCCCGCCCGAAATCACCGGCGATGCCGAGGGCTCCACCGCGATCGCACGGAAAGACTTCTTCTGCGTCCGAACGAACCGCGTCACCCCCGTGATCGTCCCGCCCGTGCCCACGCCCGCCACGATCGCATCCACCGACCCGCCCGAATCCTCCCAGATCTCCGGCCCCGTCGTCGCCTCGTGCACCGCCGGGTTCGCAGGGTTCTCGAACTGCTGCGGCATGAACGCCGCCCCGCGCTTCCGCTCCTTCTCGCACAATTCCGTCGCCGCCGCCACCGCCCCAGACATCCCGCGATCCGCCGGAGTCAGCAGCAGCTCGGCCCCGAAATGCTTCAGCACCGCCCGACGCTCCAGCGACATCGACTCGGGCATGCACAGCGTCAGCCGATACCCACGCACCGCGCACACGAACGCCAGCGCGATCCCCGTGTTCCCCGAGGTCGGCTCGATCACATGCGCCCCCGGACCCAGCGCACCCCGACGCTCCGCATCATCGATCATCGCGCGACCGATCCGGTCCTTCACCGACCCCAGCGGATTCTGAGACTCCATCTTCAGCAGGATCGTGGCGCCGTTCCCAGGCGCCAGCCGCCGCAGCCGGATCAACGGCGTCCCGCCCACAGCCCCATCGTTCCCGCCGAACACGCGCCCCCGCGCTGGCGCAAACCCGGAATCACCGACACCCCCCGACGCAACGCCTCGATCCAACGCCATCGCCACTCACTCCTCTCGACGCCACAAGCGGCGATCGCTCCCGAACATAGACACCCCACCCGCATCCCCACAAACCAGCACCCCCACGCCGCACCTCCCCCGAACCCGCGGCACGCCCCGGGAGGGGAGATCACCCATCGGCGCTTTCACCCCCCACCCATCGCAATTCCACCAACTCACCGGGCCCTCGCCGCGCCGCGACGACCCGCCTCCCCCACCGCCCCACCGCTCGCCCGCCACCCGTCGATCCCCGCCTCCATCAGCCGAACATCCCGATACCGCGCCATCATCAGACGCTTCGAAACCACCCGAGCAGAACTCGATCCCCGATTCTCCGCGAACACCACCAGCACCGAAAATCCCTCCAGCCATGGGTCGCGACGGTTCAGATCGATCTCCCCCGGCCGGATCGCCACGCTCCCCGGGATCGTCCCCGCATCCACCTCCGACTGGGCCCGAGAATCAATCAAGAGCACCCGGTCCCCGTTCCGCTCCAGCAGCGTTTGCACCTCCTGAACGGTCGTCCGCCTGATCCGAGAATCATCCACCGGATGGTTGCATCCGCCCATCCCCAACCCCACCAGCACCAGAACGAACGCCCCGAACCACCCGCGGAAATCCCGTAACTCTCGTGACATCAACGCCATAGGTGTCTTCTCCCGTCTCTCGGATCTCGCGAAACCGCAACGCATGTTGGTGAATACTTCACATGGTACGAAGCGTTCACCTCCCGCGCCCCCCACCCCCCCAATCCGCCCCAACCCCTCCAACTCCCCTCCCCACCGATGCGCCAATTCCAACACCACCATCCCCGCCAACCGCCCCGCTGCGCCCATCAGCGCCTCACAACGGCCGCCGCGGCGCTCCTCCTCGCCGCAACCGCCTTCTCCACCGCCAACGCCCAGCCAGGCAAGACCACCCCCCCCAACGCCCCCTCCAACACCCCCACCAACTCCCCCTTCAACACCACACCCCAGAAGCCAGAGACCGGCAACGACCACGCCGCCGTCGCCCTCATCTCCGAACTCACCGCCATCCGACCCGCCCACATCAACTGGATCGCCCTCGACTTCACCATCGCCGAAGGCTGGCACCTCTACTGGAAATTCGCCGGCGACACCGGCATCCCACCCGTCTGGTCCTTCGACACCCCCGATGGCATCACCATCGGCAACCCCATCTGGCCCGCCCCCACCGCCTACTCCCCCTCCTCACAGTCGCTCGACTACATCCACGAGCGCCGCCTCACACTCCTCTTCCCGCTCATCATCTCAAGCGAAGCCGCCCAACGCGCACAGCGCACCAACACACCCATCACCATCACCACCAAGGTCGACTGGCTCGTCTGCAAGGACATCTGCCTCCCCGGCCAGGACACCGCCACCATCACCCTCCCCGTCCAACCAACCGACACCACCGCCTCCGCGGCACCCACCCCCCACGCCCCGCGCTTCGCCCACGCCCGCGCGCAAACCCCACTCACCGACCAGGACCCCGCACGCTGGGGCATCGACATCAACTGGGACACCACCGACCCCGCCCGCCCCACCCTCACCATCTCCGCGCCCCCCGACGCCACCGCCATCCGCTGGATCCCGGATGAGCAGCAACTCCGCTTCCTCCCGCGCAACCGCATCGCCGACACCGCCGCCCAACGAAATCCCAACCCCACCACCACCACGACCGCCACCGAACAACCCCTCCGCCTCACCATCCCCCACCGCCCCGACATCACCAAGGCCCCCCACCTCAAAGCCATCCTCCAGCTCACCCTCGGCCACACCACCATCAACCTCGGACTCACCATCCCACCACCACCCCCCGCGCCCCGGGCCCCCACCCCGTCATAATCACCCACCACGCCCAAACACCCTCGCGCCGCCCAACGCCGGCGCCCAGGGTTTCTCGAGACCGCACTGTCCGGGCCTTCCCGCCCGAGTGGCGACCCGAACGCCCCGCTTGGCGCGGAGCGCACAGCGCCGCCAGATCTGATGGATTGGAAAGGATCGAAGACATGAGCAGCAACACCACCACTCGCCGCACCTGGCTTGCCGGCGTCGCCGCGGCCCTCGCCCTCACCGGCGCCGCATGGTTCACCACCACCGCCGACGCCCAGATGGGCCGCCAGCCCGAGCGCGCCGCCGAACCACTCACCATCGGCCAGCCCGCACCCGACTTCACACTCACCGACATGAACGGCAAGGAGCACAAGCTCTCCGACTACACCGAGCAGGGCAAGATCGTCGTCCTCGAGTGGTTCAACCCCGGATGCCCCTTCGTCGTCAAGTTCTACAACAACGAACTGACCACCAAGCCCACCCAGGCCCTCGCCGAGAAGTACAAGGACCAGAATGTCGTCTGGCTCCTCGTCAACTCCACCAATGAGTCACACCCCGACTTCGCCAAGAACGCGCCCATGGTCAAGGAGTGGGGCGTCAAGCACCCCGTCCTCATGGACACCAATGGCAAGGTCGGCAAGGCCTACAACGCCCGCACCACACCCCACATGTACATCATCAACCGCGATGGAACCCTCGCCTACCAGGGCGCCATGGACTCCAACCGCACCCCCGCGCCCGCGGGCGCCGGCGACCAGGTCGTCAACTATGTCGACCAGGCCCTCACCCAGATCGTCGCCGGTGAGACCGTCACCACCACCGAGACCCGCCCCTACGGCTGCGGCGTCAAGTACGCCAACTGAGCACCCAACCCCGCAACCCGTGACATGAACCACGCAGGGCCCGCCCCACAAGGCGGGCCCTTTCTCATGCGCTCACGCGATCCAACACCCACCCAACCGCTCACCCCATCAACTGCCACGCCAGCAGCATCCCGCACGCCAGCACCGAAACACCCAGCACCACCAGGCTCACCACCTGCGCACCGCTGAACCGGTGCATGACACCATGACCCACCACGCCCACCCCGCCGCGCCCCGCACCGCCCGCGGCCCCCACCAACGCATCCCCGCCATCGCCACCATCCCACGAACGCTCGCTCACATGCCCGCCATCGCCCCAACGGTCCAGCACCCGCTCCACCTCGCCACGCACCACCCCGCCGCCATCGCCAACACCGCCCGCCCGCACCGGAACCTCTTCCGCACCCGCCCGCAGACCCCACACGCTCTCCACGGATGGCAGACCCACCAGCACATCCACCCACTCCCCGCCGCCACCCACCACGCACGCCAGCGCCACCCCGGGCGACAGCGCATCGCGCAGCAGCAGCGCCAGCGCGCCCGCCACCCGCACGCCATCCTCATCGCCCCGCACGCCCACACGCACCGAATACGACACCGCCCGCGCCGCCACCATCCGGGTCGTCGAGCCACCCGAGCGCCCTCCGCCCCCACCCGTCCTCGGCGACACCAGCACGCCCGCCTCGGCCATGTCCGCCAGCAACGACTCCACCCGACCCGCGCCCCCGCCCGACTCCCGCCACGACAACGCCGAACCCCACCCATCACATCCCCCACCATCACGCCCACCATCACCCCCGCCACGCCCCTCGCCCATCACCACCCGCGCAAAGCGCGTCCGCTCGCCGAACGCAACAACCTCACGCTCCACATCATCCGCATCGCGCACATCCGCGATCCGCTCGTGCAGCCCATCCAGCTGCCCCGCCACATCGCACACCACATCCAGCCCGCACCCCGGGTCCACCTCCTGCATCGCCACCAGCGGATACATCGTCCGCCCCCGCGCATCAGAAGAAGCCCACACCCGACCCACCGCCATCACCCCATCGTCCAGCGCCACCACCAGCGTGTGATCGAACCCCACCAGCCACCCCGGCGATGCCTGCCCCGGAACACCCCAACGGCCACCGCTCACCACGCGCTCCATGGATTCCATGAACGCGTCGATCCAGCAACGAAGCGATCCCTCAGATCGGACCCCCACCTCCATGAAGTCCGGCCACGCGGGGTGCTTACCGAACAACGACGGTCGAGATTGCATGGCGAGTCGAGCCTTGGAGCGCGGTGAACCCACACGGTGCGTCGAGGCAGCCAGCGTGGGACGGGCCATGGGCATCAACAGTCTATCGGGCAACACCCGCCGATGCATCGACATTGAAACATCACGCGGCAAACCACCCCCGACAACGCCCCAACCCCACACCATCCCCCCCAAACACCCACAAAACCCACCCCAATCCCCCACACCACAACCCCTCGATGATCGGACCCACCCCAACCACAACATGCTCCAATCCACCCCCAGATTCCGCGAACGACCCCCCGCCCCCGCCCCTCACCCGCCCATCACCCCCGACAGCAGCACCCCCAGCAGGATCGCGATCAAAAGCTGCGCGAACGCGTACGCGATCAGGAACACCACGATCGCCCAGAACTCCTCCAGAAACTCCATCTCGAACAGCATCACCAGCACGATCGCGCCCAGCACCGACGGAATCAGGATCCCCGCGAACGGCACCGGAACCATCGACGCCACCACGGCCCCCACCACCGTCGCACCCGCCAGAACCCCGGTCCGCCACAAAAGCCCGCCGAAGTCCGGCACCGACAACCCCAGGAAGTTCCCCAGCAGCATGATCGTCAAAAACGCCGCCACATAAGTCAGCACGAACCACAGCCCAAAGAAAATCACATAATCCACAGGCACACCCTCTCATCACCACCCCGCCGCCCAACAACGAACCGGCGACCAGCCAACCCCTACCCTACATCCCCCTATATACCACATTCTCAGCAAGATCGCACGCCCCCTCATCGGCGCGCCATCACAGCCCCGCCCGCCGCATCCCCGCCCCCCCGCGCGCGCTCCACCGAAGCCCGACCCCCCCAATCTTCACTGGTGCCCGGTGCCTGATGCCTGATGCCTAGTCCCCGATGCCTTCTTCCCCCTCACCCCCCAACCCCCGCCCCGGCCCCAGCCTCATTCAACTTCTTCCGGATCACCGTCTGCAAAATCCCGCCGTTCCGGTAGTACTCCACCTCGATCGGCGTATCCAGACGCGAACGCGCCGGGAACGAGATCACCCGACCATCCGGCTTCGTCGCACGCACCGTCACCACCGCCTGCGGCGCCAGCGGCGCGGGCAGCTCGATGTCGAACCGCTCCGTCCCGTCCAGCCCCAGCGACTCGCCCGAGACGCCATCCTCGAACACCAGCGGCAGCACCCCCATGAACACCAGGTTCGAACGGTGGATCCGCTCGAACGACCGCGCGATCACCGCCTTCACGCCCAGCAGGTTCGTCCCCTTCGCCGCCCAGTCACGCGATGAGCCCATCCCGTAGTCCGTCCCCGCCAGCACCACCAGCGGAACGCCCGCCGCGCGGTAGTTCATCGCCGCGTCGTAGATCCACGCGCGCGGCGCATCCTCCAGCGCCGCCGCATCCGGCGCCCGCGTGAAGTCACGCGTCCACCCGCCCTCGGGGATCTGGCCCGACGAATCCATCGCCACCTTGTTCCGAACCCGCACATTCGCGAAGGTCCCCCGCGTCATCACCCGGTCGTTCCCGCGCCGAGAGCCGTACGAGTTGAACTCCGAACGCGCCACCCCCTTCGAGAGCAGGTACGCGCCCGCAGGAGACTTCTCCGCGATCGACCCCGCCGGCGAGATGTGGTCCGTCGTCACCGAGTCGCCCACGAACACCAGCACCCGCGCCCCGCGGATCTCCGAAAGCTCCTCCGGACGCTCGCCCATCCCCTCGAAGAACGGCGGGTTCTGGATGTAGGTCGAATCGTCATCCCATGGATATAGCTCCGACTTGGACACCGGCACATCGTTCCAGGTCGGGTTCCCCGTGAACACATCCGCGTACTTGCTCACGAACTGCTCACGCGTGATCGCGTGCGAACGAAGATCCTCAATCTCCTTCTGCGTCGGCCAGATGTCCTTCAGGAACACCGCACGCCCATCCGCCGTGTGCGCCAGCGGCTCGTTGAACACATCGATGTCCATCGTCCCCGCGATCGCGTACGCCACCACCAGCGGCGGCGACGCCAGGAAGTTCGCCTTGATCGCCGGATGGATCCGGCCCTCGAAGTTCCGGTTCCCCGACAGCACCGAGCACACCACGAGGTTGTTCGCCTTGATCGCAGACTCGATCTTCTCCGGCAACGGCCCGGAGTTCCCGATGCAGGTCGTGCACCCGTACCCCACCGTGTGGAACCCCAGCGCCTCAAGATCACCCGTCAGCCCCGCACGCTCGTAGTAGTCCGTCACCACTTTCGAGCCCGGAGCCAGCGAGGTCTTCACCCACGGCTTCCGCTTCAGACCCAGCGCATTGGCCTTCCGCGCCACCAGCCCCGCCGCCAGCATCACATCCGGGTTCGAGGTGTTCGTGCACGAAGTGATCGCCGCGATCACGATGTCCCCATCGTGCAGCGAGAACCGCTCCGTGGTCCCATCCACCTCCATCGACACCCGAACCCCCGCCTCGCTCCCGCAATCCTGCTCATGCAGGGCGTGCCCACCGGCATCCTCGCCCGCGTTCACCGCCGGCAGCCCCCCATCCGGCGCCGACTGCCCGCCCTCGCCCGCCCACCGGCTCGTGCCCACGCGCTCGCTGGCCACCTTCCGACCGAAGCTGTCCGTCAGCTCCTTCGTCCACTGCGCCTTCGCGCTCGACAGCACGATCCGGTCCTGCGGCCGCTTCGGCCCCGCCAGCGATGGCTGCACCGTCGAAACATCCAGCTCCAGCACCGAGGAAAACTCCGGATCCTTCTTCCCCGCCTCCCAGAACAGATGGTTCGCCTTCGCGTACGCCTCCGTCAGCGCCACCATCTCCGACGAACGACCCGTAAACCGCAGGTACTCCAGCGTCTTCGCATCGATCGGGAAGAACCCGCAAGTCGCCCCATACTCCGGCGCCATGTTCGCGATCGTCGCCCGATCCGGGATCGACAGCTCCGCCATCCCGGGACCAAAGAACTCAACGAACTTCTCCACCACCCCGTGCGCACGCAGCATCTGCGTCACCGTCAAAACCAGGTCCGTCGCCGTCGACCCCTCCGGCAAACGACCCGTCAGCTTGAACCCCACCACCTCCGGCGTGAGCATGTACACCGGCTGACCCAGCATCACCGCCTCGGCCTCGATCCCGCCCACGCCCCACCCCAGCACGCCCAGCGCGTTGATCATCGTCGTGTGCGAGTCCGTCCCCACCAGCGAGTCCGGGTACACCTCCGTCCGCCCATCCACCTCCCGCGTCAGCACGCCCGGCGCCAGGTACTCCAGGTTCACCTGGTGCACGATCCCCGTCGCCGGCGGCACCACGCTGAAGTTGCTCAGCGACTGCTGACCCCACTTCAGGAACCGGTAACGCTCGTTGTTCCGCTCGAACTCCTTCTGCGCGTTGATCGTCAGCGCCACCCGCGTCGCGAAGTCATCCACCTGCACCGAGTGGTCGATCACCAGGTCGCACTGCACCGCCGGGTTGATCTCCGCCGGATCGCCCCCCAGCGCCCGCATCGCATCACGCATCGCCGCAAGATCCACCACGCACGGCACGCCCGTGAAGTCCTGCAGCACCACCCTCCCCGGCATGAACGGCATCTCAACCTGCTCCACCGCGCCCGCGTTCCAGTTCGCCAGCCCCGCGATGTCATCCTGCGTCACCGTGAACCCATCCAGGTTCCGCAGCATCCCCTCCAGAAGCACCCGCAGCGAATACGGCAGCCGCTCCACATCCCCGATCTTGTTCTCGATCAGCACACCCAGGTCGTAGTACGAGTACTCACGCCCGTTGGCCTTCAGCGTCTTGCGAGAGTTGAACGGATTCGATGCGCCCATGACCGCCTCCTTCACTGACCGGGAAACCAAACCAACCCCGCCCCGACACCACACACCATACGGATCATCGCCCATCGGTCAATTCAATGATACTTCTGATCTGAATAAATCTTGTCTATATCTCCTCGGTGCGATGGGCCTCCGGCCCGTCACCCCATCCGCCACTACCTCCGGGTTCTGAAAACGATCTGAACCCACGCCCAGCCCTCACCGCCGACCACGCCGCCCTCCCACACCCCCAACACCCCGCGCAAACGCACGCAAAGCCTCCGCGAACGCCCCCACCGCGTGGCTCGGCACACGGTCCGAACGCCGCACCAGCGCCAGCCGACGCGTCAACGCCTCCGAAGCCGCACGCAGCCCCTCCCCCTCACCCAGCGCAAACCGCGACACCAGCGCCACACCCACCCCCGCCGACACCATCCGCTTGATCGACTCGATCGACCGCAATTCCATCACCGCCTCGGCCCGAACCCCGTGCGCCGCCAGACGATCATCAATCAACACCCGCACCGCCGACCCCGCCTCGAACGCCACCATCGCACGCCCCTCCAGATCACCCCACGCGAACGATCGACGCCCCGCCAGCGCATCACCGCTCGGCACGATCAGCCGGAACTCATCCTCGATCCACTCCTCATGCAACAGGTTCGCGCCACCCGGAACCCGCACCGGCTCCGTCACCACCCCAAGATCCAGCATCCCCCCCAGCACCGCCTCGGCCACCTCCGCCGACCCCGCCTCCCGAACATAGAACCGCAGCCCCGGATGCTCACCGCGGAACGCCGACACCACCCCCGGCAGCAGATATGTCATCGCCGTCGCCCCGCCCCCCACACGGATCCGCCCCCGCTCCAGACCCGCCAGCTCGCGCACCTCCTCGAGCCCCCCATCCAGCACCACCAGCGCCTGCCGCGCCCGCTCCAGCAGCACCCGACCCGCCTCCGTCGGCTCCACCCCGCGCCCCGTCCGGTGCAGCAGCTCCACCCCCACCTCGCCCTCCAGCTTCTTCAGCATCGCCGACAACGCCGGCTGCGTCACCCCCAGACGCTCGGCCGCGCGCGTCATATGACCCTCCCGCGCGATCACCAGCAGATACCTCAGCGGCGTCAGCTCCATACCACACCAACATACCGCGCCATCCAATCACACCCACCACCAACGACAAGCCCCCCGCCGAAGCGAGGGGCAAGCCATTCAATCAGCAATCCTGGATCACTCCAACCGCCGAGCGCCCATCAACGCTCCCGGACCAGCTGCTCCAGCAGCCGCTCCATCCGCTCGAGCCGACGATCCATCTCACGCTGGCGATCACTCACCGTGCGCTCCAGCCGCTCGAGACGCTCCATCGCGGCACGATCGCCCTCACCCCGGTTCCGCTCGCTCTCCTGGCTCATCCGCTCGAAGCGCTCGCCCATCGTGCGCGTCAGTTGTTCGAGCTCACGCCGGAGGTCACGCGCCACATCACCCTCATCCGACTGCGGACCCGAACCCCGCGGACGCATCAGCCCCTCCGGGAACACCAGCATCTCCTCCCCATCATCCACCAGCACCTGCGGCATCACCCCGCCCGCACGCGGCGCCCAACGCCCGCCCATCGCAAGGGCCTCGGCGTACGCGCGCTCCGCCAGACGCTGCGACATCCGCGTCGCCATCGCTCGGCTCTGCTCGCTCAGCTCCGCGGCCTCCAGCGACAACCGCCCGATCATCTGCTCCAACTCCGCCCGAGCATCCCCCCGCGCACCCTCCAGACGACGCACGCTCGCCTCAAGCTCCTTCCCCACCTCCGCAAGACGCTTGTTGATCGCCTCCGCCTCCTCGAACACCGCACGCGATGCCTCATCCACGAGCGCCAGCCGCGCCCCACCCTGTCCCGTCGCCCCCGGCCCCGGCCCGAACGCGAGCGAACTCTGGCCCGGGAACTCACCGAACGCCGGACGCTCCACCAACTCGATCTCAACACGCTTCGCCTCGCCGCCGCGCAGCAGCTCCAGCTCCATGCGATCGCCCGGCGCCTTCTCCAACAAGACCTCCCGCACCGACTCGAAGGTCGCCGGCGTCCGATCCTCACCCAGCCACACCAGCACATCCTGCGCCCGAACCCCCGCCTTGTCCGCGGGCATGCCAGGCGTCACGCTCGAGATCAGCACCCCACCCTCCGAATCATCAAGCCCCAGCTGCGCCGCCAGCGACTCCGGAACCTCGCTCATCGCGATCCCGATCATCACCTTCGGCTGCGCCGCCCCAGACTCGACACTCCACGCCATCCCACCCGGCATCCCGATCGCACCACGCGACAGCCCCGCCGCACCCGCGTACTCCTGAAGCCGCGCCAGCGCGATCTCCTCCACCACCTCCCCATCCTCATCCATGAACAGCAGCCGCGAGTCGTCCAGCCGCGACGCCGTCGCCGGCATCTCCCGACCCCGCAGCCGGTACTCGCGCACCGACCACCCCAGCTCGCCCCCACGCTGCAATTCCACCGACACGCCCTTCCCCGTGCTGATCTCAAGCTCCACATCCGAACCCCGCTCGACCTCCACCCGCTCGTTCTCGCCATCGCGATGCACCCGCACCCGCACCGCCCCAAGACCGCCGCCCGCCGGACCACGCCCCACCCACGCAACCTCCGGCGCCGCCGCGGCCACCTGCGGATGGATCTCTCCGCCCCATAGCCCCATCGCCACCGACTGCTCCGGAGTGAACTCCAGCAGCGGCTCGCCCTCCGCATCCTCCAGCAGGAACCCCCCACCCGGCGTGTTCCGCCAGCGGTTCTTCCCCTGCCACTCACCATCGAGCCGGTACCGCGGCGTCCCATCCACCACCGAGAAATCGATCCGGTGACCATCCTTGAACATCACGATCTGAACATCCCCGGGCTTCACACCGCCGCCCTGAGCCCGCTCAACCACCACCGCCCGACCACCCGCCCCGCCACCACCACCGCCCTGCCCCAGCGCGGTCCCGCACGACAGCGCCAACGCCGCCGCGCCCACCACCGCCAGCGACTTCCCACCAACGCCATCCACAAACTTCCGCGTTCCGTTCAGCATGACCTCGCTCCATTCATCCTTGATCGTGCACGCGCCCATCCGCGCTCGTGCCACAAGTCCATCCGTCCACACTTCCGTTCACACTTCCGTTCACACTCTCTCAGATCGCCGACCCGCGATCGCCCAGCAACGAGCGAATCCCATCGCCGCCCTCCACCGGAACCATCACGGGCTGGCCGAACTCATCAACAGAGATGCGCATCAACGCGCCATCCGTCGGAGAAACCAGGCGACGCTCAAGAACACGCCGCTCGACCACCAGTTCGTACATCCCATCCTCACCGCCCGGACGAACATCCACCACCACCGACGGCATCTCGCGCAGCACACGACCCTCCACACCCCCGCGCCGCACATACCCGGACCACAGATCCTCCGGCGAATACCCCGCGAATCGCCCGCCCACCCCAACACCACCCCCATCCACACCGCCGCCCACCATCACCCCATCCCCATACACACCCCCCCCACCACCGACAACACCATCACTCGCCCCAACACCAGCCCCACCACGCGCATCAAACACCGATGCCAGCATCCCCCCATCCCCATCCCCACCACCCGCATCGCCACCACCAGCCCCAACCCCCTGCCAAGCGACCACCACACCCAAACACGCCGCCACCGCCCACCCAGCGCTCCGCCACCACCACCCACGCGCCCGAGCGCCCCCACGAACACCCCCACGCACAGCACCACCAACACCCGCGCCACCACCACCGGCCAGACCCAACCGCCGCCCCCCATCACGCCCCATCCCAGGCAGCTCCACGCACTCGGCCATCGCGATCGCATCCTCCACCGCCGCGCACAACCGCGCATGCGCCCGCTCCGCACGCGCCAGCCGACCCCACACCCCGGGATCAACACCCGCCATCCGCTCAAGCTCCTCCCAGTCCCCAGCGCTCGCCTCCCGATCCACCACACGCCCCAGCAAAACCTCCTCGCGCAGCGCGCCACCATCGCCCGCGCCCTCGCCACCTCCACCCGAACCCGCCATCCACCGACCACCATCAGAACCGCTCATCGCCGAACTCCTATCCCGGGCCACATCAAGGCCCACTCCACAAATCCCCACCCCCATCGCTCAACCCCCACCAACCCCATCCCAACCCCACCCCATCGCTCATCGCTCCCCGCCCGCCTCCTCCTCGCTCATCGCCTCCTGCACCATCCGCCGCGCACGCACCAGCCGCGTCTCCACCGTCGTCACCGGAAGATCCAGCGCATCCGCGATCTGCCGGTACGACATCCCACGCACCGCACGCAGCACCAGCACCTCCCGGTACGCCTCCGGCAACGCCAGCGCCAGCTCCAGCGCACGACGGCTCGCCGCACGCTCCCCAGCGCCAAGCCCATCGCCCCCGACCCCACCATCACGCTCCTCCACGAAGCAGGTCCCACGAACACCCACGGCCACCTCATCCGCCAGCACACCCCGCGCACGATGACGCACACGCTGACGACGACCCGCCGTCCGCGCTGTGTTCACGGCCACCGTCCGAAGCCACGACTTCAACGCCCCCGCCGATCGCAACTCCCCAACCCCCGACACAAACTGCATCGCCACATCCTGCAGCAGATCCTCCAGCTCCGCCCCGCGCGGCATGTGCGCCAGCAGCACCGCCGCAACCCAGCGCCGATGCGCCTGCCACACACCCCCCACATCCATCACCCCATCCAACGCCCCACCACCACCAGACCGACCAACCCCTTCGCCATCCCCACCGCGCACCGACATCGGCGCCTCCCCGCCAACGCCACCCCCACCAACGCCGGATGCCCGCAGTCCATCGCCGCCCATACAACCATCCTGCCCACCACCCCCACCCGACCGCTCAGAACACCCCGCGCCTCCCCACTCGGATGCGCCCACCCGCACAACCCGTCACCGATCCGCCACAATCCCCCAATCCCTTCTTCCCGCCCCCGCCCCATCAGTTGCCCCCGGACGCACTCACCACACAAACACCCCCCAAACACCCCCCGCGCTCCCCACCCTCCCCATCCGCCGCTCTGCTGCTCCGCTGCTCCGCTGTTCTGCTGTTCTGCTGCTCTGCTGCTCCCTCTTCCCCCCTCTCCCCATCCGCCCCCTGGCCCTCCGCCTCCCCTCCCCCACTATCGTCGCCCACCCCAACCACTCCCCCCTCTCTCTCCCCCTCCCCTCCCCCATCTGCTGCTTTGCTGTTCTCCCGCTCCGCTGCTCTTCCCCACCCATGCCCCACTCACCCGACAACATGACCTTCGGCGACCACCTCGACGAACTCCGCAAACGCGTCATCCTCGCGCTCATCGTTCCCATCCCCATCCTCATCGCCTGCCTCATCTTCGGCGGCCCCCTCCTCTCCTTCATCGTCCAACCCCTCGTCAACGCCCTCGAATCCGCTGGCGCCACACCGACCCTCATCGCCACGAGCCCCCTCGAGACCTTCGCCGCCTACATGAAGGTCGGCTTCATCGTCACGCTCCTGCTCGCCTTCCCATGGATCCTCTACCAGCTCTGGCTCTTCGTCGCGCCGGGCCTCTACGCGCAGGAAAGAAGATTCGTCTACTTCTTCATCCCCCTCTCGGCCATCCTCACCGCACTCGCATCCACCTTCCTCTACTACATCCTCCTCCCCGTCTCGCTCGTCTTCCTCATCGGGTTCGGCCAGTCCATCATCCAGCGCGACTCACCCACCGCCGCCATCACAGACACCATCGCGCCCCTCACCATCCCCCTCCTGCCCGGCACACCCGAAGCCCCGCCTCCGGGCTTCATGTGGTTCGACACCGAAACCCAGTCACTCTCCATCGCCATCGACGACAACACCATCATGCGCCGCCCCTTCGCCCGCGGCTCCGGCGTCGTCAACCAGGACTACCGCATCGGCGAGTATGTCTCGCTCTTCTTCTCGCTCGCCTTGGCGTTCACCATCGCCTTCCAGCTCCCCATCGTCCTGCTCATCCTCTCATGGGTCGACATCGTGCGGGCCCAATCCCTCGCCCGCGCACGCAGATATGTCATCTTCGCCTGCGCCATCGGCGGCGCGGTCTTCACACCGCAGGATCCACTCTCCATGCTCCTGCTCGCCGGCGCCATGTACATCCTCTTCGAATTCGCACTCATCCTCATGCGCTTCGCCACACCGGATGCCATCCGAGGCAAGGCCAGCGCCGACAAACAAAGCAACACCAAGCCCAACGACCCCACCACCTTCGACGCCGACGAATGACCACCGCTTCAGAACCCCCACCATCTCGGTGGAATGGGCCTCCGGCCCGTCACCTCATCCCAACCTCATCCGCAGTTCTGAAGCGCGGCCCAACACCCCGCCCCTACCGCACGGCATCCGAAAACACCAGCCACCGCCGCAGCGCCCCCACCGCCGGCTCATCGCTCCGCGCGCCGATCCCGATCCCCCCCAGCGACCCCACCACGCGATCCACCGCCGCACAGTGCGCCATCAGCGCTCCCCGATACCCCGACCAGTCGCGCCCCACCACCACGCCACGCCCACCCGAACCGCCCTCCGGATCCCGCACCACCCGACCCACACCAACCCCCAGCCGCCACGCCTCAAGCTCCCCCGCGCTCAGCACCCGCACCATCGAAACCCCACCCCACCCCCCCCAACCACCACCACCGCACACCCGAT
>JBQLZO010000016.1:0-28808 GCA_052168315.1 Phycisphaerales bacterium | reverse complement strand
AAACGAGAAGAGGCAAGACAGGATCCGAAGGTGGGCGCCATGGGATGTGCTCCTGGGGGGGTAGGTGATCCGTAACCTACCGCGCGGTGGGGCAGGCCGGAATGGCAATTTGTCTGGTTTTGCAAGAGACTGATGCGCATGGAAACTGGACACGCGACCGCAAGAGGCATCCGACCGATCCCGGTCGCCACGACCCTGCGGCTAGAACGGGACATGCCGGGTCACCGACGGCCATCTTGCTGTGTTCGCCGTGCCGGGAAGCCAGCCACAACCCAGCGCGGCGGCGTGGCAGTCTGTGGCTCGCAACCGCCGCAGAGCGCGCCAAGCGGCTCGTGTTCAGCCGGATTCGATCAGGATCGATGGGTGATCTTCATTGAAACCACAGCGATCGCAAGAGCTCCTGTCGGAACGCCGCATTCCATTGATCGGGAAATGTACGGCGTACTCATCAAGCCCTATCCGCCAACTCTGGCAAACAATCCGCTTGTTTGATTGCGGCAAGCGGAGGGAAGGGGAATGGCGATAGCTGTCCGGCGAATCGAGCGCCCGCGCAGGGCGCACCGGCGGACGGTCCCCCTATAAGGCGAGCCCGCTGGAAGTGCTGGCCATGCGAGGCGAGCACTCATCGGAGCCGCCCTCGGCGTGCGCGGCGGAGGTCCTGACGCTGCTGTCCGGTGTGTCTGCGGGCACATTCACCAGGAGAGTAACGCACCACCAAACAAATGCCTCGCCAGTTCGTTGTCGCACAGGGCGAATTTTGACGCAATTCATGTATGGTGAGCCCTCTCGAACCCAATCCCGGCCGGAACCCAACTGGCCGGGGCTCTCGCAGCTCGCGGCATTGCCGTGGCGAAGGGCCGCGTCGGGAGACCCCGCTGTTCAGGAGCCGATCATGGACCGTGACATGCAAGATGTGAGAAGGGTGATGCTCGGGCTGGTGCTCGTGGCGATGGAGATCGTGACCGTGGCGAATTTGGCGCAGGCACAGTCGTGTGAGCCGGAGTGGCTACCCGGGCAAGGTATTCCTGCGGGCCTGAACGGCACAGTCATCGCAACGACCGTCTTCGATCCTGATGGTGATGGACCGTCGCCACAGTTACTGATCGTGGGTGGAGACTTCACGACAGCCGGCGACGTACTTGCCAATGGGATCGCAGCGTGGGATGGCACGCAGTGGCTTGCGCTGGGTGCGGGCGTGAGTGGCTCCGAATTGAGCTTTTTCCCATCCGTCAGAGCCTTGACGGTATTCGACGATGGATCCGGGCCGGCATTGTATGTCGGGGGTGATTTTTCGAGCGCCGGTGGTGTACCAGCTGACGGCGTAGCCCGCTGGGATGGCACTTCTTGGTCACCACTTCTCAATTCAAGCGGACAAGGGTTGGAATACTGGTATCTTGCTCCATTTGTCTATTCATTTGCCGTATTTGACGATGGTGCCGGCGCAGCATTATATGTTGGTGGTGAGTTTGAGTACGCAGGTGGAATTCTCGCCAACGGCATCGCCCGTTGGGATGGCAGCGATTGGGCCGCGCTGCCGGGTCCGAACGGGGTTGGTGTATCAATGAGCGATTTTGAATCCATCAATGCTCTCGAAGTATACGATGATGGCTCTGGCCCAGCCCTGTACGCCGGCGGTAATTTCTTCTTTATTGGCGCTGGAACAGACCCATTTGACCCTGGCGGGATCTTGGTCAACAACATTGCCCGCTGGGACGGTAGTAGCTGGTCGCCGCTGGGTGGTCCAGAGGGTTTGGGCGTGTGCGGCAGTGTTAGTGCTCTTGCTGTGTTTGATGACGGCGCGGGACCCGCACTGTATGTTGGGGGCAGTTTCTCGAATATTGCTGTAGACGACGAGGAAGACCCCTGTGGTGGCGTGACGGTGAACAAGATCGCGCGCTGGGATGGGGCCTCTTGGTCGGCGCTAAACGGCCCCGGCGGTACGGGCGTTGGCGGTTCGTTCCCCTCGGTTCGCGCTTTAGCGGTGTTCGACTACGGCGTTGGAGCGGGGCCGCTTCTGTATGCCGGGGGCAGCTTCACCACAGCCGGCGGCGTGGAAGCGAACGGAATCGCGAGGTGGGATGGGTTATCGTGGTCGGCCCTGAGCGATTCGGGCGGTACGGGGGTGAACGGTGCCTTCTTCAGTATCCGTGCGCTGACAGTGTTCGACGCTGGTCAGGGGGCAGCGCTGTACGCCGGGGGCGATTTCACATCCGCCGGAGGTGTGGAGGCGAAGAGCATCGCAAGGTGGGATGCGTTCTCATGGTCGGCTCTTACGGGCTCGGGTGGAATGGGGGTCGATGGCCAGATTCGTGCACTGACTGAGTTCAACGACGGCGCGGGGGTGGCGCTGTACGCCGGGGGCAACTTCACCACCGCCGATGGCGTGGAGGTGAATCGGATCGCACGCTGGGACGGCTTCATGTGGTCGGCCCTGACCGGCCCGGGCGGGACGGGCGTGAGCGGCCAAGTCAATGCCCTCGCGGTGTTCGACGACGGTGGTGGGCCGGCACTTTACGCCGGGGGTAACTTCACGACTGCCGGTGGCGTGACGGTGAACCGCATCGCCAAGTGGGATGGCATCGGTTGGTCGGCGTTGGCCGGACCGAGTGGTGTGGGGGTGAGCGGCGGTCCTCCCTCCGCGGGGGTCGATGCCCTGGCGGTGTTCGACGACGGCAGCGGCCCGGCGCTGTACGCGGGGGGCGCGTTCACCACGGCCGGTGGCGTGACGGTCAATCGCATCGCTCGCTGGGACGGTTCTTCGTGGTCGGCCCTGACGGGCCCGGGCGGCACGGGGGTGAACAGCACGGTCCGTGCATTGACGGTGTTCGACGACGGCACGGGCTCGGCGCTGTACGCGGGGGGCGGCTTCATCACCGCCGGCGGCGTGACTGTCAACAACATCGCCCGGTGGGACGGGTCGGAATGGTCGGCCCTGACCGGCCCCGTTGGAACGGGTGTGAGCGACCAAGTCAATGCCCTAGCGGTGTTCGACGACGGCGGTGGGCAAGCGCTTTACGCCGGTGGTGATTTCTCCGCCGCCGGATGGATAGGGGTGCCCGCCAATAAAATTGCCAAGTGGAATGGAAGTATCTGGTCAGCCCTGACGGGGCCGGGAGGAAACGGAATTACTGATGACCGTGAGACTTATGCGTACATTTCTGCTTTGACAGTGTTTGACAATGGCGCGGCTGCGAGCCCGGGGCTGTATGTCGGGGGCAGATTCACCACTGCCGGTGGAGTAACCGTCAATCACATTGCTCGCTGGGATGGCAACACTTGGCACGCGCTCACCGGTCGGACTGGCTCGGGTGTGAGCGGTGGAACGAATTTAGGATCACTAACAGAGGTAAGCGCAGTACTTGAATTCGATCCTGATGGTCACGCTGGTCCTGCCGCTCCGCGACTCATGGTTGGCGGGGAATTCTCTGGCACGGCAAGCGGCCAAGCTTCGGCCTACTTCGCCCAATTCGGCGAGTCCACCAACCTCTGGGCCGCGCCCTCCGGCGGCCAGTTCGAGGATCCATCCAAGTGGCTCTGCGACCGCGCGCTCAGCGCCTTCGATGAGTTCATCATCGACGCCACGCTCACCGGGTACAGCCCGACGGCCTTCGCGCTCGCCTTCCCGGGCGATCCGGAGCCGCAGCGGGCACGCATGCTGACCATGCGCACCGACATCGTCTCGCTGAACCTCGCCGGGCAGTCGTTCGAGTTGACCGAGGGCACGACCAGCATCGCCCGCCCGGGGCTGGTCATCGGCGAGTACGACGACCTTGGCGCCTCGCTGACCGTCCGCAACTTCGGCGCTTCACAGCCGCTCGCCGGTCTCTCGGTCGGCGCGATGGTCATTGCCGACGGTCCGACGCTGCCGGGATTCACCATCAACAACCGCCTGCAGGTTCAGGATCCGGCGTCGTTCCTGGCCGTCGCCGGTGATGCGTATGTCGGGCGTCGTGGTAACCGCGGCGATCTCGTGGTCCAAGGCTCGGCCATCGCCACCATCGACGGGATCATCTCGATCGGCACCGAACTGAACGCCGTGGGCGAGATCCGCGTGCTGAACACCGGCACCGAGTTCTGGCACAGCGCTGCGTTCCCCAGCGGCACCGGGCGCTCGATGGCGATCGGGCAGTCGGGCACGGGCTCGTTCCGCGTCGGCGGCCCGGGGCTGCAGGCCGGCGCACAGGCCGCCAGCCTCGACCGCCTCGACACGCTCACACTTGGCACGAACGCTGGCGGCGCAGGCACCGCGACCATCAGCGGCGCGGGCTCGCAGTGGACGCTCGACTCCCGCCTGCTCCGCATCGGGCTCTCGGGGTCGGGCACGATCAACATCTTCAACGGCGGCCTGCTGGACACCGACACGCTCGAGGAGGTCCGCATCGGCATAAACCCGTCCTCCACCGGCCTGGTGTCCCTGGTGGGCAATGGGGCGCGATGGATCGAGAACCGCGTGGCGATCACGGTGGGCCCGACCGGCACGCTCTCGGTGGGCGCGGGCGCGGTGGTCGAATCACCGGCGCTGCTCGTGCTCCCCGGCGGCACGCTGACCGGCGATGGCCAGATCGGGAGCCCCGGCAGCGTGCAGAACCTGCTGGCGGATGTGATCAACCTGGGCACGCTGGCTCCCGATGAGGTGATCTTTGAGGGCGAGGAAGGGGCCGGCATCGATGGTGAGCCAGTGCCCGGTGCCGGCACGCTCACGATCGTCGGCGACTACCGCCAGATCGGCCCGCCGCCGGGCGGCTCGGCGGCGCTGGCCGGATCGCTCCGCGTGCGCGTCGGCGCCGATGGGCAGTCCGACCGCCTAGATGTCCTCGGCACCGCCGAGATCGCCGGCGGCCTGTTCATCGAACTCGATGAGGGCTACCAGCCGATGCCAGGCGAATCGTTCGAGGTCTTCACCGCCGGAGCGGTCAATCCCAACGCCGCACGCTTCGATGTAGCGCTCATGCCCGGCCTGACCGATGGCCGGTACATGCGTCTCCAGTACCAACAGGGCGCTGCGGCCGGGCAGGGCCTGCCCGATGGAACGGATGGACCTGAGAACGGCTTCCCGCAGGGCGCGATCGTCACCGTGGACCTGCTCTCCAACCTCCTCGGCTTCGGCGACCCGGACGAGGTCGGCGTCGATGGCACGCCCACGGCCCTCGCGGTCGGCGATCTCGATGGCGATGCCCGCGATGACATCGCGATCACCCTCCTCGGCCCGAGCCCAACCGACCCCGGCTCCGTGCTGGTGCTCTACAACGACGGCGATGGCACCAGCTTCAGCGCCCAACAGTTCCCCGTCGGCGCGCAGCCCAGCGGGATCGCGCTCGGTGACCTCCGTGGCCTGGGAATCCTCGACATCGCCGTGACCAACGCCGGCTCGAACACCGTGAGCCTGCTGAGCAACACCGGCGCGAGCTTCGCGCCCGGCGGGACCATCTCCGTCGGCAGCGGCCCGGCCGACATCGTCGCCGATGCGTTCGCAGCGCCCGGCGTCGTGGACCTGGTCATCGCCAACGCGCTGGATGGCACGGTGCAGCGCCTCGCCAACAACGGCCTCGGCGTGTTCACGCCTCAGACGCCGATCGAAGTCGGGCTGCTCCCGGTGGCGCTGGCCGCGGGGGATGTGGACAATTCGGGCGTGCCCGATGTCGCCGTCGCGCTGAGCGGCGATGATGCGGTCCTCGTGCTGCTCAACCTCGGCGGCGGCATGCTGGATCCGCAGCCCAAGATCCCGGTCGGCACGGACCCCACGGGCATCGGCATCGAGGAGCTGGAGTTCGACAAGGACCTGGACCAGCGGCTCTCGATCGTGGCGATCAACGCCGGATCGGATGATGTTTCGATCGTGGTCGGCGATGGCGCCGGCACCTTCGCCCCGCCCGTCAACCTGCCGCTGGGCGGGCAGCCGAGATCGCTGGCCGGGTGGGACATGGACGGCGATGGCGACACGGACCTGGCCATCGTGGTCAATGACGATGAACTGGGCCCGCTGGTGCGGATCCTCCGCAACGACACCGAAGAAGGCAGCGGCCAGATCGTGCTGGCCCCGGCCGAGGATGTGGGCGTCGGCGAAGCGCCATTGCTCGTCAGCAGCGGCGACCTGTCCGGCGATGCCAGCGAGGAACTTGTCACGCTCAACGACGACACCGCGGCGGCTGCTCAGGCGCAGGCGCAATCTGATGCGGGCGGCGATGCCGATGGCCCCACCACCCCGACCACCCTCCGCTTCCGCCCCGCGATGGGCCCATCGTCCAAGCCCTGCCCCGGCGACCTGAACGCCGACCAGCAGGTCAACTCCGACGACCTGGCGATCCTCCTCAGCGCCTTCGGCACCTCGTCCAAGGGCGATCTCAACGACGATGGCAAGACCAATTCAGATGATCTGGGCATCCTGCTCAGCGCGTTCGGGGCGATGTGTGGGTGAGCGAGCCCAGGCCCCGGGTGGTCGGCTGTCCCGCTGGAACCAATGCGTCTGCGAATCAGTTGCCTCGTTCGAGGCCGTAATTGGACTTCTCGGATGCCAGTGAATTCCCAGTGCGGCGTCGCAAGATATTCGTTTGAGGACGAGGGATTCCTGCGAGAAGTCTCGGGGCAGTGTGTATCCTGCTCGGAGATGCCATGGCAGAATCGATGGGGTAGCGATGGAAGAGGTAAGCAGGAGCCATAGCGTGCGAAAGGACAGTGCGATGGAGAACATTGCGAAACATACGCTGGCACGAACGACCGGTCAGCGCGAGGAGGCGCCTTCTAGGTGGATGTGGGCGGGTGCGGTGGTTGGCTTGTTAGCAATTGGCAGCTTCGGGCATGCGGGCTTGTGCGATCCGCAGCAACTGTTCGCGCCTGCAATAGTCACTGGCGCTGGCGTAACCCCCGACTTCTTGGCAATCGGTGACTTAGATGGCGACGGCGATGCTGATGTAGTAGTGACAGACCCAGGCAGCGATAGTCTTAGCGTGCTGCTGAACACCGGGGATGGGTCTCTCGCCCCTTATGTGTCATACGGCGTGGGTGACAATCCAGAGTCCGTGGCAATTGCAGATTTGGATGGTGATGGCGATCTCGACCTCGTAACTGCGAATGGAAACAGTGACGACATCAGCGTGTTGTTGAATGACGGCGCTGGGATCTTTGAGACGAGTGGATCATTCGGAGTGGGTGACTATCCGTGGTCAGTAGCTGCTCATGATCTGGATGGCGACGGCGATTTCGATATCGCGGCTGCGAACTACTTCAGTCAAGATGTGAGCGTGTTGATGAACAATGGAGACGGCACCTTCGCCTCCGATGTGCTCTACAGCGCTGGGGCCAATCCGGTGTATGTGGCAACGGGCGACATTGACGACGACGGTGATGTAGACCTCATTGTTGCCAATCTGCTTGGCGGAGATATCAGCGTACTGCTCAACGACGGAGACGGCACCTTTGCGCCGGATGTGCTCTACGGCGTGGGAGGCTTTCCGATATGCATCGCAATTGGCGATCTAGACGGTGACGGAGACTCGGACCTCGCCGTGGCGAATTATGAAGGTGACAATGTCCGTGTGCTGCTGAACAGAGGGGATGGCACATTCGCGCCCGATGTGCTCTACAGCGCAGGGAATGCGCCCACCTCGGTCGCACTTGGGGATCTCGATGGCGACGGAGACGCTGACCTTGCCGTCGCGAATCAATTCAGCAATAACGTCAGTGTGCTGCTAAACAATGGTGGTGGGGCCTTTGAACCTCAGGTCGTCTACGGCGTAGGTGCTAATCCGCAGTCTGTGGCAATCGCCGACATGAACGGTGATGGGAAGGTTGACTTGTTGGCAGCGAGTACTGGTAGCGGCAGCGTCCGCGTGCTGCTCAACCAGTGCTCGATGTCACCGCCCGTACCACTTATCATCACGCAGCCCGCGCCTGCCGTCCTGCTGCCAGTAGGAGGAGGTATCGCGACGATCAGTGTATCGGCCAAGGATACTGCATCGCTGAGCTATCAGTGGCGCAAAGACGGTGTGGCATTGATGGATGGTGGTCCAATCTCTGGTGCTACGACATCCAGCCTTATCGTCTTCGCCGCGCCACAGGATTCTGGAATTTATGATGTGTTGGTCAGCAGTGCGTTGGGTTCGGTGCTCAGCGATCCGTCTGTCATCGCTGTTCGGCACTCATGCCCGGGCGACATCGACCAGGACGGCGATATCGATTCCAACGATCTCGGCATTCTCCTTGGCGCGTTCGGCACGTTGTGTCCGTGATGGGACGGAACCTCTGGCTGCAAGCGAGACCGGGCGGTCGCGCTTCTTCAAGGTGCGGAGACAAGTGTGCTCCGGAGGAACTTGAGCGCTGAGCTGAGCAGAGGCCACATTCCGACGCACCTGGCATGGCCGATGCCAGCCAACGCTCCGGATTCCGCCAAGCATGGGACCCGCTGCGCCAAACCACGGGCCCGCTGAGCGATTAGTCGGTCGCGGGTCCCATACCCGTAGCCGCTCCCCGGCGCGGGGGTATGCCCCGGGGGTGCGGGAGTTCGTTGGCTGCGGGGATGGGGGCGGGCGACGCCTCCGCCGCATCGACAGCCCCCTCCTTCGCCACAAGCTCATGCCCCGTCTCGGGTGTTGTCCGGCAAAGGCCGATCGACCCAACCGCCGAGTGGATCGTTCAAAGCCCGGGCGACCGGACGCGGACGCACAGGACGGATGGCTCCCCGAGCACCCGCCGGTTCGCCCGGACTGCGTCGGCCCTGCCACGGCACCCACGCCCATCTCCGCCCCGAGCACGGCCGCCAGACGCACAGCATCCCGCCGAGGGTCCGAAGACCCGGGCGGGGGCGCTGGCGCTCGCAGGATGGCTCAGGGATCACTCAGCCGGCGATCTCCACATCCATAGCGTCCGCGTCGATCTCGCTGACATCGCCGGGCAGGGGGCCGAACCCGCCGCCCAGGAACACAGCGTTCATCTCCGCATCGGTCGGGTCGCGATCAGCGAGCGCGATCTGGTCGGTCAGCACGCGGTTCACGAGCATCAGCTTGTTCAGCCGCAGCGCGATCCCGAGGGCCGCGCAGGTGTCCTTAGCCGGGATGCCCAGGGCGTCCAGTTCCGCCGGCGTCTTGGCGTTGGCATCCACCAGACGCTCGGCCAGGAGCACGGTCAGCGCCCGCAGGGCACCGGGCGAGGCGTCGTTCAGGTGCCCGGCCGCGATGTGCTGCGAGAGCGCGGAGCCGAGCGTCGGGGCGGGTCGCCGGGATCTCCCGGAGCCGCCGGACTTCCGCTTCGCCTTGCCGGACTTCGAGCGGGCGGGCGTCGCCGCCCTCGGCTTGGTGGTGGTGCTGGTCGGGGTGTCGATGTTCGTGGAGGTCGAGGTGGTCGAGGGTGCCATGGTGGTCTCCCAGTCGGAGTGGAACCGCGTCGCCATCGGCACCACGCCGAAGCCGAGCACGGCCGAAGCCACGCCGCACCCCCCCGGGCACGCCGCGGCGGTTAGGTCAGTCGGTGGGGGGTTCGGGCGTCGGATGCGCACGATGCGCTCCCGGTGTCGGCAGTTGGTGTGCGGCCTGCTCGGCCCCGACACTGGCATCGACTCCAGCGATCGTGAGAATCGCCACGCGAAGGTGAGCCGGGAGCGAGGACCACCGCTCGCCGAGGGCAACGAGGGCCGGATCGCGGGTGGATTCGGCGGTCGTTGCTGGCGTGGCTGCTGGGGTGGCAGTGGGGGAGTCGCTAAGTGCTTGTAAATCCTTATGGTTACGATCATCGTCGCCGGATTCGAAATCCGGTAGTGCCTTCGGGTACTCGGGGGTTCGAATCCCCCCCTCTCCGCTTGAGAGTGCCCTTGGCAGACCGCCAGGGGCTTCTTTCTTTCCGCATCGCGGCGCCCCGACTCGCATCGGGAAGCTCCAAGGGCGACGCCCGACGAACCCGTCGGCCGCGAGTCCACCGCTGTCGCTGCGTCGCCCCCCCCCGCCCCCCTTGTGCCGCGTGGAGCGGCGGGCCACCCCCTCCGCCGCAGCGATCACCGGCATCCGATGCACACTCGCCGCAACCTCCACGCCCGCCGCGATCACCATCACCATCACCACCCCCGCGCCCACCAACCAGGCTCCGAAACGGTCCTTCCGTGAGCCCATTCGTCGAAGCCCGCACGGGCAATCGCGCGACCAACTCCCAGCGCCCCGCCCATCGCCGGCAATGCTCCCAAGCCGTCCAGCCGGAGCGAATCGACCGCCCCCGGGGCCCAAAGCGACCAAGTAGTCCCATCGCCTTCCTAGGACCAAGCCCCCGGCAACGCCCTCTCAAGGCCCTTGCGCAATACCCACACAAAATCCCTGTCGGAGCGCTAGGGGAAACAGCGCACCTCAGGTATGTTCGACTACCGCAATAGGCAGCGCCGACGCCGAACGCCGCTCGGAGCATCCGCCGGAGCGCCGCCGAGGGGAACGCTCCGACGGATGCTCCGCGATGCCGCGGAGGATCCACCCATGCCCACCACACGCAAAGACCCCATCACACCGGGACTCGCGGCCATCCTCCTCGCAATCGCGGGCGGGCAAGCCCGGCATGCGGGCGCGCAGGTCTGCGGCCCATCATGGCTCCCCGGCGATGGAGTCCCCGGACTCGATTCGTTCGTGTTCTCCATCGCCAGTTTCGATCCCGATGGGCCGGGTCCGCAGCCCGAACAACTCATCGCCGGCGGATCGTTCGAGATCGCGGGAAGCGCATCGGCCCAATACATCGCCGCTTGGGATGGAGCCAACTGGATCGCACTCAACTCCCCCGGCGGCGCAGGGCTCGATCTGTGGAGCTTCGACGCCGTCGTCTTCGATGACGGCTCCGGACCCGCCCTGTTCGTCGCGGGCGTGTTCACCGTCGCCGGCGGCAGCACAGCGAACTTCATCGCCAAGTGGGATGGCCAGGCATGGGCAACACTCTCGGGCCCGAGCGGCACCGGAATGGACGCCCCCGTCTCCGCGCTCGCCGTCTTCGATGCCGGGACCGGACCAGCGCTCTACGCCGCCGGCTCCTTCACCACCGCCGGTGGCGTGCCGGCCAACCGCATCGCCCGCTGGGATGGCTCCAACTGGTCACCCTTTCCCGGCTCCGCATCGCTCGGCTTCGACGACTCCGTCCAGGACCTGCTCGTCCACGACGATGGCACCGGACCGGCGCTCTACGCCGCCGGCATGTTCACGCTGTCCGGCGCCACCGCGCTGAACCGCATCGCGCGCTGGGACGGCTCCGGAGGTTGGACCGCGCTCTCCGGGCCCATCGGCACGGGCATGGACGACGATGTCTGGATCCTCGCCGAACACGACGATGGATCGGGCCCCGCGCTCTACGCCGGCGGCGAATTCGGCATCGCGGGCGGGCTCGCCGCCAACAACATCGCAAAGTGGAACGGCACCGCCTGGTCCACCCTCGCCGGACCCGCGGCCGCCGGTGTCTCAGGAGATGTGCGAGGACTCGCCAGCTACGACGCCGACGCCGGAGGACCCATCCCGCCGGCGCTCATCGTCGGAGGCTGGTTCACCTCCGCGGGCGGCGTCCCGGCCAACTACATCGCACGCTGGAGTGGCACGGCCTGGTCGCCGCTCAACGCCCCCGGCGGGCAGGGCATGAACTCCGGCATCTACGCGCTCAAGGCGATCAACGAAGGCAGCGCATCAACGCTCTACGCCGCGGGAGACTTCACAGCCGCCGGCGGAAAGGTCGCCAACCGAATCGCAAGCTGGAACGGATCCGACTGGCAGCCCCTGGCGGGCACCGGCGTCTCGGGACCGAACGACCAGATCGAAGCGCTGGCGCTGCACGCCGGCCATGTCTACGCCGGCGGCCAATTCACCGATGTGAACGCCCAGACCGCAAACCAGATCGCCCGCTGGGATGGCATCGCATGGGAACCCCTCGTCGCGCCCGGAGGCATCGGCACCAACGGCGATGTGCTCGCCCTCACCGTGCACAACGACGGCACGGGCGATGCGATCTACGCCGGCGGCCAGTTCACCACCGCGGGCGGCGTCACCGTCAACCGCATCGCCAAATGGACCGGATCGACCTGGCAGCCGCTCGCCGGTCCGACGCTCATCGGCATGAACTTCAATGTGTACGCGCTCGAATCACACGCCGGTGAACTCTTCGCCGGGGGCAGCTTCGTCAGCGCCGGCGGCGTCACCGTCAACCGCATCGCGCGATGGAACGGCTCGGCATGGGCCCCGCTCTCCGGTCCCGCCGGCACGGGCGTGGCGGGCGGCAACATCGTCCGCGCCATCGTCTCACACAACGACGGATCCGGCCCCGCCATCTACGCCGGCGGAAACTTCACCGTCGCCGGCGGTCTCACCGTCAACCGCATCGCCCGCTGGACACCCGCGGGATGGTCCGCCCTCACCGGACCGGCCGCCACCGGCATGAACGACAATGTCAACGCGCTCGTCGTGTTCGACGACGGCGCCGGCCCGGCGCTCTACGCCGGCGGCCTCTTCACCACCGCCGGCGGCGTGACCGTCAACCACATCGCCAGATGGAACGGATTCGCATGGCAGGCCCTCACCGGGCCCGCAGGCACCGGCGTCAACGACTGGGTGACCGCGATGGCCGTCCACGACGATGGCGATGGCCCGGCGCTCTATGTCGCCGGTGAGTTCACCCAGGCCGGCGGCATCGCCGTCGACCGCATCGCCCGCTGGGATGGCATCGCATGGTCCAGCGTCGACATCGGCGTCGATGATGGCGTCAACGCACTGATCTCCTACGACCCCGACGCCCTCGGCCCCGCCAACCCGAGGCTCCTCGCCGGCGGAGACTTCTCCATCGCCGGCGGCGAAGTCTCAGCGTTCTTCGCGCAGTTTGGCGAAGACTCGAATATCTGGGCACAGCCCTTCGGCGGCCAGTTCGACGAACCATCAAGCTGGCTCTGCAACCGACCCCTCAGCCCCTTCGACGCCGCCTTCTTCGACGCCACCATCGCGGGTTATACCCCCTCCGCTTTCTCGCTCGCCTTCCCCGGAGACCCCGAACCAAAGCTCGCCCGCTCTCTCCGGATGCGCACCGACATCGTGACCCTGAACCTCGCGGGCCAGTCGCTCCTGCTCACCGAATCCAGCACCACCATCGCCCGACCGAGCCTCGTCGTCGGCGAACTCGCCGGCCTCGGATCAACGCTCACCATCCGCAACTTCCCGAACGACCAGCCCGCCGCATCCGTCACCGCGGGCGCCCTGTCCATCGGCGATCAGCCGACCACCGGCCCGTCGATCCTCAACCGCCTCCAGGTCCAGGATGAGGACAGCGCGCTGGTGATCCACGGCGATGCGTACATCGGGCGCCGCGCCGATGCCGGCGAGCTCATCGTCCAGGGCAAGGCGTACGCAGCCCTCCGCGGCACCATCTCCATCGGCGCAGAACCCGGCAGCGGAGGAACCATCATCGTCCGCAATCCGCAGACCCTGTTCGAGCACTCCTCCCCGCTCCCAGCGCCCGAGCGCCGATCGATGGCGATCGGGGAATCGGGCACGGGCGCGCTCATCATCGGGGGCGCAGGGCCGCAGGCCGGCGCAACAGCCCGCACCTTCGGACGCATGGACACCATCACCCTCGGCACCAACGCCGGAGCGTCAGGCCTCGTCAGGGTCGAGGGACTCAACTCGCGCTGGGAGATCGAATCCGAGCGACTCCAGATCGGGCTCCACGCCGCCGGAACCCTCGACATCCGCGATGGCGCACGCGTCGAGTCCGACACGCTCAACGGCGTGCAGATCGGATTCGAGCCCGATGGCCAAGGCATCGTCTCGCTCACCGGCGCCCTCTCGCAGTGGTTCGAAACCTCATCCGCCATCAACATCGGCCCCAACGGAGCCGTCTTCGTCGGAGAGGGCGCATCCATCGACGCCGTCGCGATCAATGTCCTCCCCGGAGGCGCCCTCGAAGGCGATGGCCAGATCGGCGGCGGCTCGACGCTTGGCCTCACAACCAATGTCACCAACCTCGGCACCGTCCGACCCGGCAATGGTGAAGTGGCAGGCGGCACCCTCACCATCGTCGGAGACTACCGCCAGGTCGGCCCACCACCCGGCGGGGGCCCCGAGCAGGCCGGACGACTCATCGCCCGCATCGACGCATCCGGCGCTGCCGACCGCCTCGTGGTGCTCGGCAACGCCGACCTCCGCGGCGGCCTCTTCATCGAGATCGACCCCGAAGCCGAACCCGCCCTCGCCCAGTCATTCGAGGTCTTCTCCACCGACACACCCCCGAATCCCGGCGCCGAACAATTCGGCGTGGCGCTCATGCCCGGGCTCACCGACGGCAAGTACATGCGACTCAACTACACAAGCTCCGACGCCGGCGAAGGCGTCGATGGCCCCTCCGCCCAGTCCGCCATCGTCTCCGTTGAACTGCTCTCGGCCCTGCTGGGATTCGGCGATCCCGACTCCATCCCCATCGCGGGCCAGCCCACCGACCTCGCCGTCGCAGACATCAACGCCGATGCCCTCGACGACATCATCGTCACCCTCACCGGCCCGTCGCCCGCATCCCCAGGCAGCGTGCTCGTGCTCACCAACCTCGGCGATGGAACCGCCTTCGCAAGCCAGCAGTTCCCGACCGGGCCCGAACCAACCGCCATCGCGATCGGAGAGTTCGATCCGCAGATCGCAACATCAGGCCTCGGCGGCCCCGACATCGCCATCTCGTGCAGCGGCGATGACACCGTCCGCGTTCTCTCGAACACCGGCGGCTCCTTCGTCGACTCGCCCTTCGGCCCGATCCCCGTCGGCGCTGCGCCCTCGGACATCGTCGCCGATGAGTTCCTCACCCCCGGCGTCATCGACCTGTTCGTCGCCAACCTCGAAGACGGCACCATCCAACGCCTCGCGAACAACGGCGCTGGACTCTTCACCCCACAGGCGCCCATCGCCATCGGCACCGCCCCCATCGCACTCGCCTCCGCCGACCTGGACAACTCCGGCCTCCCCGACCTCGCCGTCGCCCTCGGCGGTGAAGACAGCGCCCGACCCGTGCTCAACGCCGGCAGCGGGTCCTTCATCCCGCAGGCCAAGATCCCCGTCGGCACGAACCCCGCGGGCATCGGCATCGAGGAACTCGAGTTCGACAAGGACCTCGACACTCGCCCGACCATCATCGTCATCAATGGTGGCTCGAACAGCGCCTCGATCATCGAGGGCGATGGCGCTGGCGCCTTCGCCCCCGCCGTGGACATACCGCTCGGCGGGCAGCCCATCTCACAGGCCGCATGGGACATGGACGAAGATGGCGACACCGACCTCGCCTTCGTCGTCATCGACGAGGAGGCCGGCCGGCTCGTCCGAATCCTCCGCAACGACACCGAGCCGGACTCCGGCCAGATCGTCCTCGCGCCCGCCGACGATGTGGCCGAAGGCGAAGAGCCCATCCTCGTCGACAGCGGAGAGATGGACACCGACCCCGGCGAAGAAATCGTCACCATCAACCAGACCGGAGCAGCGCTGAACGCCCCCGCTGCCAACACCATCCCACCCGCCACCAATGGCCCCCTGGCATCACTCAGCATCCGCCCACCCATCCGCACAAACCCACCAATCTGCCCCGGCGATCTCAACAACGATCGCGAGGTCAACT
Source organism: Phycisphaerales bacterium (assembly GCA_052168315.1). Classification (GTDB taxonomy): domain Bacteria; phylum Planctomycetota; class Phycisphaerae; order Phycisphaerales; family UBA1924; genus JBQLZO01. The sequence goes on along the minus strand of JBQLZO010000016.1, from coordinate 13,232 downwards.
CCGACGACCTCGCCATCCTCCTCAGCGCCTTCGGAACCTCCCCCGACGGCGACCTCAACAGCGACGGCAAAACCAACTCCGACGACCTGGGCATCCTCCTCAGCGCCTTTGGAAGCCAGTGCAACTGAATTCACCAGCGGCTCCGAACGGCACATAGATACGACAGCCCCGACGCAACGCCACAGGCGCGTGGCCCCCATCGCCTCATAGCGCAGAGGATCGCTGGTTCCAGCGATATCAACCACACGAGTGATGTCCGCAGGTTGCGCGGCACAACGCCCTTGAGACCAAGTTCCGCCGTCGCTACATTGCTCATGGACATAGCCAGTTCGCCGCCCCAGCGGCAGCCATTCCGACCAAGACGACCTTCAAGGAGGAGAGAACCGATGAAGGCGATCACGATGACATCTTCCGTGCGAAGCACCACCACGCGCCGCCTCGACGCGTGGCGATGGGCCACGCCCGCGCTCGCCGCAGTCCTGGTCTGCGGCACGGCCCACGCCGGCTCCTGCGATCCCCAATCCCTCTTCGCGCCCGATGTGCCATACAGCGCAGGCGATGGCCCCTTCGCCGTCGCGATCGGCGACCTGGACGCCGATGGTGATGCCGACCTCGCCATCGCCAATCAGAACAGCAACACCATCAGCGTGATGCTGAACAACGGCGATGGAACCTTCGCCCCGGATGTGGCTTATCCGGCGGGAGATAGCCCACTGTCCGTGGCCATCGCCGACCTGGATGCCGATGGCGATGCAGACCTGGCCGTCGTGAATCTGCTGAGCAGCAACATCAGCATCCTCCTGAACAACGGGGATGGCACCCTCGCCCCCGCCGCCGCCTACACCGTCGGCATCCTCCCCCGCTCCGTCGCGATCGCTGATCTCGATGTCGATGGCGATGCCGACCTCGCCGTCGCGAACGCCGTCAACGGCGATGTCAGCGTGCTGCTGAACAACGGCGATGCCACATTCCCGCCCCATGTGCTCTACGCCGCGGGAGATGGAGCCACCTCCGTCGCGATCACCGACCTGGATGCCGATGGCGATGCCGATCTCGCCGTAGCGAACTTCGATGATGACACCATCAGCGTGCTGCTGAACAACGGCGATGGCACCTTCGCGCCCGAAGCGCTCTATGCCGCGGGCGATGGCCCCCGGTCCGTGGCCATCGCCGACCTGGATGCCGATGGCGATGCCGACCTGGCCATTGCGAACCGATTCAGTAAAGATGCCGGCGTCCTGCTCAACAACGGTGATGGCACCTTCGCGCCCATCGCGTTCTACGCCGTGGGCGAGAATCCCATCTCCGTCGCGATCAGCGACCTCGATGGCGATGGCGACAACGACCTGGCCGTGGCCAACGGCGACACCGACAGCGTCAGCGTGCTACTCAACAACGGCGATGCCACCTTCGCGCCCGAAGCGTCCTACGGCGCGGGCGATGGGCCGCGAACCGTGGCGATCGGCGATCTGGATGCCGATGGCGACAACGACCTCGCCGCGGCCAACGAAGACAGCGACAACATCAGCATCCTGCTGAGCCAGTGCGCCCCGTCCAGCCCCTGCCCCGGCGATCTCAACAACGATCGCGAGGTCAACTCCGACGACCTCGCCATCCTCCTCAGCGCCTTCGGAACCTCCCCTGCCGGCGACCTGGACAACGACGACGACACCGATTCCGATGATCTCGGCATCCTCCTGAGCGCGTTCGGCATCACCTGTCCGTGATCGTGAACGAGCCCCGCCCGAAAGAGCCACTCACACACTGACGCCAGAAACTCGCGGCAGGTCCCGCTGACTCGGCTTGTTCACGGATGTTCTCGGCCGCTCGCACTCTCGTCGCGATACTCACCGTGGTACCCGCGATCATCGGCGAGATTCTCGTAGCCCCGCCCGCCCGCAACGGTTACATTGACCGAATCCACGACAATTCCGCCGTGGCGGCGATATGCCCGTCCGAGCGACACATCATGAGATCCGAGAGGAAAGCGCAGCAATGAAAGCCACCACCATGATGTCATGCCGCTCGCCAAACAACCCATCTCGCCATGTCCATGCGTGGTGCCGCGCCGCCACCGCGGCCGCCGTTTCACTCGCCATCCGCACCGCCGACGCCGGGTCCTGCGATCCGCAGGACATCTTCGCCCCCGGTGTGCTCTACGAAGCTGGCAGCCAGCCCTACTCCGTAGTGATCAGCGACCTTGATGGCGATGGCGACCCCGACCTCGCCACGGCGAACCTCTTCAGCGCCAATGTGAGTGTGCTCCTGAACAACGGCAATGGCACGCTCGCGCCCGATGTGCTCTACGGTGCTGGCAGTTTCCCCGATTCGCTGGCGGTCGGCGACCTCGACGCCGACGGCGATCCCGACCTGGCCGTTACGAACAGCAGCAACAGCACCGTCAGCGTGCTGCTGAACAATGGGGATGGCACCCTTGCGCCCAATGTGCTCTACGACACGGGCGGCAACGCCCAGTCCGTGGCAATCGGTGACCTGGATGGCGACGGCGACGCCGACCTGGCCATGGCGATCTTCAGTAGCAGCAATGTCAGCGTGCTGCTGAACAACGGGGATGGCACCTTCGCGCCCAATGTGCTCTATGGTGCGGGCGAGAACGCCGAGTTCGTGGCGATCGGCGACCTCGACGCCGACGGCGATGCCGATCTGGCCGTGGCGAATCGCACTGGCGACAATGTCAGCGTGCTGCTGAACAACGGGGATGGCACCTTCGCGCCCGATGTCCTCTACGGCGCGGGCGACAGCCCCCGATCCTTGGCGATCGGCGACATGGACGGCGACGGCGACGCCGATGTGGCCACCGCAAACTGGGGCAGCGAAAACATCAGCGTGCTGCTGAACAATGGGGACGGCACATTCGCCGAGGATGTCCTCTACGATGCGGGCGACAGGCCCCAATCCGTGGCGATCGGCGACCTGGACGGCGATGGTGACGCCGACATAGCCGTTGCGAACGGGACCAGCAACAATGTCAGCGTGCTGCTGAACAATGGCGATGGAACCTTCGCGCCCGATGTGCTCTACGGCGCGGGCAATGCGCCCCAGTCCGTGACGATCGGCGACCTCGACGCCGACGGCGATGCCGACCTGGTCGTGGCGAACGCAGGCAGCAACAACATCAGCGTGCTGCTGAACCAATGTCTGCTCGCGCCAGTGATCCTGACCCAGCCCGCGCCGTTCGTGCTCCTCCCGGTCGGGGGTGATGTCTACGAACTCAGCGTCATCGTCTCGGGCACCTTGCCCCTGACCTACCAGTGGTCCAGGGACGGCGTACCGCTGACCGACGGCGGCAACATCTCGGGCGCACAGTCCCCGACACTGACGGTCATCGCCACGACGCAGGACGAGGGCGTGTATGAGGTTGTGGTGAGCAACTCCGCCGGCAGCGTTGTCAGCGACGCCGCCGTCATCGCCGTACGCTCATCAGGCCCCGGCGACATCGATCAAGATGGCGATGTCGACTCCGATGACCTGTCCATCCTCCTCGCCGCATTCGGCACAGTCCTCCCGTAAGCCATCCGCCACCGCACTCCACAGCCCGCCATTGCCCGGTGCCACGACCCGTCGTCTGCGAGGAAGTCGCGATCTCGACAAGCCAACGCGAACACACCACGCGTCCCACCCGCCCGCACGCCCAAGGGCGGCACTCGGCGAACACATCCAGGGCGTGCATTCGCGGGATCTCTCGGGCAGAGCCCCCATCAACTCGGACACCCGCATGCGATCGCTCGTAGGCCTCGAGGATTTCCTTTGGTTCACGGCTCGACCACATGTATCGTGTTCGCAGGGAGGAATCCGGGGCCTGTGCCTCTTGGCATCGCGGCCGCGTAAGTGACCTTCACACGAGAACAAGAGAGAGCCAGCAATGGATATCGCAATCACCAAGCGAAGCAGTGAGGACACACCGCGTTCACGCCCGATGCGGCTCGCCATGCGAATCGTGACGGCGGCGACGGCCGGTGCGGTCATGGCAGCCGGCACGGCCCACGCCGGCTCGTGCGACCCGCAGAGCATCTTCGCCCCCGATGTGCTCTACGGAGTGGGCGACTCGCCCTACGCCGTGGCGATCGGCGACCTCAACGCAGACGGCCACCCAGATCTCGTCGTGGCGAATCGATCGAGCGACAATGTCAGCGTGCTGCTGAACAACGGGGATGGCACCTTCGCGCCCGCTGTCTTCTATGGCGCGGGCGATGCGCCCCAGTCCGTGGCGATCGGCGACCTGGATGGTGATGGCGACGCCGACCTGGCAGTGGCTTGCGCGTTCAGCGACGCCATCAGCGTGCTGCTCAACAACGGCGATGGCACCTTCGCGCCCGAAGTGCTCTACGGCGCGGGCAACGGGCCATGGTCCGTGGCGATCGGCGACCTGGACGGGGACGGCCACCCCGATCTGGCCGTGGCGAACTATTCCAACGGGCCCACGGCTGGTGTCAGCGTGCTGATCAACAACGGCGATGGCACCTTCGCGCCCGATGTGCTCTACGGCGCGGGCATTAGCCCCTGGACCATGGCGATCGCCGACCTCAACGCCGACGCCCACCCCGACCTGGCCGTGGCGAACGCCGACAGCTACAACATCAGCGTGCTGCTGAACAACGGCGATGGCACCTTCGCGCCCGATGTGGTCTACGGCGCCGGCGAACTGCTCCGGTCCGTGGCGATCGGCGACCTCAACGCCGACGCCCACCCCGACCTGGCCACCGCGAACCTCTGGAGCGGCGATGTCAGCGTGCTGCTTAACAACGGCGATGGCACCTTCGCGCCCGATGTGCTCTACGGCGCGGGCAACGGGGCCATCTCCGTGGCCATCGCCGATCTGGACTGGGATGGCGATGCCGACCTGGCCGTGGCGAACCAGGATGGCACCGTCAGCGTGCTGCTCAACAACGGGAACGGCACCTTCGCCGCCGATGTCCTCTACGGCGCGGGCGACCAGCCCTGGTTCGTGGCGATCGGCGACCTCAACGCCGACGGCCACCCCGACCTGGCCGTGGCCAACGTCTTCGGTGACAATGTCAGCGTGCTGCTGAATCAATGCACCGTGCCGCCCATCATCACCGCGCAGCCAGCACCGTTCGTGCTCCTTCCGGTCGGCGGTGATATCTACGAACTCAGCGTGGTGGCCAACGGTACCCTGCCCCTGGCCTACCAGTGGTCCCGGGACGGCGTGCCGCTGACCGACGGCGGCAACATCTCGGGCGCCCAGTCGCCCACGCTCACGATCACCGCCACGATGCAGGATGTGGGCGTCTACACGGTCGGCGTGACAAGTGTGGCCGGCAGCGCCATCAGCGACCCCGCCGTCATCGCCGTCCGCCCCTCCTGCCCCGGCGATTCAGATCAGGACGGCGACATCGACTCCGACGACCTCGCCATCCTCCTCAGCGCCTTCGGCACATTGTGCCCGTGATCGCACCACACCCCCCGGCCCTATATCCGCACCAACCGAGCCGCCGCTCCCGATCCGAGGCCCCGCATCCAGTGCGGCCCGGCGGGCCCACGCCGGACACACATTCCACGCCCAACCCGACATGTTCGGGGGATATTCGCACCCCAACACCAGGAACCGCGGAATGATCCACTCCCGCCGAGTGATAGAATCCATGCAGTGATGATGCGATTGATCGCCATCCTGGTCGTGCTCGGCATCGCCCTCGGCGGCCACCCGCTGCTCCTCGCCATGCCCGGCCCATGCGGATGCCACCGCACCGCACCCAGCGCCACCAGCGCTCCCCTCACCAACCAATCCCACCTCCACGCGGTCGCGACCGCCAGCTCCCACCAGCCCGCCCCCGGCACCGCCTGCTGCGCTGGATGCATCACAACATCACTCCCCAGCAAGACCGACCTCGCCGGCACCGACAGATCAAGCACCACCACCGACAACAGCAACAACACCAACAACAACGACCGCCCACCCCACACTCCCTGCCAAGATTGCGACTGCCCGCTTCCCTGCTGCGGGGTCGTGAAGGCCCCTGTCGCCACCGTCGAACCCGCGCCGGGCCGAATCATTGTCGCCGCGCTCCCCGCGCCCCCCGCCACCGAGCAGCACCTCCGCGCCCACGGCCACCTCGACGAACTCTGCCGTCCTCCGAGACATCCGGCATCCATCTGATGGATGCGGTGCGCGCCGGGCGCACCGCCATCGCCGGAACTCTCGGAGACACACCCCATGACCCCCTCACAGCGCACGGCGCGCCCGCCGCGCATCGAGCCCCCCGCGGGCCGACGCCTCGCGCTCATCGCCCCCATCACCATCGGAACCATCGCCGCCGCGCTGCTCGCATGGAGCCTCTGGCCCGTGCTCAGCCCGGCCCGCGAGGTCACCGTCACACAGGCGGTCTTCGACCGCGCCGACCCAAGCGCCAGCCAGCCCACCGCCCAATCCACGCCCACCCAACCCGACCCATCCGCGCCGCCCGCTCCGCAGCGACCCCGCGCCACCATCACCGTCCAGGCCCCCGGCTGGCTCGAGGCCGAGCCCTACCTCATCGCCTGCACCGCCCTCACCGATGGCATCATCGCATCCATCGAAGCGCTCGAAGGCGACCGCGTCGAGCCCGGCCAGGTCATCGCGCGCCTCGTCGATGACGATGCCCGCCTCCTGCTCCGCCGCGCCGAGGCTCAAGTCGCCCTCGCCCGCGCCGGTGTCCGCGCCGCCGAATCCGAACGCACCGCCGCCGAGCAGGCATGGAACGAGCCCGTCGCCCTCGAACGGGCCACCGAGACCGGCCGCGCGGCCCTGCTCGAAGCCGAGGGCGAACTCGCCCGACTCCCCGCGCTCATCGCCTCCGCCGAAGCAAGCCTCGAAGGCCTGGCCGAGGAACTCAAGCGCATCCAGCGATCCACCGAAGCCGGCGCCACCAACGAGATCGAACTCATCCTCGCCCGCCAGCGCTGGCACGCCCAGCGCGCCGACCTCGATGCCCTCCGCGCCCGCGAGCCGATCCTCACCGCCAGCGCCGACCGCCTCCGCGCAGAACTCCGCGCTGCCCAGCGCGACCTCGACCTCCGCATCGAAGACCGCCGCCGCCTCGACACCGCCTCCGCGGCCCTCGAAAGCGCCCGCGCCGCCCTCCTGCACGCCGAGGCCCAGCGCGATGAGGCCGCACTCGAACTCGAACGCATGACCATCACCGCACCCGTCGGCGGATTCGTCCAGCGGCGCCTCAAGGCCCCCGGCGACAAGGTCGCCATCATGATGGACGATCCCGCCTCGGCCCAGATCCTCCACATCTACGACCCGCAGCGCCTCCAGGTCCGCGTTGATGTCCCGCTCGCCGACGCCGCCCATGTCGTCGTCGGCCAATCCTGCGAGGTCATCGTCGAGGTCCTCCCCGACCGCATCTTCCAGGGCATCGTCATCCGGTCCACCCACGAGGCCGACCTCCAGAAGAACACCCTCGAATTCAAAGTCCGCATCATCGACCCCGCCCCCATCCTCCGCCCCGAGATGCTCACCCGCGTCAAGTTCCTCCCCGATGCGCCCGGCAGCGCCCCCGGATCCGCCGCGCTCCCACGCGGCTCATCCCAATCCGCCCCTTCGAGCGCGAGCCGTGAAGGAAGTGGGGGGGAACTTGGGGGGGCTGCGGGGCGAGTCATGGTCGACCCCCGTGCCATCCACCAGCACGACGGCACCCCCCGCGTCTACGAGGTCACCCAGCGAAAGGCCGGCCGCGGCATCATCAGAGCCGTCGAGGTCACCACCCTCGAGCGCCGCGATCCATGGGTCCTCATCACCGCCGACCTCGCCCCCGGCGCCCTCCTGGCCATCGACGCCGAGGGCCTCCGCGATGACCAGCGCGTCCGCATCCGCACCCAATCCGAAGGAGGCGCTTCATGACCCTCATCGAATGCCGACAACTCACCCGCGAGTACAGGAAGGGCGATTCCATCATCCGCCCCCTCGATGCGCTCGACCTCCAGGTCCCCGCGGGTGATTTCCTCGCCCTCATGGGCCCCAGCGGCAGCGGCAAGACCACCCTCCTCAACCTCATCGCCGGCATCGATTCGCCCACCCGCGGGTCGCTCATCATCGACGGCACCGACATCTCAACACTCAACCAGCGCAAGCTCGCCGCCTGGCGATCCACCCATGTCGGCTATGTCTTCCAGCTCTACAACCTCGTCCCCGTGCTCACCGCCTACGAGAATGTCGAACTCCCGCTCCTCCTGCACCCGATCACCCGCCGCGAACGCCACGAACGCATCACCGAAGCCCTCGAACGCGTCGGCATCTCCGACCGCGCCGACCACTACCCACGACAGCTCTCCGGCGGCCAGGAACAGCGCGTCGCCATCGCACGCGCCATCGTCACCGACCCACGCATCCTCGTCGCCGATGAGCCCACCGGCGACCTCGACAAGCCCTCCGCGCTCGCCGTCATGCAGCTGCTCTGCCAGCTCAACGAACAGCTCGGCAAAACCATCATCATGGTCACCCACGACCCCAAGACCACCGAATTCGCCCGCAGAACCCTCCACCTCGACAAGGGGCGACTCGTCACCCAGAGCACCGACAAGTCCCCCGCCGAGCGCACCGAGGAGGCCCTCGCATGACAATCCTCCGCTGCATCCCCTATGTCTTCCGCCAGGTCACACGCCACCGCGTCCGCTCACTGCTGACCATCCTCGGCATCGCCATCGCGATGTTCCTCTTCACCGGCGTCCAGGCCATGAACCAGGGCGTCCGCATCGCCACCACAGCCACCGCCGGCGAATCCACCCTCGTCGTCTACCGCGAGGACCGCTACTGCCCCGCCACCAGCCAGCTCCCGCAGGACTACCAGCGGCGCATCGAAAGCGTCGACGGCGTCACACAGGTCACGCCCATGAAGATCGTCGTCTCCAACTGCCGCACCAGCCTCGATGTCGTCACCTTCCGCGGTGTCCCCAAGGAAGCCTTCCTCCGCGGCGCCGGACGCAACCTCGAGATCGTCAGCGGCTCCGCCGAAGACTGGCTCAGACGGACAGATGCCGCGCTGCTCGGCAAAACCCTCGCCGACCGCCGCGGCCTCAGACCCGGCATGACCTTCGACGCCGCCGGCATCACCGCCTATGTCGCCGGCATCGTCAAATCCGACGACCCCCAGGACCAGAATGTCGCCTACACCGCGCTCGAGTTCGTCCAGCTCGCCGGCCGAGACCAGCTCGGCATCGTCACCCAGTTCAATGTCAAGGTCGACGACCCCGACGCCATCGACCGCATCAGCAAGGAAATCGATGCGCAGTTCAGCTACGCGCAGGAGCCCACCGCCACTTTCAGCGAAAAAGCCTTCATCGGCCGCATGGCCCAGGATGTCATCGAGCTCGTCGGCTTCGCCCGCTGGCTCGGGCTCGGATGCCTCGCCGCCGTCCTCGCACTCGTCGGAAACTCCATCGTCCTCGGCGTCCAGAGCCGCATCTCCGAGCACGCCGTCCTCCAGACCCTCGGATACTCCTCCCGCCTCGTCGCCGCGCTGATCATCCTCGAAGGCATCGCCCTCTCGCTCGTCGGCGGCGCCCTCGGCGCCGCCATCGCGCTCGCCGTCGCGCGATTCGGCAGCTTCGCACTCTCCGTCGAGGGAACCTCCATCCCCATCGTCGCCGGACCCACGCTCCTGCTCACCGGCATCGCCGTCTGCGGCGTCATCGGCATCCTCGCCGGCCTCGTCCCCGCATGGCAGGCCTCCCGCCGCGAGATCGCCGAGTGCTTCCGCGCCGCCTGAGCACCCAATCCCCCAAGGATTCCCCTCGATGCGACAGCTCCCATTCCACTACGCCTTCAGAAACCTCGGCCGAAGCGGCATCCGCCTCGCCGCATCGCTCATCGGCTCATCCCTCGTCGTCCTGCTCATCCTCGCCGCCGGCGGATTCGTCCGCGGCATGCAGCTCACACTCACCCAGGACCAGGGCCTCCACGAGAATGTCATGATCATCGGCACCGGCAGCGAGGAAGGCGTCGAACGATCACAGATCGACGCCTCCGTCGAGGGCATCGCCGCCGCCAGCATCCCCGGCCTGAAAGAACGCGCCGGCGTCCTCTACGCCTCGCCCGAGATCCACGCCGCGCTCCCCATCCGAGAGGATGCCGACTCCGAAACCGACCGCCTCGCCGTCATGCGCGGCGTCCGACCCGTCGCCCTCCTCGTCCACCCCGAGGTCGAGATCGTCGAAGGCCGCGCTCCAAGCGCCGGCGCTGAAGAACTCATGGTCGGTGCGCTCGCCGCAACCCGCCTCGGGCTCCCCGATGCACGCCTCGCCCTCGGCAGAACACTCCACTTCGACAACCGCGACTGGACCATCGTCGGACGCTTCACGGCCCCCAACACCGTCATGGACGCGGAAATCTGGATCCCGCTCACGGACCTCCAGATCGCCACCAACCGATCCGCAACACTCTCCTGCGTCATCGTCACCCTCGACCAGGCCCGTTTCCCCGATGTCGACCTGTTCGCAAAGAGCAGGCTCGACCTCGAGATCACCGCCATCCGCCAGCGCGACTACTACGCATCCATCGCATCCTTCTACGGACCCATCCGCATCATGGTCATCGTCACCGCCATCCTCATCGCCTCCGGTGGCATCCTCGGCGGGCTCAACACCATGTACGCCGCCTTCGCCGCCCGGGTCCGCGAAGTCGGCATGCTCCGCGCCCTCGGCTACACCCGCCGGGCCATCGTCATCAACCTCGCCGAAGAATCCCTCTTCGCCTCCGCCTGCGGCGTCGTCATCGGCGCAGCCCTCGGGCTCCTGCTCCTCGATGGCATCGCCGTCCGCTTCTCCATGGGCGCCTTCGCCATCGTCATCGACGCCGCCGTCATGCTCGCGGGAATCGGGGGAGGACTCTTCGTCGGTATCGTCGGAGCCATCCCACCGGCCGTGCGCTGCCTGCGACTGCCGATCCCGGAAGCGCTCAAATCATTCTGAACCCGGCGCGCCCGCCGGCGCGCCACAAACGAAAGGCAATCGCCATGACCAAGCCACTCCTCACCACCGCCCTCCTCACCGCCGCCCTCTCCATCACGGGCTGTTCGAACGAGAGCCCCTCGCAGCCCGAAGGCTCCAACGCCGGATCATCCGGCGCCCAGGCCTCATCCCAGTCAGACCCCGCCAAGGCATGGATCCTCACCAGCGCCCCCGCAGGCGATGTCGGCATCGTCGCCGCCAAGGACTCGGCCAAGGAAGGCGACTCCCTCATCCTCCGTGGCCGCATCGGCGGACGCATGGAACCCATCTCCGATGAGAGCCCCGTCTTCACCATCGTCGACCTCAGCCTCCCGCACTGCGGCGAGAAAGCCCACGACAGCTGCCCCTCCCCGTGGGACTACTGCTGCGACACACCCGAGACCATCACCGCCCACTCCGCCACCGTCCAGCTCGTCGACGCAGAAGGCCGCACCATCGACACCGGCGCTGGACTCGCGCTCGACCCGCTCGATGAGGTCATCGTCGTCGGCACCGTCGGACCGCGCCAGAGCGCCCAGGTCCTCACCATCCGCGCCACCGGCGTCTACCGCGTCGGCGGCTGACCCCCCCCAGCCCCCCCAGCCCCCCCAGCACCACCAGCTCCGCCAACCGCCATCGCCGCGCCGCCCGGCGCGCCCGCATCCACCGCGCCCGCGCCCCGCGCCACCGCATCATCCTCGTCGCGGGCAGCGCCCATCCCGCGCGCCACCGAAGCGCCCGCCAGGATCGCGCCGCCCACCACGAAGAACCCCGCCAGCACCAGCGCCGAAGCCACCGACCCGATCCACGAACGCACCACGCCGAAGATCGGAAGCCCGATCACCGCCGCCAGCTTGTAGGTCAGCCCCCACAGCGCGAAAAACTCCGCCGTCCGAGCGCTCGGCGTGAACACACCCACGATCGCACGCGTCGCCGTGCCGATCCCGCCCAGCCCAAGCCCGATCCCAACACCCAGAATCCACACCGGCCACTTCGCAGGATCGCTCGCCGTCGCGTGGTAGTGCGCCAGGAACGCCATCCCCAGCGCCGTCGCAACCCACAGCGACAGGTACCCCATGATCGTCGCCTTGTGACCAATCCGATCCTGGAACGCCCCCGTCGTCGCCGCCGCGATCCCCGCCACCAGCGCCAGCACCGCCGAGAACCCCACCAGCTCCGTGTCCTGGAACGCAAAGTCATTCCGCGCGATCAGCCCCGCAAAGAAAATGATCGTCTGGATCCCCATCCCGTAGATCAGGAACCCGCACAGCACGATCAACAGATCCTTGAATCGCCGGATGTCCTTCGCCGATCTCGCCAGCCGACCGAACGACGATCGCACCGCCGACCGCACGCCACCCAGCGCCACCCCAGCCACCGACCCCGCCTCGATCGTCCGATCGCCCGCCGTCCGCTCCTTCAGGAACAGCGCGGTCGGGAGCATGTTCACCGCGAACCACACGCCCGCGAACAGCAACAACGGCCGCCAGTCGCTCGGCGACTGGATCCCCAGCAGCGGGAACAGCGCCATCGCCACCCCCAGCACCAGCAGCGCCCCGATGTACCCCATCGTCCACCCGATCGCCGACACCCGACCCATGTTGTCCCGCCGCGCGATCTCAGGAAGAAACGCCGCGAGGATGTTCTCCCCGAGATTGAACGCGATGTTCGCCGGCACATACACCAGCGCTGCGATCGCGATCGCCCACGCCAGCGACACCCCGCCCCCCCCAGCACCACCACCAGCCCCACCACCACCCACCGCCGGAAGCAACGCCAGGCAGCAGGTCAGCGCAGCGCAGCACACCGCACTCGTGATCAGCGCAGGCTTCTTGCACCGATGCTCATCAACGAACGCCCCGACAATCGGGGACAGCACCACGACGATCAGCGTGCTCACCGACGCGAACAGGGACCAGACGAAATCCGCCCGGTCATCCCCGCCCATCACCACCTCGCGGAAAAAAATCGAAAACAACAGAGTGTTGATCAGCAGCGTGAACGACTGATTCGCCAGATCGAACATCCCCCACGCCCACACCTCGCGCGGGCGGTCCACACCTCGGAATGGGTTGGGCCATCGCATGCGGGGGAGTCGTGCCTGCCGGGGTGACGGCGTCGTGGGTGGGTGTGCCGGTGGATGGGGGGCGATGCGCGAGCGGAGAATGGAGACTTGGCGCAGGGGGGGTGGGGGGGGGCCGGGCGGTGGCCGATCACGGGTATGCTACTGGCGATCCCCCCCGCACGACGCCGACGGTCGGCGGTGGGGATTCAACGGTTCC
>JBQLZO010000015.1:0-40756 GCA_052168315.1 Phycisphaerales bacterium | reverse complement strand
CGGTGTGCTGGAGGGCGGTGATGCGAGCACGCTGAGCGTGGTGGTGCGGGGGGTGGGGGGCGCCGGGTGGGGTGCGTGGGGCTCAGCGGGCGATTCGAGCGTGCGGAGGCGGGCGTCGAGGTCGTCGAGGCGTTGGCGGGTGGCGGCGAGTTCGCGGCGGATCTCTTCGATCGACGGTTGATCCATTCTTGGGAGTATGGAATCGGGGGGGTTGGATTTCAATGGCGGTGGGTGTGGATGAGTCGGGCGGGCTGGATTCCGGGGTGGTTTCTGTGTTGTTTCTGAATGGCGTGTCGTTCCCGCTGCTGGACACGCCGCTGGATGAGCATGTCGATGCGATCACGGCGTGGCGCGATCGGCTGGGGTACGCGGGGAGCACGCCGGTGGCGCCAACGGCGTGCGCGGGCGATGTGGGTGGCGATGGGGTGAACAATTCGAACGATTGGTCGAACGACCTGGGGCTCCTGCTGGGGTTGTTTGGGAGTTCGTGTCCGTGAGGGTGGGGAGGGGGTGGTGAAGAAATGAACGCGGGCCCCGATGGGGGCTCGCGCTCTTTGCATCGTGCGGGCGGAAGACACCGGTCGGAGACCGGTGCCACCGAAGACTGGTGCCACCACAAGTGCGGTGCTGGCGAAGATGGGGAGGGTCAGTTCAGCATGCCCTTGAGGAATTGGCCGGTGTAGCTGGACTTGGCCTTGGCGACTTGTTCGGGGGTTCCGGTGGCGACGAGGGTGCCGCCGTTGTCGCCGCCTTCGGGGCCGAGGTCGATGAGCCAGTCGGCGCATTTGATGACATCGAGGTTGTGTTCGATGACGATGAGGGTGTTGCCCTGGTCGGCGAGTTGGTTAAGGACGCTGATGAGTTTGGCGATGTCTTCGAAGTGGAGGCCGGTGGTGGGTTCGTCGAGGACATAGAGGGTGTGCTGGCCGGTGGCGAGGCCGTGGTGGTTGACGCCCTTGCCGAGTTCGGTGGCGAGTTTGATGCGCTGGGCCTCGCCGCCGGAGAGGGTGGTGGAGGGCTGGCCGAGGGTGATGTAGTCGAGCCCGACATCGCGGAGGCACTGGACGAAGCGGAGGATCTTGGGGTGGTTCTCGAAGAAGTCGCAGGCTTCCTCGACGGTCATGGCGAGGACCTGGGCGATGTTCTTGCCCCGGTAGGTGACATCGAGGGTTTCGCGGTTGAAGCGGGTGCCCTTGCAGACCTCGCACTCGACGAAGACATCGGGGAGGAAGTGCATCTCGATTTTCTTGACGCCCTGGCCCTGGCAGGCTTCGCAGCGGCCGCCCTTGACATTGAATGAGAAGCGGCCGGGCTGGTAGCCGCGGATCTTGGCTTCTTTGGTGGAGGTGAAGAGGCGGCGGACATCGTCGAAGAAGCCGGTGTAGGTGGCGGGGTTGGAGCGTGGGGTTCGGCCGATGGGCGACTGGTCGACCTCGATGACGCGGTCGATGTGGTGGAGGCCGTTGATGCGGGTGTGCTGGCCGGGCTTGTTGCGGTGGGCGTTGAGTTCGCGGAGGACGGCCTTGAGGAGGATCTCGTTGACGAGGGTGGACTTGCCGGATCCGGAGACGCCGGTGACGCAGACGATGCCGCCGAGGGGGAAGGATGCGTCGATGTTCTTGAGGTTGTTTTCTTTCGCGCCCTTGATGGTGAGAGCCTTTTTGTCGCTCATGGGGCGGCGCTGGGCGGGGACGGGGATGGACTTTCGCCCTGAGATGTAGGCGCCGGTGATGGAGTTGGGGTTTGCGGCGATGTCGTCGATGGTGCCCTCGGCGATGACGCGGCCGCCGTGGACGCCGGGGCCGGGGCCGATGTCGAGGATGTGGTCGGCGGAGCGGATGACCTCTTCATCATGCTCGACGATGATGACGGTGTTGCCGATGTCGGCGAGGTGGCGGAGGGTTCGGATGAGGCGGTTGTTGTCGCGCTGGTGGAGGCCGATGGTGGGTTCGTCGAGGACATAGCACGCGCCGACGAGCCCGGAGCCGACCTGCGTGGCGAGGCGGATGCGCTGGGCCTCGCCGCCGGAGAGGGTGGCGGTTTTGCGTGAGAGCGAGAGGTATTCGAGGCCGACGGAGGCGAGGAAGCCGAGGCGGGCGCTGACCTCGCGGACGATGGGCTCGGCGATCTGGAGCTGTTCGGCGGTGAGGTCGAGCCCTTCCATGACGGTGAGGGCCTGGGCGATGTTGAGGCGGGTGAAGTCGGCGATGTTGAGCTGGTGGGGGTTGGATGAGAGGGCGTGGGCGGCGCGGGCCTGGAGGACCTCGTCGGGGAGTTTGGCCTTGGTGGTGAGGTGGACGGAGAGGGCCTCGATGCGGAGGCGGTCGCCTCGGCAGTCGGGGCAGAGCTTCTCGGTCATGTACTGCTGGAGGTGCTCGCGGACCCACTGGCTCTCGGTGTTCTCGAACCATTGGGCGAGCATGGGGATGACGCCGGGCCACTGGGCCCCCCACTCTTTTTCCTGGACGGGGTCGGTGCCGCGGAGGAGGATTTCCCAGAGGGCATCGTCGAGGTCGTTGGGGGTGGCGTGCTGGTCGATGCCGAAGGCCTTGCACCACCAGCGGAGGCGGCGCGGGTAGATCATGCCGCCGGGGCCGTTCTTCTTCCATGGCTGGATGGCGCCGCGGCTGAAGGCCTTGTCGTAGTCGGGGACGACGAGGTCTTCGTCGAATTCGTGGATGGCGCCGAGGCCGTGGCACTTGGGGCATGCGCCGTGGGGCGAGTTGAAGGAGAAGAGGCGCGGTTCGAGTTCCTCGAGGGCGGCCTCGGGGTGGATGGGGCAGGCGTAGTGCTCGGAGTAGGTGGTGTCGGTCCAGGCGCCTTCGTTGTCGACGGAGATGATGACGGAGCCCATGGCGATGCGGAGGGCGGTTTCGACGGACTCGGCGAGGCGCTGGCGGGCATCCGGCTTGACGACGATGCGGTCGACGACGGCCTCGATGTCGTGTTTCTCGTAGCGGCCGAGGTTGAGGGGGTTCTCGGATTCGTCCTTGATGGCTTCGCGGAGGTCGATGATGTTGCCGTTGACGCGGGCGCGGATGAAGCCCTGCTTGACCATGGCATCGACGACTTCCTTGTGGAAGCCTTTCTTGCCTCGGACGATGGGCGCGATGACCATGAGACGCGTGCCCTCGGGGAGGGCGGTGACGGCATCCGTGATCTGCGAGGGGTTGGATGCGGCGATGGTGGCGCCGCAGCGGGCGGTGATGGTGCCGTCCTTCTTGGTCTTGGTGGGGATCCAGCAGGTGGGGGTGCCGGTGCGGGCGAAGAGGAGGCGGAGGTAGTCGTAGATCTCTGTGGAGGTGGCGACGGTGGAGCGCGGGTTGTGCCCTGAGGAGCGCTGCTCGATGGCGATGGTGGGCGGGAGGCCTTCGATGTCGTCGACATCGGGTTTCTTGAGTTGGTCGAGGAACTGGCGGGCGTAGGCGGAGAGGGACTCCATGTACTTGCGCTGGCCCTCGGCGAAGATGGTGTCGAACGCGAGGGATGATTTGCCGGAGCCGGAGAGCCCGGTGATAACGACGAGGCGGTCGCGGGGGATGGCGACATCGATGTTCTTGAGGTTGTGCTCGCGGGCGCCTCGGACGACGATGGAGCGGAGGAACTTGTCGGCGTCGCGCGTGGGGAGTGGGCGGCCGGAGATGCCGAGGGGGGCGTCGGGATGTTGGGCGTCCGGCTTGGCGATGGTGATGGGCCTGGTGGTGGTGGTGGCTTTGGTGGCGCGCGGGGTGCGCTTTGTGCTCTGCGATGGCACTGGGATCTCCCGGAATCCAGAGGTCGAGGGGGGCGGTCGCGATGCTATGCCGTGGTGGGGCGGGCTCTGGGCGTTGGCGGGCGGACATCCTCACATCGCCCGAACTTGGAGGTTGGATTCGGAGGTTCGATGCGGGTGCGGGAGGGCGCGGGCATTGGGTTGGATGGGGGTGAAGGAAATCCGGACTGGTTCGATCGTTCGGGGAACCAGTCCATCGGCGGATGGGTATAGGGCGTGGTCATTTGGTTTCATTGTTCGTAAAGCATTGAGGAGCAAGCAGATGCAACGCCCACACCTGTCCGCGCCAATTGGCGCGATTGCTGTCAGTCTGTGTTTGTGCGGTTCGGGGTGGGCGGGGGAGGATGGGTGCCTGTTGTTCGACCGGGGGCTGGTGCTTCCGCCGGGGCTGGAGGATTCGCAGCACTTCGGGCGGGGGCTGGCGACGGATGGGATGCGTGTGGCGGCGATCGCTCCGGCGGGGGGTGGTGCCGAACGCGCGGTGTTCGTGCTGGAGCGGGATGGGGTGGGTGGGAACTGGTTCGTCGGGGCGACGCTGATGCCGGATCTTGGGCCGGGCGTCGGGAACGCGGGGGTGCACGCGGACATCGATGGGGACCGGCTGGTGATCGGGCGGTCGTGGTTCGATGATGCGAAGGTGTATGTGTACGAGCGCGGGGCAGAGGAGTGGGAACTCGTGCAGACGATCCTGCCGCCCGAGGGGCCGACGACCTTCGGCGAGACGGTGCAGATCGATGGGGATCGCCTGCTGGTGGGGATGCCATCGGACGATCAGGAGGGGACGAACGCGGGGGCGATCGCGGTGTACCGGCGCGGCGCGGGCGGTGGGTGGTCGCTGGATGAGGTGCTGTGGCTTGGGGATGCGGGGAACACCTGGGAGCAGCTCGGGCGGCGGATGCACCTGGAGGGGGATGTGCTTGCGTGCGGGGTGCCGAGCCGGACGGTGGGCGGGCTTGAGGATGCGGGGGCGGTGGTGGTGTTCGAGGATCATGGGGGCTCATTCGTGCGCACGGCGACGCTCCTCTCGAGCGAGGCGTGGGATCGTGGGGAGTTCGGGACCTCTGTGTCGGTGGATGGTGATCGGATCGCGGTGGGCGCGCCCGGGGAGCGGAACAACGGGCTGGGGTTTGGCGAGTTCATGGGTGAGGGGCGGGTGCGCGTGTTCGAGCGGGATGGGGACGGGGGATGGGGGCTGGTGTTTGAGGATGGGCCGGTAGGCGAAGCACCGGTGCGGGTGGGGTTTTCGGTGGCGCTGGAGGGGGCGTTGCTGGTCGCGGGCGGGCCGTTCAATGCGTGGGGTGCGAACCCGTCGGGGATGGGCACGCAGGGGGTGGTGTTGTCGTTCGTCGATGATCCGGTGAAGGGTTGGTTGCGGGGCGAGGTGCTGCTCGCGGGGGAGCCTTTGCCAGCGGATGAGCAATACTGGGAGCCGACGGATTACTTGGGATGGAGCGTGGCGATCGTTGGTGATGAGGTGCTGGCGGGCGCGCCGCAGGTGACGGTTCCGGGCGAGCCGTACTGGCCCATGACGGGCGGTGTGTATGTGTTCGAGCGGCCCGTGGCGTGCGATCCGGATGGTGGGCCGCCGGTTGGGCCCTGCGGGCCGGGGCCCGCGGGGTGTGCGAGCGATCTGACGGGCGATGGGGGCGTGGACTCGGACGATCTCGCGCTGCTGCTGGGCGGATTCGGTGCGGGGTGCGCGGGGGATGTGGATGGTGATGGCGATACGGACTCGGACGACCTGGGGCTGTTGCTGGGCGCGTTCGGATCGGTGTGTCCGGAGGTGTGAGCGCGGTCGGGCGGGGTTGTGGTAGGCTGCGCTGGTGAGCGTTCAGACGGATGGGTCTGCATCCGGGTGGTCGGGGGCGGCGCGCGTGCGTGCGTTCGGGATGGGTTTGCGCGCGGGGGGTGAGCGGTTCTCGTTTGATGCGCTGCCGCTGGGCGCGGTGGATGGGGATGGTGGAGGCGCGGGGGCGGCGGTGCTGCGGTGGCATCACCTGGACCGGCTGGACCCGGCGACTTTCTCGGCGATCTGGGACGATCCGGAGATCACCGCGCACGCGACGGAGGCGATGCTTGCGGAGGACACGCGTCCGCGGGTGCTGTCGACGCCGACCGGGACGGTGGTGATCCTGCGGGGCGCGAACCTGAATCCCGGGGCGGATGCATCGGACATGCTGGCGCTGCGGATGTGGGTGGGCGCCGGGCGGGTGGTGTCGGTGTCTTCGTACCAGCTTCGCGCGGTGGGCGATGCGGGGGAGGCGTTCGGTGATGAGGAGTCCGGGCCGACGACGCCGATGGGTCTGGTGGTGCACCTGGCCGAGCGGCTGACAGCGCGGATGGAGCCGGCGCTGGAGCGGATCGAGGAGGTGCTGGCGGAGATCGAGGATGCGGTGATCGACGGGCGGGTGTCGGGCGGTGAGCGTGAGATGCTTGGGCGGCTGCGGCGCGAGGCGTCGAACTTCCGGCGGTTCCTGGAGCCGCAGTGCGCTGCGCTCGAGGCGTTGTCTCGGGTGCAGGCAGCGCAGATGCTGGACAGCCATCGCGAGCGTTGCGTCGAGCTGTCGCAGCAGGTTCGGCGGGATGTGGAGGACCTGGATGCGTGCCGTGAGCGTGCGCTGGTGGCGCAGGATCAGATCGCATCGCGGCTGGCCGAGACGCTGAACCAGCGGATGTATGTGCTGTCGGTGGTGGCGGTGATCATCCTGCCGTTGTCATTGATCACCGGGATCCTGGGGATCAATGTGGGCGGGATCCCGGGGGCGGAGACGCCCTGGGGGTTCGTGTGGGTGATGGTGATCCTGGTTGTGCTGGGGCTTGGGATGGCGGCGCTGCTGTGGTGGAAGCGGTGGATCTGACACCTCGTTTCGGACTGAAGTGGAAGCGGATGAGGAGACGGGCCGGAGGCCCATCCCACCAAGCGTGGGAGGGTTCTGAGACGAGATCTACGGTTCTGATCGGGTCGCGGGGGCTGTCGCGGGAATGGACGCGAAACGCCGGGCCACGGTCAGCCTCCGCGTGGTGGGCACGAAGATTCTTGTGCCGGAGTACTCTTCCTCACCGGATATTCCCTATCATGGTCCCAAGGTCGTGCTCAACGGAGTTCCGCATCGCATGGTCTGCCGACGGAGTTAGAAGGCGCTTATTCAATCAACTCTAAGGGCGCTCATGTCAACACCCTGGTATGCGAACGTCGACGGCCTCCGCGCCGACGGCTTCACCGGCTTCGTCAAGGTTCGCGATCTTCGCGACTGCAAGCTGGCGAGCGTGCCCGGGAAGAGCGGCGATCTCGGCGTTTACATCATGCTGCGGATGGCAGAGGGCGTTCCGAATTTCTTGGAGGTCAGCACCGGCGGCCACTTCAAGGGCAGAGACCCGAGCGTCAGGCTCGATGTGTTGGAGGCAAAGTGGGTTCCGGGTTCGAAGATCGTCTACATCGGCAAGGCGGGTGCGCCCGGCAAGTCAGCGACCTTACGATCGCGGCTCAGACAATACCTCGATTTCGGGGCAGGTCGGCCGGTCGGACACTGGGGCGGGCGCTACACCTGGCACCTTCCCGATTCGGATGATCTGGTCGTGTGCTGGAAGCTCACTCCGAATGCCGATCCCCGTGAGGTCGAGCGGAGGATGATCCAAGAGTTCGCTGAGGCGTTCGGCTGTAGGCCGTTTGCAAACCTCAACGCCTAGCGGGCTAAGGCCTCGTTTCAGAACCGAAGTAGACACGGATGAGGAGATGGGCCGGAGGCCCATCCCAACCGAGGGCGTGAAGATCGGAATCGATCGCTGGGGATGTGATCGGTTCGCGGAGCCTTTGGAAAGCTAAAGACGACCGCGCGGGGCGCGGTCGTGTGGCGGGGTTCTTTGATGATCGTGCGGGAGGGTTTGGTTGCCGGTGTTGATCGCTGGTGATCAGCCGCGGTTGCGCTCGCGCTCCTGGCGGCGGCGTTCGAATTCCTGGCGCTTGCGTTCGCGTTCTTCCTCGGCGAGGCGGCGGCGTTCCTCGGCGGCGCGGCGCGCCTTGGCCTCGGGGGTTTCATCCGGGAAGGCGAGGCCGCGGATGTTCACGGCGACGCGGCGGTCGGTCCACCAGCGGTATCCATCGATCTGGCGGTGCATGTAATCCGGGGCGCGGATGAGCAGTGCGCCGCGGAAGTAGCGGATGGTTCCGGCGGTGCCGCCGTTGTCCTCCCACTGCTCGGTCTCGACGAAGGTCTGGATGATGTCGACGAGCTGGCGTGCGAGTTCGGCCTGGCTGGGGCGGTCTTCGTCGTCTTCCTCGTCTTCTTCGAAGGGCCCGCCGCCGCCGCCCCCGCCGCCGCCCTCGCCCTGGCCGATGCTGGAGAGGTCGATGGAGGGGATGTTGTCGACGCTGCGGAGCTGGAAGGTCAGGTCGTTGATGTCGTAGATCTTGAGTTCGGTGATCCTGTTGAGGCGTGAGCGTGGCGCGATCTGGAGCTGGCCGGTCTCGGCGAACTGCCAGGTTCCGGCGTCGAATTCGTCGGTGACCTGGCGGAGGAGGCGTTCGATGGCCGAGAGGGCGGGGAGATTCTCGATCTTGATGGTGACGAGCTCATCCTTGGAGAGGCCTTCGACCATGCGATCGTCGACCCAGAGGGGTTCGATGTCGGCATCGGTGACATCGCGGATGAAGTTGATGACATTCTCGAGGCGTGCATCCTCGACCTCGAAGCTGATGGGTCGGAGGAGGCGTTCCATGTTGAGAGCCCTCGGGTCGCGGATGATGGCCTGTGGCGCTCCGGCGGTGTTGGGATCGAGCTGCGCGGTGGTGGGGCGCGGCCCGGACTGCGCGAGCGCGGTGGCGCTGAGCGCGATCGCGGCGAGTGCGCCGATGGAGGCTGTGCGAGCGAGGCGGGCAACGGTGTTCATTCGATCACTCCTTCTTCGCGGCGATCTGGACGCCCGGACTTCGCGGGCTCGATGGGGCGAGCGGCGGGTCCGAGGTGTGTCGGGGGCGTATCGGGGGATGCCCCTTGATATCGACTGTACTGGCACCCTACGGGCGAACGGATGGGAATACCACCTTGTTCCGATTCGGGCGGCGGCGCGGGCGGGTTGCCTGATGGGGCGGATCGGGTGCGTGATTGGCCCCTGGTGGGGGTGATCGCGGGGGGATCGGTGGATGGAGGGGGCCCGCGGGCGGGTGGATGGTCCCGGAATCGGACGGTGTCGCGGGGTGAGCGGCGATCCGGGGATTCAGGGGGTTGGGGTCGGCGGGGTGGTGGGGGCGGGGATGGGGGCGATGGGCGGGCGGCGGCTGGACCAGTCGGCGACGGCGTCGAGTGTCTGCGCGACGGCGAGCAGCGCGAGCGCGGTGGCGTCGGGCGCGACCTCGTGGTTCCACGGCGAGCGGCGGACGCCGCCGAGGGAGCGATCGGGCTCGGCGTAGAAGGCGGCTTCGGCGTCGGTGACCTGGAGCTGGAGGGTGAAGCGGAGGGCGCTGCGCACGGTGGAGAGCGCGGGCATGAACTGATCGTCGGGGGTGAGGTCTGGGGTGGCGAGCATGGCGGCGAGCCCGATGGTGGGACGGATGGACTGCCAGTTGGGGAGCAGTGATCGGCCGCGTGTGAAAACGAACCCGCCGACGAGGTCTGCATCCTGGTTGGCGACATCCTCCGGTTGGATCTGGGCGTTGATGAGCTGGTGGCGCATTTCCTCGAGCAGTGCGGCGCCGATGGGCTCCTGATTGTCATCGCGGTCGGCGTCGGGATCGCGCTGGTCGGCGAGTGACTGGCTGGCCCAGACGGCCCACGGCATGAGCGCGATGATGGAGCCGGCATCGTTCTCGAGGTAGAGCTGCCTGGTGAGGGCGGTGGCGTCGCGTCGGGCGGCGTTGGCGCGTTCGGGGTCTGCAGCGCGTTCGTGGTAAGCGGCGGCTCGGGCGAGGGCGGCGGCGATGACGGATCGGCGGACGGTGGAGAGCAGCGTGGGGTCCTGGCGGAGGTCGGTGGCGGCGGCGTCGATGGCGTTGGCGGCGCGGTCGAGCAGTTCGCGGGCGGGGTCGGTGAGCGGGGCTTCGGCCTTGATGGTCTCGATGGCGGCGAGAACGATGAGCGCGGCGTCGGTCGGGTCGGCGAGTGGTTCTTTCTCGTGTTCGGTGGTCTCGGCGAGGTGTTCGAGTATGTCGGCGGCGGCCTGCGCGACGCGCTGGCGGGTGATGGGATCGACGCCGTCGGTGTTGGCGAAGGTGGCGAGCGCGAGGGCGACGATGGCCTGCTCGGGTGGTGGCGCGATGTGCTGGCGGTATCGCCCGCTGGGTGCGTGGACCTCGCCATGGAGCCCGTGGGGCTCGGCGCCGCGCCAGCGCTGGCGGATGAGGTTCGCGGCCATGGATGCGCCGGCGGCGTGGAGCGCGGGGACATCGACAGCGCTCAGGAGCACGAGGCGTCCGGCACGGTGGAGGAACTCCGGGGCGAGTTCGGGTTCGATCTGTGCGAGGTGGGTGGCCTTGAAGTGGTACGGCACGCCGACGCGTTCGCGGAGTTGGGCGAGCGATTCGATGGAGGGATCGACGGCGTGTGCGAGGACGCGGAGGGCCGTGCCGATGGGCTGGGCTCGGAGGGCGAGTTCTGAAGGGAATGTGGCATCCCATCGGTCGGCGCGGCGGATGGCGACGCCGGCGGCGCCGGGGGTGGCGCGCCAGTCGAGCGATTCGAATGAGTCGTCGGTGACGGGGATGGGCTGTGCGGCGAGTTCGATGGAGATGGTCAGTCGCTGCGCGATCTCCTGTGCGCGCCGATCGCGGAGGGCATCGCGCGGGACCGGGAGGTTGGCATCGGCATCCTGCCAGGCAAGGCGGGTAGCGCGCCAGAGGGCGGTGTTGTCATCGGCGAAGGCGATGCCGCGGCCGAGGACGCGCCCGGAGAGGCGGAGGATGACCGCGACTCCCGGGAGGTGCTGGGGCGCGGCGTCGGCGCGGAGGACGGCGAGCCCGAGATCGTCGGTGGCGGCGTTGGGGTCCGGGAACGGGACGGGCTCTGCGGGGATGGACCATTCGCGGATCCACGGCTCGATGGTCCGGTAGGCCTGCATGGCGGTCGCGGGTGACGGGGTCTCGGCGTGGGCCGTGGTGGGGAGTGCGGTGGCGGCGAGGAGGAGGCAGGCCAGGGCGTGCAGGGGACGGCGGTGGGCGATGGGGCGCGGGCGCGCGGGGATCGAGGTGTTCTCGGTCGTGGAGCGGCGTTGACGCGTGGGCGCGGTGCGACGGTGTGTGTTGCGTGGTGTGAACACGCTGCGCAACCCGACGGGGCGTCGGGGGCGGTTCTCGGACGGGTGGGGCGGGTGGGATGCGGATTCGTGGGCGATCGTGCCCCTGCAACCGGTGTGGCACACCGCTTGTTTCGGTGTATGGGAGACACGAGCGGGCAGACGGCGGGAACGCCGGGCGGCCCGGGACCACAACCGGAGACACGAGACCATGCTTGCGATCAATGCCACGAATTTCGTCCTTCAGTTTGATGGGCACCGTCGTCGACTTGCGATCCTGTTCGTGCTTTCGTTCCTGGCGATGTGCTGATCGAGCGGTTGCCGTGCAGGAAGAGGATACGGGGATGGGGGTGGGCGGGGTTCCGGTGGGGATCGGGGGGCGGTCTGAATGGTGCTGCGGGCGGGGCCTGGGATTGGCGCGGTCTGCGCGTGGGGATCGTGCGGGCGGGGCAGGAAAAAATGAAAGACGCGGGCCGATGGGCCCGCGTCGTGGGTGGTGTGGGTTGTGGGTGGGGACCGGTCGTGATCAGAAGGAGATCTTGTCGGTGCCCATGGCGCCGTGGTCGTCCATTCCGCCGCGGGTGGACTCGGCACGGGAGGGGCGCTTGCGCTCCTCGCGGTCGGCGCGTTCCTCCTCGACCGCGCCCCACTGGGCGCGCTTGAGGGAGAGGCCGATCTTCCTGTCGGAGGTGTCGACTCGGAGGATCTTGACATCGAGTTCCTGGCCGGCCTCGACGACATCCTGGGGGTTCTCGACCTTGTGGTCGGCGAGTTCGGAGATGTGGAGGAGGCCTTCGAGGTCTTCCTCGAGTTCGACGAAGACGCCGAAGTTCGTGATCTTGGTGACGGTGCCGCGGACGACCATGCCGGGCTGGTAGGCACCGGGGATGGCCGATTCCCAGGGGTCTTCGGTGAGCTGCTTCATGCCCAGCGCGATGCGCTGCTTGGTCTGGTCGACCTCGAGCACGACGCAGCGGGTGGAATCGCCCTTCTGGAGGACCTCGTTGGGGTGCGCGACCTTCTTGGTCCACGAGATGTCCGAGACATGGAGCAGGCCGTCGATGCCGGGCTCGATCTCGATGAAGGCGCCGTAGTTGGCGAGGTTGCGGACGGTTCCCTCGATGATGGTTCCGGGGGGGTACTTCTCGGCGACGAGTTCCCAGGGGTTGACCTCGGTCTGCTTGATGCCGAGGGAGATCTCCTGCTTGTTCTTGTCGATGTCGAGGATGACGACCTCGACGGAGTCGCCGGGCTTGACGAGTTCTGAGGGGTGGTTGATGCGTCGGGTCCAGGACATCTCGGAGATGTGGACGAGGCCCTCGATGCCGTCTTCGAGGCGCACGAAGGCGCCGTAGGACATGAGGTTGACGACGGTGCCGGTGACGCGGGAGTTGACGGGGTACTTCTTCTCGATCTCCTCCCAGGGGGAGGCCTCCTTCTGCTTGAGGCCGAGGGCGATCTTCTCCTTGTTCATGTCGATGTTGAGGATCTTGACCTCGATCTCGTCGTCGATGCGGACGATCTCGGAGGGGTGGTTGACCCGGCCCCATGACATGTCGGTGATGTGGAGGAGGCCGTCGATGCCGCCGAGGTCGATGAAGGCGCCGAAGTCGGCGATGTTCTTGACGGTGCCCTTGACGATGTCGCCCTCCTTGATGGAGGTGAGGAGTCGCTTCTTGGCCTCGTCGCGCTCGTGCTCGATGAGCTTGCGTCGTGAGATGACGATGTTTCGGCGGGCGTCGTCGATCTTGAGGATCTCGGCGCGGATCTCGCGGCCGAGGTACTCGGAGATGTCGCCGGGGCGGCGGATGTCGACCTGCGAAGCGGGGAGGAAGACGGGGACGCCGATGTCGACGAGGAGGCCGCCCTTGATCTTGCGGACGACCTTGCCGCGGACGATGTCGCCTTCCTTGGTGGTCTCGATGATGCGGTTCCAGGCGATGATGCGGTCGGCCTTGCGCTTGGAGAGCTGGACGGAGCCGGACTCATCGATGGATTCGAGGAGGACCTGGACCTGATCGCCGGGGCGGACCTGCGCGATGTCTTCGAACTCGTTCTTGTCGATGAGTCCTTCGGACTTGAGCCCGACATCGACGACGACATCGTCGCCGGCCATTCCGATGACGCGTCCGGTGAGGATGGTGTCTGCCTTGAAGTCGGCCATGGCCTCGCCGAGGAGGGAGTCCATGTTTCCATCGGCGACCTCGGTGCCGAAGGCGTCCTTGAGGACGGCGTCGAGGTCGAAGTCATCGGTTCCGAGCTGTGCGATCAGGGTTTCGTCGATCATGTACCGTTCAATCCGTCCATGGCGCGTCGCGTCGGCGGCGGCGCTTCGCGTCCGTCGTGGATTCCGTTTTCTCGTCCACGGCGGACGGGAATTGAAGCGGAGCCACGACGCGCCCACCGTGGACCTTTCGGTGGGTCGGAGGTGATTGGTGATGTGAGCGGGAGTCCACGCTCCTGCCGCACGCCCCGCCGCCGAGCCGGGGGCGAACTCAGAGTGTAGGGGGCTGGGCGGGGGCGGGGTGAGCAGAATCCGGGTTTCCGGGAATCTCACCATCGGATGGGTGCCGGCTTGTTCAGATTTTGGCAGGGCTGCCCGTGTCCGGGTCGGCGAGCGGTCTGGGCTCGAAGATGTCGTAGCTCAGGAGGCGGCATTCGAGGTTGGCGTTGAGGAACGGGGTCCTGCGGGTGGGGCGGAGGGTGATGTGCTTCGCGAGTTCTTTGGAGGCGGTGAAGATGTGGGCGTGGGCTCCGGGGCAGCGATGTTTGAGGAACTCGGCGATGCGGGCGTAGGTCTGGGCGAGTTCGGGGGTGGCGCCGAGGCGTTGGCCGTACTCGGGGTTGAGGATGATGTGGGCGCCGGCGGGGGTTTCGGGGAGGGGTGTGTTGGCGAAGTCGCAGGCTTGGAACTGGATGAGGTGGTCGACGCCGGCGGTGGTGGCGTTGCGCCTTGCGGCGTCTATGGCGGCGGGGTCGTGGTCGGTGGCGATGATGGGGGGGATGGGCGGCGAGCCGGTGGGGCGGGGGGCGGGCTTTCTGGCGGCGGCTCGGGCGGCCTGCCATGCGGGTTCGAGGTTGAGGGTGGTGAAGAGGGCCGAGCAGGCGGGGCGGAGGAGGCCGGGGGCTCGGTTGGTGGCGATGAGTGCGGCCTCGATGGCGAGGGTGCCGCTGCCGCACATGGGGTTGATGAGGGGGGTGGTTCCGTCGTATCCGGCGGCGATGAGGACGGCGGCGGCGAGGGATTCGCGCATGGGTGCGGTGTGTGGGAGTTTGCGGTAGCCGCGATCGGAGAGGGGCGGGCCGTTGATGTTGAGGTAGAGGGTGGCGCGGTCTTCGTGCCAGTAGAAGTGGAGGATGACGCCGGTGCGGTCGGGGCCTGAGTCGGGGCGCTGGTCGAACCGGGTGGTGAAGCGGTCGGCGATGGCGTCCTTGACGAGGCGGTTGGCGTAGAGGTCGTTGTCGATGGCCGGGTGGGTGACGGAGGAGCGGATGGTGAAGTAGCCATCGAGCGGGATGAGGTGCTCCCATGGGTAGGCGGCGATGTGCTTGGTGAGCGCCTTGATGGAGGGGCAGCGGAAGGATGTGAGCTGGTAGAGGATGTGTGAGGCGGTGCGGAGTCGGAGGGTGAGGTCGAGGGCGTCGATGATGGAAGCGCCGATGTGGAGGCCGAGGGGGTCTTCGTGCTGGATGTCGTGGTTCAGCGCTTCGAGTTCTTTGCGGAGCCAGGGTGTGATGTGGCGTGCGCAGGCGATGCGAGTGGTTGATTTTTTGGTGGGGTCGGGGGGCTTCACGGTTCGGGGAGGGTATCCGGGGGCGGTGTGTGGGCCGTGGTGATGTTCGGGCGGGATGGAATGCCACCCGACCGGGGGTTGGGGTTGATTGGCTCCGGCGAATTGGTGTCAATCACTGTCCTGATATCCGCCAATGGCCCCGCACTTCGCGCACCGGAAGAGGTAGGCGGTGGGGGAGCCGTCTTTGTCCAGGGCTGCGAAGAACTCACCCCACTCCTCGTCGCTCTGGATTCCGGTTGATGCGCGGATGGCGCTGATGGCTTCGTTGCCGAGTTCGCTCAGTTCGTCACGTCCTGCCCGCCCGAGGAATTGAGCCGCATCGCCGCAGTGAGTCCACCAGCACTCCTGCTGCCAGCCGGAAAATCCGGGGGTGCGCTGGCTGACTTCCGCGATGACTTCCTCGGAGACCTGGTCCCACCCGGGACCGGCTCCGATCGACTCGGGGTCTGTGAACTCGGCCTCAAGCTTGGAATGCGCCGATCCATCGGCGATGCACCAGGGACAGATTTCTTCGACATACTCCTCTGTCGCGTATACCGGCCCGGCATACATGAAGCCCGGCGTCTTGCCGCAGCACACGCAGGCACCATCAGAGGGGACGACCATCTCCGTTTTGATCGGGTCCGGGTGGTATTTGAACTTCGGCAGGTCTCTCGGGTGCGGCATGTCATGTTCTCCATGTTCCTGCGCGTCGGGGCACGCTCGCACCGCGGATGCGTTCGCCGACTACGCTTCACTCCGGCCCGTGCCCCGTTGATCCGTTGATGTCGAGGACGACCTTGATGCCTTCGCCGGACTGCATGAGTTCGAAGGCCTTGGGGAAGTCGGTCATGGGGAGGACATGGGTGATGATGGGTTTGAGGTTGAGGCGGCCCGAGAGGATGAGGGCTTCCATCTGGTACCAGGTGTCCCACATTCTGCGGCCATTGATGCCGAGGACCTTGGCGCCCTTGAAGACGATGTGGTTGGTGAGGTCGAAGGGGAATGGGCGGGAGGGGATGCCGAGGAGTGCGGCGGTGCCGCCGTGGCGGAGGGCCTTGAAGCCCTGGTCGATGGCGGTGGGGTGGCCGGCCATTTCGAGCAGGACATCGACGCCATCGCCGGGTGTGTGCCGATCGATGGTCTTGAGCCAGCCGTTGGGGCCATCGGCTTCGCGGGGGTCGAAGACCTCATCGGCGCCGAGTTTTTTGGCGAGTTCTCGGCGGCGTGGGTCGAGGTCGGTGGCGAAGATTTTGGCAGCGCCGGCGGCGCGTGCGACGGTGACGGCCATGAGGCCGATGATGCCTGTGCCGGTGATGAGGACATGCTTGGTTGAGACGCCGGCTTCCATGACGGTGTGGACGGCGTTGCCGAGGGGGTCGAAGACGGCGGCGATGTTGTCGGGGATGTCGGGGTGGACGGGCCAGACATTGGACTCGGGGATGATGACATAGTCGGCGAAGATGCCATCGCGGTCGACGCCGAGGATCTGCATGTCGCGGGCGATGTGGGCGTTGCCGGTGCGTGCGTTGAAGTCGTTCATCGCGGAGATGTGCGACTCTCCGGAGACGCGGTCGCCGGGCTTGCAGGCGGTGACGATGGAGCCGACTTTTTCGACGATGCCGACGAACTCGTGCCCGACGGTGATGCCGACGGGGATGCGTGATGCGGCCCAGTCATCCCATTCCCAGATGTGCCGGTCTGTGCCGCAGACGCCGGCCTTGTGGACCTTGATGAGGACCTCGCCGGGGCCGGGCTCGCCGGGCTTGCCATGGGAGCCAGTGGGCATGGGGCGGCTGGGGTTGAGTTGGAGTTCGGGTCCGGCGTGGTGCTTGACGAGGGCGCGCATGGTGTTTGTGGCGTTGGTGGATGCGGCGTCGATCGCGACGCGGCGGGTTGGGATGGGTGCGGATGGGGTGGTCTGGGTGGTGTGGCGGGTCATGGTGTGTGGGCGTGGCGCGGGTGCGGGGCGATTGGGGGCGGGTGGCGGCGTGGGGGAGCGGCGCGGAGGGAGTGCGGGAGGGCGCAGGATAGGGCGGTGGTGGGTGGCGGGGTGATGGGTGATCTGGGGCGTGGGGCGCGGGTGGGCGCGCGGGGGCTATATTGGGTGTTCGCGATCGTTCCGGAGCGGGGCGGTTGGCGGTTGTCCCCCCCACTCTTTCCGAATCCCCACTCACGCGGTGAGGAGGCAGGTGCACTCCATGTCTCAGGCTGATGGCACGCAGGCGGCGGATCGCAAGTCGATGGACGACATCATGTCGCTGTGCAAGCGGCGTGGTTTCGTGTACCAGGCGTCGGAGATCTATGGGGGGATCAATGGGTTCTGGGACTACGGGCCGTTGGGGGCGATCCTGAAGAAGAACCTGCGGGATGCGTGGTGGCAGGATGTGGTGCTGAACCCGTGTGGCGGGACGCCGGGGCCGGATGGGAAGCCGGTGTCGATCGTGCCTGTGGACACCTGCATCATCCAGAACCCGCGGGTGTGGGAGGCGTCCGGGCATGTGGCGGGTTTCAACGACCCGATGATCGATGACCGGGAGACGAAGGGGCGGTTCCGGGCCGACCACCTGATGGGTGTGTATGTGCTGGACGGGGCGATCACGAGCGCGAACGCGGCGGCGGCGAAGATCCGCGACAATGTGCTTGATCCGACGCGGGTGCCGGACTTCACGATCGTGGCGTCGAACCCGAGCGAGGCGGCGGCGCAGCTGGCGGAGGACAAGAAGCTTCGGAAGGTGCTGGGGATCAAGGAGGCGGAGCTCGCGGATGTGGGGGTGCTGGGGCAGGGGCGGCTGATGGCGATCACGACGGGGCGTGGCGATTTCTTCGCGTTCGTGGACACGATCCCGGAGGTGGTGCTGAAGGAGCTGTCTGCGAGCGTGCCATCGCCGTTCACTGGCAAGCCGGGGTCGCTCACGCCGCCGCGGGCGTTCAACCTGATGTTCAAGACCTATGTGGGGGCGACGGCGACGGCCGATGACATCGCGTACCTGCGTCCGGAGACAGCGCAGGGGATCTTCATCCACTTCAAGAATGTGGTGGACACGACGCGTGTGCGCGTGCCGTTCGGGATCGCGCAGATCGGGAAGGCGTTCCGGAACGAGGTGACGCCGCGGAACTTCACCTTCCGCTCGCGCGAGTTCGAGCAGATGGAGATCGAGTTCTTCTGCCATCCGGACGAGGCGAAGGACTGGTACGCGTTCTGGCGGGACTGGCGGATGTCGTGGTGGCGGTCGCTCGGGCTGGCGGGGGACAACCTGATTCTGCGTGAGCACGACCGGGATGAGCTGGCGCATTATGCGAAGGCGGGCGCGGGGACGAGCGATGTGGAGTACCGGTTCCCGTTCACCTCTCCGGGGTTCGGCGAGCTGGAGGGGATCGCGCACCGGACGGACTTCGACCTGAAGCAGCACCAGGACCATTCGAAGGTGAAGATGGATTACTTCGACACGGAGCGAGGCGAGATCGCGCCCAACGGGCAGCCGAAGGGCGAGCGGTACATCCCGCACTGCATCGAGCCATCCGCGGGGCTTGATCGCGGGGTGCTGGCGGCGCTGTGCGAGGCGTACACGCCTGACGCGACGCGGCCTTCGGGTGTGTTCATGAAGTTCCATCCGCGGCTGGCGCCGATCAAGGCGGGGATTTTCCCGCTGGTGAACAAGGATGGGATGCCCGAGATCGCGGAGAAGCTGCATAAGGAGATGCATGATCTTCTCATAAAGTCTGGACGAGCAGGAGGGATCATTGAGATCGACCATAAGGGCAGCATTGGGAAACGCTACGCTAGAATGGACGAAGCTGGCTGCCCATTTTCGATCACAATTGACGGAGACACAAAGATAGACCAAACCGTTACCGTCAGGCACCGCGACACCCTTGCGCAAGTAAAGGTCTCAATTTCACAGGTTGCAGAATGGCTCAAGAATGCCCTTAGCTGATGGCACCTGGTGCCCCGACTATAAACTGGATAAAGGCAATTTTTCGACCGGTGGCATCTACTGGGAAGCAATCACATTGCCTATGCATATTAAAAATGGGACTCAAATTGCCCGGTTCGATCTGACAAATTGTGTTCATCTCAAACCCTATTCACTTGCAGCCATAGCCGCATCAGCCTTATTAAGTCGACGTCGCTTTGGCGATTTTAAACTGGTACTCCCCAGCGATACTGAGTGCACAGCCTTCTTGGATAGCTTTGGATTCAGCTCACTTTTAGGACACTGCGAAACTCATGCTCCCAGATCGACCAGCGTTCCGATTCAGCAATTGCAGCAACCCAATGGGGAGTTTGCAAGCAAAGTCATCGAAAAATGGCTGGAGGAAGCAGAATACGACGCGCCCGCCGGGGTTGCTCCGTTACTCCAGAACCACCTTGACGAAGTACTATACAATGTATTCCAGCATTCTAATTCAGAAATCGGCTGCGTTGTTGCAGGCCAAGCATTTCCAAAAGCAGGTTTTATAGACATCTCGATTGTCGATTTAGGCATCTCGATCCCACAACATTTAAAGAATGCGAATATTGGCAATGGGTGCACTGACTCGAAGTTAATTCTAATGGCAACAGAAGAGGGCGTAACTGGAACACAGCCCGGTCGGAAGAATCTCTTGGGTCAGGACAATTCTGGAAGCGGCTTGGCGCAGCTGCGGAGTTTTTCTGAGCAAGGGCATGCAGAGATGGCCATCATCAGTGGCAGAAGTGCTGTGCACTTCCGTAAAGTTATAGGACCAAATTCGTTGCCCCATACTCACACGGTCTTTGGGGGATTCCCAGGATGCCTCGTGAATCTGCGCTTTGACTTGAACAGTTTTGGTGATTTTGCCGACAACTACTTGACAAATGACGGCTGTCGAGATATCCTATAGCCGAATTCGTCGTTTGGATTTTGTACGGCCACTGGCAGCTTGTGGATTACGAGGGACACGCGTTCAGTAGGTGATTTATCATGATGGCTCCGGTATCCCATCGCGTGCTCAATTGCGCTACACATGGTGCCAATCTGTCTTTAGATGTGGCAAACCAACTGCGCACAGTTGCGGTAGTTTCGGTCGATTTTTCTGAAGTGGATCGGATGACCCCATCATTTGCCAACTCCTTTCTCATGCCTCTGCTGGCGGAATTTGGTCGAGATTACTTGCGAATTCATTTGGTATTTCATGCTGCAAACCCGGTTGTTTCGCAAGCCCTGCGAGATGCGGCAAATCGATTTGATCGAGGCATAAAGCTCTCGTCTATGCGTCAGTTTATTGCTTGTGCTGCAGACTAATCGTTGTATTTTAAGCAGTGCCTGATGATTCAACCGCCGGTACTGTTCGAACCACTCCTCTCTCGATCGCTCAATGAAGTCTGATGATATGCTAGCGGTGCGCAGTGGCAGCAATTCTGTTTGAGCACAGGCTGACCAGTTGCTGAATTAAGACGATTCAGACTGCGCACTCCCGCAGTTCAGCATTGATGTAGACTCGCTGATCTGGAGGCGAGCGGACGATGCGACACCTTCGGCTGCTGCTGGACTTCGTGCGTTCGAGCTTGTGGTTCGTGCCGGGGCTGTTCGTGCTGGGCGCGATCGTGCTGGCGCAGGGGCTGATCGAGCTGGACCACCGGATCGATGTGGGGGCGCTGCAGCGCGATTATCCGCGGGTGTTCGGGATCAGCCCGGCGGGGGCGCGGGCGATCCTGGAGACGATCGCGGGCTCGATGATCGGGATCGCGGGGGTGGCGTTCTCGATCACGATCGTGGCGCTGACGCTGGCCTCGAGCCAGTACACCTCTCGTGTGCTGCGGAACTTCATGCGCGACCGGGCGAACCAGTCGGTGCTGGGTGCGTTCGTGGGGATCTTCATCTACTGCCTGCTGGTGCAGCGGGCGGTGCTGGAGGGGGGCGACAACGGCTTCGCGCCGGCGAGCGCGGTGCTGTTTGCGGTGCTGCTGGCGTTCGTGGGCATCGGCTGCCTGATTTTCTTCATCCATCACATCGCGATGTCGATCCAGGCCGAGCGGATCGTGCGCTCGGCGACGGACGAGACGATCCGGGCGATCGACCGGTTGTTCCCGGATGGGATCGGGGGCTCGGATGATGATGGGGATGGGGCGGGTGGGCGCGGCGGCGATGAGCCGCCGAAGGGGATGCGATGGCGGGCGGTGTGTTCGGCGTCGACGGGGTATGTGCAGAGCGTGGACCTGGACGGGATGGTCGCGTTGGCGCGGGAGCGGGAGACGATCGTGCGGGTGCTGCACGCGCCGGGTGTGTTCGTGGTCGAGGGCTCGCCGATCGTGGAGATCGGGTGCGCTGGGGAGCCGGACCGCGCGACGATCGATGCGCTGCGCGCGGTGGTGGCGATCGGGCACCAGCGGACGATGGTGCAGGATGCGGGCTTCGGGATCCGGCAGATCGTCGATGTGGCGCTGAAGGCGTTGTCGCCGGGAGTGAACGACACGACCACGGCGGTGACCTGCGTGGAGCATCTTGGGGCGATCGTGGCACGGCTGGGGGGGCGCCGGATCGGGGGCGCGGATCGCTCGGACGACGATGGCGAGGCCCGCGTGATCATGCCGGCGGTGACCTTCGCGGGCTTGCTGGGGGAGGCGTTCGATCAGATCCGCCAGAACGCGGGGGGGAATGTGGGCGTGATGATGGCGCTGATCCGGGCGATCGAGGTGGTGGGCGGGCACACTCCGTCGGGGCCGCGACGGGCGGAGCTGCGGCGGGAGCTGGAGATGGTGTGCTCGCTGAACGAGCGGACCGTGCCCGAGCCGCGCGACCGCGCCTCGGTCGATGCGAGCGCAGCGCGGGTGCGGCGGATGCTGGGTGGGCACTGACTGTCCGGGATGCGCGGCGGATCGTTGGATCAGCGGGCGCGGCGGCGGCGGGCGGCGATGCCGGCGGCGAGGGCCGTGAACGCGATGGCGCCCGGGGCGGGCACGAGCATGGCGGGGACCTTGTCGGATCCGCCATCGTCGAGCCCGCGGAAGCGGACGACGAAGTTGCGCTCGTACGGGCCTTCGAGGAAGGAGAGGTCGGACAGGGCCGCGGCGTCGCTGGCGGTGATGTTGAAGACGAATGTGGCGGTGTCGCCGATATGGATGCCGTTGGCAGGGCTGCCGCCGCCCTCGAAGTTGCCGAGCAGGCCGGCGCCGGCGATGTAGGAGCCGCCGAAGGGGTTGGCGCTCTCGCCTGCGGCGTCGAGGAAGTGGGGATCGGTGGTGGAGGCCAGCGAGCCGGAGGCGCCGAGGTCAGCGCTTCCGAAGTTGAAGACGAAGGCGGTGAGGAATCCGCCGACGCTGAGGGGCGTGGTGTTGGTCAGTGCGATGGTGAGTTGGCCCGAGTTGCCGGCGATGTGGATGTAGGAGAGTTCGGCGGTGTAGTTCGCGCCAGTGGTTTCGGCGCTCTCGCCGACTTCGCCGGTGAGGATGATTCCGGCGTTTGAAGTCGATGCGAATGCGGCGATGGACGCGGCCGCGATGGCGGCCAGCCCGATGGGCGTGGTGTTCCCCTGCATGATGTGCTCTCTTCCGTGTTTCTTCCTGCGTGACGGTGTGCGCGAGGAATGGGTCCTCGGCACGGGTTTCTTCCGGAGTCGAGCGTACCACATGGGGTGAAGGGAGTGAGGGAAATCCCCTGCGTCGGGCGCAGGATCCGAGATTTGGGTAGGGCCGGGCGGGATGTGCCGGGTCGAGCTGGGCTTATCGGTCGCAGAGAGCGCCGTTATGGGGCGTTGGAAGTGGGTGCGGGGCTTGGAGGGCCCGTGTCCGGACCGATGCTCGGCGGCTCCTGCCATCGGATGAGCAGGGCCTCGACGCGCCAGCGGATCTTGGAATCGACGGCCTGGCGGAGGGGGGAGGTGATGGGGTCGGGGGCGGTGGAGAGTTCCTGGTGGTCGGTGTCGGGAGCGCGTTCGATGTCGAGGATGACGATGGCGTTGGCGCCGCGGCGGGCGGCTTCGCGGCGGGTGGCGTCGATGACGCCCTGGCGGTCGGCGAACCGTTCGGTGGTGATGAGCCGGCCGAAGGTTTCGTGGGGTCGGTCGATGTCGTCGACGGATTCGTAGAGGGCCGCGATTGACTCGGCGGGTGGCTCGTGGGGGGTTCCGAAGAACTCGGTCTGGACGCATGCGGTGGTGAGGAAGAGCGCGGTGATGGCGGCGAAGGAGGCTGCGGTGCTCGCGATGCGGCGGCGGCGGGTGGGCGCGGTCCCATAGTTGGAGCCCGCGGTTTGGGATGTTTGGGAGGGCGTGGAGCGCATGGGATGGGGCGGGCGGTTGGGGATCACGCTTCGGCGGTGGCGTCGGCGATGGCGTCTTCGAGGGTGGGGGCGGTGCGGAAGTGCTGGGCGAGGCGGAGCATGGTGAGGAAGTCGTGGAGCTGGGGTGAGAGCCCGGCGAGAACCAGCGGGACATCGCGGGAGGCGCAGAGTTCGCGGATCTGGAGCATTGAGGCGATGCCGACCGAGCCGATCATGGCGGTGTCGGTGAAGTCGAGGACGATGCCGGTGTCCTCGCGGTCCGGGAGGTATCGGTTGGCAGCGGCGATGGCGTTGTCGGCGGCGGCGCCGGTGAACTGGGGCGGGCAGATGAGCACGAGGATCTGCGCATCGGCGCCTGCGAAATGGATTGCTGGGCTTGACATGTGAGCGCTGGCCGGGCGTTGAGCGGGCGGGTCTCCGCCGGGATTGTCGCTGGGGAGGCTGCGGTCGCGCGGCGCGCGGGCGCGGGTGCTCCCCTTTGGTGCGAAGGGGTTGGGATGCCCGGCGTGGGCTGAGCGCGGCGATCCCGGGGCAAGCGTAGGAGAGATGCCGGTGGCGTGCGCCGGCGCGGGGCGCTCGCGGAATGGACTGGGGTGGGATGGGCGTGGTTCGGCTTCTGATTGGATCTGGGATGGGTGCGAGCGTTGACCGATGGGCTGGCGTGCGGCTATTGTCTGGTTCGCATCGGACAGGTCCCGGGCTTCGCGATTGGCGCTGTGAGGCGTCGGTCGCGTGGGCGGCGATTGGCAGGAGCGTCTTGATGATCACGGTTCGGTTCCATGGCTGAGTTGATGGGATCCAATCCGTGGGGCTCGCGGGTTTTCGCGGGTCCGGCGGTGTCGGCCACGGCACGCCCGGATGTTGCCGGTTCGCGGACTCTTCCGCGGATCGGCGGACGGAGGGCGCGGATGGTGTGACGCCACCGGGAATCACGACGCGTTTCGGATCTGCGGATGGAATCCGCGGTTCCGGGGCACTGTGGGACCACGCCGATCGCGAGACAGGGCGTGGTCTTTGTTTTTCCACGCATCTGCGGTGAGACCAGGAAGGGCGTGTGCTGGAGTTTCCGGCGGCGCTCGACAATTCGACATCCGGACAACTCGAAATGGACATGGCCGGTCGGGCGGGTTCGACCGGCTTCAGAAGGACTTTGAGCACCATGATCAACGGCCAGGAAGCACTGAGGATCCTCGACTCGATCGCGCGTGAGCGCGGCGTGGACCGCGATGTTCTGATCCGCGACCTCGAACAGGCGATGGTGTCGGCGGCGCGGAAGCACTTCAACACGCTTGACGCCGAGGAGTTCACCTGCAGCTTCGACAAGCTGACGGGGGACATGGCGGTGTTCCGGCATGGCGAGCGGATGGAGCTGTCTCCGGAGACGCTGGGTCGGATCGCGGCGCAGACCTTCAAGCAGGTGATGATCCAGAAGTTCCGCGAGGGCGAGCGGGCGTCGATCTACGAGGAGTACTCGAAGCGGGTGGGCGAGATCGCGACGGCGACGGTGCAGCGGTACGAGCGTGGGACGCTGCAGTGCTTCATGGGTCGGGAGCAGGAGGAGGCGTTCATGCCGGCCTCCGAGCAGATCCCGGGCGAGCAGTTCCATCCGGGCGACCGGATCCGTTGCCTGATCCTGGATGTGCGGGACATGGGCAACAAGGTGAAGATCGTGCTGTCGCGCGGGAACCCGGACTTCATCAAGCGGCTGTTTGAGGTCGAGGTTCCGGAGGTGGCCGAGCGGGTGATCGAGATCAAGGCGATGGCGCGTGAGGCCGGGTACCGGACGAAGCTGGCGGTGTCCTCGATCGATTCGAAGGTTGATGCCGTTGGCGCGTGCGTGGGCGTTCGGGGGAGCCGGATCAAGAACATCGTGGAGGAGTTGTCGGGGGAGAAGATCGACATCGTTCGGTGGAACGAGTCTTCGTCGATCCTGATCCAGAACGCTCTGAAGCCGGCGGAGGTGGAGGAGGTCTCGCTGTGCTTCGAGCTGGGGCGTGCGACAGTGGTGGTGCGGGATGACCAGTTGTCGCTGGCGATCGGGAAGCGGGGGCAGAATGTGCGTCTGGCGGCGCGTCTGACGGGCTGGGATGTGGACATCCTGACTCCGGACGAGTTCAACAAGGCGCTGGAGACGATGGCCGAGACGCTGCGCGGGGTGGAGGGCGTGACGGAGGAGCAGCTGGACCGCCTGGCGGCGCTGGGCATGATCAGCGTGTTCGACATCCAGGATGTGGGTGTGGATGTGCTGGTCGAGGAGTTGGGGATGGAGCAGGCGGTCGCCGAGACGGCGGTTTCGGCGGCGTCTGCTCGTGCGAAGGTCGTGGAGCAGGAGCAGGCCCGCGAGAAGGAAGCGCAGCAGCGTGCGAAGCAGGCCGAGGAGGAGGCTCGTGCGAGCCTGATCCTGGGCGGCGGGGATGGGGCGATGGAGGGGGTCGGCGGCGGCTCGGACCCCGATGCGGAGGCGGCGGCCGACGACATCCTGGGTCTTGGGAGCCGGGACTCGTCGGGCGATGGCGGGCGCGATGTGTCGCACGCTGGGGCTGCGGCGAGCGAGGGCTCGGGCGCGGATGGCTCCGGTGGTTCCCGCGCGGGTGATGATGGGGGCGAGGGCGCTCCGGAGGATCCCGATGCCGGCGGTGTGATCGAGCGCGGCGGCGAGGGCGAGGAGATCGTGCAGGCGGAGATCGAGCAGACGCTGCGCGAGACGCCTCGGACTGAAGGATGAGTGAGGGGGTGAGGGTGTGGGATGGGGGTTTGGAATGGGTGTGGGGGGATGGAATCGGCCGGGCGGGCGTGAAGGTGCGTCCGGCGTTTG
This sequence comes from Phycisphaerales bacterium, assembly GCA_052168315.1. Taxonomy (GTDB): domain Bacteria; phylum Planctomycetota; class Phycisphaerae; order Phycisphaerales; family UBA1924; genus JBQLZO01. Next base: position 14,929 of record JBQLZO010000015.1, on the reverse strand, counting down.
CTGAGTTTGAACGACTGCTGAGCGCCGGTCGGTCACCATCGTGGTGCGTCCGGGCTGAGCGTGAAGGGCGCCGGGTGTCGGCGTCCGCACTGCGGCACGGGACTGCATCCGGCCGCGTTCTCTGACGGAGTGTCCATTGGCCAAGCGCGTTTTCGAGATTGCGAAGGACCTCGAGGTCAAGTCCAAGGCGATCGTGGACAAGTGCGTCGCCGAGGGCATCCCGAACATCCAGAACCACATGTCGTCGGTGGGCGCCGGTCTCGAGGCGACGATCCGCGAGTGGTTCAGCGCCGGGAGCGAGGGCGACTCGGGCACGGCGACGGCGGTGGAGACCGCGGCGCGGGTGGATATCCAGAAGGTGCGCGCTCCGGCGAAGGCGAAGAAGAAGGCCGCGGCGAAGGGGCAGCGCGGGGATGCGGACACCACGCCCGCGGAAACCAGCGCCGACGGCGGTGCCGCGGATGATGCAGCGCCACCGGTCGAGGCGGGCGAGGGTGCGGTTGCCGGCGGTGCGGACGATGGGGATGGGCAGGACGCGCAGGAGCGGGCGGCGGCCGCGGCCAGCGAGGCCAAGGGCGGCGAAGCGGTGGCATCAGGTGCGTCGGGGGGTGCGGCGGGTGGCGCGGCCCCGGTGGGCGATTCGACGAGCGGGGTCGGGGATTCGGCGCCGGAGGCTGCCGGTGGGCGTGCGTCGGAGAAGGTGGCGGACGCGGTTGCCGGAGCGCCTGAGGGGGCCGGGGACGAGGGCGAGCGTGCCGGGATTGCCGATGAGGGCGGGCAGCGCGCTGCGGCCTCGGTTTCCGAGGCGGGCTCCGAGCCGGGCGTGGAGCCGGGCTCGAAGCGGGGCGAGAGCGAGAAGTCGAAGCGGGCGGGCGGTGAGGAGTCGTTCCGTCCGGCGCCGGCGAATGTTCCGAAGCGTCCGCAGGTGATCAAGCCCGCGGGGCCTCGGATCGAGGATGTGGCGCAGAAGCCGGCGAAACTGTCTGGCCCGAAGCTGATCCGGGTTGAGGCGGCGGAGATCATCGACACGCCGCGTCCGCGTCGTCCTTCGGGTCCGCTGATCCCGGCTTCGCGCGGTCCGCGTGGCGGCGCTGGGGCTGGTGCGGGAGCGGCTCCGGCGACTGATGATGAGAGCGCTCGCTCTGCGAAGCGGAACAAGCGCCGCGGCGGTCGGGGCGGCGAGCGCGGCGATGCGGGCGCGAAGTTCCGCACGCAGGACCTGCTGGAGCGCGAGGAGCGGCTCTCGCGTTCGGAGGGGTTCCTGCGCCAGCGGAAGCACTCTCAGCGTCAGAAGGAGCAGACCGGCGGCGGTCGGATGCAGACCGGGCCGCGGACCGGCAAGGTGACGATCACGGAGCCGTTCTCGATCAAGGACCTGTCGTCCGCGACGGGCGTGAAGTCTTCGGACATCGTCAAGAAGCTGTTCATGCAGGGCGTGATGGCGACGGTGAACTCGGGGATCGAGGCGGATCAGGCGCAGGAGATCATGATCGACTACGACATCGAGCTCGAGGTCGTTCCGGCGACGAGCGCGGAAGATGTTGTGTCTCAGCAGTTCGAGGAGCGGGAGGTGATCGACCTGCAGCCGCGGTTCCCGGTGGTGACGATCCTGGGGCATGTGGACCACGGGAAGACCTCGCTGCTTGACCGGATCCGGAAGGAGAATGTGGCCGCGGGCGAGGCTGGCGGGATCACGCAGGCGACCTCCGCGTTCCTTGTTCCGGTGCATGTGGGCGATGAGGAGAAGCAGATTTGCTTCTTCGACACGCCGGGTCACCAGGCGTTCACGGCGATGCGTGCCCGCGGCGCGACGCTGACTGACGTGGTGGTGCTGGTGGTGGCGGCCGACGACGGGCTGATGCCGCAGACGATCGAGTCGATCAGCCACGCGAAGGCGGCTGAGGTTCCGATCATCGTGGCACTGAACAAGATCGATCTGCCGGGGGCCGAGGACCAGAACAACATCGCGAAGATCCTGGGCCAGCTGGCCGAGCATGGGCTGAACCCGACGGAGTGGGGCGGGAGCACGGAGGTCGTGCGGGTTTCGGCGGCGACGGGGCGGGGGATCGAGGAGCTTCTGGAGATCATCGACCTGCAGGCGCAGGTGCTGGAGCTGACGGCGGACTCGAAGGGCCAGGCGCGTGGCGCGGTGATCGAGTCGAAGCTGGACGAGGGTCGCGGCTCGGTGGCGAACCTGCTGGTGCAGGAGGGCATGCTGAAGGTCGGCGACACGATCGTGGCGGGTCGCGCGTACGGGCGCGTCCGTGACATCACGGACCATCGCGGGCATCGCGTGCAGTCGGCCGGCCCGTCGACGCCGGTGCAGATCTCGGGTCTGAACGATCTTCCGGACGCGGGCGACAAGTTCTTTGTTGTCGGGAGCACGCGGCAGGCGCAGGATGCGGCGGACCAGCGTCGCCAGCGCGAGCGTGAGAAGGAGCTGGCGCAGCCGAAGGTGACGCTGGACTCGATGTTCGCGCAGATGGCCGAGTCGGAGCTGAAGGAGCTGCGGATCGTTCTGAAGGCGGATGTGCAGGGCTCGGTGGATGTGATCAAGAAGTCGGTGGAGGACATCGCGACGGACGAGATCAAGGTGCGCGTGCTGCACGCGGCGGTGGGCGGGATCACGGAGTCGGATGTGACGCTCTCGGAGGCGTCTGGCGCGGTGATCCTGGGGTTCAATGTGATTCCATCGTCGGCGGCGCGGCAGGCCGCGGAGCGGAAGAAGATCGAGATCCGGACCTACCAGGTGATCTACGACATCGTGGACGACATGAAGAAGGCCGCGGAGGGCCTGCTGGAGCCGGAGCTGCGCGAGGAGGTGCTCGGGCACGCGGAGGTGCGGAAGGTGTTCCGCATCGGCAAGGTTCCGATCGCGGGGTGCTATGTCACGGACGGTTCGATCGAGCGGAACGCGTTCGTGCGTGTCACTCGGAGCGACATCGTGGTGGAGCAGGACCGTGTTCTGGAGCAGCTCAAGCGGTTCAAGGACGATGTCAAGGAGGTCCGCAACGGCCAGGAGTGCGGCATGAAGGTGGCCGGGTACGACGACATCAAGGAAGGCGACATCATCGAGTGCTACCGCAAGACGGAGGTGAAGCGGACGCTGTGAGTCGTGGGCGGGCGGACGCTCGGCGTCGGCGATGCGCGGGCGGGGCATCCCCGCCACCACCGCCGGCCCGTGGGGCTCGCTTCGCGGTGCGGCGCGGGCTCGTGCCGCGCGTTTGTTCCACGGTGGTGAGGCTCCTCGTTCGCACGGATCCGTTCCATGGTGATCGCGGTTCTCCAGTTTGAGCTCCTGATTCCCCAGAGCCAGTCGCTGAAAGACAAGCGTCGGGTGGTCAAGTCCGTGAAGGATCGGCTGCACCGCGAGCACCTGGTTTCGGTCGCGGAGGTGGCGGCGCTGGATGTGCTGACGGTGGCGGTGATGGGGCTGTCGCTGGTGTCGCGGGATGCCCGGCACGCAGCGCAGGTTCTGGACCGGATCGAGTCGAAGCTGCGGACGCTTCGGGATGCGGAGCTGGGCGATACGACGCGTGAGTTGATCAGGGGCCAGAGCGGGCAGCGCACGAGCGGGCTTGGAGCGATCGAGGAGCCGGGCGAGCCGGTGTGGACCGAGGAGGAGCTTGAGCTGATCGCGGGACGCGCGGAGGAGGAGTCGGATTTCGATGGGGGAGAAGATGATGATGTCGAGGGTCGCGCGGCGGCGGATCGGCGCGCGGATGCAGAGGGCGATGACGATGAAGTTGATGAACAGGCGGAAGGCCGGAGCGTCGGATGAGTGATGTTCGGAATCAGCGACTGGCGACGGTGATCCATCGCGCGGTGCAGGGCGTGCTGGCGCGGGGGCTGTCCGATCCGCGTCTGGACGAGTGCATGGTGACGATCACGAGCGTGAAGATCTCGCCGGATCAGCGTTCGGCGGTTCTGGGGGTGTCGATCGCGCCGGAGAAGCGGGAGCGGCTGGCGCTGGCGGCGCTGGAGTCGGCATCGCGGCATGTGCGCCGGAAGGCCGGCGACCTGGTGTCGATCCACAAGATGCCGGAGCTGGTGTTCAAGCTGGACCGGTCGTTCAAGCGTCAGGCGGAGGTGTTCTCGGCGCTGCAGCAGGTGCGCGAGGAGATGGGGGTCGAGCCGGGCGAGCCGCTGGGCGGCGAGGATGCGGGCGAGGGCGATGGGGTTCGGGAGCCGCGTGGGGACCAAGATGGGGATGACGATGGGGATGATCGGGAGCGGACGCCGGAGGGATGATCCGCGGTGTTGCGGGGTCTTGATGGGATGCTGGGTGTGTGCCTTTGGCGCCGGATCGCGCCGGGGTGGATCCGAGAGTGTGAGGAGGTCTGACTGTGAGCGCCACTGACCGTGCCGACGCGTTGAACTCTCTGCTGGTGAGCCTTCGGAAGAAGTACAAGCCCGAAGCGCCGCCGGAGCGCTCGGCGATCGAGGAGCTGGTGCACGCGATGGTGCTGTGGGAGTCGGCGAGCGGTCGGGCCGATCGGGCGTTCAAGCGGCTGATGGACGCGTTCGTGGATCTGAACGAGCTTCGCGTGTCGCGGCCGGACGAGGTGGCGGAGGTGCTGGGGAAGACCTATCCGCTGGCGGATGAGCGGGCGCGGCGGCTGCTGGCGGCGCTGGAGGCGATCTATGTGCAGGAGCACGCGGTGTCGCTGGAGGGGGTGGCGTCGGGTGGGAAGCGTGATGCGCGGAAGTACCTGGACGCGATCGAATCGCTGCCGGCGTTCGCGGTGGCGCGGGTGGCGGTGCTGCGGCTCGATGGGCACGCGGTGCCGCTGGAGGATCGGACGGTCGCGGCGCTGATCGAGTGCGGGGTGCTGGAGGAGGGTGTGGACCTGGCGCGGGCGGTGGGTCAGATGGAGCGGATGGTCAAGGCGGCCGAGAGCGTGGAGGTGGCGCTGCTGCTGCAGGCGTGGACGGACGATGGGCTGGCGGTCCCGCGGCGTGGGGCGAAGAAGTCGGGCGCTGCGTCGGTGAAGAAGGCCGGCGGGGCGGGGACGGCGACGAAGAAGAAGGCGCCGGCGAAGAAGGCCGCGGGCGCGGGCGGCGGCGGGGGAGGAGCGAAGAAGCGCTCGGCCAAGAAGTAGGCTGGGCGGAGCGTTGGTGGCGCTCTTGCGGTCAGCGTTGGCGCTTGGCGCCCGCGCGGTTGATCGCGTCGGTGAGGGGGGGGATGGCGAGCGCGGAGGCCATGAGCAGGCGGACCCACCAGGTGCCGCCGGGCCAGACCTCAGCGCGGGGTCGGGCGAGGCAGCGCTCGATGGCCTTGGCGACGGTCTCGGGGGACTGCATGAGGAAGCGGGGCGTGTTGGCGCCGGCGATGTCGGAGGGTTTGTCGTCGCTGGGTGCGCTGGGGATGGTGGCATCCGCGGAGTGCTCGGCGGCCTTGTCGAAGAACTCGGTCTTGGTGCCGACGGGGTGGATGGTGCTGACGCGGATGCCGAGGTGTCGGAGTTCGGCTGCCATGCCGCGCCCGATGTGGTGCTGGGCGGCCTTGGTGGCGCAGTAGTGCGCGTGGTGGGCGATGGGGAGGAGCCCGATGGATGAGGATGTGATGAGGATGTGCCCGGCGCGCTGCTCGATCATGTGCCTGAGCGCGGGACGGATGGTGTTGATGGTGCCGAAGAGGTTGGTTTCGAAGATGTCGCGGAGCGCCTGGTCGGTGGTCTCGTGGATGGGGGCCGCGAAGCCGTATCCGGCGTTGGCGAGGATGGCGTGGATGGAGCCGAACGCGTCGAGGCATCGTTGGGCCATGGCATCGCACTGATCGGGGTCGTTGACATCGCAGGCGATGGCGACGGCTCGGCCGCCCTCGGCGGTGATGTCATCGACGAGGGCTTGGAGTCGCTGCTCCCGGCGTGCGGCGATGAGCACGGGCATTCCCGCGCGGGCGCACGCGATGGCGGTGGCGCGGCCGATGCCCGCCGAGGCGCCGGTGATGATGATGGGCTTGCCCTGCAGCGCCTCGGGCATGGGCTGGGTCCGGTGAGGGAAAGAAGGAGGGGAGGGTGTGGGGCGAGCTTCCTCGGTCGTGGGCGTTCAGGAGAGCCCGGCGAGGATGGTGTTCAGGTCCATGGCCTGGGGGATTTCTCGCGCCTGGACCCATTTGACGGTGCCCTGTCCATCGTCGGACTGGGCGATGACGACGGTGCCGCGTGATGAGACATTCAGGTCGGGGAAGTAGAAGCCGTAGGCCTTGCAGACCTCGCGGTGCATGTCGGCGAGGAGGGTCTGCTGGAGCCCGAGGTGCTCGGCCCATGCTTTGTGGGTGAAGAACGAGTCGCAGGAGATGCCCACGACGGTGGCGCCCTTGTCGGCGAACTTCGCGAAATCATCGGTGATGCACTTCATCTCGGTGGAGCAAACGGGGGAGAAGTCCAGTGGGTAGAAGCAGAGGACGACATCGCCCTTTTTGACGGCGTCGGCGAGGGACCAGTCGTTGATGGTCTGGTCCTTGAGCGTGAAGTCGGGGGCGGGCTCGCCCGGCTGGATGGGGTTGTTGCGTGGGGTGAGTGGCATGGCTGGGCCTCGTTGGGGGTTGCGCGTGGGGGGTGCGTGGCTGATAATGGATGAGCCTAGCGTATGCTCGTGGGCGGGCGCGTTGGGCGGTGCGATCGCGGGCCGGGTCGATCCCGGTTCCTCCGGATGGGCCCGTTGTGGCTTTGAGGTGCATCACGGCGGAGGGGGTGGGTCGAGCGGAGGCCAGGGAGCATCATGCACACGACGCAGACGCTGGAAGAGCGATACCGGCTGGTCAGGGACCGCGTGGCGGCGGCGGCGCATCGGAGCGGTCGGTCTGCGGAGGATGTGTTCATCGTCGCGGTGACGAAGTACGCGGAGCTGGATGACATCCTGGAGCTGATGTCGCTGGGTCACATGGACTTCGGCGAGAGCCGGGTGCCGCAGATGATCGACCGGGCGCACGCGATCGACGAGTTGCTGGCGGATGGTGATGCGTTCGATGCGCGGCTGCGTGCGATCCGGCGTGCGCGGTCGCTGGCCGGGGAGGATGGCGCGGGCGGCTCGGCGGGCGGCGTGGTGAGCGAGGGGCGTGCGAGCGGCGCGGGGCACCCGGATGGTGAGGGCTCGGACGGGCGCAGCGCGGATTCGGGCGATGCGGGTACGGGGTCGGGGAGCGGTCGGGTGGTCGGGGGGATCGTGGGTGGGATCGACATCGGGCCGGGATCGGGGATCGGGCGGTCGGCACCGCGCGTGCGGGAGTCGAGCGAGCCGGCGCCTTCAGCGCGGCGGGAGGAGGCATCGCGTCCTTCGCCGCGGTGGCACATGATCGGGCAGCTGCAGCGGAACAAGGTCAAGAAGCTGCTGGATGTGACGCGGCTGGTTCATTCGGTGGATTCGCTGCGGCTGATCGAGGAGATCCACTCGTGGGCGTACAAGAAGGACCGCGAGGTCGAGGTGCTGCTGCAGGTCAACTGCTCCGGTGAGTCTCAGAAGGGCGGGTGCGCTCCGGCGGCGGCGATGCACCTGGCCGAGACGATCGACTCGATGGTGCACCTGCGGCTGCGCGGGCTGATGACGATGGCGGCGCTGTCGGACGATCCGGATGAGTCTCGCTCGGCGTTCGAACTCGGGCGCGAGCTGTTCGATGACATCAAGGCGCGGGGGATCGGTGAGGGGCGGTTCAACTTGCTGTCGATGGGGATGTCCGGCGACTTCGAGGTCGGGATCGAGTGCGGCGCGAATGTGGTGCGGATCGGGTCGGCGATCTTCGGCGAGCGTGAGCTGGGTGATGAAGATGAGGGTGGGGATGGGGGCGAGGACACCGAGTGATGGGTTGGGCGATGGGTCGGGCTACTGGTTGGTGTGTGAGCCCGGGCGGGTCCAGTCCCAGTCGGGGTCGCGGTCGAGGCGGACGGCGGCCTGATTGATGCACCGGAGGCAGGCGGCCTTGCCATCAACCATCGGTGAGCTCCAGCCGGGCTGCGAGCGGTCTTCGAGGCACATGGTGCAGTGGAACGGCGGTTTGGCCGAGCTGCCCTTTGCGAGGACGAGTTCGCGGTAGGCGGCCTCAAGGCATCGTTCGCAGATGAGCGCGCCCTGGTGGCCTTCGACCATCGGGAACTGGCCGTTCCATGCGCGGGCGCAGAAATCGCAGAGGAAGTCTGAGATCTGCATGTCGTGCGGGTCGGCGCCTGGGCGGTGCATGGTGGTGGTTCCGGAGGGGTTTGGTGGTGTTGCGGCGGGGGCGTGGTCAGGCCCTGCGGAGGATGGTGGCGTGGAAGGGGCGGCCCTCGCGCCGGTACTTGCGTTCGAAGTTGGTGCCGACGACCTCGCCTTCGCCGGCGGAGTCGGGGCGTTCGAAGGGCAGGCGGTCGAAGCGGAGCCCGCCGACGCCTTCGGGCGTGGTCCATCGGTCGAAGTGCTCTTCCATCCATTGCCAGTAGTCGGGATGGTCGGTGACGATGCGGAGGTGGGCGTCGTCGGCGAGCACGCGGTGGGCATCGGCGAGGAAGCGGTCGCTGACCATGCGGCGCTTGTGGTGCCGGGTCTTGGGCCATGGGTCGGGGAAGTAGAGGTGGATGGCCGAGGCGATGCCGGAGGGCATGCGCCAGTGCATGAGTTCCGCGGCGTCGGCGTAGAGCATGCGGACATGGTGCAGGGCGTGTCGGCGGACGCGGTCGGCGGCGTAGGCCCAAAACTCGCGGGCGTACTCGATGCCGAGGAAGTTGGTCTCGGGATGTGATGGCGCGTGCTGGACGAGGAAGGTGCCCTTGCCGGAGCCGATCTCGATCTCGAGGGGTCGCTCGGGGTGCGGGAACCACGCCCGGGGATCGATCCACGCCTGGCGCGGGTCCTGGGCGACCGCATCGGGCATGGGCGGGAGGTCCTCGTGGGTGAGGCCGTGGGTCGAGGTGTCGAGTGGGTGCTCGGCGGAGGCGCTCATGGGGTGATTGTTCCTGCGGTGTCGGGTGTTCGCGCGTTGGGTTCGGGGAAGTTGGGGATGGGCGTGGGTGGTGTGCGGGGAGGGCGTGGGGTCAGGTTAGCGGGTGCTCACCGCGCCCGAAGATGGAATTCGTCCGTATACGACTGATAACAGGGAACACGGGTCGGGATCCGGCCGATGGGACCTGTAGAGCCCGAGCGGCGCTGGGCACGGATGTTGGGCGTCGTGGATCGGGCGGAGTTCTGGAATCGGCGGCGGTGTCCGCCGTGCATGGAGCGCGTCATGACCGACCCGACCGTCGGCGCCGCAGCCTCGTCCGACCTTCTGTCGCTGATCTCATCGCGTCTGGACCGCCAGCGATTCGAGACGCAGCACTGGACGGGCTCGTTCCAGGAGTATCTGGGGATCGTGAGCGAGCGGCCGGAGGTCGCGCGGAACGCGTTCCAGCGGATCTATGACATGATTCTTTCGTTCGGGTCCGAGCGGTACCGGCGGTTCAAGACGGACCTGGTGCGGTACCACTTCTTTTCCGACCCGATCGACCAGGGGATGGATGGGATCTTCGGGCTCGATGAGCAGCTGATGCAGCTGGTGGATGTGTTCCGCTCGGCGGCCGAGGGGTACGGCACGGATCGGCGGATCCTGCTGCTGCATGGGCCGGTGGGGTCGAGCAAGTCGACGATCGCGCGGCTGATCAAGAAGGGGCTGGAGCATTACTCGCGGACGGAGGCAGGGGCGCTGTATTCGTTCTCGTGGCTGCTGGATGAGCACGCGGGGCCGACGGCGAAGACGCATGAGTTCCGGTGCCCGATGCACGAGGAGCCGCTGCTGCTGGTGCCGAGCGAGGCGCGGGCGGACCTGCTGAATGCGCTGAACAAGACCTACGCGGCTTCGGGGCAGCATCGCGGCAAGCTGCGGCTGTATGGCGAGCTGGACCCGTTCTGCCGGCGGGTTTACGACGACCTGATGCGGCACTACGACGGCGACTGGTCGCAGGTGCTCTCGCATGTGCGCGTGCGGCGGTTGCTGCTTTCGGAGAAGGACCGGATCGGGATCGGGACCTTCCAGCCGAAGGACGAGAAGAACCAGGACTCGACGGAGCTGACGGGGGATATCAACTACCGGAAGATCGCGCTGTATGGGTCGGACTCGGACCCGCGGGCATTCAACTTCGATGGCGAGCTGTGCGTGGCCAACCGGGGGATCGTGGAGTTCATCGAGGTGCTGAAGCTCGATGTGGCGTTCCTGTATGACCTGCTGGGCGCTTCGCAGGAGCGGCTGATCAAGCCGAAGAAGTTCGCGCAGACGCACATCGATGAGGTCATCATCGGGCACACGAACGAGCCGGAGTACAAGAAGCTGCAGTCGAACGAGCTGATGGAGGCGTTCCGCGACCGGACGATCAAGATCGATATCCCGTACAACATCCGGTTGGACGATGAGATTCGGATCTATGCCAAGGACTTCGGGCCCGAGCGTGTGAAGCACATCCACATCGCGCCGCACACGCTGGAGGTGGCGGCGATGTGGGCGGTGCTGACGCGGCTGGAGGAGCCGAAGAAGGCCGGGCTGACGCTGATGCAGAAGCTGAAGCTGTACAACGGCAAGTCGATCCAGGGCACCACCGAGGACACCATCAAGGAACTCCGCGAGGAGGCGCAGCGCGAGGGGATGCAGGGGATCTCGCCTCGGTTCGTGCAGGACAAGGTGTCCAACGCGTTGGTGTCCGCGCAGGCGATCGAGGAGGGGCAGGTCAACCCGTTCATGCTGATGAACGAGATCGAGTCGGGGCTGCTGCACCATTCGCTGGTGACGAACGAGGAGCTGCGGAAGCACTACCGGGAGCTGCTGGCGCTGGTGCTGAGCGAGTACGAGGACACGATCAAGGGCGAGGTGCAGCGGGCGATCGTGGCCGATGAGGATGCGATCAAGCGGCTGTGCACGAACTACATCGAGAATGTGCGGGCCTCGACGCAGCGGGAGCGGGTCAAGAACCGGTACACCGGCAAGGATGAGGAGCCTGATGAGCGGCTGATGCGCTCGATCGAGGAGAAGATCGAGATCCCCGAAAGCCGCAAGGATGATTTCCGGCAGGAGATCATGAACTACATCGGGGCGCTGGCGCTGGATGGGAAGAAGTTCGAGTACAACACGAACGCGCGGCTGTACAAGGCGCTGGAATTGAAGCTGTTCGAGGACCAGCGGGACACGATCAAGCTGAAGAACCTGGTGTCGTCGATCATCGACGATGAGACGCAGCAGAAGATCGATGTGATCAAGAAGCGGATGATCGACCAGTTCGGGTACAACGACCGCTCGGCGGCGGATGTGCTGAACTATGTGGCGAGCATCTTTGCGCGGGGGGATAAGAAGGATTGATAGAAGAAGGCATCCGGGATCAGGGATCAGGGATCTGGCAGCAGTGAAGAGTGGGTTGGGCCTTGGATGGGGTGGCCGGGTGCCTCTTGCGTTCATCGGAATGGAATCAGCGGTCCGCCATCGCGCGCGGTGCTCATCAGGCCACCGGGGAGGCCGAAGAGTCGGTCGATGGGGGCTTTGCGGTGGCAGCCGATGCAGGAGTCGATGAGCCCGCTGGCGAGGACGGTCTGGGCATCGGCGGAGACGACGGCGTAGACCCAGCCCTGGTCGGTGTCGGGTGTGGCGGGGTCGGTCTTGAGCATGATGAAGAGTTCTTCGCGTTGGTCCGTGACATAGTACTGGCCGTCGCGCTCGTCCACCGCCAGAGTTTTGTTGATCCATGAATGAGGGTCAGCAAGAAATTCAGGGTCGGCATGGACCGACGACCATGTTTCCTTCACGATGGCAAAGCCGGCTGGCAAACGATGCGTTGCAGCTTGCTCTGTCACAGAGTGAGGTTCAAGCAATGGGTAACGCGGCGTCGCCTGATCCTCGGCGACTCGTGAAACCGTCATGTACTCGTCGAATGATGATGGATACAGGTGGTAGAGCTCTCCGCCGTGCGTGTCCGCATCGTCGCTATAGCTGAAGAATGTGTCCAACACCACAGGCATCGCTTGCGCGCTGCACAATTCCGGCTTCCATCCCGGAGCGTGCGTCACGCGCGGCCATGAGCGGTAGTCGCGTGCGGCGGCGAGCAGTTCGGGCTCGAAGGCGTGTGCGGTGCGGGCGGGCGGGCGTGGGGGTTGGGATGGGGGCGGTGTCGGTGGCGGCGTGGGCGCGAGCGCCTGCGGCGCCGGCGTCTCGGCGGTGGTGTTGGGGTGGGCGGGGCGGGGGGTGGTCGCGCAGGACAGGACACCGGCGGCGATCAGGCACGCGGTGGATGCGAGCGCGAGGCGTTGCGGGGTGGGCATAAGTGCAAGTTACATCGCCCGGACGCCGCGGGTTCGCGCGGACGCATGAGCAGCGCCGCTCGGGGGCGGTCGAAGTGGCCGGGGGGCAAATGTGTGGGGTCGGGGGGGCGCAGGAGGCGCGGGGGACGCGAGGGCGCGGGCGGACATTGCGCGGCGTGGCGCCGGGGGGCGGGAAGAAGAGGCCGCGGTGGGATTCGAACCCACGAATGACGGATTTGCAATCCGTTCCCTTGGACCACTTGGGTACGCGGCCGGGTTTTGGAGCGACACTGTACCGTCGGTCGGCGGTGAGTCAAAGATCTGGCGGTTGGCGGGAATCTTGTTCGGGCTCGCCGGTTGGGGGTCCCGGGTTCCGGGGGACCTTCGGTTCGGGAATGGGGTGGGGCGCGGCGCGCGGGCGGGAAGGTCGAGGCGGGGGTGGCGTCGTGGCCGATTGTCCGAGAGAATGCGGGCGTAGAGATTGGATGGGCGGGCGGTGATTGGGTGTTCGGGCTGTGGAGGCGTTGGCGGATGATTCCTGAGATGGCAAGCGAATCGGGGCGTGGGGCTGGCACGGCGAGCGCCGGGTGGCGTTGGGCGCGGGGTCGGCGTGCGATCGCGGTGGTGGGCGTGGTGCTGGTGTGCGCGGCGGGGACGGCGGGGATGGCGGGCGGGGCACAGGATGCGGAACGGGATGAAGTTCGGGAAGAGGGGACGGGGACGGAGGGCGGGCCGGTCGAGGGCGAGGGCGGGCGTGGTCCGCTGGATGCGGATCCGCCGGTGGAGGTGGAGATCGAGCCGCGTGGCGGTGGGGTGGATGCGACGGAGCTGAGCGGGCTGAACCAGGTGCCGGTGCGGACGGCTTCGCGCGTGTTCGGGGCGTCATCGACGCGGCTGGTGCCGGAGGGGATGCTGCTGGTGGAGCGCCGGGGGCGGGTGCATCGGCTGGCCACGGGGCGGGCGGTGTTCGTGTTCGATGCGGATGCGTCGGGGCAGGCGGACCCGCCGATGTTCCTGATGCCCTCGGTTCGCACGATGCAGCTTGAGCGGCTGATCGAGGAGCGGGGCGCGGCGACGACGGTGCGCCTGACGGGCGCGGTGACGGCGTACAAGGGGTGGAATTACCTGCGGGTTTCGAACTTCCAGGTGCTGCAGGCGGTTCCGGAAGGGATGGGCGGGACGGGGGGCGCGGGCGGCACTGCGGATGGTTGGGATGGGGCAGGTGCGGATGGTGGCGAGGAGGCAGGGGCGGAGAGCGAGGCGGGTGGCGGTGCGCCGGATGTGCTGGCTCCGGAGTTCGGCGAGATCCCGGTGCGGACGCCGGATGGTTCCGAGCGGAGCGTGGGGGATGTGCTGGCGGAGTTGGAGTCGCGCGGGCCGGACGAGACGGGGTTCGCGCCGCCGCCGGTGGTGGAGATCGAGGATGCGCGGGGGGTGCTGGCGGAGGGGCGGGTGCTGGTGAGCCGTCGGGGGCGGATACTTCCCCATCCGGGTGGGGGATTGCAGTTCGAGTTCGACAACGGGCCCGAGGATCCGCCGGGTCTGGATCAGCCGCTGATCCTGCTGCCGTGCCTGATGCTCGAGCGGATCGAGGAAGCGGTATCGCAGCGCCGATCGGGCGGGGTGACGCTGAGCGGGCAGGTGTTCGGGTACGGGGACCACGCGTTCCTGCTCCCGACGATGTTCGTGCTCGAGCGTGTGCGAAGCGAGAACATCGTGACGGCGCAGTGAGCGGGGACGGCTGGGTGCGATCTGCAACGGTCGTCGGCGCTGTCCGAATCACCACAATATTCGCGGTGTGTCGCTGGTTGGCATGCGTTGGGTTTGTCCCGGCGCTGGCCTGGGGCTCGCCGATCTTCATCGCGTAGCGAGGGTGGATCGTCGAATCCGGGCGGGCGCAGCGCGGTACGCCTGTTGGCGTGGCTGGGCACGCGTGCCTGGGGGCGGTGGACGGATTGGTGCGCGGGAGCGAGGATGGAAGCGCGGGGCGGTCGGAAGAGACTTGAATCGAGCGGGCGGGGGTTTGATCAGGAGTCCAAGCGATGAACGCGATGAACGGTGGATTCGGATGGCGTGATCGGGCGTCGCTTGCGCTGCGGGCGGTGCTGGTCGGTGCGCTGGTGTGGGCGGTTGGCGCCTCCGGCGGGCGGGCACTGGCGCAGGGGATGGACGGCGGGGTGCCGGGCGGGAATGGGGGAGCGGACACAGCGCGAGCTTCGGCGCGGCCGGTGATGGGCGTGCTGCGCGTGCGTCCGACGGCGTCGGTGCAGCAGGGCGCGTCGAGCGCGGGGCACCTGGACGATCTGACGCGGATCGTGGAGTCGCTGGATCCGCAGCTGATCAACGCGCTGCAGGCGACGGGCAAGTTCACTGTGATCGCGCGGTCGGATCTCGAGGAGATTTTGAATGAGCACGAGATCCAGCGCGTGATCCGGGATGATCCGGCGCTGGCGTTCCGGCTGGCGGGCGTCGAGTACGGCGTGGTGTTCACGATCGATGGGTACCAGGACGAGACGGCGATCATGCGCTCGAATCGTCCGGGCGAGTCCGATCGGGTGGCGCGGGCCTCGCGGCAGATCAACATCTCGCTGGTCGCGACGGTGTACGAGGTGGAGACCGGCCGGGTGTTCGAGACGGCGGCGATCGAGCACGAGATCCGGACCGATCTCGAGTACGGCACGGCCCCGGCGGCGACGGGGAT
>JBQLZO010000014.1:0-42960 GCA_052168315.1 Phycisphaerales bacterium | reverse complement strand
CCCCCGCCCCCCCCGCGCCCGCTGCGCCCGCCGACCCATCCACCCCCAACCCCGACCTCCACCTCCTCGCCACATTCCTCGCACGCAACCCAAATGCCCGCTGCCCCAAGTGCCTCTACACCCTCGGCGCGATCCACACCGACCAATGCCCCGAGTGCGGGCTCCGACTCCAGCTCGAGTGCGGCCCCATCCCGCGCTTCTCCACCCTCTGGCTGCTCTGCTTCGGCATCCTCGCCTCCGTCCTCGGCTTCGCGCTCTTCCTGCTGGCCACCAATGTCGTCTTCAACCTCACGCTCGGCGTCAGCGGCCCCGCGGACATCTTCGAATCCCTCCTCGAGTTCTGGCCCATGCTCGTCGGCGCTGCGATCCTCATCCCCGCCATCATCCTCTTCACGAAAAAACAGCGGGCATTTGACGCCCGCTCCCGGCGGATCCGCTGGACCATCGCGGCCCTGATCTTCCTTTCCGGCCCGGCGCTCATGTTCTTCTTCGTCAGCGCCATGAACTTCTGACCGCTCCCAGCCCCGCCGACGCCTCCGGCCACACGCCCACCCCCGCTACCCTTCCCCCATGACAGCCCTCACCTACCACACCGCCGGCGAATCCCACGGCCCAGCCCTCATCATCCTCGTCCAGGGAATGCCCGCCGGCGTGCCCATCGACTCCGACCTCATCAACACCGAACTCCGCCGCCGCCAGGGCGGGTACGGGCGCGGCGGCCGCCAGCGCATCGAGACCGACACCATCGAGTTCCTCTCCGGCGTCCGCCTCGGCCACTCCATCGGCGCGCCCATCGCCATGCGCATCCCCAACAAGGACTCCCGCCTCGACGACCTCGAACGCACGCCCCCCGTCCACCGTCCCCGCCCAGGGCACGCCGACCTCGCCGGCTCCATCAAGTGGCTCACCACCGACTGCCGCGAGACGCTCGAACGCGCCTCCGCCCGTGAAACCGCCTCACGCACGGCCGCCGGCGCGCTCGCCCGCTGCCTCCTCCGCGAATTCGACATCGAAGTCTTCGGCTTCCTCCGCGCGATGCTCAACATCCACGCCCACGCCGAGGTCACCCCCGACAACTGGACCAACCTCCGCGACCGGCGCGATGCCTCCGATGTCTACTGCCCCGACGAAACCGCCTCCGAAAAAATGCGCGAAGCCATCCGCCAGGCCAAGGTCGACCAGGACACCGTCGGCGGGCTGTGCGAGGCCCATGTCTTCGGCTGCCCCATCGGTCTCGGCTCCTGCATGGACTGGCGCGACAAGCTCGATGCACGCCTCGCGTACGCCGTGATGGGCATCCAGGCGTTCAAAGCCGTCGAGATCGGGCTCGGCGCTGAGACCTGGCAACGACGCGGCTCCCAGGTCCACGACCACATCGAATACGACCCCGCCCAGCGCCACACGCCCAACCTCGGCTTCACCCGTCCCACCAACAACGCCGGCGGGCTCGAAGGCGGCATGACCAACGGCAACCCCATCATCGTCAAGGGCACCATGAAGCCCATCGCCACGCTTTTGCGCGGCCTGCCCTCCATCAACCTCAACACCAAGCAGCCCGAGCACTCGCAGTACGAGCGCTCCGATGTCTGCGCCGCCTCCGCCGCGTCGGTGGTCATGGAGAATGTCGTCGCCTTCGAGGTCGCCCGCGTCCTCCGCGAAAAGTTCGCCGGCGACTCGCTCCTCGAAATGCGGAGCAACTACGACCGCTTCCTCGAGGTCGCCCGACTCCTCCCCCTCGACCCACCGACCGGCCCGGTCATCGCCTGAGCCAACCGCCCGCCCCCTCCCCCCGCGCGTGCGTGCCGGATGCGAACGAACAACGCACGCCGCGCGTCCCATCGGGCGCGCTTGGCGGGCGTTGTGCCATCGGTGCCCCGTACCCGCGTGCCGGGAACGCGCGGCGGATCCGGGAGTTGGTGGAGATAGGGGAGAGCAGTGGGGGAGGTTGGGGGGTTGGGGGTTGGGGGGGGTGGGGGGTCACGCGAGCATCAGCACAGCGCCCATCGCCATCGCGATGACCAGCCCGCCGACGAACCACCGCACGCTCTCCCGGGTCGATGGCCAGCACCACCCGTTCAGGCAGCGCCCAGCCACGCCGCACAGAGCCTTCAAATCGCCCCTTGTCCCATCATTCTCGGACATCACGCCCCGCGCTCCCGCCACACCGCAGTCCTGACAACGCTGAACAGCCGACATGACGAGCCTCCTTTCGAGAAACTCTTCGCAATCGCGAATACGCTATAGCGTACAATCGGTCGAATCCAAAGGCAAGTCAATCGCGAAAAAATTTGCTATCGTGAAATCTTAGAACACCCCGTCCACACGCCCCCAACCACCCAAGACCCAAGGGCTCAGTCGGGGGGGGTGGGGGGGGAGGAGCACGCAGCATGGACATCGGACCACGACTCAGGGCCATCCGGCAGGACCGCGGGTACACGCTCGCACGCCTCACCGAACTCTCCGGCGTCAGCCAGGCCATGCTCTCGGACATCGAGTGCGGCAAGAAGTGCCCCACCCTCAAGACCGTCCAGCAGATCGCCATCGGGCTCAACATGTCCATCGGCGACCTGCTCCAGGTCACTCCCACCCCGCGCATCAACATCGTCCGCGCCGACCAGCGCTCCATCCTCGTCGATCCGGAATTCGGATACGAACGCCACGACCTCGCGCCCACCATGACCCGCCGCGGCATCGAGGTCGTCCTCTACCGCATCCCCCCTGGCATGTCCCCGGCCGAGTTCCTCCCGGACCGCCCCGGCACCATGGAGGTCATGCATGTCATCCACGGCCGCCTCCGCGCCCTCGCGGGCGCCGAGACCATCGAACTCAGCGCCGGCGACACCCTCACCCTCGAATCCGATGTCGATCACAGGCTCGAGAACCTGAGCCCGGACGAATGGCTCGAGTTCATCTTGGTGGTCGATTCCACCCGCGTCGGACGCTGAAAGCACCGACCGACCGCGCGCACCGACGACCACGCCCGAGCGGACGCCGAAAGCACACTCGCGATCAGTTGCAGTTCGTCCCGAACGCGCTGAGCAGGATGCCCAGGTCGTCCGAGTTGGTCTCGCCGTTCCCGTCGAGGTCGCCGCCCGGCCCGGTCCCGAACGCGCCGAGCAGGATCCCGAGGTCATCCGAGTCGACCAAGTTGTCCCCGTTCAGGTCACCCGGGCACACCGGCGTCACGCCGCCCTCGCCCGGCCCGACGAACAGCACGGCCTCGTACACCTCGGGGATGCCCCCGTTGTCGTACTCCAGCGTCGCGTTGACCACCAGCCCGCCGACCGCGAACGGCGATGCCGCATCGCCCGTCTCGCGCCCCGGGACCTGCGCCGGGATCACCTGCCCGCCATGGAATCCGCCCGACGCCAGCGAATCGCTGTCGCCCAGCCGGATCCCCGTCACCGTGTACGAGCGCGTCGAGTTCGCGCCCACGAACGACTGCCCCTCCACCAGCACCCGCTCGAGCTGGTACCCGCTCCCCACGCGCACCGCCTTGATCAGCGCGTTCGCCGGAGCCCCGCCCGCATCCTGCTGCCGCGCCACGAAGTAGATGTTCCCAAGCCCATCCGCGCCCGGCGCGGAGAAGGTGGCCGGCGATGCATCCACGATGCTCCCCACGCTCGCGCCGTTCGCCCCATCCAGGATGGCCTTGCCCGGGTACGCGACCAGCCGCCACGCCGATCCGCCGCCCACCGTCGCCGCGGCGATGAACTCCATGCCGCCCGATTCAACCCCCGTCGCGCACACCAGCGGCGCGCCCGCCGACGGGTCGTACCCCACGCCCACCAGCCCGTTCGGCCCGCGGAAACCCACCTGCGACAGGTACTGGTGGAATTCCGCGGCGCCATCCGTGTTCACCGTTTCGGTCCCATCGCTGAGCCCGACCGGCAGGGTCACGAAGAACGCCGAATCCGCCTGCCCGTCCGGGCTCGTCCGCATCAGGTTGATCGACTGCGTCCGCGATGACCCATCGGCCCGCGCCAGCGATGCCACCAGCCCCACGCTCGACCCGCCGCCCGACACATCGAACCCCGAGAAGCTCGGATTGCCACGATGCCCCGCGAGCCCCGCGGCCAGATGCCCCGCGATCGGCGAGCCGTTCGCCGATGCCTGCGAGGCGAAGTCGAACCCGATCACCACCGGCCCGCCCAGCGATTCGGGCACCAGCGTCGGCACATTCGTGATCACGCTCCCCGCGTTCTGGACGATCGTCGTCGACCCCGCATCCGTCACCACATTCGGAAGCCCCACCGAACCGATCGCCGTGTTCACCGAAGAGTTCCGCGCCTCCAGATCGATCAGCGCCAGGTTCTCGCCGTTGACCTGCTGCGCGCCGACCGTGTTGAAGTTGTCGAACCGCACCGCGAGGTTCCCCGATGCGTCGATCGCCCCCAGCGAGATCGTCGACAGCGAGGGCACGCCCGCCAGCGCATCGGCCATCCCCACCACCCGCGTCACATACACCCGCGACGGATCACCGGCATCGAACCCCACCGTCGCCCCGATCGCGTTCGTCTCGTTCAGCGAGATATCCGAGAACGCCACGCCGAACTGGCGGTCGTACCCGTTGATCGAGATCGCGCCCGCGGGCGTGTTCGCCGCCGGGTTCACGCCCGCCCCAGCTGCCGTCCACACCGCGAAGTCCGTCGCCCCGAACGACACGCCGTCGAGCACATCCGGCGAGGCGCTGGCCGAGCCGAGCAGCTGCGTCCCGAACATCGGATCGTCATCCGCCCCCGCCTTCATCACCGGGCCGAGCAGCCATCCGTTCCCCCACGACGACGACAACGACACGAGGTCCACGACATACCGCACCCGCTGCGGGCCGGTCTTGGCCGCCAGCGCATCCGAAGCGCCGGGCGTCGACGCCACCGAGTCCTGGCCCATCACCGTCGAGGCGCACGCCAGCAGCACCGCCGGGGCGATCACTCGGGGGGCACCCTGCACCATTCCGCTGCGCTTCCGGGACATCGATTCCGTTCCTTTCGGGTGACCTCTCGGGTGCCAGCCGCTCCCCGGATGCTCGCACCGACCCGATCACCGGGCCCGCGCATCCGCGATGCATCTCACCATCGGACATCCATGATTGTCGGCCGGGGCGAGCCCCGCATCCACCAATCCAAGTAAAGCGCTTCACCACGCACGAAACAACCGCGCATTCACACCCAACCACTATGCGCCATCACCACACGAGGGTCAACACTTCGGTGCTCGGCACCAAACACCCGCCCCGCGATCCGATCCGCCCCCAACACCGAATTCACTGATCCACGCCGCTCGCCCCGCACATTCCCGGTCCACTCACACAGCCCCGCCCCAAGGTAACGATTATCGGGCTGCCGGAAGACGCGCAAGCCCCGCCAATCCCCACCCGCCCATCATCAGCTCGGCACCCGCCGGTTCGTCCGTTCAAGCTCCGACTCGATCCGCAGCCGCTGATTCTGAAAGAAGGTCTGCCAATCCGGATCGCGCTCCAGCAGCAGCGCCCGCTCGATCAGCCGAAGGCTCGACGCATCGCCCGAACGCTCCGTCGCCACCACCGCGATCAGCCCGCGGATCGCCGGCAGGTAGTTCGAATCACGCTGGATCGCCCGCTGGAAGTGCGTCTTCGCCTCGTCGTAGTACCGCAGGTCGAAGTAGATCTTCCCGAGCAGGTACGGCGATCGGGGCTCCGTCGGCTGAAGCCGAGACGCCGTCTGCAGCGCCTCGGCCGCAGGCAGCAGCTCACCCTGAGAAACCAGGAACTCGCCCAGGTTGTGCCACACGGCCGGAAACTCCGGGTACGCCGCGATCGAGTCCCGATACAACTCCAGCGCCCGATCGGGATCCTTCTCCTCAAGCCGCGCGGCCCGGTCCGCGAGCTCCGCGGCCCGCTCCTTCCGCGCCTCCAGCGGCTCGGACGACAACCGCGCAGGACGCGGCGCATCGGTCGCACAACCGCTCCCCAAACCCAGCACCATCACACCAGAAGCCAGCCCCGCCACGAGCCCCCTCGACAGGCAGCACCACCGCGCCACGCCGGCGAAGCACCCGCGGGCGACACCCGGCAGCGAGCGCTCACGCCGCCGCACACCCACCCCCTCATCCGATCGCGCGCAGTTCTCATCCATCGGGCACTGGATCCTTCGATCAACCGGGTCCTGCCGGAAACGACGCGACGCCGCCACCGACCGATCTCCAACGAAACGAACGGCCGGAACGCCGCCCACGCCAGCATACCGCCGCACCAGACCCCACACCCCGCCCGCACCGAACCTTCCCACCCCGCGTCAACCCACCGCACCCCGGCTCACCTCACCGGGGCCGACGATACTCGTACCGGTCGATCTCGATCAGGCTGATCCATGTGTCATCCGTCGGCGTCGGCCTCAGGTCGATCATCGCGAGGAACGATTTCCCGAACTCCTCCTCCGGCCCCGTCAGGATCCGGTCCGACAACTCCAGCACCTTGTCCAACGGCTCGCCACGGATCGTCAGCTGCACGCCCACCCGGTTCAGATTCTCGATCAACTGCACCGCGCGTTGCGGCTTCTCACGCCCGAGTTGCCCGAAGGTCCACTCGCGCTCCGGCCACACCGCGTTGGCCTGCTCGACGACGCTCAGAGGGAATCGGGTCTTCTGCGGGAACATCTCGGCGTAGTCCAGGCGGCTCGCACGCTCGGCCCGGATCTGCGCCATCAGCGTCCGCACACGCTCCTGCGTCCGCTCGGCCGTCACGAGCCGCGAGCCCTGCGAGTTCATGTTCGAGAAGCTCGCCACCGCGTACCCCAGCGCCCCAAGCATGCACAGCCCCGCGATCACGATCACAACCATCGGACGGTTCCGACGGTCCGCGGTGTGCGCGATCGCTGACAACTGGGTCTCGATTCGCCTCGTCTTCAACGCCATGTCCCCTCAAGCACGAGCCGCGTCTCGCCGCCGCGGGCGTTCCGCTCACGCTCCCAGGCGATCTTCTGATCCGCCTGGAACGCCTCGAAGATCTCGAGGCTCACACGGAGCTCCGGCACATTCAGGGTGATGATGTTCGAACGCGAACCGCCCTGCTCGCTCGGATCGCTGAAACGCAGGCTCTCGATCGTGATCTGCCCCTCATACTCGCCCAGGATCGCCAGCGCCCGGTCCAGCGCCGCCGCCACATCGTGCGGCTCGCGAAGCCGACGCGGCGTTTCTTCGCCGCGCAGCTCGTCGTACACGCTCTGAAGCTCGTTGGCCACGGAGAGATCCGTCATCGAAGATCCCGGGGTCGCCGCCTCGGGCACCATCGGCGCGGCGCTGGCCACCGTCTCGCCGCGAACCTCCACCACACGCGAAGACCACGCGCCGGCCTGCACCCCGAATCGATACCCGAGACCCGCGATCGCCGTTGCGATCAGCAGCACCGCCGCCGCCGCCGTGAAGTACCGCTGGCGCGTCGCACGGTCGGGGCGTGCCGACAGCCGAACCAGCGACCGACGGGCATCCCCCGTCGCCGATCCGAGCCGTGAAGACTCCGAAACCCGCCCGATCACCGCCATCACGCCATCCGCCGCATCCACCACCTCCACCCGCGCGGAGGTCTCAGCGCCCCCCGCCAGCCGCCCGAACGCCTCCACCACCGCATCACGCCGCGGCCCCACAACACGCACAACCCCCGGCGCCACACCGAGCTGCGCCGACCAGCTCAGCCAGTCCAGCATCACCCGGCGCACGCACCGCTCGGCGCCCAACGCCGCATCACCGCTGCCGGCGTGGGCAGCGCCCCCGCCCCCACCGTGCTCGCCCTCCACCGGCGTCGCGCCGCCGCAGACCAGCCGACCGCCACGCCCCCACGCCCACACCACCCGCCGCCCCGGCTCGACGCACACCACCGCCTCTTCGTCCGCGCCCTCCGCAAGCGATGCCAGCGCGTGCCAAAGCGACATCGCCGCACCGACCTTCACCCCGCGCTTGTCCAACCCGTCCATCACCAGCCGCGGCAGCGCATCGGGCAGCGCGATCGCCACCGCTCCACGAGCCGGCGTGGTCGTCGCGATCGCCTTCTCAAGCTCCGCATCCAGCCCATCATCGCCTTCCCCGCCGCCGGAACCACCAGCCCCGCGCGCCCGACCGCCGAGCCCAAATGGCGCCCGCCGACCACCGCTCCGCGGGCCGCGCGAGTCGACCACCGGCTCGACCAGCCCGATGTATCCCGAATCGCCCCATTCCTGGTGCTGCTGCCGAAGCGCCGCCGTCAGCACCGGCGCCGCCCCGCTCGCGCCCTTCACCCACCTGCAGATCGACTCATCAACATCCAGAACGAGTGCCGAGATCCGCTTCCGCAATCCAGGACGATCCGCCAGCCATCCCGCCGCTTCCACCGCCCGACGCCGATACGCCCGAGCATCCGCCGGCGCCTCGTCCGCCGCGGGCATCTCCTCCACGATCGAACCGCCCGCGCCGCTCCCACGCGCCTGCGCCAGGCGGATGCGCGACAGATCCGTGCTCACAAAGGCGACGCTCCCACCCATCGATATCAACGCTCCCTGCTCGAACGATCCGGCGAAGGCGAAGCCGGGCGTGCCACGCGACGCGTCGGCGTCCGCCGAGCACCATCATCCTTCGCGTTCGGATCGGGGCGACCGCGCATCCCGGGAACCTGGCGCGAGGATGCCTGACGATGAAGCTCCAACTCCTCCGGCGTCGCCGCCGCCGGGGGAATCAGCTCCGGCGGAGGCAGCACCAGCAGCGCATCCGACTCCCCGCCGGATTCCGAGAGCACCAACTCGCGATGCGCTTCACTCAGCGTCACGAGCGGGATCCGGATCTCAACGCCCTTCTTCGAAGCCACCACCATCGTCGGCGTGATCGCCAGGATCTCGATCGGAGAGTCCGTCGGATTCTCCGGGTCCGGAACGAAGTCGCCCTCGAACACGAACCGCTGGCGATCGCCGATCCGCATCATCGCCGCCCGGGTATCCCCCGCGACCACCGACCCCTGGTACTCCCAGTCCAGCGTGATCACCGGCGGCGGAGCCGGGGCCACATCCTCCTCATCCACCGGAAGATCGGGACCCTCCTCAACCACCACCGGCGCCGGCGGCGGCTCGCGCAGCGCATCCAGCCGCGATGGCAACTCCGACAACTTGGTGCCCCGAGGCGGCGCCCAGGTCGCCGCGTTCGGATCCCCCGCCGTGGTCGCCCCGCCGCCCGCCGCCGAACCACCGATCCGCTGCATCCAGCTCGCACCCCCGCCGGAACCGCTGGCGGCCCGGCGCTCGGGGTTGATCGGCACGAACCACACGCCCACAGCGCAGACGAACGCCAGCAGCAATCCGATCGGAACCGCGAACTTGTTGCCCAGCAGCGTCGCCATCGATCAGAGCAGTCCTTCCAAACCCGACCTTCACATCCAGGCTTCGCCCGCCCCACATACCGGACGGGATCCGCACACATCGGCATTCCGGCCCGTTCCGGGCGATCTACAACGCCCCAACCATCACCAGATCCCGGCCCCCACACCCCTCATCCAGCCGGCCCAAACCTCGAATCCAATCAGAAACCTGACAAATCCCCGGGACAGCCGACCCGCCCTCACACCCCCGCGCCCTCCTCACCGAGCATCAGGTGTGCCGGGAATTCTTCACCGTCGGGCAGCGCACGCCACTCGAGGATCTCCACAATGTTCCCCTCCGCCTGGGCCAGCAGGGTATACCGGTTCAGCGTCCGGTCGGTGACAACCTCCACATTCACACGCCACAACATCGGATTCAGCGTGAAAATCTGGAGCAGTTCCTGCCCCTCGCTCCCGTTGAACCCCGCATCCCGCACCTCGCTCAGGAACCGCGCACGGTTCAATTCCGGGTCCCGGCGCAGCTCATCGACCACATTCGCAAGGTCGTAGTTCCCCCTGGCCGCCGCCAGCAGGATCTCGAACGGAGCACCCCACAGGGAAATCTGCAGCGGCCCCGCCGACCGCACCAGCCGCCGATCGTCCAGTGGCAGCCGGCTCAGGATGTCCACCTGCAGCGCCCGCTGGTCATCGGTCATCTCCAGATCAAGACGCCCCAGCGCCGCGGCCTGACCATCCTGCACCCACAGCGTCACGAGCGCCCCCGTCGGAAGCTCCACAACCCGCGCCGCCTCAACGCTCCGCGACATCGGCGCCAGCGCCGAACGAACATCCATGTCCGTCAGCCAGTCGGCCACCAGCGCCCGAACCCCCAGCATCTCATGGTGCCGCTGGTACTCATCCACCTGCAGCGCCACGATCGCCGACTGCGCCCGCACCCGCGCCACCGACCAACCGATCGTCGCCACCGCCATCACCATCAGGATCAGCACCATCACGAAGACGAACCCGCCGCGCCCGCGAGCCCCGCCCCGCTCCGCCCTGCCCGGTCCACCGGGCTTCGCACCGCGCCCACGCTTCAAGAACACCATCATCAAGGCCCCCCCACGCTGACAGAAGTCTCGAACACCCAGTCGATCGTCGTCCCATCGCCCAGCGCCACCGCCAGCCGCACCGCGATCGGATAGTCCTTCTTCTCCCACGCAACCCACACATCCGACCACTCCGCCCCCATCGAAGCGCTCGGCAGCGCCTGCCAGAACAACGCGTGCACATCCCGAACCAGAACCACCGGACGCGACGGCGGATCGATGGGCGAGTACTGCAGCACCCACTCCACCGGTATCCCCGCATCATTGACGACCGGGCGCACCTCGAACACGCCCCGGTACATCGCCGTGAAACGCTTCCGCAGCGCCGCTTCCTGCGCCTCTTCCAGCGACAGCCCCAGCGCCTCGGCGTACGCCCGGTCGTACGCATCGTCCAGCAGCGGATCGTCCACCGGGCTCGTCGGCGGCGCCGTCGTCACGACCTCCAGGCGCGGCAGCTGCACCCCGTCGTCCCACTCCTCAAAGAACATCTCGATCCGCGCCCGATCCGTCCGCTCCATGTCCTCCGCGGCCTCGGACAACGCCGATTCCCCCTGCGCCTGCGCCGCACCCTCCAGCAGCGCCTGCTCGACCATCGCCTCGGCCTCGCCCTCGTGCGCAGGCAGCGGCGCGGGCGGAGCCTCGGTCAGCGACGGAGCCGCCACCAGGTTCTGCATCACCCGACCGATCGCGCGGTGCGCGATCGCCGCATCCGTCGTCTGCTCGAACCGCACCAGCCCCCGCTTGTCCACCACCACCAGCATCTGCATCAGCGACAGCACCACCCCCAGCACCACGCTCGCAAGCGCCAGCGCCAGCATCAGCTCGACCAGTGTCAGACCCCGCCGGATCCCGACGCCCGGACCCCCAAAGCAACCACCCGCACCACGCTGGCCGCGATCACGACTCATCGCCCACCACCACCCCGCGGCGCCGCCGCTTCACCGGAACCCGGCGCAACGCTCCCGCCACCGCGACCGCCGCCGCCCCCGCCACCACCCGGCGCTGCGCCGCCATCGCGCTCGGCCTTCAGCTGGTCGATCTGACGCTGCATGTCCTCTTCCTGCATCCGGATGATCCGCCCGAAAAGCGCATCGCCCTCGACATCAAGAATGTTGTACACCCGCGTCAGCGTCGCCAGTGGCTCGCCGCTCTCCTGCGGCGGATCCACCGCCCACACCTGCGCTGTCACCAGGTGCAGCTTGCTCGTCAGACGCTCGTTGAATGTCGACGCGTTCACCTCCCGGCGCTCGCGGCGAGCCCGAGGATCCGTCGAACTCCCATCGCTCACCAGCACCTCGAGATGCAGATCGAACTCGAACACCGTCCCGTTCAGCTCGACCCGGTTGACCTCCTGCTTCCAGAGCTTGTCATCATCGACCTGCTGGATGATCACCCGGTGCGCCACCTCCACCGCGTCAAGCCGCAGCGCGTTCGCCCGCTGCGCCCGCTCCATGAACCCGATCCCGCCCGTGATCATCGCGCCCACCACGCCCACCATCGCCAGCGACATGATCACCTCGAGAAAGGTCAGACCGCGCTGCGCTCGCCGGGTGCGATGCCTCATCGTGCCCTCTCGATCAGACCTCTCCCCACGAACCGAATCGACCGCCCACGCCCGCCCCGCGATCCCGATCAATCCTCGGGCCACATCACGATGTCATCCTCGGTCTCGAGCTGCCCATCGATCCCGGCCGACACGATCACGAACGCGAAATCACCCGCCGGCGACATGTAATGAAACTCGCGGTTCCACGCGTCCAGCATCCCCGACTGCGTCAGCACATTCTGCTGCAGCAGAACGCCCAGCTGGCCGGTAGGGGGGTAGTCGTTGTAGGTCGTGCGATAGATCTGCAGCGCCGACCGGATCTGCCGCGCCTTCTCCAGGCTCGCCTGCTCCTTCGAGCGGTCCGCGGCCCCCACGAGGTTGATCGCCACGATCCCCCCGATCACGCCGATGATCACCAGAACGATCATCACCTCCAGAAGCGTGAAGCCCCGACGCCCCGAACGCCTGGCCGCCCCCCGCACGCGCCCAACCGATCCAATCGCTCCACAGTCTTCAACTCTCAAGGGCATCGCAGTTCTCCGGGGGCAGGCAGCGGCTTCGCTGTTGGTGCTGATACTTCTGAATCTGGCTCCGGCCATCGCTCTTGGTTCCGACCCACCCATCCTCACCCATACTCGTGAATCCGGGGCCCACGCCCCATCCTCAGACCACCCCCGCCGTCTCCTCTCGTCCCCTCACGACCCCATCAGGCCCCTTCCGGCCCCCAACCCGCCCCAGTATAGATCGGCACGGACCGCCACCCCCTCCCACAGTCCGCGCATCTTCGATGCCCCGCACATCCATCGCGCCAGCGCACCAGGCACCTCCGCCCGCGCCGATGCCCCGACCATCACCCACGCTCGTCCTACCGATCCCCCATCATCCGGTTGCCCGTCCACCTGCCCCCGGGCCGCCTCCCCCGTCACGAGGACTCATCACGAGCACCCATCACAGAACCCGCTCACCGGGCCCCACCCTCGACCCCCGCGCCATCCGTCGGAGTCCCTCCCACCGACATCCCGCGCGATCGCACCCGCCCCACATCACCACCACCACCACCGGTCCCCAGCCGCCGCGCCGCCCCCGGATCGAACATCGGCACCGGAACCTCATCGTTGAAGTAATGCAGGATCCACTCCAGATCCCCCGCCGAGAACAACTTCAAGAACCGGTCCACGCCCTCGGGCGCGAACTGTGTCCCGCGTCCCGCGTGCAGCTGCTCCAGCGCTCGCTCCAGCTGGGTGTCGTCCAGCGAAGGGCGATACGGCCGCACCCCCGTCATCGCATCGAAAGAATCGATCACCGCGAAGTACCGCGCCGCCAGCGGGATCGCCTCGCCCGAAAGCCCATCCGGGTACCCGCCGCCATCCCACCGCTCGTGGTGGTGCCGCACCAGCGCCAGCATCACCGGGTCTTCCACGCCCATATCAAGCAGCAGCCGATGCCCGATCGCCGCGTGCGACTTCATCGCCTCGTACTCATCCTCCGTCAGCCGACCCGGCTTCTGAAGGATCGCATCCGGGACCTCGATCTTCCCCAGATCGTGCAGCGCCGCCGCCAGCGTCAACCGCTCGATGAACGCGCTGTCAAGCCCCGCATCCTCGGCCACCGCGCGGCTGTACAGGACAACCCGCCAGGTATGCGCCGCCGTGCAGCGATCCTTCAGCTCGATCGACTTCACCAGCGATTGCAGCACCGCCGTGTCCATGGGCTCCAGAGTCTACACCCGATCACGCCCGGCACCACCGCGATCCGCACCGACGCCCAAACCCGACCCCGCGGCACCCCTCGCCGCCCGTCCCATCACCTCGCTCCTCCGGGCTCTTACCACCCCTCCTCACCGCCCGCCGCCCCCATCCCCGCCCGACCACGACCCCGTGACCACCCACCGCAAGCCGCCCTTCACATCCTCGTAGATCAGCAGCAGGCACGGCAGAACGATCAGGATGATCGCCGTCGCCGAGATCAGCCCGAACGAGATCGTGATCGCCATCGGGATCAGGAACCGGGCCTGCAGCGACTGCTCCGTCAGCAACGGGAGCAGCCCGAACACCGTCGTCAGCGTCGTCAGCAGGATCGCGCGCAGCCGCGCACACCCCGCCGCCACGCACGCGTCGAACACCGGCATCCCCTCCGAACGCTTGTGCCGGAAAAACTCCATGAAGATCAGCGAGTCGTTCACCACCACGCCCGACAACGCGATGAACCCGATCAACGACAGGATCGTCATGTCGAAGCCCATCAGGAAGTGGCCCCAGATCATCCCGATCGTCGCGAACGGGATCGCCATCATCACGATCACCGGCTGCGTGTACGACTGGAACAGCCACGCCAGCACCACGAAGATCAGCGCCGCCGCCACGCCCATCCCCAGCGGGAGCGTCGCGAACGAGTCCGCTACATCCTTCTGCCGCCCGCGCTCCAGCACCTCCACACCCGGATACTCGCGCAGCATCTCTTCGATCCGAGGCATCAGCGAGCCCACCACCTCCTCCGTGTTCGTCCGCGACTGGTCCACATCCGCCGACACCGTCACCGCCCGCCGACGATCCAGCCGCCGGATCGTCGCGTACCCCTCCGTCTCCTCCACCGCCGCGACCTCCGACAGCGGCGCCGCCACGCCCCGCGCCGAGAACACCCACATCGACTCCAGCTCCGCCAGCGAACGCCGATCACTCTCCGGATAGATCACGCGCACATCCACATCCTCGCGGTCGCCCGGGAAGGTGTGCGCCTCAAGACCGAACACCGCGCCACGGATCTGCCGCGCCAGGATCGCCTCCGTGAAGCCCAGCTCCTTCGCCGCATCGCGCAGCGTGATCCGCAGCTCCCGCCGCCCCGTGTCGTTGTCGTCGGCAATGTCGACCACCCCCTCGAACTCGTTCAGCAGCTCCTTGATCCCATCGCCCACCGCCTGAAGCGATTCGATGTTCTCGCCCACCACAGTCAGCGTGATCCCCGGCCCGGAAGGCCCGCCCCCCACATTCTCGATCCGCAGCGACTTCACCCCCGGCAGCTCACCGAGCGCCTCACGGATCGCGAACCGCACTTCGTCCGAAGAACGGTCGCGCCGCTCCACCGGCACCAGCTCCAGGATCACCTGCCCAAGATGCGGGTTCGAAGAAGAGGAATTCTCCTCCAGCGAACCGATCGATCCCACCGACGCGTACGCCGAGGACACCTCCGGCTGCGCCAGCGCCGCCGCCTCGATCCGGCGCACCATCACATCCGTCTGCGCCGCCGGCGTGCCGATCGGCATCCGCAGCTCGATGTTCATCGTCTCGGCATCCTCAACCCCGAGGAAGTTGAAAGGCACGCGCCCGCCGCCGAGCATCCCGAGCGAGAGCACCACCAGCGCCATCGCCGCCACAACGCTCAGGTACTTGAACCGCAGCGCCAGCCGGACGCTCCGCTCGTACACCGGCACCAGCACCCGACCGAACAGCGCCGCACGCCGCCGCTCCATCCACGCCTCCACCGCCACGAACGGATTCCGCTTCCGCCGCCGCTTCGCACGATCCGACGCCGAGAGCGAATGCCCCATGTGCGATGGCAGGATCAGCAGCGCCTCGATCAGCGAGACCGCCAGCGCGCACGCCACCACGATCGGCAGCGCCGCCAGCAGGTCCCCGATCGTCCCCGCAATCAGCGCCAGCGGCAGGAACGCGCAGATCGTCGTCAGCACCGTCGCCACCACCGGCCAGAGCACCTGCTCCGTGCCCCGGATCGCCGCCATCAGCGGCGGCTCGCCCGCCTCGTGCCGCGCCGTGATGTTCTCGGCCACCACGATCGCGTCGTCCACGATCAGCCCCAACACGATGATCAGCCCGAACATCGTCAGCAGGTTCAGCGAGGCGCCGACGAAGTGCATGAACGCCAGCGTCCCCATCAGCGACACCACCAGACCCGCCGCCGTCCAGAACGCCACCCGGAAGTTCAGCAGCGCCACCAGCACGATCAGCACCAGCAGCCCGCCCCACAGCGCGTTCCGCGTCAGCAGGTCCAGGCGCCCCACGATGAACCGAGCCAGGTCCGTCGTCGTTGTCAACTCGCCCGGAAGCGGGTCCGTCCGCGAGGCGCCCAGTTCATACGCCCGCAGCCGCACGCTGGGCGGCCCCGGCTCCGGCGCGCCCGGTCGCTGCGCCATCCGCGCCAGCGCCCCGCCGAGTCGCTCGAGCGTTGTCGGCTCGATCTCCACACCGTTCCGACCCGCCACATACGCCTTGACCGTCTCCGCGATCGTCACCGCATCCTCATCCCCCACCTTGAACACCGTCAGCGACACGCTCGGCTTCCCGTTCAGCCGCTCGACAAGGTCCACATCCTCGAACCCCGCACGAACCGCCGCGATGTCGCTCACGCGCAGCACCTGGCCGTCATCCCCCGCCTTCACCACGATCCGGCGCACCGCGTCCGCGCGCTCCGCGGCCCCCATCGTCCGGATCGCCACATTCTGCGTCGTCGAGCGCACCGCCCCCGCCGGAAGCTCCACCATCGCCGCCCGGATCCGATCCTCCACATCAACAATCGAGAGCCCGTGCTCAAGCAGCGCCGCCGGCGACACCTCCACCGTGATCTCGTCCGTCCGGACCCCCGACACCAGGATGTCGCCCATCCCCGGCAGCGATCGCAGGTCCTCGCGCACCGAGCGGATCGCATCCTTCATGTCCCGCTCGTTCGCATCGCCGAAGATCGACACCACGATCACCGGCAGGTTCGGCTCGATCTTCGAGACCGTGATCGTCTCCACCTCCGCCGGCAGATCCTGCAGCCCATCCATCTCCCGCTTGACCTCGAACAGCCGCAGATCAACATCCGTCCCCTCGCGGAACTCGATCCGGATCTGCGCCACCCCCTCGGCGACCACCGTGTTCATCTCCTTGATGTCATCGATCGCCTCGTCGATCCGGTCCTCCATCTTCACCGCCAGCGAGTCCTCGACCTCCTGCGGCGAAGCGCCCGGATACGGCGCCGTCACGAAGACCTCCGTCGGGTTCGTCTCCGGAAAGAACTCCCGGCGCAGCGACACCCCGAACACCAGCCCCGCCCCGATCAGCGCGAACATCACCAGATTCGCCACCACCGGCTTCTTCACACCGAACGCCGGGAGGCTCATGTCCCACCGCCCATCGAACCCCCACCATCCCCGATCGCGCTCCCGCCCGCCCCCGCCTCCACTCCGGCCGCACGAACCCGCATCCCCGGGCGGATCTCCTCCAGATTCGTCACCAGCACCCGCTCCCCGGGAACCACCCCGGTCCCGCCCTCCGCCGGAGCGAGCACCGCCCACTCCGTCTCGACCGGATCCACCTCCTCCCAACGCTCGCTGATGTAGTGCGACACATCCACCCGCCGCGCCACCGCACGCCCCTCCCCGTTCATCACGAACACCCGCCCGCTCCGCACCGCCCCGCGCGGAACGATCACCCGATCATCCACCTCCGAACGCGCCACCCGACCCATCACGAACTGCCCAGGCCGCAGCAGCGGCGCACTCCCACCCTCACCCCCGCCGCCACCCTCCGGCCACGCCTGCACGATCTCAACGAACACCCGCACCGTCCGGCTCTCCGGATCCGCCGCCGGCGCGATCCGAACGATCGCCCCCGCCCAGCGATGCTCCGGCATCGTCTCCACACCCACCACCGCCGGATCGCCCACCGCAAGCTCCGCGGCCGCCGTCACCGGGAGCCGCAGCGGCGCCTCCAGACGCGTCGGATCCACCACCCGCGCCATCGGCATCCCCACAGACACGCGCTGCCCCACATCCACCAACACCGCATCGACCACCCCGTCGATCGGAGACACCACCCGCGTCCGCTCCACATCCAGCCGCGCCAGCGCGATCGCCGCCCGCTGCTGCGCCAGCTGCGCCTCCAGCGCCCGCCGACGCGGCGGGATCAGATCCACACGCTGGCGAAGCTCCTCACGCCCCCGCAGCGTCACCGTCAGCTCACGCTCCAGCCGCTCGATCTCCACCGGAGCGCTCGCCTGCCCGCGCGTCGCCTCACGCACGCGCTCCAGCTCGCTCCGCGTCAGCCGCACGCCCTCGTCCGAAAGAGCCAGCGACTCCTGCGCCGCCTCCAGCTCAACGCCAAGCTGCGCGATCTGCGCCTCCAGCGACTCGGCGACCGCCTCCGCGCCCGCCAGCCGCTGCACCGCATCCGACTCATCAAGCACGAACAGCAACTGCCCCGCCGACACCCGCTCGCCCACCCGCGCCGCCGCGCTCCGCTCGACCACCGCCGCCGACACCTCCGCGGAGATCTCGCTCACCGTCCGCGCCTCCACCGTCGCGAACCCCTCCCAGGAGCGCGCCACCGGAACCGCACGCGCCACCACCGTCCCCACCATCAGCGACCGCTCCACCGACGCCTTCCGCGCCGGCTCCGGCCTCGTCTCAACAAGGAAACCCGCGATCCCGAACGCCACCAGCAGCACCACCGCCCCGATCGCGAACCGCACCCCCATCAACGCCAGACGACCCATCTTCCCTCGCCCGGGCGGCTCGGGTTTCCGACCGGTGTCCTCTGTCTCTCCATCCGATGCCGCCCCCCTCGGGCCGCCCCCCCCGCGCGCACCCACAGCCCCATCCCCGCCGGCCCCGTCCGCAACGACAACACGCTCCTCGCCACCGCGATCGCCCATCGGCTCATCCTCAGCCCGCCCCGCGAACGCGCCACTCGGGCCGCCCCCGCGCCTTCACGCCCCGCACCGCGGGCCGATCGTCTTCACTCCGCAGCGCCCGCCACGCTCGTGCTCGCCGCCAGGTCATCGGAGATCCGCGCGATCCAGTGGAACATCGCGTTCGCGCCGATCACGATCTGCTCGATCTCGGCATCCCCGAATCCGATCGACAGCATGTCTTCCTTGAAGCACGCCCACCGCGCCCGCTGCTCATCGCCGTACGGATCGAGGTACCGCATCCCCGCCCCGGGACCGAGCCCGAGCGACTTCGCGATGTTGAACGAGATGAACTTCGATCCGTTGTTCGACCCCTCCAGCACATAGTGCATCCCCAGCAGCTGAAGGTCCGCATCCGTCCGCGGCGGCATCGCGTCGATCGCCGCGATGAACTCCGCCGTCGCAGGGCTCGCCGTCACCGAGCGAAGATCCCGACCCAGGAACGCCAGGTCCTCCGCCAGGTACGGCTCCTGCATCTGCCAATCTCGGACCACGCTCGCGACCGAAACGCACCGCTCCCGCGCATCGCGAAGGTGAGACTCCAGCGCCCGATGCACCAGCAGCATCTGCTCCAGATAGCTCGCGTAGTCCTCCCGCGTCACCTGCCCCTTCGCCAGCGCCCGCTGGAACGCGTGGTGCTCCGCGGCCTCGTGCAGCGGGGCCGTCGTCGTCCTCAAACGGTCCATCACGGTCGGCGTCGCGTTCGTCTGGCCGGCGTGGCCGGAAGTCATGCCCGGGTGGCTCATGCTCGACTCCTGGAAAATGAAGGTGGGCAGCCGAACAGCCGCGGGCCCATCCGCCACACCATCCGCTGAAGCCGATCCTAGGACCACCGGACCCACCCCGCGATCAACGCCGCTCCAACGCCCCAACAACCCGCCGACCGCTGCCATTCCGGCAGTGCCTCACCCTTCGCGGCTCGAACAAGCGGTCTCGACCCGCAACCACGACCAACAACTCCGGCACACCGTTTGCACCCCGACTCCCAGCAACCGCACACACCACCGGAGCACCGCACATGGACTTCAACAAACTCACCCAGCGCACCCAGGAAGCCATCGCCGCCGCCCAGTCCACCGCCGTCCGCTTCGGCCATCAGCAGGTCGACTCCGAGCACCTCCTCCACGCCCTCACCACCCAGGACGAAGGCCTCTTCCCACGCCTGCTGAAGCGCATGGACCTCGACCCCGCCGCGTTCGCCACCGCCATCGAACAGACCCTCCAGCGCCGACCCTCCATCACCGGCCCGGGCTCAGAGCCCGGCAAGGTCTACATCACCCCGCGCGTCCAGCAGCTCCTCGTCGACGCCGAGAAAGAAGCCAAACGCCTCAAGGACGAATATGTCTCCGTCGAGCACCTCGTCCTCGCCATGCTCAATGAGCCCGGCGACCACGACTCGTCCAAGGTCTTCAAGCAGTTCCGCCTCGACCGCGACCGCGTCCTCGCCACGCTCACCCTCGTCCGTGGTTCGCAGCGCGTCCAGTCCGCCAACCCCGAAGCGACCTACGAAGCCCTCGACCGCTATGGCATCGACCTCGTCAAGGCCGCCCGCTCCGGCAAGCTCGACCCCGTCATCGGGCGTGATGCCGAGATCCGCCGAGTAATCCGCATCCTCTCCCGCAAAACCAAGAACAACCCCGTCCTTATCGGCGAGCCCGGCGTCGGCAAAACCGCCATCGTCGAAGGGCTCGCCCAGCGCATCGTCCGCGGCGATGTCCCCGAAGGCCTCAAAGACAAGACCGTCTTCGCCCTCGACATGGGTTCCCTCGTCGCCGGCGCAAAGTTCCGGGGCGAATTCGAAGAACGCCTCAAGGCCGTCCTCAACGAGGTCAAGAACGCCGAAGGCCGCATCCTCCTCTTCATCGACGAACTCCACACCATCGTCGGCGCCGGCAAGGCCGAGGGCTCCATGGACGCCGGCAACATGCTCAAGCCCATGCTCGCCCGAGGCGAACTCCGCTGCATCGGCGCCACCACCCTCGATGAGTACCGCAAGCACATCGAGAAGGACGCCGCCCTCGAACGACGCTTCCAGACCGTCCTCGTCGACCAGCCCACCGTCGAAGACACCATCTCCATCCTGCGTGGCCTGAAAGAACGCTTCGAGGTCCACCACGGCGTCCGCATCCAGGACAACGCCCTCGTCGCCGCCGCGACCCTCTCGCACCGCTACATCGCCGACCGCTTCCTTCCCGACAAGGCCATCGACCTCGTCGATGAGGCCTGCGCCATGATCCGCACCGAGATCGATTCCATGCCCGCCGAACTCGACGAAGTGGCCCGCCGCGTCGTCCAGCTCGAAATCGAGGAACAGGCCCTTAAGAAGGAAACCGACAAGGCCTCCCAGCAGCGCCTCGAAGAACTCCGCCGAGAACTCGCCGACCTCAAAGGCCGCGCGGATTCCATGCGCGCCCAGTGGGATGCCGAAAAGCAATCCATCGAAGCCATCCGCGCCCTCCGCGAGAAAATCGAGTCCACCCGCGCTGACATCGAACGCGCCCAGCGCGACTACGACCTCAACAAGGCCGCCGAACTCCAGCACGGCACACTCCCCAACCTCCAGAAACAACTCGCCGATGCCGAAGCCGCCCTCGCCACCAAGCAGGACAACGGCTCGCTCCTCCGCGAGGAAGTCCGCGACGATGAGATCGCCGAGATCGTCGCCCGCTGGACCGGCATCCCCGTCACCCGACTCATCGAATCCGAGCGAGAAAAACTCCTCAAGCTCGCCGACATCCTCCACGAGCGCGTCGTCGGCCAGGACGAAGCCGTCGACCTCGTCGCCGACGCCGTGCTCCGAGCCCGCGCCGGCATCAAGGACCCCAAGCGGCCCATCGGCTCGTTCATCTTCCTCGGCCCCACCGGCGTCGGCAAAACCGAACTCGCACGAACACTCGCCCAGTCCCTCTTCGACTCCGAGGACAACATCGTCCGCATCGACATGTCCGAGTACATGGAACGCCACGCCGTCTCACGCCTCATCGGCGCGCCCCCGGGCTACATCGGCTTCGAGGAAGGCGGCCAGCTCACCGAAGCCGTCCGCCGCCGCCCATACTCCGTCGTCCTCTTCGACGAGATCGAGAAGGCGCACCCCGATGTCTTCAATGTCCTCCTCCAGATCCTCGACGACGGCCGCGTCACCGACTCCCAAGGCCGAACCGTCGACTTCAAGAACACCGTCATCATCATGACCTCCAACCTCGGCTCC
Organism: Phycisphaerales bacterium; assembly: GCA_052168315.1. Classification (GTDB taxonomy): domain Bacteria; phylum Planctomycetota; class Phycisphaerae; order Phycisphaerales; family UBA1924; genus JBQLZO01. The sequence continues at coordinate 21,121 of JBQLZO010000014.1, read as the reverse complement.
ACCCACCTCCTCGAAGACGGGCTCGTCGGCGGCGAGATCGGATCCCAGGCCCGAAACGCCGTCATGGCCGATGTCCGCGCCCACTTCCGCCCCGAGTTCCTCAACCGCGTCGACGAAACCGTCCTCTTCAAACCCCTCACCCTCAACGAGCTCGTCGGCATCGTCGACCTCCAGCTCGAAGGCCTTGCCCGCCGACTCGCCACCCGCGAACTCACCCTCGAGGTCTCCCCCGAAGCCAAACGCTTCATCGCCGAATCCGCCTACGACCCCATCTACGGCGCCCGCCCTCTGAAGCGGTTCGTCCAGCGCGAGGTCGAAACCCCCGTCGCCCGCGCCCTCATCGGGGGCGAGGCGACCGAGGGCGCTGCCGTCACCGTGAACCTGCACCCCGACGATGGGCTCACCGTCGCCGTCATACCCGCGGCCCACGCCGCCGAACGATCACGCTGATTCACCACATGATCCCGCGCTCACCCGGCGCGAACACGAGCCCTCTGCACCCAGTCCACACCCAATAACCGGTCAATCCCCACATCGCTCACATCGCAAGAAATATTGGCGGCGCTCCCGCGCGCTGCGACCCGCAACGCCCTCCACGCCCCGAGAACCCCGTTCCGGTGGTGTTCGAGCCTCGTTCCACGGCGTCGCCGCCCCGACCCACCCAGCGTCGAACCCGTTCAGAAAAGTGGACAACCTGTCCGCCCACCGACGGGCATGTTGCGCTGGCACAACGCGATATCCAAACATAATGCAAACACGGCGTTTTTGCATCCCCCGATCCGGCGGGAACGCGCGCACTTTTTCGGTTTCACGCCCCACCTCGGTTTACTTTCGTGGCACCATGAACGGGCGGGATACCCAACGCCTCATTCCCCGCCGGAAACCGTGAGTAATGCCAGACTTCGGACCCGCACACTTCCTTCGAACCGCTCATCCGGAATCATCGAACGAATCTGTGCGGCCCAATCAGAAAAACCGCGGACAGATGGTGGTCTGTCTTAGCAAGGCCTCGACACCTGGTGGTAAGGTCGCGAGAGCCAAGCAAAGGAGTTGATGGTGGACGATTCCAGGGTTCGTATACAGCGACTTCACCAACTCATCGACCTCGCGAGGATCTCGCGCGGCTGGAGCCGCGCCAAACTCGCCAAGGCCCTTGGAAGAGATCCGACCAAGATCTTCCCGGAGTCCGGGAACCCCAAGGCCGACTTCCTCATCAAGCTCTCGGAAGTCCTCGGATGGCCCGTCGGCGATGTCATGGAAGCCGTCTGGGGCGTCGCCGATCCCGCACTCACCCCGGGGCGTGAACGCGCCACCGCCGGAATCGAAGAGGAAACCTTCGCCCAACTCCAGAAGCGCATCCAGGGCGCCTACCAGGATGGCGACTACGAACGCATCGTCACCATCGCACGCCAGATGAACGCCGTCGCCCGCAACGACATGGACCGCGCCTACGCCGCCGCGTTCGAAGCGTCCGGCTGGGACGGCCTCGGGCGCTATGTCCAAGAGGCCGCGGCCGCCAAGCGTGGGCTCGAACTCCGCGATGTCCCCCCGACGCTCCGCAACATCCTCCGCGCGGACCTCGCCAACGCCTGGTACTCACTCTGGGACCTCACCCCCGCCCTCGGAACCGCCGAGCTCCTCGCCCAGTGGTACGAGCAGAACCCGCCCACCGAGCGCCGCGACTGGAAGCGACCCGCCTTCGTCTACTATGTCCGCGGCAACACCCACCGCAGGCTCGCCGCCCTCGAACCCGAGGCCAAGAACTACCACTGCGACACCGGCCTCGCCGACCTCCACAAGGCCGCCGACCTCTACGAATCCCTCGCCGTCGACCTCGAAGACTCCAACCTCGCCGGCATCGCCAACACCTGCCGCGGCGGCATCATCGAACTCGAGTTCGAAGCCGGACACCGCTCCGGAGCCTCCGCGCTCGACGCACTCTCCGTCGGGCTCAGCGCCGTCGAGCACGACGACACCCTGGCCGGCGACCGCCTCGAATCCCTCGGATGGCGCTGCATCTTCGCCCTCAATGTCGTCCTCCGCTCGCAGGAAGGCGCCGAGCTCCAGCACGCCGCGGCCCCCTTCCTCAACACCGCCTTCACCGTCGCCGAGAAGCTCAACAACTGGGCAATGCGCGAACGCGTCTTCTCGACCCAGTTCCTCCTCCACCGCCACATCTCCAAGTCCACCGGGCTCGATCTCCCATACACCATCAACGACTCGGACAGAACACTCATCACCGCCACCATGGGCAGGTTCCCCTGCTTCCGCCCAACCGGTTGGCAGATCCTCGAAACCGCACAGCTCATCGAAAGCAAGCCGGGAACGCGAAGCTGACCGCACGCCCGCGGCCGCCCGGTCCAACCGCCCGCCGCCGCGACGCCCCTCGACCGCAGCATCGCACGCCCACATCGTTGCATAGTCCGGCGCACCGAAGAACGGACATGCCCGACAACCCGACGGAGCAAGGACGCCCAGGCCGGCACCACCAGCGTGCCAACGCGAACGAGATTGGATCAACAAGAAACATGCAACGCCCAAGCACACTCCAAGGTCTCAGCATCCTCGTACTCGCCGCCGCAGTCGCCGCCTCGACCGCGGGACACGCATCCGCCCAGGATCGCGCCCGCCGCGAAGCCCGGACGCAGGCGCCATCGGCACTCGCAACCGGCGGCTCGCTCATCCTCGAGGTCGCGCACACCGACTGGCCCGATTACCCGGCCCTCCCGCCGATGGTCGACGACGAACCCATCAAGTTCGACCCGTTCGATATCAGGCGCCCCGGAACGCACGAGGGCGATCGCTTCAAGCGCCGCCCCAACGCCATGCAGATCGAAGAGCACACCGACTGGCCCGACTATCCCGATGGAATCGGCGGCATCGGCATCACGCCCGCGCCCGAACCCACCGACCCCCATGTCATCTTCCCGCTCCCGGGCGAAGCCCCGGACCTCACCGACCTCATCGGAGGCACCTCGTTCCCAGGGCTCGGCGGCATCTCGCTCAATGACACCTTCGAAGTTCCGCTCCCCACCCCGACCCCCGCGCCAATCCCGGCGCCGGGCGGAGCCCTCCTGATCCTCGCGCTCGGCGGAGCCACCGCCGCCCGCCGCAGAAGGGCCTGACCCCGCTCCCCGCGCCGCCCAACGCCAGCAGCGCACCCAACACCAACCACGCCGTCGTCACGGACCGCCCGAGCATCACGCACGGGCGGTCCGTCATTCATTCCAGCCCAATACCCATCACCGCTCGCCCAGACCCGCGCGCACCATCGACACCAGCCGCGGCAGCAACTCCGCGCAACGCCCCCGCACCGAAACATCCGCAACACCGCTCAGTCCGGTCGCCTCCAGGTTCACCTCCGCGACGAACGCACCCCGCGCGCCCGCCGCCTCGGCGAACCCCGCCGCCGGATACACCGCCGCGCTCGTCCCCACGCTCAGGAACACCTCGCAACGCGACGCCGCCTCCAAACCCGCATCCACCACCTCCTCCGGAAGCGCCTCCCCGAACCACACAACGCACGGCCGCAGCGCATTCCCCGTCGCGTCATTCCTCGGCGGATACACCCCCATCGGCGCCGGGTCCGCGAACACACGCTCCGCGCCCGTCGCCACATCCCGCCACCGGTACAGACTCCCATGCAGCTCATGCACCCGCACCGAGCCCGCCCGCTGGTGGAGCCCATCCACATTCTGCGTCAGCAGCACGAACCCATCGCCATCCGCGCCCGCGCACAGCGCCTCCAGCTCCGCCAGCGCCCGATGCCCCGCGTTCGGCGACGCCCGCAGGCACCGCCGCCGACGCCAGTCGTACCACCTCGTCACCAGCTCCGGATCCCGTGCGAATCCTTCCGGCGTCGCCAGCGCCGCCGGATCGTTCCGCGACCACAACGGCAGCGCGATCGCCGGGTCATCCCCATCATCCCCGCCGGGCGCATCGGCACCCTCTCCTCCCGCGACCGCGCCCCGGAAGGTCGGAATCCCGCTCTCGGCCGAGCAACCCGCCCCACTGCACACCGCCACCAGGCCGCCGTGCGCGATGCACCCCAGCAGCGCCTCGCCCACCCGCCCGAGCGCCTCCGAATCGCCACGCCCATCGCCCGCGCTCATGCCGACCCGCCCCCCGACATCATCGCCGCACGCACGCCCTCCCACTCGCCCCGCACGAACTCCCACCGCATCTGCCGCGCCGCCCGTCCACGCCCATCAATCTTCTCGATCGTCGACACATGCCGCGCCCCCAGCCGCGCCGCCGCGCTCCGCGAACGGCCGTTCGTCTCATCGATCAGCAGGAACACACGCTCGACGAACCCGAACGCGTGATCCAGCATCAGCCGCTTCATCTCGCGGTTGTACGACCCGCCCCAGCACCGACGCACCAGGAACGACCACCCGATCTCCACCTCCGACCGCGCCCCATCGTACCCGTGGTACCGCGTCGAACCGATGATCGCCCCCGACGAACGCTCAACCACCGCGAACGCCGAGCCCAGCGACATCCCCCGCTCGAAGAACGCCCGGAACACCGGCTCCGTGCACCGGTCCGACTCGGGATGCTGCGCCCACACCAGCGGATCCGAAGCGCACGCGAACAACTTCTCCCAGTCGCCCCACTCCAAAGGCCGAAGCTCCACCAGCGACCCCCGAAGCACCGGCCGAAGATCCATCGCGCCCCTCGCTTTCTCCACCCCCGCCCAGCGCCCACTCATCGCTCCAGCCGCACCACCTCCACATCCGCCACCATCATCAGATGGTCCGACGCCGCGCCATCGCCGGGCATCGTGCCAAGACCGCGCGCCACCTCCGCCGGCAGCCGCCGCAGATTCACCACGAACCCGTTCAGATGGCCCACACCCTCGCACGCCGTGATGTAATCCAGCTTCCCGGGCGCGAAGTCCGAGCCCTCGTCGTACCAGGTGTAGATCTCATCCGACACCATCTGCGGCAGCTCGAGGCTCCGCACCCCCAGCCGATCCTCCAGCACCGCCAGCGGGCGGCGCGAGCCCACCAGGTTGAAATCACCGGCGATCAGCACCGGCGCATCCCGGTACGCCAGTAGCGCGGCGCCCAGCCCGCCCTGCCGCAGCGCCAGCACCTGCTCGCTGATCGCATCCGCCTCTTCGATCCGGCGCTCATCCTCGGCGCTCCCGATGTGCCCGCAGCACTTCAGGTGCACCGAGTACACCACGATCGCCCGCTCATCCACACCATCCGGAACCACCACCATCCCCGCCGCCCGCACACCCGGGATGTCCGGCAGCGCCACCATCGGGTGCCGCGTCGCCACGGCCGCGCCATCATCGAATACCACGCTCCACGACGACCCATCATCCGTCGGATCGATCTCATCGAAGATCCGCCGCATCTCATCCGCGCTCCCCGTCCACTCCTCCTGCAGGCAGTACACATCCGCATCCACCAGGTCGATCATCCGCCGGATCGCCGCACGCCGGTCCGGATCCTTCTCATCGCGCAGCCCGTTGTGCTCCGTGTTGTACGACGCCACCCGCACATCCGCGCCCGCCGCCCGCACCAGGTCCGAAGCGCCGGTCGGACGATCAGACGCCTCCACATGCCCCTCCCCGAGCCGGAACGGGATCGGCTCCGCCAGCGTGTCAGAACCGGCGAAGTCCAGCTTCACCACCGACCCCACGCCCACGCCGAACCCCGACAGATCGAACCGCAGCTCGAACATGTCCGAGGCGTAGGTCGGCATCTGCAGCATCCCCACATCCGACCACCGCAGCTTCGCCGCATCGCCCGCCGCCGCGCCGCTGGCCCGATGCCACACCGCACGCCCCCGGAAGTCCACGCCCACCTCACCGCCATCCGGCAGCCCGATGGTGAGCATCAACTGCCCCTCCGTCCGAGGCCCGGACTGCAGATTCAGCTCATCCGTCAGCTCGAACGCCACGAACAGCAGCGCCCCGCGATTGCACGCCCACACCCGCTCCACATCGAACGCCGCACGCCCATCGCCCGCCGGATCCACCGCGAGCGGCAGCAGCGTGGAGGTCCACTCATCGAACGCGCCATCCATCCGAAGCTCCGCCGGCGCCAGCGCTGAACGAACCACCACCCCATCGCCGCCCCCATCCCGCCCCCCGCCCGCGCCATCTTGCGCCATCGCAGCGCTTCCCACCGCCAAACACCCCGAAACGACCAAACCAAGCACACCCACATTCCACAAACCCATCTCAAGCTCCCTGATCCGGTGAATCCCAATGAGGTCCAGCAAGCCCCGACCCGATCCCATGCAGCCCGATCCCACCACGCTCAGCATTCTTGCCCTCAATCCCTCCCACGACCCGATCGCAAGTGCGGTCTTCTCCAGCCCCTCGGTGGGACGGGCGTCCCGCCCGTCTCCTCATCTTCCCCTACCTCTTCCCCCATCTCCCCCCAATCCCCGATGCAGCCTTCACCACCTCTTTACTGATGCCTGGTGCCCGATGCCTAGTTCCTCCCCATCCCCACCGCAATCTCCCCCGCCAACCGAGCATTACTCCGCACCAACGCCAGATTCGCCTCCAGCGTCCGCCCCCCGGACACCCGGTGAAGCTCCCGCAAAAGAAACGGCGTCACCTCCCGCCCACGCACCCCCGCATCCTCCGCCAACTCCTCGGCCTCCTCCAGCCACCCCTCCCAGTCCGCCGTCGAAATCTCATCCGCCTCCGGAATCGGATTGCACACCACGATCCCGCGTCCCGTCCGCCGCATCTCAGCATCACAGAACGCCGCGAGCGCCGCGACATCATCAAACCGCGCATCCACCCGCGCCGCCGATTCCCGCAGGTAAAACGCCGGGAACGCATCCGTGCGATACCCCACCACCGGCACCCCCAGCGTCTCCAGCGCCTCCCGCGTCCCCATCACATCCAGAATCGCCTTCACCCCGGATGCCACCACGGCCACCGGAAACCGCGTGAACGCCGCCAGGTCCGAAGACACATCAAGCTGGCACGCGATATCCGGATGCACCCCCCCAAGCCCGCCGGTCGCGAACACCCGCACCCCGGCCGCCGCCGCCAACTCCATCGTCGCCGAGACCGTCGTCGCCGCGTGCGAACCCCAATGCATCAGCACCCCAAGGTTCGCCGTGTTCGCCTTCGGCACCCCCGTCCCACGCGCCAGCAAAACCCCCAACTCCTCATCGCTCATCCCCACCGTCGCCACCCCATCCACCACCCCCACCAGCGCCGGGTGCGCCCCGGCCCCGCGCACGATCCCACACAACGCCCGATGCAGTCCCATCCCCGACTCCGCCGGCACCCCATGCACCAGCAGCGTCGTCTCCAGAGCCACCGCGGGATGTTCAGCCCGAGACACCAATCGCATCCGCGGAGCATACCGACCCCGCACCCTCACTCCCCACCATCGCCCCCATCCATCTCCAGCCGAAGCCGCGTACGCAGCCCAGTCTCATCCCCACCGAGCGATTCGAAGCTCATCCCGCCGCGCATCCGCAGCACCCGATCGAAGGACGGCATCCGCACCTCCTGCGCCAGCGGCGCTGCCGGGCACCCCAGCGCGGTGCTCTTCATCGTCCGCAGCTCCGCATCCCACACATACGACCCGCCCGCCGGACACACCGGCACCAAACCCCACACATCACGATGCACCGCCACCGGATCCCGATCCGGGAACATCCGCTTCCACTCATTCAGCGCTGGTAGGTTCGACCACGACTGCGCCCGCACCGCCCGCGCCCACTCCCGCGCGCCCAGCGACTCCAGCAGGTCGAGCATCCGACGATCCACCATCAGCTCCGCGCTCTCCCCAACCATCTCCCGCCCGCCGCCGCCCGCATCGCCCGCCCCACCCCCTCCATCCCCACCCGCCGCCCGGTCGATCGCCCGCTGCACCACACCCTCGTTCAGCGACACCGTCAGCCCCGACGCCGCGGCGAAGTAAAAGATCTCCAGGTCCGCGAACTCCTCGCCCAGCATCCCCACATCCGCGGCCGCGATCCGCACATAGTCCTTCCCCGCGTGCGTGCGGTTCGACCAGCTCAGCATCCCCGGCGCCGCCCCCGACACAAACGCACGCACGCTCGTCAGAAACCCCGCCGCCATCAGCGGATTGCTCACCTCCACATGCAACCCGAACGGAGCGCCCACCATCAGCGCTGCGCTCAGGTCGATCTCGCCCCCGCGATCATCCATCGAGTCACCCACCCGCGCCCACCACGCCTCATCCTCCTCCGCGTACAACGAGATCGCATCGCCCACCCACTCGAACGGCCGCGCCCGGACCTGCGGGAAGAACGGCGCCACCTGCTCGTTCGCGCTCCGGAACAACTCCGACTCCCGATTGATCGCGAGGATCAACTGCGCCAGCGCCTCTTCGTGCGGATCGCCATCGTCGGGTTCCAGCGCCTCCCCCAGGCTCAGCCCGATCATTTCCTCGTACCCCCCGCCGCCACGCAGCGGCAGCACGCTCGCGTCCGCCTCCACCACCCCATCCGACATCCGCAGCCGCACCGCGATCGGGTCGAACATCGTCCGCCACCCGCGCTCGTACCCCTGCTTCCAGTTCCGATACCCCTGCGCCTCCGCCGTCGTGACCATCCCGAGATCCAGCTCCGAGATCGGCGTCAGGAACCCGATCGTGTTAAACGCAGCGCTCCGCGCACCATCGCTCGTCACCACCACCGCATCGCCCACCAGCGGCGCGCTCAACGCCTCGATCGCCACTTCCCCCAGCCGGTCCCGCACCATCCCATCCAGGTACTCCGCGTGCAGATCCAGCAGCGCCCCGTGCGCGCGGACCCGCCGCGACGCACCGATCCGCCACTCCGGGCCGCACCACTTCCGGATCGTCGCATCCGTGAGCACCAGGAACATCGCCTCATCGTCCGTCCGCTCGTGACGATGCCGGAAGAACGCGTACTCCGCCAGCCCGCCCACGCTCGACAACGCCCCCTCCCCCGCCGCGCGCAACCGCTCGAGCTGCTCCGCCGAATTCGTCAGCACCACGACCTCCCCGCCCGCCATCCCACCTCCCACAACCCCGAGAAACGCCGACACCGATCGATCCGGGCTCACCCAGATGCTCCCCTCCTCCGCCGAGCCCGTGATGCCCGCCACACCCCCGCCCTCCACCGCGCCCGAGAACCGCTCCTCCAGCAGCGCCCGCACCGACCCGTACACCCCACGCGCATTCCCGCTGGCCATCACCAACGCCAGGTCCGTCCCCGTCCGCAGGTACGGATCCGACGCCGTCAACGCCACCGCGCCGATCTCCCCGCGCTCGCCCATCGCGACCAACTCCGCCACCCGCACCCCGAGCTGCGCCTCGTACCGCTCCAGCACGCCCTCCCGAACCCCCGCCCCGCCCCCGGACGCCGACGCCTGCTGCACCCCCGGCAACGCCGACATCAGCGCCAACTCCAGCACCCGCTCGCCCGCCGCCACCGATGGAAAGAACATCACCGGCTGATCGTGCGGCACCACCCCCGCCAGATCGTCCAGCCGCGGCGCTGCATCCGCCGGCATCATCGCCGACCAGTCGATCTCCGCGATCTCGATCCCCTCCAGCGACCCGATCTCCACATCGCGCGCCACCGCGCCTTCCTCCTGAACCACCACCGCGCGGTCCAGCGCTAAATTCTCCGCGATAGCCCGCCCCCCGGTGAACAGCGCATAGGTCTCCGAGGCGTCCGCGCCCCGCGGGTTCATCCACCCCGTCCGCGCCACCCCTTCGCCACCCTCACCCTCCGCGACATGCGCCAACACCCGCGATCGATCACGCTGGTGCCGGAACCACGCCGCCCCCGTGAACCCGCCGCTCAACAGCCGGTCATAGTGCGCTGCCCGCCCCCGATGGAACCGCGCCGCATCCGCATCCTGATCCTCAACCGGAACCGAGAACCGCACCCGGCGCATCGACGCGAACCCAACCTCAGGAACGAACAGCGCACCCTCAACACTCCCGCCGCCACCATCCCCGCCGGGAACCCGCCCCACCAGCACGAACCACGACGGATCGATCTGCTGCGTATTCCACGCCCACCACGACCAATTGACCCCGGTCCCGCTCCGCTCATCCGACAAAACCACGAACGCCTCGCCGCCCCCATCCAGCGCTGCGTACGCCCACATCTCGCCCAACGACCCCGCCGGATCGCCGCCCGCGCCCTCCCCATCCGCATCCTCATAGTCCGGCAACGCCCCCTCGGTCAGCACCAACTCATCCATCGGCACCGCGAAGTACCGATCCTCCCCGAGCGCCACACCGCCCGCGCCCCCGACCACGCACCACGCCACCACGACCAATCGCATCCAACGAACACCGTGGCAGGCAGCGCAACGCATGGCAGAGTCCTCTCGTGCAAGCCGCCCCGCCCACCAGATTCCAACACCCGGAGTATGACGACCCCCCTCAGTTCCACAACGCAGTCCCTGGATACCCAGCGCCTCCTTACCCGCTCCCCTCTTCGCTGATGCCTGGTGCCCGATCCCTAATGCCTGATCCCTGATGCCTCTCTTTCCGTCCCTGCCATTCTGACACCCCACACCCCCATCCTGCACCCCAAACGCCGCCCGCCGCCACAGCAACCACTCCCAGGCACTGGCACGCACCTTGCACCACCAACACCGGGCGAGCCGCTCCGAACCGTTCAAACACCGGCAACACCTCGCGCCATCAATACACCAGACGACCCATCCGAAAGGATCCCAACCATGTCCAAGATCATCGGCATCGACCTCGGAACCACCAACTCCGTCGTCGCCATCATGGAAGGCGGCTCGCCCAAGGTCCTCATCAACTCACAGGGCGACCGCACCACACCCTCCGTCGTTGCCTTCACCGACAAGGGCGAACGACTCGTCGGCAAGCAGGCCCGCAACCAGCAGGTCACCAACCCCCGCAACACACTCTCCTCCGTCAAGCGCTTCATCGGCCTCCGCTCCAGCGAAGTCCGCGCCGAATCCAAGATGGTCCCCTACGAGGTCCTCGGCTCCGGCGATGGCCCCGTCAAGATCAAGGCCCGCGACAAGGAGTACACCCCGCAGCAGATCAGCGCCATGATCCTGCAGAACCTCAAAAAGACCGCCGAGGACTATCTCGGCGAGACCGTCACCCGGGCCGTCATCACCGTGCCCGCCTACTTCAATGATGCCCAGCGCCAGGCCACCAAGGAAGCCGGCGAGATCGCCGGGCTCACCGTCGAGCGCATCATCAACGAGCCCACCGCCGCCGCCCTCGCCTACGGCCTCGAGAAGAAAGCCAACGAGAAAATCGCCGTCTTCGACTTTGGCGGCGGCACCTTCGATATCTCCATCCTCGATGTCGGCGACGGCGTCTTCGAGGTCCTCTCCACCAACGGCGACACCCACCTCGGCGGCGACGATGTCGACCAGATCCTCATCGACCACCTCGCCGAAGAGTTCCGCAAGCGCGAGGGCATCGACATCCGCAAGGACCCCATGGCCCTCCAGCGCGTGAAGGAAGCCGCCGAGCGCGCCAAGATCGAGCTCTCCACCTCGCAGGAAGCCTCCGTCAACCTCCCCTTCATCACCGCCGACCAGTCCGGCCCCAAGCACCTGACCGAGACCATCACCCGCGCCAAGTTCGAAGGGCTCATCGCCCCCATCATCGAACGCCTCCGCAAGCCCTGCATCGACGCGATGAAGGATGCCAAGATCGACGCCTCGCGCATCGATGAGATCGTCCTTGTCGGCGGCTCGACCCGCATCCCCGCCGTCCAGAAGCTCGCGAAGGACCTCTTCGGCCGCGAGCCCAATAAGTCCATCAACCCCGACGAGGTCGTCGCCATCGGCGCCGCCATCCAGGGCGGCGTCCTCCAGGGCGATGTCAAGGATGTCCTCCTCCTCGATGTCACGCCCCTCTCCCTCGGCGTCGAGACCCTCGGCGGCGTCATGACCAAGCTCATCGAACGAAACACCACCATCCCCACCGACAAGACCGAGACCTTCTCCACCGCCGCCGACAACCAGACCTCCGTGACCATCCATGTCCTCCAGGGCGAGCGCGAGTTCGCCAAGGACAACCGCTCCCTCGGCCGCTTCGACCTCACCGACATCCCGCCCTCACCCCGCGGCATGCCGCAGATCGAAGTCAAGTTCAAGATCGACGCCAACGGCATCCTCAATGTCTCCGCGACCGACAAGGCCACCGGCAAGTCGCAGAACATCGAGATCAAGGGCTCCACCGGCCTCTCCGACGAGGAGATCGAGCGCATGAAGCGCGAGGCCGAGACCCACGCCTCCGAGGACAAGGCCCGCCGCGAACTCATCGACCTCAAGAACAAGGGCGAGCAGGCCGTCTACCAGGCACGCAAGGCCCTCGATGAGCACGCCGACAAGGTCGAGCCCGCCACCCGCGGCAAGATCGAGTCCGCCATCTCCAACCTCGAAACCAAACTCAAGGACGACAGCAAGGAAGCCATCGAGGCCGCCCTCAAGGAACTCGAGACCGCCTCCATGGAACTCGGCAAGGTCATCTACGAAGCCGAGGCCGCCAAGGCCAAGTCCGCCGGCGCCAACAACGCCGCCGCCGATGGCAAGCCCTCGTCCAAGGACAGCAGCGACGATGTCGTCGACGCCGAATTCAAGGTCAAGGACGACGAGTAAGACACCCGCCGCGAGCCAACCCCTCGCAGCACCCAACCAAAAAACCCCCTCCCCCCCTTGAAGCCCCGGGCCCCAAGCCCGGGGCTTCTTTCATCATGGCACAAGCCACCGCACCAGAGCAGCGATCCATCCCACCCCCGCGCCCCCCAACCACCCCACCCACACACTCTTCTCACCTCTTCTCTGCCCGCCTCTTCTCCGCGCCCTCTGCGCCTCTGTGGTGAATCCCCCTTCCCTCTTCCCTCTTCTCTCTTCCTGCCCCGTCCCGCACACCCAGAGCGCACACGCCATAATCGCACCGTGCCCGCCCCCTCCCTCTCCATCTCCATCGTCTGCTGCAACAACGCCGACACCATCGGCCGCACGCTCGACTCCATCGCCGCCCTCGCCGATGAGATCGTCGCCGTCGACTCCGGCTCCACCGATGCCACCATCGAACTCCTCGAACGCGCCGGCGCCCGCATCATCCACCAGCCCTGGCTCGGCTATGTCCGGCAAAAACAGTTCGCCCTCGAACAGTGCCGCTCCGAATGGATCCTCCACCTCGACTCCGACGAATCCCTGCTCCCCGAACTCCGAGCCTCCATCCAGCACACCCTCCAGTCACACACCCACACCCACACCAACGCCTCCGATGACCCGAGCGGCAGTGGGGAGGCTGGGGGGGGCGGGGGGGGCGAGCACACCGCCTACGCCCTCAACCGCAAGGTCTTCTACGCCGGCAAGCTCCTTAACCACGCGTGGCAGCCCGAGTGGCGCACCCGCCTCGCGAAGCGCTCCGCCGTCCGCTGGGCCGGAGAAGACCCGCACGACCGCCTCGAACCCATCGACCCGGCCGCCACCATCGGCAGACTCACCGGCGACCTCCGCCACGACTCCATCCTCTCCATCGCCGCCTTCCTCGAACGACAGGCCCGCCACGGCCGCATCGCCGCCGCATCCGCCCACGCACGCGGCAAACGCTCATCACCGCTCCGCCTCGCCACCGCCCCCGCCGGCGCATGGTGCAAGCAGCTCATCCTCCGCAGCGCCTGGCGCGATGGCTGGCGCGGCTGGGTCGCAGCCTCCGCCACCGCCGCCGCATCCCTCTGCAAGCACGCCGCACTCCTCGAACTCACCCACAACAGCACCAGCAGCAGCAGCGACGCCGACCCACCGCCTGCCCAAGATCCCCAATGACCACCACCCTCCTCATCGCCATCCCCATCGCCTACCTCCTCGGCGCCATCCCGTTCGGCTTCCTCATCGCGCGCGCCAAGGGAATCGACATCCGCCAGCACGGCTCGAAGAACATCGGCGCCACCAATGTCCGCAGGGTCCTCGGCCCATCCGCCGGCAACCTCTGCCTCGCCCTCGACATGCTCAAGGGTTTCATCCCCGTCATCGCCGCCGGCGCCGCCGCCGCGCTCCTCACCAACCCCATCCCATCCCCCGCCATCGCCGCCCTCTGGCTCGCAGTCGCCATCGCCGCCGTCATCGGGCACATGTACCCCATCTACCTCGCCCTCAAGGGCGGCAAGGGCGTCGCCACCGGCTTCGGAGCCATCCTCGCACTCTGGCCGCTCGGCACCATCGCCGCCCTCACGGCCCTCTTCGTCTGGATCGCCACCGTCAAAATCACCCGCTTCGTCAGCATCGCCTCCTGCGCCGCCGCTCTCGCGCTCCCCATCGCCGCCACCGCCGCGGCCCTCCTCGCGCCCGCCCTCCCGATCCCCACACCGACCCTGCCCATCGCATGGCCCATGGTCGCCGGCTTCGCCGCCATCGCCATCCTCGTCCTCTACAAGCACCGCGCCAACATCGCCCGCGTCCGCGCCGGCACCGAGCCGCGCACCAACCGCCCCGCATCGGGCGACCGCCCTCCCACATCCTGATCATCACCAGATCCCATCGCACCGACTGCGCCGGTCCTGCCGGATGCGCTGCCCCCCGCGCGCACCCACTCCCCACAATCAGAGTGCATCACCCCGCCGCAACCGCCGATCCTCGCTGGCCCACCGTTCGCGTTTCCAACGCGAGCAGCAGCGCACCTCCAAGCGCTGCACCACGCCAGTCCCAACGACGCGAGGACCACCCATGCCCTACCACAACCAGCACACCGCATCCCCGAGAGATCTCCGGTTCCCCGAAGGAGGCGTCTGGGCACTCCGCCAGCCACCCGCCATCACCAACCCGAACCTTCGATCCAACAACCCCGAGCACAACACCATCCCCATGCCCGGCGACCTCACCACCGACCGCATCCTCACCGAAACCCAGCGCGACCTCGACAAGCTCGTCACCGACATCGACGAACTCCGCGCCCTGATCGACGATGTCGTCTACCGCTTCCCCGGCTGCGACAACGCCGACCCCAGCGCCACCGACTGGCCACCCACCGCAGCCTGACCCCCCACCCCCCCAACCCCCCAACCCACCCAACGACCCCATCAAGGGGATCAACGCTCTCCGGGCCAATCGCGCTCCTCATCCCACCAAACACCCCCGGCGCGCACCCGCCAAACACGGGGCGCGCCATCGCGCGCGCTCCGGGCCCACGCCCAACAACACCCCCTGTTGAGAGCTGACAAAGCCTGTCGATTCCTGTCGCGCATCCCCGCCCGCCACAAAACCCCCGCCGTGTCACGCCTGTCAAACCACGCCCCGAACCGACACATCATCAGCCATCCGCCCTCAAAACAGAACAAGGGCTGGGCGATCGACCTCTCCTCCTCATCGACCGCACCAGCCCAAGTTCACTTCAACATACCACACAATTCCCCGTGCGCGCAGGAAAATCACAACGATTCCGCGCTCGGAATCCGTTCAATCCGCACCCGCCCAACCCCGCGCGGCTCCGGTATCACCGTTGCATCTGATTCCCCGCAACCCGCCGACGCCCATCCCAGGGCCCTCCCGCCCGCGCCACACCTCCCCCCGCACCGCTTCGCGCCCCGATCATCGCCCACCCATTCGGGTGATCACCCCCGATCACACACACGCACTCCTCGCAACACACCCCGCAAAGCCCGCTCCCACACGAACACACCCCGACCCGCCTCACCCCAACTCACCCCGTCCCCAGCCGCCACAGATCGATGTCGTTCAGGAACTTCACCAGCACCAGGTTGATGATGATGATCGCCACGAACGATGCCACGAACGCCTCCGTCGTCGCCCGACCCACCCCCACCGCGCCTCCACGGCAGGTGAACCCCTTCCAGCACGCGATCAGCCCGATCGCCGCACCGAAGAACAACGACTTCACCTGCCCCGACATCACATCGAACCAGTCGATGAACCACGCCGTGAACTCCTGGTACTCCGCCGCCGGCACCCCGTACAGCCGCGTCAGGATGAAGTACCCGCCGAAAATCCCGCACACATTCGACACCGAGGTCAGCACCGGAATCATGATCACGCACGCGGCCACCCGCGGCGCCACCAGCACCCGGATCGGATCCGCCCCCATCACCCGCATCGCATCGAGCTGATCCGTCACCCGCATCGAACCAAGCTCGGCCGTCAGCGAACACCCCACCCGACCCGCCAGCATCACCGCCGCCAGCACCGGCCCGATCTGCTTCACCATCGAAACATTCACCACCCCGCCGATCGCGTACGCCTGCCCGTACTGGTTGAACGCCTCGTACGACTCCAGCGCCAGGATCGCCCCGATGAAGAACCCGATCAGCACCAGCACCGGAATCGAAGTCGTCCCGATGAAGTACAGCTGAGGCCCGAGCCGCGACCACCGACCCCACTGCCGAACCCCACCCACCAGCGCGCACACCACCTCCCACATGTACAAGGCAAACCGCCCAGCGCGCTCCACACGCCGGGCGACAAAGCCGCCCAGCAGCGTCACGGGATTCCGGCTGGAAGCAGTGGGGGAGGACACGGGGGGATTGTTGCCTCTCAAACACCAAAGAAAAAGCACCGGCCGGTTGCCGGTGCCAAAGTTCGTTCACACAGCCCGATCCCCCGCACTCACTTGATCGGGAAATCATCCCGAGCCGTCCGCGGCTGCGGAGGCGGCGCGGAACCCGACCCGCTCGGCGCGCTCACCCCGATCGCGCTCCCCGCCGTCGAAGGACGCAGCAGGATCTCCACGCGACGGTTCGCCGGGGTGTTCCCCGTCGAGGTGTTCTGAACCGCCGGGCGATACTCGCCCCACCCGGCCACCTTCACGCGGTTCGAAGGGATCCCGAACCCCGTGATCACCTCGCCCACCGCGATCGCCCGGTGCACCGACAGGTGCCGATTCGTCGGATGGCGCTGCAGCGTCTGCGGATTCCGCGGCTGCTGAGAGTCCGTGTGACCCACGATCTCGATGTCATACCCCGCGCCCGACCCGCTCAGGATCTGCGCGAACTGGCGCAGCGAGTTCCGAGCCTGGTCCTTCACCACCGCCGACCCCGAGTCGAAGGTCACATCGGCCGCGAACCGCACCGTCCCCGTCCGAGAGTCGTACGACACCATCCCCGGGTTCGAAGACGCCAGCGCCCGCAGCGCCGCATCCGTCGCCGGGTCCACTGCCGACAGCCCAACACCCGCCAGGTTCTGATCAACCTCGTTGATCCGAGCCTCCAGCGCCCCGTACCGATCCAAACGCTCCTGAGCCGCGGCCAGCTGCGCCCGCATCGCGGCCTTCTCGGCCTCGCTCGCTCGCGAAAGCCGATCGATCTCCTCCTGCGCCGCATCACGCTCCGCAAGAGCCTGCTGCAACTCCGCCTGCAACGCCCGGGACGCCCCGGCCGTGTTGTCATACTCGCCCTGCGAAACGCACCCGGACGAAAGACCGCCGCCAAGCAGCGCCAAAACGCCAAGCGCCAGGCCGCCAAGCCGCCCGGGGCGGGAAAGTGTTCTCAGAAGCGTCATCGTGTCTGGCTCCTTCCTGAAGCGGGTCCGAGCACGGGCGGATCCTCGCCCAAATGGGGATCTATTGAGTCTGCATCCCGCGCGCCCGCCCGAACAACGCCCGCCGACCCCCGAACGCCCCCACCCCAAACAAGGCGGACAGCACTCGGGCGCGGGCCCACGGGCACAACGATACCGTTGGTTCTCGGTCGCCGCCGGATTCCGGGTGGATCGACCGGATCACGGAGCGGGCATGAATCCCGGCACGAGCCAACCCCCAAACGACTCCAACCACGCCCCTTCCCACGCCCGGGACACCAGCGCCCCCTCCGCCACCCCGCCCGCCACCCCGCCCGACAACGCCACCCGCCTCCGCATCCGATGCGATGCCATCCACGCGCCCAACCTCCTCGCCCCCGCCCCGCACCTCGCCCCGCCCCTCCCCACCGGCGCCTTCGTCACCATCCTCATCGAACCAGCCCCGAACCCCCGCGCCTGGATCGAACGCATCGACCCCGACCTCCACCCCGACCACCTGCCCCATCCCGAACCCAACGCGCATCCCAACACGATCCAGATCGACCGCCGCGGCGCCATCCTCATGCCCGCGCTCATCAACGCGCACGCCCACCTCGACCTCTCCCACATCGGGCCCTGCCCCGCCGATCCCGAAGAGCCCGGCTCCCCAGCATCCTCCTTCGCCGCCTTCGGTGCCCATGTCCTGGCCAACCGACTCGACGACCCGGATGCCATCCGCCGCGCGGTTTGCACCGGCGCACAATCCTCCCTCAACGCCGGCGTCGCCGCCATCGCCGACATCGCTGGCGTCTGGCGCACCGAACCCCTCGAAGCGCTCCGGCGATCCGGACTCCGCGGCATCTCCTGCCTCGAGGTCTTCGGCCAGGGCCAGCGCGTCGATGCCTCCATCGCACGCCTCAACGCCATCATCCAGACCGTCCAGGCCACCATCGCCCTCGACGACCACCGCTGCGCCCTCGCCCTCTCGCCCCACGCGCCCTACTCCGCATCCAAGCGCCTCTTCCTCGCCTGCCAGCAGCTCGCCGAGCAGCACAACCTCCGCATCGCCACGCACCTCGCCGAGTGCCCTGAAGAGCGCGAGTTCATCGCCACCGCGCGCGGCCCCATCCGCACCCTCCTCGAACGCCTCGGCGGCGTCGACGAAGCCACCGAAGCCGAGTTCAGCCACGAACTCACCCCCATCGACCACATCAAGGAAGCCCTCTCACACCGCTGGAGCGTCGTCCATGTCAACGACTGCGACGATGCCGGCATCGAAGCGCTCAAGCACTCCGGCGCCACCGTCGTCTACTGCCCCAGGGCCAGCGCCTACTTCGCACACGAACGACACTTCGGCCCGCACCGATACCGCGACATGATCGCCGCCGGCATCCCCGTCGCCCTCGGCACAGACTCGGTCATCTGCCTCCCGCCCGACCAGGCCGATGCCCTCTCGCCCCTCGACGATGCCCGCTTCCTCCACGCCCGCGATGGAACCGACCCCGACATCCTGCTGAACATGCTCTACGAACCCGCCGCCCGCGCCCTCGCCATCGACCCGAACCTTGTCCGCATCCCCACCACGCTCATCAACCCGCCCGCAAACCCGCCCCGCCCACACGAAATCCTCGGGCTCATCGCCATCGACACCCGCGACATCCAACCCGCCGCCGCACACGCCCACTCCCCCGCCCACCGCGTCATGGCCTCAAGCGCCCCCGCCGAACGCATCACCCAGCACACACGCTGAACACCACCCATCCCAGCACCCGCCCCGATCCCAGTGCCCACCACCCCCAACAAACCGGACAAGCGCCCCCTCGCCGCCGCGGTGCTCGACATCCTCTCATCCATGCGCCTCGGCTTCATCCTCCTCGCGCTCATCACCCTCTACGCCGTCGCCGGGATGACCCCCATCGGGCTCATCATCCCGCCGCCCCTCGCCGACCCATCCATCCGCGCCAGCACCATCCCCCAGCTCCCACGGTTCGAGATGACCCCCGGCATGTGGTTCGCCGCGCCGCTCTTCCGCGCATTCCTCGCCGCACTCATCGTCAACATGACCCTCTCGACCATCACCCGCGTCAAGCGCACATGGTCGGCCCTCGGCACATGGGCCACCCACCTCGGCGTCATCGTCCTCGCCATCGGTGCCGCCTGGCACGCGGCCCACAAGATCGAAGGCCACCTCACACTCGAAGCCTCCACCCTCGCCACCATCAACCCCGACGGCGCCCCCGAACTCCGCACCATCTTCGCCGACGACTCGGCCGCAACCCTCACCGTCTGGATCGAGCCCCCCCGCGATCCACACGCCGCGCCCGCCCACACCACCGAAACCGCCATCGCCCTCACCAACCTCCCGCGCTTCAACGACTGGCGCACCCCGTGGAACGATCAAACCGATCCACCATCCGACCAAACCCAACCCCGCATCATCCACGAAGACCCACACCTCCGCATCACCCTCACCGGCTTCGCCACCGATGCGCAGGTCCTCCAGCTCCGCCAGCCCGACGGCGCCCACGAATGGCTCCCCATCCCCGCCGACACCCTTGAGCAGAACCCCGAATGGAAAGGCCGCTACCGCACCTCGGCCATCGCCCTCCGCATCGAGTCATTCACCCCATCCCAAACCGCCTCCCCATCCAACTCCACATCCAACCCCCCATCCAACCCCGCACCCGAGCCCGCCACCCTCGAAACCTGGGTCCCCTTCGCCACCGGCATCGACGCCGCCGCCTCCCGCTTCCTCTCCGATGGCCGACGCATCATCATCCTCTACGCGCCCGCCGCCCGCGCCATCGACTCCCACGCCCTCCGCCTCTCCGACTTCCGCGTCGAGACCTTCCAGGACACCGATGTCGCAAGAGACTTCGCCGTTTCGGTCGAGGTCCGCACCTCCGAAGCGCGCAACGCCGAAGAGCCCAGCGCCCCCGCCGTCGAATCCCGCCGAACCGCAATCATCCTCCTCAACGACCCCCTCATCCTCCGCGACCCCAACGCCGGATGGCTCGACAGAATCCTCGCCACCCAACGCTGGACCCTCAGCCTCCAGGGATGGGATGAGCAGGGCTGGACACGCAACAACCGCGCCCGCTTCGTGGTCCTCAAAGTCGCCAACGCCGCCGGCATGCCCATCATCGCCCTCGCCGCATGGATGATCGCCTTCGGCGTCCTCTGGTCCATCGCGCTCCGCCCCCTCGCACGCGCCATCGCCCGCCATCTCGCCAGCAGAAATCGCGCCCCCGGCGCACCACACGCCGCCACACCCACCACCACAACAACACGCGCCCCCATCACCCGCCCCCTCATCGCCGCCATCCCCATCGCGCTCATCCTCACCGCCGCCGCGCTCACACTCACCACCCTCCGCGCTCCCGACCCGGCCGCGAGCCTCTCCCCGCCATCCGCATCACGCCTCGCCGACACCCGCCACCAACTCGTCGATGACAACGGAACCCTCATCACCGTCGAAACCTGGCTCGCCCGGTGCGGCGCTTTCGTCGCAGACCTCCCCCGAGCCCCCGGCGCTGCCCTGGCCGCAAACCTCTGGCTCGAACCCGCCACCCTCATCAACCAGCCCGTCATCGCCATCCCGAAGGGCCCGCTCCTCGACACACTCCTCCACGCCGCCGCGCTCGAAACCGCCAACACCACCAACAC
>JBQLZO010000013.1:0-16119 GCA_052168315.1 Phycisphaerales bacterium | reverse complement strand
CCCGGGCTCGCCGCCCCGCAGCGCCCCCAGCAAGTGCGGCATCAGGTACGCCCCCAGCGTCGGGATCACGCCCAGCCGCATCGGAGACCCGCCGCCATCGCGGCCCGCCCCGCCCGCGCCCGCCGCCTCGCCCAGCAGCTCCACCCCCGCCAGGGCCGCACGCACCAGCGGCAGCAGCCGCGCGCCCGACGGCGTCACCAGGAAGCTCCGACCCGTCCGCTCGAACAAGGCGCTCCCCAGCGCCCGCTCCACCTTCGACACCTGCGCCGAGAGCGTCGGCTGCGCGATCCCCAGTTCCTCGGCCGCACGCCCGAAATGCCCGTGCCGGGCCACCGCCTCAACCCCCACCAGGTCCCGGATCGACAGGTCATGGATATCCATCGAAACTCCCGATCAATCAGTTCCAAACAATTGGTTGGACAGATCATACCCCCATCCCTATAACCCGCTCAGGGATTGAGGCGCTCGCCGCGACGCAGCGCCCCGGTCCTTCGCCCGCCCGCGCGCATCACGCCGCGGGCGGGCCTTGCCGAACACACAATCCATCGCGATCCCAACGGAGACCACACGCCCATGACACCCGCCCACAACAACGGCAAGCCCGGCAACAACAGCAACAACTCCAACGCCAAGTGCCCCATGCTCACCACCGCCAACGGCGCGCCCATCGGCGTGCAGCAGGCGCTCACCGCCGGGCCCAAGGGTCCCCTGCTCATGCAGGACGTCGCCCTGCTCGAGCAGATGCAGCACTTCAACCGCGAGCGCATCCCCGAGCGCGTCGTCCACGCCAAGGGCTCGGGCGCCTACGGCACCTTCACCGTCACCAACGACATCACGAAATACACCAAGGCCGCCCTGTTCAATAAGGTCGGCAAGAAGACCGACCTGTTCCTCCGCTTCTCCACCGTCGCCGGCGAGCGCGGCGCGGCCGATGCCGAGCGCGATGTCCGCGGCTTTGCCGTCAAGTTCTACACCGAAGAAGGCAACTGGGACCTCGTCGGCAACAACACCCCCGTCTTCTTCGTCCGCGATCCCTACAAGTTCCAGAACTTCATCCACACCCAGAAGCGCCACCCCGAAACCAACCTCCGCAACATGGACATGCAGTGGGACTTCTGGAGCCAGTGCCCGGAATCACTCCACCAGGTCACCATCCTCTTCTCCGATCGCGGCTGCCCCGCCTCCTACCGGCACATCAACGGGTACGGCAGCCACACCTACTCGTTCATCAACGACAGCGGCGAGCGCGTCTGGTGCAAGTTCCACTTCAAGACGAAGCAGGGCATCGAGAACCTGATGGACGATGAGTCGGCCAGCACCATCGGCGAAGACCGCGAGAGCCACCAGCGCGACCTCTTCAACGCCATCGCCAAGGGTGACTTCCCGAAGTGGCGCGTCTGCGTGCAGATCATGACCGAGAAGCAGGCCGAGCAGTGGTCGAAGAAGACCGGCTGGAACCCGTTCGACCTGACGAAGGTCTGGCCGCACGGCGATTTCCCGCTGATCGAGGTCGGCGAGATGGAACTCAACCGCAACCCGGAGAACTACCACGCCGAGGTCGAGCAGGCCGCGTTCAAGCCCTCGGCCTTCGTGCCGGGCATCGGCCCCAGCCCGGACAAGATGCTCCAGGCCCGGCTCATGTCCTACGCCGACACCCACCTGCACCGCCTCGGCGTCAACCACCACCAGATCCCCGTCAACAAGCCCCGCTGCCCCGTCATGAACTACATCCGCGATGGCCAGGGCGCCACCGCCGAGAACTACGGCAGCGCCCCGAACTACTGGCCCAACACCCACACGACCGCGCCCAAGCCCGACCCCGCCTTCGCCGACCCCGCGTGGGACCTCGGCCAGACCATCGTCGACCGCTTCGACTCCACCGTCGATCACGATGACTACACCCAGGCCGGCAACCTCTACCGCATGTTCGATGAAGACCACCGCGAACGCCTGGCCACCCGCATCGCCGGCGCGCTCTCACAGGCCCGCAAGGAAGTCCAGATGCTCCAGCTCTGCCACTTCGCCCGCGCCGATGAGGACTACGGCAAGCGCGTCGCGAAGCACCTGGGCATCGACATCGAAGCCATGATGAACCAGCACGCGATGGCCAAGTAAACCCGCCGCGCCCGGCGCCCCCATCCCGATCCTCACCACGCCGCCCCGCGAGCACGAAGCACGCGGGGCGGCATTCATTGAACATCAAAGGTGGTCCGGCGCGAGCTGTTGACGGTTCGTATACAGTCAACCAAAGCGATGCTGATCACACTCGCGGGGCACTATGATGACACCGCCGCCGACCTGATCCGGCTGTGCGAATCCCTCGCACCGATAGGTGCCGAGCCATCAGGTCGGAAGTGGCAGGTCCAAGCCCGTGAAGCGCGTTACCTCGGCCCCTACGCGGCCGCGGTGCTTGGCGCGCTCCATCTCCAGGGACTCGAGCGAGAGCAGGAACCACGCATCGCGCTGCCCACCGAGCCACCAGCGCTCGACGCGTTCTGCGCATTCTCGGGCATGAAGCACTGGTTCGATGATGCCCCGCCGCCGTCCCGCACGCATCCGCAGAGCGAAACCGTTCCGCTGCTCCGATTCATGGAGCCGGGGCACCAGATCCCCGATGACACGATCCGCCTCATCAATCGTCACACAACGGCCTCAGAAGACTTCGAGCACCAGTTCGCCACGGCGATCCGAGAAGTTACGCAGAATGTCCATGACCACGCGCAATCCCCGGTCGGCGGCGTCATGTGCTGCCGATACATCAAGCAGACCCAGTCGGTTCGCGCCTGCGTCGTCGATGTGGGAGTCGGTGTCCACGAGTCGCTCCGGCGTGCCGGCAAGGCGGGAACGGACGAGCCGGAGACGCTCCGATTGGTGACCCGCGGCGGCGTCAGCGCCAAGTCCCGGTCCAACAACATGGGCATCGGGCTCTCGCTCCTGTGGGACATCGTCGAGGCGTGTCGCGGCCAGATCGTGCTCATCAGCCATCGAGCCGTGGCCACCCATCACAACGGACAATCCGCATTCCGTCTCCTCCAGCACGCGTTTCCCGGAACCGTCGTCGGCTTCTCCCTGCCCGTGCACGAGATAGAATGACCAGCATGCACGCCGATCGTCGCAACATCCTGCTCAGCGATCACCTGACGCCGGACCGGTCCGTGCTGGACATCGCCGAGTCCATCGCGGCCGAGATCATCCACATCCTCGACGCCGGACAGAGCGAGGTCGAAGTCGATCTGGGAGGCATGCGCGGGGTTCCCTCCAGCTTCTTCAACCTCCTCCTGCTCCGGATCGGCGAGCGCTTCGGCGCCGCCGCGATCGACAGGATCAAGTTCGGCTTCCGCTCACCGCTCCAGGAGCGGGTCTACCAGCGATCGCTGCACGCGGTCCGAGCTTCTCTGCAGCCACGGCACGCGGGCTGAGCGCACGCCGAGGCGTGTCTCCCGTCGTGGCGCTCGGCATGACTCCGCTCAAGCCGATCTCACCCCACCCACCGCCGCAGCGCCCAACGCCCTCCCAGCCCTATCCAGATCATCGCCACCCCCGCCGCCCACACCCGCGGCTCCACCCAGAACGCCAGCCCCAGGCACGCGCACAGCCCGCACCACGCCACCGCCGGGTGGTACCGCCGCTTCTCGCGCGGCAGCCGCAGCGCCGCCGCGTTCGTGATCGCGTAGTACACCAGCACCGAGAACGCGCTGAACGACCACGCCAGCTTCAGATCCCCGATCAGCACCAACCCCGCGATCGCCGCGCCCACCAGCAGCACCGACCTCCAGGGCGTCGCGTGCCGCGCGTCTACACGCGCGAACACCCGCGGCACATCGCCCCGCCGCGCCATCGCCAGCACCACCCGCGACAACCCGAGCACGAGATTGAGCAGCACCCCCAGCATCGCCGTGATCGCCCCGGCCGACAGCGCCGCCGCCACCCACGCCCCGCCGAACGCCGCGCCCACCACCGCCAGCGGCGCGCCTTCCCGCGATGCCGCATCGCCGAACGCCGCCGCGCCCGCCGCACCGATCCCGACCAGTCCCACCGCCAGGTACACCGCCATCGCAAAGCCCAGCGTGAGCACGATCGCCCGCGGGATCGTCTTCTCGGGATCCCGCACCTCCTCGCCCATCGTCGCGATCCGCGCGTACCCCGCGTACGCCACGAACATCAGCGCTGTCGCCTCCAGCAACCGCGCCGGCGCACCCCGCCCATCACCATCCGGGCTCGCGAAGAACCCGGCGAAGTGCGTACCCGCGCCCCGCGCGAAGCCCGGCACGCCCGCGACCACGAACACCGCCAGCGCCCCCAGCGTGATCGACACGATCGCGATGTTCGCGCTGCTCGACCGCCGGATCCCCAGCAGCACCAGCCCCGTGACCGCCGCCACCGCGCCCAGCGCGATCGGCACCCGCCATCCCGACCCGGGCGCGCCACCCAGCACCAGCACATACCCCGCCAGCCCCAGCGCCGCCGTCGCCGCCGAGGCCGACTTCGCGCACAGGAACATCCACCCGGCGCAGAACCCCAGCCAGGGGCTCAGGTACAGATGCCCGAACTCATAGGTCCCCCCGCTCACCGGATGGCTCGCCGCGAGCTGCGCGCTGCTCAGCGCATTGCACAGCGCCACCACCGCCGCCAGCGCGATCGCCAGCACCACCGATGGCCCGGCCACCCCCGCCGCCACCCCGATGCTGACAAACACCCCGGTCCCCAGGATCGACCCAAGCCCCATCATCACCGCCCCCGGCAGCCCGATGTCACGCCGAAGGGATGGCACCGGCAGCTCAGCCATGCCCGCGCATTGTCGCACAAACTCCCAAACCAGGCCAAGCACCGGCCCTCACCCAACCCACGGTGGGTCGGCATTCCATGCCGACCGAACAACCCGCCAGGGCATCCACATCTCGGCGTTCACAGCCATTCAAAACGAAAGCCGCCCCACGAGAAGCGGGAGCGGCCGGTCGTTCAATCATCCATCAATGCTCACTCGGCGAGCCCACCCGCCTCACAGGTGGATCACGCGTCCTTCCGATGCCAGCGACGCCTCGTGCACGGACTCGTGCATCGTCGGGTGCGCGTGCATCGTCACATTGATCTCTTCGGTCGTCGCCTCCAGGCGCCGGGCCAGCGTCAGCTCGGCGATCAGCTCGGTCGCCTGGTCGGCCAGGATGTGCGCGCCGAGGATCTCGCCGCGCGGCAGGCCGCGGAGGATCTTGACCATCCCCTTGTTCTGCCCGGCCGCGATCGCCTTGCCGTGCGAGGTCAGCGGGTACGAGCCCACCTCGTAATCCTCGCCCTTCTTGAGCCCGTTCTCCTTCAGCGCTCGCTCCGTGAAGCCGACGGATGCCACCTGCGGGTGGCAGTAGGTGCACCCCGGGATGACGGTGTAGTCGATCGGGTGCGGCTCGTGCCCGGCGATCCGCTCGATGCACGCGATCGCCTCCTCCGACGCGACATGCGCCAGCCACGGCGGGCCGATCACATCGCCCACCGCGTAGATCCCCTCGACCGAGGTCTTGTAGGTCAGCGCGGGCGCGGGATCCTGCCCCGGCGCGGGCGGCGTGTAGTCGGTCTTGATGTGGTCCTTGACCGTCTCGATGCCCAGCGACGAATCGAAGAGCCCGTCGTAGCGACCCCGCACGCCGATGGCCAGCAGCACCTTGTCGCCCTCGAGCACCTGCTTCTTCGACTCGTCGGCCTTGCCATCCTTGAACGGCGCGACCGTGACCTTCACCCCGTTCTTCGTCTTCTCGACCGCGGTCGTCGTGTGCCCGGTCATCATGTTCAGCCCGGACTTCTTGTAGATCTTCTCGAGACCCGCCGAGATGTCATCGTCTTCGACCGGCAGGATCCGCGGCAGCATCTCCACCACCGTCACCTCGGTGCCGTAGGTGTGGTAGAAGTACGCGAACTCCATCCCGATCGCGCCGGCACCGATCACGATCAGCTTCTTTGGCTTCTCCTTCAGCGTCATCGCCTCGCGGGCGCCGATGATCTTGTCGTGGTCGAACTTCGCGAACGGCAGGTCCCGCGCCACCGAGCCCGTGGCGATCACGATGTTGTCGGCCGTGATCGTCTCGCGCTTCGACTTCATCTCGAACGGCGCCTCGGTCCGCTCATCCTTCACCGAGCAGTCGTAGATCTCGACGGTGCATTTCTTGCCCTTGGTCCGACCGCTCACGATCTTCGCGTGCCCGTCGATGTGGTCGATCTTGTTCTTCTTGAGCAGGAACGCCACGCCCTTGTTGAGCTTGTCGGCCACCCCGCGCGACCGCCCGATCACCTTCGACCAGTCGACCGAGACCTTCTCGAACGCCAGGCCCCACTCCTCGGCCTCCTTCGAGACCTTCTCGTACAGCTCCGCGTTGGACAGCAGCGACTTCGACGGGATGCAGCCCCAGTTCAGGCACACGCCGCCGAGCTTCGACCGCTCGACGCACGCCACCTTCAAACCGAGCTGGGCCGCCCGGATGGCCCCGACATACCCGGCGGGCCCGCCGCCGATGACGATGAGGTCGTAGTGCTTCTCAGCCACGGATCAGCCCCTTTTCATGAGGGTGGAGGTGCGAGCGATGCACGCCGAACCGCCAAAACCCGGACGGGTTCCGAACGCCTCGGCGTGGTCGCGATTGTAGGCGAAGGCGCTGATCGCCGTGTGCCGCCGGAGGCCCCACGAGGCCCCGCGCCGCGAGCGCTGCGCCGCCCGGGCGATCCGCCCCGGAGGAGCCGGAGAACAGCAAAGCAGCAGATCAGCAGAACAGCAGATCAAGAGCGCCCGATTCGCCCGTCCGCTCCGCCGCTCCGCTTCTCCGCCGCTCTGCT
The DNA here is from genome assembly GCA_052168315.1 of Phycisphaerales bacterium. Classification (GTDB taxonomy): domain Bacteria; phylum Planctomycetota; class Phycisphaerae; order Phycisphaerales; family UBA1924; genus JBQLZO01. Next base: position 9,303 of record JBQLZO010000013.1, on the reverse strand, counting down.
GTTCTGCTGTTCTGGCTCCCCCCATCCCCTCACTTCCGCCGCGTGTAGGTCATCTCCATCACCTTGAACGGCTCACCATACGAGACCTCCCAGGCCGTGAACACATACTTGTCCGTGCCGTCGAACTCGTACATGTACCGCACCGGCTTGCCGATCTCGCCGGTCATCGGCTCGTTCATGTTGCTGAACAGCGTGAGCGCGGTGCCATCCATGCTCATCGACCCGTTCGCGGTGGTGATCCCGGTGCTCATGCTGTCGAGCCACAGCTGCGTGAACTGCTTCGTGAACGCGTCGTACCCCGTGTACGACTTGCCCTGGAACGGCTGGCCCATCATCTCGCCCGAGTAGGTCCCCTCGATGAATCGACCGCCGAGGATCGCCTTCGCGCTCAGCCTTCCCTTGGAGTCCATCGGCGGGCCATCCGGGCCGCCCATCCAGAACCGTGCGGCCACATCCCACTCGCCGGCCAGGTGCTCGGCCAGGAACGCGTGCTGCTTGCCCGCCTGGTTCAGCCGCATGTAGTCGGCCATCGCCTCGCCCATGTTCGAAGGATCGAACCCCGCCAGCGGATGCGCCTCGGGCAGCTCAAACGCGCCCGGCTGCTCGCCAGCGCCACCCGCGCCGCCACCACCACCACCGCGCTCGCGGTCCGCGGGCTGATTGGCCAGCGCGAACGCGCCCACGAGGCATCCACCGACCAGTGCGTGCGCCAGAACAGAACCGTGCCGTTTCATCGTGAGATCTCCTTCGCTGAGCAGCGCCCCGAACCCGCTCACCGGGCGGGACGCCTCGTTCGGATACCAAACATACACTGAACGAACCCCGAGCATACGCGGGGATTCCCGACGATGCAAGCGGGCAAACCTGTGGCAAAACCAGCCCCCCACACCCCCACCCACGCCCCACCCCGCGCCTCCGTTCACCCCCGATCCGACCCGCCCCCCTCCTCCTTCCTCGCCCCCGCCTTCGCCCGCCCCTCACCCAAGAGAGAGTCGGGGGGGTGGGGGGGGTGGGGGGTCAGCCGCGCAGGGCTTTCGCCGCCGCGGTGTTCAGCGCTTCCAGGCGCGACCGCTCCGCCGGCGTCAGTTCGGTCTGGCGCCGGGCCATCGCGGCCGTGGCCACCTCCACGAACTTCGAGAACCGGAACGCCTGCTCCCGCTCGTTGGTCAGCCATGTGAACGCCCGCACGCTCTGCGGCACCGTGTTCGACGAGGCGAGCATGCACCCGGTCCCGATCACCGCGCCCGTGGTCAGCAGCGTGCCGATGGCCGTCTTGGTGTGGTCGCCGATGATCGCGCCCAGGAACACCAGCCCGGTGTCCTCGTACCGGTGCTCGCCGGTCGCGCGGGTCTTGATCGGCGAGTAGGTGTTCAGCAGGTTCGAGTTCGTCGTGCCCGCGCCGAGGTTGACCCACTGCCCGATGTACGAATCGCCCAGGTGCCCCTCGTGCGCCTTGTTGGCGTATCCCTGGAAGATCGTGCCGCCGATCTCGCCGTTGACCTTGCACACCGGCCCGATCGCGGTGTGCGCTTTGACATGGCAGCGCTCCAGCACCGTCGAGCGCTCGCCGATGTACGCCGGGCCCTGCACGATCGACATCGGGCGCACCACCGCGTGGTGGTCGATCACGATCGGGCCCGCGCTGGCATCGAGCACCGCCGAGGGCATCACGATCGCGCCCTCCGCGATGGTGATCCGCTCCGGATCGCCGATCACCGTCACGCCGCTCGATGCGCTGAGCATCGTCCCCGCATCGTCGCCCCGCTCGATCGCCTCGCCCAGCAGCGCCAGGTCCAGGTCCAGCGCCGCATCGCGGAACCGGATCACATCCCACGCGCGGTGCAGCACGCATCGGTCGGCCTCGTGCTCGATCCGCAGCCCGAGCGCCTGGGCGCCCAGCCCGCCGCCGGCGCCTCCCAGCGCCCCCGCGAACGCGCGCACGCCGTCGGGCATCACCCGGGCCGCGATGATCGCGCCCGACCCCACCTCCACGATCGCGCTGCCCACCGGCAGCGCCCCCAGCCCCGCCGGCGGGTGCACGCACCGCATCGAGACCAGCAGGATCCCATCCGCCCCCCCCGGCGCCCCGCCGCCCTCGACCTGCTCATCCTCTGCCAGCAGCGCATCCAGCCAGCCGGTATCCGCGCCGGCGGCGTGCACGGGCACCTCGGTCTGCTCGCGCGTCAGCGCGTCCAGGTGCTCGGGCACCAGCAGCGCGCCGATGTACGCCCCGGCCGTGACCTCCAGCGCTGCGGCCCAGCGCTCCAGCGTCGTCAGCGCCCCCGTGCGGACCAGCGCCGCGGAGCGCAGGTCCGTCAGCGGGCCCAGCCAGGCATCGCGTCCCGCGCCCGACCCGCCGCCGCACGCGAGAGAATCATCGAATCCGATCGCCAGCACGCGCGCACCTCCACGCCCCGCCGCCCGCCCCATCGCGCATCATCCATCCGCCGCGCCTCAGAACGAGACCTTCGGCACCGACCGCGCCTCCTCGTTCTTCAGCTCGAAGTGCTGCGCCCTCGAGAAGCCGAACATGCCCGCGATGATGTTCGAGGGGAACGACTCGACCTTGATGTTGAAGTCCCGCACATTCGCGTTGTAGAACCGGTTGGCCGCCTGCACACGGTCCTCGGTGTTGGCCAGTTCGCCCTGGAGCTGCTGGAAGTTCGCGCTGGCCTTCAGGTCCGGGTACTGCTCGAAGCGCACGCGGAGCTGCCCGAGCGCGCTCCCGAGCTTGTTCTCGATGTCCAGCTGCGTGTCCGTCGGCTCGCCCGGGCGCAGCCGCTCGGCCTGCTCGCGCAGCGACACGATGTTCTCCAGCAGCTCGCGCTCGTGCGTCATGTACCCCTTGACCGTGCTCACCAGGTTCGGGATCAGGTCGTGCCGGCGCTGCAGCTCGGTGTCGATGTTCGACCACGACTCGCGCACATGCGCCCGCGAGGACACCAGCGAGTTGTACATCCCGATCACCACGATGCCGATGAGCAGCAGCGCACCGCCGACAACCACGAGAGCGATCACGATCGGTTCCATGCGATTCTCCTTGCCCTCCCCCCGATGCTCCCTTGGTGTGATTGTCGTCCGTTTCGCCCGCTTCAGCGCTGTTTGTTGCTGCGATGGGCATCCGAGCCCATCCGGGGTCCTGCATGTCGGGACCAGACCCGCGGCATCCTCATCCCCCGAACCACCATCAAGCATCCATGATCAGAGGCTCCCGGGGGGATTGGGGGTCAGGGTAATCGGGCCGGGCCGTCGGGGTCGGGGTTGCGTGGTGGGATCGCCGCGTCGCCCGGCGCGGCCCCGGGCGCGCCCTCCGGCGTGGTGCCCGGAGGCTGGGGTGGCGGATCGTCGGGGCGTGGGTGCCCGGACCGCGCGTGCCGCGCCCGGGTCGCCGCCGCGCCGGCCTCCATCAGCGGCGGAAGCCCCTGCCGGGCCCGCTCGGCGTTGACCAGCGTCCGCGGGATCTGCTGCAGGAACCCGCCGGCGAAGCGCGCCAGCCGGTCGTACCGCGCCGCATCCATCTTGCCGGTGTGGTGCATGAACAGCAGCCGCCCGCGCGTCGCGATCGTGATGCCCTGATCGCCCTGGTTCATCATCCAGTCCATCATCGCGTGGCTGATCAGGTCGAACGCGTCCTTGCGGTTCACGGCCGTGACATGGAAGCGCTTCGAGAAATCCGGATCCTCGAAGTCGATGTCGTTGGATCCGAACACCTGCGCGATCCGATCGCCGAAGTGCTCCTCGCGGATGTCGACCTGCCCGAGGTCGATGCCGCAATTCACGGCCGCGCAGACGAACCAGTAGTGCGTGGTCTGCGAGCTCTTGCCGCTGCTCGTCGTGATCGCGTAGTGGTACTGGAACAGATCGAACGCGGTCGGATCTTCGATGCCATCGACCACGCCCGCGAAGCTGTTCGTCGCATGGAACCGCGAGTAGCGCGAGTGGCCCCGCTCGAAGATCACGCTCGGGTAAGCGGTGCCGGAGCGCTTGGACTCATCGAGCCGCCAGCCATGCTCGGCGGCCCAGTCGCGCAGCGCCCTGATCCGCTTCTGCTCGCCCTGCCAGGCGATCACCCCGCCGACGATCGCGACCAGGATCATCGCCATGATCACGAGCAGGCCAAGGGGTTCGATGGCGAGGGTCAGCGGCATGGCGCGGTCAATCAGGCGAGATGCTTTGGAAGCGGGATCGGAACGGAGGTGGCAAACAGGGCTGGATCGTGGGGTGGATTGGGGGGGTCGGGGGGGTTAGAAGGAGGGGCCAAAGACGATGGCGTTCAGGAACGCGCGGGCGGCGGCGTGGGTGAAGCCGCGGAACGCCGGGTCGTCGGCGATGCACACGACCTTGCCCGAGCCGACGCGGTGGTGCGTGATCCACGCCTGTCCCTTGAGCGATTCGGTGTTGGACTCGGAGAGGTACCCATCGATCAGCGGGGCGTGCGCATCGATCCGCGCCACGGCGTACCCGCCGCTCGACAGCGGGAGCGTCCGCGAGGAGCGCCGGATCACGCCGCACCACGCATCGAGCCCGAACGCCAGCGGGTGGGTGGTGTCGAAGCGGATGCGGACCAGCGAGCCGGGCACGCGGTCTTCGACCGAGCGCTCGGCGCGCTGCTCGTACGACAGGCGGTTGAGCGCAGCGCGCTCGCCTTCGCCGGATTCATCATCATCGCTGTCATCGTCCGATCCGCCGGACGCGGGGCCATCGGGGGGCTCGTGCGCGCCATCGACGGGCGGCTCGATCTTCTCGCTGGGATCCAAGTCCAGCAGTTCGCGGCTGGCCCATGTCGCGGAGGTGCCGATGGCCACGAGCGTGCCGCCGCGCCGGATCCAGTCATCAAGCGCTTCGCGCTGCGCGCCCGAGAGGATGTCGCTCCACGACCACGACTCCGGAAGCACGATCACATTGACCTCATCGAGCGCCGAGCGCGACAGCCCGCCGGCGTTGACCTGGTGGTACGGCATCGGCATGTGCCGGTCGAGCAGGTGCCAGAGGTGCCCGTACGAGAGCGATGAGATGCCCTCGCCGCGGAGCAGCGCGATCCTCGGCGCTTCGAATCGCGGATGGTCGTTGGAGGCCAGTGATGATCCCGCATCGGGGAACGAGGTGAACGCGAAGGACCAGCGGACCCCGGCGCGCGTCAGTTCGCTTTGGAAGCGGTGGATGGGGTCATCATCGTTCCGAACGCGGTAGACGATCAGCGATCCGGCGGGGATCTCCTGGGTGTCGAGCGTCATCGCCTTGCCGGCCAGCCGGGCGTGCAGCCCGTGCTCGCCGGCCAGCGCTGCGGCCCGCGGGAACAGGTGCTGGTCGCTCGGTACGACGATGGCCGCGGGGGTGCGTCCGTTCCTCGGCGTCCAAGGCGTGTCGCCCGCGTGCGGGCGCAGCGCCGGCGGCCAGTCGAACGATCGCAGCGGCGCTGTGTCGGCCTCGATGGCGGCGGGCACGGACCACGCGCGCAGGCCCCAGGTGGGCGGGACGCTCCAGGCCGTGATGTCGTAGGTGTCGATGTCTTCCAGCGGCGTGCCGATGGCCATGAGCGAGCGGACCAGCAGGCCCATGGGCTGGTCGGCGCGGATGACCCACGAGCCGGCGGGCGCGATGACCTCGTCGATCGTGCCGGGCGATTCGTAGTTCGCCGCGTTCGTGAGTGTCGTGTCGGCGTCGAGGGTGTGGGCCTCGATGCCATGGAGCGAGCAGAGGTCCCAGAGCATGGCGAGCTTGGCGGGGTCGTTGTCGGCGGCGATGACGAACGCGGCCGGACCGCCCTCGTCGAGTTCCATGCTCCCGGCGAAGAATCCGGCGAAGCGCTCGAGCTGCCCGGCGCGGTTGTCGGCCGTGGCCTCGATGTTCGAGAGCGAGGTGATGAAGTGGTTGCGGATGCGCTCGAAGAGCGTGAGCGTGTTGCGCTCGTCGAGCGCGATGGCGAGCCCGCCGCGGGAGTGCCCCGCCTGCTCGGTGAGCAGCCCGACAGCGCCGTGGTACACCGGGAGCACCTTGCCGTATCCGGGGTAGAGGTAGTCGAACTGTTCCTTGGTGAAGAACGGGAGCCCGAGTTCATCGAAGCGCTCGGCGTTGGCCCTGCCGTAGACATCGAGCCAGTCGCGGGTGCTGCGGGGGATCACGGCGTGGTAGGGGGTGTCGCCGGCGCCGAAGAAGTAGGGCGAGCGGAATCCCTGCTCGTGGTAGTCGACATGGAGCTGCGGGCGGAGGGCGCGCATCTGGGCGACGCGCGCGGCCGATTCTTTGTGCACGCCCCAGACCCAGTCGCGGTTGAGGTCGAAGTAGTAGTGGTTGGAGCGTCCGCCGGGCCAGGGCTCGTCGTGCTCGGAGGAGAACTCGGCGGCGTCGGGTCGGAGGCCCACATTGGTGTCGTAGAACGCGAGGTACCGCTCGCGCCCGTCGGGGTTGAGGCAGGGGTCGATGACGACGACGAGGTTGTCGAGCCATTCGAGCACGCGCTGGTCGCGGGCGGCGGCGAGGGTGTAGGCGACCTGAAGGGCGGCCTCGGTGCACGAGGGCTCGTTGCCGTGGACATTGTACGAGAGCCACGCGATGGCGGGGTTGTTCTCGATGATGCGCGAGCGATCGGCGCTGGAGAGCGTGCGCGGATCGGTGAGCGCGGCGTTGTCGCGGACGATGGCATCCATGCGGCCGTGGTTGGACGGCGCGGTGATGGTCAACAGGACCAGCGGGCGGTGCTGGGTGGAGGTGCCGTATTCGCGGAGCGTGATGCGGTCGGACGAGTTGGCGAGGTATTCGAGGTAGTCGATGACCTGGTGGTGCCGGGTCCAGCGTTCGCCGAGCGCGTGCCCGAGGAAGGCCTCGGGTGATTCGATCGCGGGGTCGAGGTCGAACGGGCGGGCGGCGTAGGAGAACAGTTCGGAGGCGCTGGTGGACGATGCGCCGGGGATGGCGGGCGGCGCAGCGCGGTGCCAGTCCTTGGATTGGGCGTGGGCGCCGGGCGCCGATGCGAGCGAGAGCGCGACGGCCACGGTGGCGGTGGCGCTGATGAGGTTAATCGGGGCGCGCATCCGGCGGGTGCGGGTCCTGGGTGATCGGCGCGGTCGGATGGGCATCGGGCAACCTCCGGATGTTGTTGGGTGTGGGGCGCGTTGGGCGCTGGTGTTGGTGGTTGGCCAGTGTAGAGCGGGCGCGCGGATCGCACAGCGGCGCGCGGGCTCGGCGGCGCGGGGCGGCGCGACGAAAAACGCCCGGAAGTCCGGGCGTTGTGGGGGTTCACGATGTCGGGGCGCGGGAGATCAGCGGGTCTCGGCGGCTTCCTTGTACTCGTCGAGCGCTTCCTGGAGGTAGGGCTTCATGCGCTCGTCGGCGAGTTCGATGGCCTTGGTCTGGAACTCGATGGCCTTGTCGAGGTCGCCCTTCCAGAAGTGGACGCGGGCCATGGTGTCGAGGACATCGGAGTTCTCGCCTTTGGTCATGTCGACGGCGCGCTGCGCGGCCTGCATGGCGAGGTCGAGGTCGCGCTGCTCTTTGGTCATGCCGTTGTCGGGGTTGACGATGTACCAGGCGAACTGGTTCATGGACTCGTGCTTCTTACCGAGCGGGCCGTCCATGATCTCGCGGCCGACCTGCTTGGCGCGGTTGGTGTCGCCGACCTGGGTGATGAGCAGGAGGTACTTGTCCATGTTCATGCGGGAGAACTGGTCGGGGTCGAGCGCGATCATCTGGTCGATGAGCGAGAAGAGGCGCTCCCACTCCTGGGCCTGGTAGGCCTGGCCGAGCTGGGGCTGGAGTTCGGCGATCTTGGCCATCTTGGCCTTCTCGGCGGCGATGTCGTAGGTGCCGGCGACGATCTTCTCGAGCGCGCCGTCCATGCCGCCCATGGGGTGCCCGATCCAGGCGATCTGTCCCTCGCGGTTGACGATCATGACGGTGGGGATGCCGTTCTGTCCGGCGGCGCGCATGAAGGCGTTGGCGTTGGTGCCATCCGCGTTGTCCTCGGCGATGAGGTACTTGAGGGCTTCGTCGCGCTCGTTGCGTCCTTCGAGGAACTCGGCGACGGTCTGCCCGCCCTCGCGCGGCCAGATGGAGACGCCGATGACCTTGACGCCCTTGTCCTTGTACTGCTCGGTGATCTCGTTCATGTGGGGCATGGCGGCGATGCACGGGCCGCACCACGGGGCCCAGAAGTCGAGGACATAGACCTTGCCGGGTTCGAATGACTCGATGCTGCCCTGGTGCCAGGTGACATTCTCGAGCTTGGGAGCGCGGTCGCCGAGTTCGAGCTTCTTCTGCTCGGCCGCGGGTGCCTGGGCGATGATCGCGGGGGTGAGGGCCGCGGTGGCGATGGCGGCGGCGAGGAGATGGCGTGTCAGCATGGGTTGGTTTCCTTCTTCTGCGTTGTTGGGACCGCGTGGGCGGGGCCCGCGCGTCGGTGACCTGATCTTGCTCGCGCTTCGCGCATCGGGCGTGGGCGGGTGGCCCCTGGGCTGCGAGGTGGTGGTCCGCGCGCAACGGCGCGCGCTGACCGCTTGGCATGCCGGGAGCGCGGACCCTAGGTGGGTGCGCGCCGGCTGGCGTACATCCTAATGGTGAACCGCGTTGCCACGCTGAGGATTCCCGGAGTGGCGTGGGATCCTTGGGGAGGGGCGGGCGGGCTCGGGCGGAAGGGGCGATCGCGCCCCGGGATCGGGATGGTGGGGGTTCGGGGGCGGGCGTGTTTGGGTGGTGATTGGGTGTGGGGGGGGAGAGGCATCAGGCATCAGGCAGGAGAAGGCATCAGGCACCGGGCATCGGGCACCAGTGGGGGAGGGTGGATGGGGGTGTGGGGGTTTGTTGGGTGAGTTTGGTGGGTTGGGGGTTTGGGGGTGGGTTCGGGGAAGACACCGGTCGGAGACCGGTGCCACCTACGGAGTGGGAAGTTTGAAAGGGCTGGCCAGCCCGAGGTTGTGCCTTTGGTGAGGGTGGCACTTGCCCTTGCTGGGGTGTCGTTCCAGCGGTCGCCGTGGTGTGGCGGGCGGTTGCGGTTGGAGACTGCGCGCGTTCTCCACCAACACATGACCCGGACGCAGAGCGCGGTTGCGGAGCAGGATGTGCCTCGCCGGTTGCCGGTGCCAGTCGTGGGTGGGGCGCTGTTGCTTTGGCGCTGCCGTTCGTTCGATCAAGCGCTTGGTGGGCGCTTGAACGATTGATCGGTTTTGCCTTGGCGTCCGGAGTCCATGGTCTCCACCGCTCGTTGGCCCTGGGGTTGGTTTGCGGCCTCGCCCATGGCGTCGGTTGCGATCACTCTGGCGCCGAGTCCATAGCGGACAGGGCCTGTCTGCCCTTTGGGGTTGGGGGGCG
>JBQLZO010000012.1:0-17906 GCA_052168315.1 Phycisphaerales bacterium | reverse complement strand
GTTGGGGGGGGTGGGGGGGGTCATGGGGCGATCCAGGTGGAGGTCTTGGTGTGTGGCCCATCCGCATCGTGCAGCGCCGATCCGGCGTTCGAATACACAAACCGCGCCCGCCGATGCCCATCGTGCGCCAGGTGCAGCCAGTCGATCCATTCAACGCCGATCTCGACGACCGCGAAGTTCACCCGCCCATCCTCGCTCCGCGCTGCATCAGGATTGCCGTGCACCAGGTCATCCGGCAGGTTCACAATCGCCCGATCACTCGGCGTCCCCGGCGCCACCGGCGCCAGATAACACCGCCGCGACATCAACTGCGATCCATCCCACTGCCGATCCGCCACCGCCCCGCTCGCGTGCACACGCGCGCCCGCACCGATCCGCACCTGCACACGCCGCTCGGCGTCGTACAGCAACACCCCCACCCGCGGCCGCGCCCCGATCTGCTCGCACTTGCTCGACCGCACATCCGTGTGCGCCAGCAGTGTTCGCGCATCCCGATCGCACCGGCGCAGCACCACCATCCGAACCTCTGGATGCACCGCATCCCTCCCATCGCCATCCACCCCGCCCGGCCCACCACCATCCCCCCCGCCCGCCACCGTCGCCAGCGCCATCAGGTGCCACACATCCCGCCGGTCCGTCGCGCCCGTCTCGAGCCGATCCCACACCCATCGCTCGATCTCTTCCAGTGTCGTATCCGACGCCGGAACATCGGAAGAACGCTCATGCCTCGCCCGTCGCCTCATCAATCCAGTGTACACCCCCACCCCCCCCAACCTCCCCAACCACCCCCGACCACCCACACACGCACCCCCACGCGCACACCCCACTCAGTCCCTTCTCCGCGCTCTCCGCGCCTCCGCGGTGAACCCCCGCTCCCACACCGCTACATCCCCCCCGACAGATCCAGCCCCAGCGGCAGCACGAACCGGTACCCCGCCAGCAGGATCACCAGCGACACCACCCCAACCACCACCCCCACCCGGATCATCGCCCGCAGCGGGATCGCCCCCGACGCGAACGCGATCGCGTTCGGCGGCGTCGACACCGGCATCGCCATCGCCAGCGAGCACGACAACGCCGCAACGATCGCGAGCTCCGCGCGCTCCGGCATCGAAAGCGCCAGCGCCATCGGCACCAGCAGCCCCGCCGTCGCCGTGTTCGACATGAAGGTGCTCAGCCCCAGCGCGAGCATCCCCACCACCGCGCCCACCACCACCGTGCCGCCCGCCAGCCGCCCGAAATCCACGCCCGTCAGCATCTCCGCCAGCCCCGAAACCTCCAGCGCCACCGACAGCGACAGCCCGCCCCAGATCAGGATCAGTACATTCCAGTCGATCGAATCCACATCCCGACGATCCAGCGTCCGCGTCGCCGTCAGCAGCGCGGCGCAGATCAGCGCCACCACGCCCGGCGAGATCCCCGTCACATCGCCCGTCAACCACCCCAGCACCGCAAGCACCATCACCACCAGCGTCACCCGCCCCATCGGCGTGATCGAACGCCACCCCTTCCCCTCCCCCTCCGCACCGCCGAACACATCCGAGGGCATCTCGAACGAACGCGACGGCCCGTGCAGCGCCCACAGCACCGCCACCGCACCCGCAAGCAGCAGCACCACCAGCGGCACCGCCACCAGCATCCATCCAAGGAATGACACCTCGAACCCCGCCGCGTTCAACGCCGAGTACGCGATCGCGTTCGGCGGCGTCCCGATCGGCGTCCCCATCCCGCCGATGTTCGCCCCCACCGGAATCGCCAGCGCGATCCCCGTCCGATACCGCTCCGTCGCGGGCAGCGCCCGCAGCAACGGCCCCACGATCGCCACCAGCATCGCCGCCGTCGCCGTGTTCGACATCCACATCGACCAGAACGCCGAGATCCCCACCAGCGCCACCAGCAGCCCCAGCGGCGAACGCTGGAACGGCCGCAGCATCACCCGGGCCAACACCCGGTCCAGCCCATGCCGCGTCACCGCCGACGACAGCAAGAACCCGCCCATGAACAGGAACATGATGTCCCGCGCGAACGGCGCTAAGAACACCCCCGCCGAGATTGCCGCCTCTCCGCCACTCGCCTCCCCTTCCACGCCGCCTGCCCCGCCGCCCGCCTCCGGAAGCCCCAGCCACCCCACCAGCCGCGTCACCTCTTCGCTCAAACCGCCATCGGTCGCCAGCAGCAGGATCTCCCCCGCCACGATCAGGAACGAGGTCGCGTACAGCGGGATCACCTCCGTCGACCAGCACACCGCCGCGAAGAAGAAAATCCCCACCGCCCGCGCCGGCAGTTCGCCCACCGGCACCCGCAGCACCAGGTACAGCACCAGCGATGCCAACCACGCCAGCACCAGCAGCCCCGCCCGGCGCCACGCCACCGGCAGCGGATGCGCCGGATCCAGACGAACACGCCTTCGCCACCCACGCCCGTTCCCGGCACGATCCTGCGACATGCCGCAGATCCTACCAAGCACACGACGCCCCCCCGCGCCCTCACCACCGCTTCAGCCGACGCTCGATCATCCGGATCACCAGCGACAGCAGCACCGCCATCACCGCCGCCGGCACCGCGCCCAGCAGCGTCAACCGCCAGTCCGAACGCGCCAGCCCCCGCCAGATCAGATCGCCCAGACCACCGGCCCCGATGAAGGTCGAAAGCGTCGCGATCCCCACCGTCAAAACCGTCGCCGCACGGATCCCCGCGATCATCACCGGCAACGCCAGCGGGATCTCTACCATCCAAAGCCGCTGCCACGCCGACATCCCGATCCCCCGCGCCGCCTCGATCACCGCCGCCGGAACCTCACTCAGCCCCGTGTAAGTGTTCAGCACGATCGGCAGCAGCGCGTACAGCACCAGCGCGGTGATCGCCGGCGTCTTCCCCAGCGTCTGGATCGCCTCGATCCCCGTGATCTCCCGCAGCGCTGTGTAGAACGCGAACAGGAACGCCAGCATCGCCAGCGACGGGATCGTCTGCAGCACCTCCGTCGCCGCCAGCGTCGCCCCGCGCACCCGCGCCACCCGGTGCACCATCACGCCCAGCGGAACACCGATCACGATCGCCAGCACCACCGACACCACCGTCAGCACCAGGTGCTCGACCGTCTTGCCCGCCAGTTGCCCCGCCCGCTGCCGGAGGAACCCCAGCGCCGAATCGTCGCGCTCCGCACCATCCCGCCGCACCGCCGCCGCATCGCCCGAACGCGCTGCGATCCACGCCCGCGCCACCTCCGCCGGCTCACGCCGCAGCACATCCACCTCGAAGTTCATCCGACGCATCGCATCATCGGAGATCGTCCCCGCCAGCGCCGCCAGCGCATCGCGGATCTCCGGATGCCGCGCCAGCGCCTCGCCCCGCACCACCGGCGCCGCGTCGTACGGCGGAAAGAACCGGCGATCATCCGCCAGCACCACCAGGTCCTGCTCGCGGATGGCGCCATCAACTCGCACCCCCTCCAGCTTCCCATCCGTCGCGAACGCCGAGATCAGATCCACCTCGCCCGCCTGCAGGGCGTTGTGCATCAGCCCGATCTCGAGCTCCACCACCCGCTCGAAGTCGTACCCGTACACCTCCCGCAGCCCGGGATACCCGTCCGGCCGCTCCATGAACTCGGCCGGGAACCCCGCGCGGATCTCCCCATCGTGCTCCGCGAGCCCCGACATCGTCGACACGCCAAGCTCCCGCGCCACCTCCCCCCGCAGCGCCATCGCGTAGGTGTTGTTGAACCCGATCGGCGGCAGCCACTCCAGCCCGAACCGCTCCCGATACATCCGGGCCACACGCCGATAGGTCGCATCCCCATCCGCGATCACCGGCTCGTTCAGCACATTCAACAGCCCCGTCCCCGTGTACTCCACATACACATCCACCGTCCCCGAGAGCATCGCATCGTGCAGCAGATCCGTCCCCGCCAGCCCCAGCCGACGCTCCACCACCAGGTCCGTGTGCGCCTCAAGCAGCTGCGCCACCAGTTCGCCCAGGATCTCCTGCTCCGTGAAGTTCTTCGACCCCACCGTCACGCTCGCCTGCCCCCACACCGCCGACGGCCACGCGCACGCCATCACCACCGCGATCCACACCACCGCGCCCACCACCCCCCGATGCCCGGATCGATGCCCGCTTCGCATCCCGCTCATGACCCACCCTCCGCCGCGCTCGCCCCCGCGCCATCACCACCATCGCCCGCATCCAGCAGGTCCGCCTGCCGCTGCGCCTGCCGGAACAGGTCGCGCACGAAGTCCGTCGCCGGGCTCCCGATCAGCTCATCGCTCGTCCCGAGCTGCTCCACCCGACCCTCGTTCATCACCGCGATCCGATCACCGAGCCGGATCGCCTCGAACAGATCGTGCGTCACGAACACGATCGTCTTGTCCAGCCGCGTCCGCAGATCGATCAACTCGCCCTGCAGCGCATCCCGCGTCACCGCATCCAGCGCGCCGAACGGCTCATCCATCAGCAGGTACTCCGGATCCGCCGCCAGCGCCCGCGCCAGCCCCACCCGCTGACGCTGACCACCCGACAACTGGTCCACACGCCGGTCCGCGAACTCACCCGGATCCAGCCCCACCAGCGCCAGCAGCTCCTCCGCCCGCGCACGCCGACGCGCCCGCGACCAGCCCAGCAGCCGCGGCACGATCGATGCGTTCTCCCACACCAGCAGGTGCGGAAACAGCCCGATGTTCTGGAACACATACCCGATCGAGCGACGCAGCTCCAGGATGTTCCGCTTCAGCACATCGCGCCCGCCCACCTCAATCGTCCCGCCGCTCGGCTCGATCAGCCGGTTGATCATCTTCAGCGTCGTCGTCTTCCCGCACCCCGAAGACCCCAGCAGCACCAGCGTCTGACCGCGCTCCACCGTCAGCGACACATCGCGCACCGCGAATGACCCACCGCGGTCGTACGACTTCCGAACATCTCGCAGCACGATCATCCCCGCCACACTAGCGGATCGCTGCGCAGAGCGGCACCGCGTGCATGACGAACGATTCACACGCGAACTCCCAACACGCCCCACACGCTCCAAACCCCGAAAAAACCACGAATTCCCGCGGATTCACGCGCATCCCCGCACGCGCACCATCGTGCGCTGCAACCCGCATGCATCGGCAAGGTTGATCGCAGCGCGCCGTCCGTGTATCCTCATTGACCATCATCAATGGGCGCTGCAGCCGCCGTGCGCGAAGTCCGAGGCGATCCGAACTCCTTCGAATCGCCCACACCACCGCGGGCACATCCCCGCACCAGCGCACACAGGCCGACACCGATCACGCCGCGAGCCATATGCTCGCACGGCCCGACGGTAATCATCGCGCCGAACATCCACGAACCGCGCCGCGGCCAACCAGCGCGGCCATCCACACGCGTCGCCCGCACCCCCACACACACCACCCGTGGGCGAACACCATCCATCACTCGCGCCAGCATCCATCAGGCCTTCCGCCGACACCTTCCCACCGACCTCCCCACCAACCACCAGGAGCCCCCGCATGTCGATCGCCTCAAAGCCGGCCCATCCCCGTCCCGCTTCAAACTCCGGACCAAGCCCGGCATCCGTCGCCGGCGAGCCCGCCTCCACGCGCCTCACTCCCACCGGCGCCGCCGCCGAACCCAGCTCGCTCCGACAGGCGATCCAATCGCTCGAGATGGCCCTCCCCGCCGACACCATGGAGCAGGATGAAGAGTGGGTCGTCGTCAAGCACAAGGGCGCATGGCGCAAGATCCGGCTCCACGACTACGACGATGTCTTCGCCGTCCCAGGCCTCTACGAGAAGTGGGTCTACGAGCACCTCAAGTGCTCATCGCCCCAGAAGGTCCGCGACCTGCTCGCGCGCTCGTTCGTCCGCGAACGCGTCGATCCCGCCACCATCGTCGCCCTCGACCTCGGCGCTGGCAACGGCTTCGTCGCCGAGGAACTCTCGGACATGGGCATCAAGCGCTTCATCGGCGTCGACATCGTCCCCAACGCCGCCGTCGCCGCCGAACGCGACCGCCCAGGCCTCTACGAAGACTTCATCATCGGCGACATGCTCAACCTCAACGAGTCCTCCCTCAGGCGCCTCGACACCCACCGCTACACACTCATGACCTGCGTCGCCGCCCTCGGATTCGGCGACATCCCCACCGCCGTCTTCGCCGCCGCGTACAACCGCGTCATCGAGGGCGGTTGGGTCGCTTTCAACATCAAGTCCGACTTCCTCGAAGAAGCCGACCCCTCCGGATTCTCCAAGCTCATCCGGACCATGCTCGCAGAGAACCGCCTCGACCTCGAATCACGCGAGAGCTATGTCCACCGCCTCGCCCCCGACGGCTCCGAACTCATCTACGACGCCTTCGTCGGCCGCAAACGCGGCGAGATCCCCCAGGAATGGATCGACGCCGCCGACTGAGCCACGCTCCGCCCACCCACAACATCCCCCACCAAACAACAGCACGCCGTGCGGCCCTCAGAGGAGATGGGCCGCACGGCGTGTTCGCATTCACTGACTCCGGTCACAGGCACCGCTCACAGGCGCATCACATCACGGCAGCTGCCAGTACCCACGACCCGCCGTCGCGATCCGACCCATCTTCGCGATCCGCGAGCACTCCACGCCGATCGTCACCGGGTTCCCCCCGTGCGCCTCCAGCGCCTCCTTGATGTGCGCCAGCTTCGCCGTCCCGCCCGAATCGGAGATCACCTTCACGATCGCGTCCGAGAGCGTCATCCCCGCGTACGGCCCGGACAGCTTCGCACGACCCTTCCGCCCCGTCATGCTCGTCCCGCCGCCACCGCCGGAACTCGCCGGTGCCGCCGGACGCGCCTGCGATGGATCCAGCCCCAGCGTCTGACGAGCCCACGAAGGCGTCGTCAGACCCGTGTTCTGGCACATGTCATGCGCCTCTCGCGCGATCTCCTTCAGAGACTCCCGGATCTCACTGTGCTTCGACCGCAGGCTCTCCAGCACCGAGGTCGCAGCGCTCCGCTTCTCCTCGGCCAGCTCACGCTCACGCTCACGAATCGTGTTCAGATACGCCAGGGGATCCGAAGACGGCGTCGGATCGCCGCCACGAGTGTGAACCTTCTTCGCCATCATCATCATCATCCTGACCTTTCGTCGCTCACCGGCCCAAACCGGCCATGTCAAACAAAGGGGCATCCAATTCGCACCCGCGCCGCAGCGCTGCGCGTTCATTCAATCAATCCACCAGAGCGTCCCGCCGGCACACAACCTCGGATCCCGCTCAACCTCCCTCCTCCAACACAACACTCATCCCGCCCGTCCACGCCACTCCCCATACCCCAAAGCGCCCGCCCCCACGCACCCGCAAAGCCAGAAAACCCCACAAAATCGCGAGCAGGAACGCCCAAACACACACCCCGCGAAAGAAAACCCGATACGACATCGCCGCGGTCCCCGATTCAAATCACCGGGAAACCGTGATCGATCAATTCCAATGAAATCACAGGAATTCTCACTCTGAACTCCCGCCGACCCATTATCACCACACGCCCATCCAAAGTCAAACGCACCACCCCCCAACGCCTCGCATTCAACCAACCAATCATCAGCCGTTGCACGCCCCATCCGCCCATCGCACCAGCACCGCACAACACCCCACCCCACCTCGCACCAATCCAGACCCAGCGCAAACAAACCCATCCCGAATCCGCCATCATCACCCTTCCGAATCCAACCCCGCAATCACCGCCTCCACCACCCACCCCCAACCCGGATCTCCCACGCGTGCACACCCCCGCGCCCAACAACACAAAGCCCACCACAACGCCCGCCAGGCGCATCCCCCGTCGCGCGGTCCACCTCCCCTTCGCCCTCCCCTACACCATAATCATCACCATCCTACTCGCCGCCACCGTCACACTCACCGCCGAACCCCCAAGCCCCGCCGACGAACTCGCAACACCCAGCCCCGGCATCCCATCCCAAACCCCCGGCATCACCACCATCGACCCCACACCCCAGCGCCAGGGCGACCCCATCGCCGGACTGCACTACCTCCTCCACGGCGACTACATCGGCTCCGGAATCCCGCTCGACCTCTACGAACTCCTCTCACCCCCCGATCCGAACTTCACTCCACCCATCACCCGCGATCCACCCGCCGACCGGCACCCACTCAGCGTCAATGTCTTCGACATGCCCTCCGGCATCCAGGTCGTCGCGGGCATCACCTGCCTCGGCTGCCACGCCTCCACCTTCGATGGCCAGTACATCATCGGCCTCGGCAACTCCACCATGGACTGGTCCGATGGCTCGCCCTTCCCCTCCGCACAGCTCCGCACCCTCGCCGCCGCCAGCCACCCACCCGGATCACCGGGATGGAACGCCCTCTCCCAGTTCCTCAGGGGCGTCGATGCCACCTCAACCCGCGTCACCACGCCGTTCCGCGGCGTGAACCCCGCCTTCCGGATCGAGGAAGTCGCCGCCGCGCACCGCATCCCACACACCCTCAAGTGGTCCACCCGCCCAGTCTTCGCCGTCCCCGACCGCGTCTTCGCCTCCGATGTCCCGCCCTGGTGGCACCTCAAGAAAAAGCACGCCCTCTACTACAACGCCGCCGGCAGGGGCGACTTCACCAAGCTCATCCAGCAGATCAATGTCGTCGGCATCGACGACGCCGACGATGCGAAGCGACACAACACCCACATGGCCGACCTGCTCGCCTTCATCCAGTCCATCGAACCACCGCCCTACCCGAACCCCATCGACATGGAACTCGCCGCCGAGGGCCGCCTCGTCTTCGCCAACAACTGCGCCGAGTGCCACGGCACATACCCATGGCAGGACGACACCACCTGGACCTACCCCAACAAGCTCATCCCCATCGACATTGTCGGCACCGATCCCGAATACGCCCGCGCCCAGGCCGAATCCCAGCTCTCGCGCTGGTTCAACGCGAGCTGGTACGCGCGCACCGAACCCAAGGCGTGGGCCACCCCCAGCCTCGCCTACATCGCCCCGCCCCTTGATGGCATCTGGATCACCGCGCCATACCTCCACAACGGCTCCATCCCCACCATCGAAGCGCTGCTCGACTCGACAAGGCGCCCCACCCGCTGGCAGCGCTCCTTCCGCGACGATGACTACGACTTCCAGGCCCTCGGCTGGCGCTACCAGACCATCAACCCCGCCCCCCCCCACGCCCCCAACGCCCCCGACGCCCCCAACGCCACACAACAACTCCCCGACCCCACCACCTACTACGACACCACCCTCCCCGGCTTCGGAAACCAGGGCCACGAGTACGGAGACGACCTCACCGACACCGAGCGCGCTGCGCTCATCGAGTACCTCAAGACCCTCTGACCGACCGATCCTCCCGCCGCCTTCCTTCCCACCCTCGGTGGGATGGGCCTCCGGCCCGTCCCCTCATCTGCCCACCTCTTTCTCTCTCCTCACCCGCTCGAATCCGAATCCAAACCTCGCCCAGAAGTCAACTCACGCCCGGTCACCACCACCCGCGCCATCACCATCCCCACCGCGCCGCTCACGCGCCCGCTCCTCCAGCCACTCGTGCTCCGAACGCACCGCATCATCCAGCGTCGACCCATACCGCCGACGCTCCGCCTCGCGCAGCGACCGATACCGCTCCCACTTCCGGAAGTTCTCCCGACGCTCATCCGGCGATGAGATCCCCAGCCCCAGCAGCGTGTACCGGATCATCCGAGCGCACCGCCCCAGCAGCCCCCCGCGCTCACGCCCCGCGCCAACGCCACCGCTCGAGCCGCCAGCCCCACCAGCCCCCGCTCCCCCGTCCGATCGCTCGCGCTCGCCATCGCCGTTCATGAACCCATTGTTGGCGCATCACCAGCGGGAAACGACGACCCATCGCCCACACCCGCCGGCGGATACCGCCCCCCCGTCCGCTCGCGCAGCCGCGCCCGCGCACGCAAGCGCAACGCATCGATCTCACGGGCGATCCGGTCCAGCGCCGCCCCCGCCTCCATCCCCTTCAACTCCGACGATGGAATCGGCTCGCCCACGCACACATGGATCGCCGGCCGCGCCCAGAAACGCGGCAACGCGCGCCCACGACCCCACGCAAGCCCGGTCCCCTCGATCCCCACCGGCACCACCAGGCACTCCGACTTCCGCAGCAGCAGCGTCACCCCGCGCTCCAGCGGCCGCATCAGCCCATCGTCCGTCCGGGTCCCCTCCGGAAACATCGCCACATACTCACCCTTTCCCAGCACCTCCAGGATCGTCCGGATCGCGCTCGTATCGCCCGCCCCGCGCCGGATCGGGATCGCGTGATAGGTCGTGATCCACCACCGAAAGAACGGGTTCGTCATCAACGACTCCCGCGCCACCGCCGCCATCCCACGGTTCCCCGCCACCGCGCCCATCAACGGCGGATCCAGGTGCGACTGGTGGTTCGCCAGCGCCAGCACCGCGCCCACCCGAGGAATCCGATCCGCATCGTCGATCCGCATCCGGAACGCCAGCCGATACGCAAGATCCACCAGCGCACGAGAACGGTCATATAGCACCGCCTGGAACCGCGTCCGCCCCGGAAACCGCTCGCGCCACGAAGCCCGCCCCGCCGAACTGTCCGAACCATCATCAACCATCATCATCACTCAATCACTCAACAACCCATCCCCGCCGCACGCACTCCTCGCCACATCCACACTCACCGATCCTCACGCCGCCCCGCACCCAACCCCATACCCGAACCCGCCACACGAACATCCGGGACCACCGAACGCACGATCCGAACCAGCTCACCCACCACCGCATCGCGATCCAGCGTCGAAGTATCAAGCTCCACGGCCCCCTCCGGACGAATCAAAGGCGAGGTCGGACGCGTCGAATCACGACGATCCCGCTCCAGCAACTCCTGGTGGATCCGCTCCACGCTCTCCGAATCCGACGCCACGCCCAGCTGCGCCGCCCGACGCTCGGCCCGAACCCGCGCCGAAGCAAACAGGAACACCTTCACCTCCGCATCCGGAAACACCACCGAACCCTGGTCTCGCCCCTCCGTCACCAGCCGCGGATGCTCAGAACCGATCCGTTTCTGAACCTCCACCAGCACCCGCCGAACCCCCGCAAGGCTCGCCACCGGCGAGACCCCCGCATCAACATCATCCGCCCGCAGCCGGTGCATGATCGACTTCCCGAACGCGTGCAACTCCGGCGGATCCTCAGACCAATCGAAAGTCAGATTCGCCCGCCGCACCATCTCCGCGATCGTCTCCGCATCATCCAGCGGAATCCCCAGGTCCAGAGCGATCGCCGTCGCCGCCCGATACATCGCCCCCGTATCAAGAAAGTCCAGCCCCAGACGCCGCGCCAGATCCCGCGCCACCGTCGACTTGCCCGTCCCGGCCGGCCCATCGATCGTCACGATCAGCGCACGACCCGCGCGGCCGCCACGCCCGGCACTCCCATCAGATGGATTGTTCACGCTCGGCGTCGACGACACGCGCACAGCGTAGCAACGCCACCCCCCCAACTCCCCCCTCCCGCCAAGTCCCCCAGGCCCCATCTCGACCTCCATCCAATCCTCACACGCCCAACCCAGTCAGATCGCCCTCGCACCAAACAAAAAAGCGGCGCCGGCAGAAAGCCGACGCCGCGAGAAGAGTGTCCGGGGCACACCATACACACCCCCGCCCCATCCCGCGAACCGCCACCCCGCGCTCCCCCACCCGGTCGCGTCCGCCTCAGCCCTCCGTCGCCTCGCGAGCCTGCAGCGTCATCCGCAGCTGGATCCGCTCCCCATTCCGATCCACCGACAGGTCCACCACATCGCCCGGCTTGGCCTCGCCAAGACGCGTCATCAGCCCCGTCACCCCCGCAAGCTCCTCCCCGTTCCAAAGCATGATCACATCGCCCGCCTCCAGCCCCGCCAAGTCCGCCGATCCGCCCGGCGCCACACCCGCGACCTCCAGCCCCGTCGCCCCCTCCTCGTAGTTCCCCGGCGTGATCCCCATCCGAACCGTCATCCGAGCCAGCTGCGGCCGCTCGCCACGACGGGCGTTGTCCGTGTTCGAAACAAAGGTCAGCCGATCCGGACGCTGCGCCAGGTCCATCGCGATCTCCGCAACACCCAGCGACAGCCGAGCCCCCTCGCCGAAGTGGATCTTGTCCCAGGTGTCGCGCGGATGGTGATAGTCATCGTGCAGCCCGGAGAACCAGTGCAGCACCGGGATGTCCGAACGATAAAACCACGCGTGGTCCGAAGGCCCAACGCCGCCCGGACGCTTCGTCGTCTCGAACCCCATCCGCTCGATCACCGGATCAAGCACCGCATCCCACTCCGTCGCCGTGCCCGTCCCGTTGATCTCCAGCCCGTTCTGCGCGAGCCGCCCGATCATGTCCAGGTTCAGCATCGCCGTCGTGTTCGAAGCGTTCAAGGGCGTGTTCTCAACGAAGTGCCGGGCACCCAGCAGCCCCATTTCCTCCGCGTTGAACAGCAGGAACACGATCGAACGCGCATCCGCGTCCGGCCCGAGCGCCGAGTACTGCTGCGCCAACGCCTCCGCCGCCAGCAGCACGCCCGCCGTCCCCGAGGCGTTGTCATCCGCGCCCGCGTGCAGAAGCTCCTCGCTCCCGCGATACCGCGAACCCGACCCGCCATACCCAAGGTGGTCGATGTGCCCGCCGATCACCACATACTCATCCGCCAGATCGCCCCGCCCCGGCAGGATCGCCCCCACATTCATCGTCGGCGTCCGCACCGTCTTCAGTTCCACATCCATCGAGAACCGCACCGGCCGCGCGCCCAGCGGCAGCGACCGCACCTCGCCCTCATCGGCCTTCCGCCGCAGGTCCAGCAGCGACATTCCATCCGGCGCCGACGCCTCAACCAAGTCCTTCGCCGCCTTCAGGTCCAGCATCACCACCGGGATGTCCAGCTCGAACCCGTAGTTCGTCGAACTCACCGACTCCAGCCGCTGCGCCCGCGGATCGTCCGCGCCCGGCGGCTGCACCAGGATGATCCCCGCCGCGCCCCGCTCCGCGATCGCCTCCATCTTCGGCCCCATCGAGGCGTAGTTCGACCAACGACCGTTGTTCCCCCAAAGCGAACGACCCGCCGTGTCCATCGGCTCGAACCGGAACGCCAGCACGATCTTCCCCGTCAGGTCCACCTCCGGATCGAACGAGGTGTACCCCTCCGGCCCATCCTCGATCGCATACCCAACAAACACGATCGGGCCCGACGCCTCACCGCTCCCCGAGAAACCCAGCGGCGAGTACGACTCGTCCAGCGCCAGCTCCGTCGCATCCCGGTTCACCGACCACACCGCAGACGACGACACCAGCGAGGTCGTCCCGCCCACCTCGAACCCCTGGAAGAACGAAGCGTTCTCGCTCCACCCCGCACCCCCGCCCGCGCCCGCGCGCCACCCGCTCCCATCCCGCCCGTCAGCCCCCGGCACACCCTCGAACGCCGGCAGCAGCCCGAGCCGCTGGAAGTGCCACGCCGCGTACTCCCGGGCCAGCGCATCCCCACGCGTCCCCGGCTTCCGCCCCTCGAAGAACCGGCTCGAGAGCACCACCACATGCTCCATGTAGTTCCGAGTCCACTCGTCGATGTTCGGCAGCGAATCGTTCACCGCACGCGCCGCATCACGCGCGATCGGGGGATCATCCAGGTCCACCACCTCACCAAAGGCGATGGAAACCGGGCCCACGCCCACACCAACCAGGGCGAAAACAAAGGCGGCGGCCGTCGAGCGTCGCAATGCGGTCATGGCATGTCCTTCCGGAAGGTCTCCGTCGATCATCAATCCACACGGAATCCCGCGGGCATGCCGGCCCGCCAGCACACCCACACGCGGGATCCCATCCCAATCGTCCCCGAACCCATCCCCGCCATCCTCCCCTCCACCACGCCCCCGCCATCGTCCCAGTGTAGAGACGATGTCCCACCCGCCCCCCGCACCCAAGCCCACCCCCGACCACCTCCGGGAATCATCCCCCCGGCATCCCCGCCGACCATCCCCCAACCCCGCCCAGACACCCCCGGGAAAGCCCCAACACTCGGGATTTCGCGTTCTCACCGCCTACTGTCTGGTTCCGGGGCGCGCACGCATCACGATCGGGCCGCGCCAACCCCCAAAATCCCCGCCAAACCACCCCGCCAGCCCACCCCAAGCCCCCCTCAGCCACGACCGGAGCGACCACCTTGACCATCCACACCTCACGCAACGCGCCCGTCGAAGTCTCCGCACACCGCACCAGCACCGACAACGGGCTCCCACACAACGAAGGAAACGCCGCCATGCAAGGCGAGCCGTCGCTCTCCATCGATCCGCGCCCCGTCCGCGGAACCCCCCTCGACCCCGCGGACCTCTTCGACGATCGACACATCGGCCCCTCCGATGCGGACATCGCCGACATGCTCGCGCTGCTCTCCCACCCATCACTCGATGCGCTCACAGACGCCGCCGTCCCACGCGCCATCCGCCTCACCGAGCCCCTCACACTCGGCCCGCACCGCTCCGAGCACGGCATGCTCGCAGAGTTCCAACGACTCGCCCGCAAGAACCAGGTCTTCCGATCCTGCATCGGACAGGGCTATGTCGGAACCATCGTCCCCGGCGTCATCCAGCGCAACATCCTCGAGAACCCCCAGTGGTACACCCAGTACACGCCCTACCAGGCCGAGATCTCGCAGGGACGCCTCGAAGCGCTGCTCAACTTCCAGACCATGTGCGCTGAGCTCACTGGGCTCCCCCTCGCCGGCGCATCGCTCCTCGACGAGGGCACCGCCGCCGCAGAAGCCGTCGCCATGGCCGCCGCCATCGCCGGACAGGGCGCCAAGCACACCGTCCTCGTCGCCGCCGACTGCCACCCCCAGACCATCGCCGTCATCCAGACCCGCGCCGAACCCGTCGGCATCGCCGTCGAAGTCGTCGACCCCGACAACATCCCCCTCGACCGCGACGACTACTTCGCCCTCGTCCTCGCCTACCCCGCCACCGATGGCGTCATCCGCTCCTTCAACAACATCGCCGACAAAGCCCACGCCAAGAACGCCGTCGTCATCGCCACCACCGACCTCCTGGCCCTCACCCAGATCACCCCCCCCGGCGCATGGGGCGCCGACATCGCCGTCGGCTCCGCCCAGCGCTTGGGCGTCCCCATGGGATTCGGCGGCCCGCACGCCGCCTTCTTCTGCACCCACGAGAAGCACGCACGGAAGATGCCCGGCCGCATCATCGGCGTCTCAAAGGACTCCCAGGGCAACCCCGCACTCCGAATGGCCATCCAGACCCGCGAGCAGCACATCAAGCGCGACCGCGCCACCTCCAACATCTGCACCGCCCAAGCCCTCCTCGCCATCATGTCCGGCATGTACGCCGTCTACCACGGCCCGCAAGGACTCCGCAACATCGCCACACGCATCCGCGCACTCACCGCAACACTCACCGCCGGCCTCCGACAGCTCGGCCACCAGACCACCACCACCGGCCCCATCTTCGACACCATCCGCATCAAGCCCAACAACATCTCCGCCGCCGCCATCCACAACGCCGCGCGCGCCCGAAAGATCAATCTCCGCGCCTACCAAGACGACACCATCGGCATCACCCTCGACGAAACCGCCGACCGCGCCCTCATCGCCGACCTCCTCGCCGCCTTCGCCGAACCCGCCGGCGCCGCCGCGCCCACCGTCGAAGACATCGACGCCCTCCACGCCAAGGCCGCCGCCGATGGCCTCATGGACCTCGCCGCCTTCGAGCGACCCCTCGACTACATGACCCACCCCGTCTTCAACACCCACCACTCCGAAACGGAGATGCTCCGCTACATCAACAAGCTCCAGCGCCGAGACCTCTCCCTCGCCGACTCCATGATCTCCCTCGGCTCCTGCACCATGAAGCTCAACGCCACCGCCGAGATGGTCCCCGTCACCTGGCCCGAGATCGGAAACATCCACCCCTTCGCCCCCGCCGATCAGACCGAAGGCTACCGCCAGCTCTTCGCCAACCTCGAAGAATGGCTCGCGAAGATCACCGGCTTCGACGCCGTCTCACTCATGCCCAACGCCGGCGCGCAGGGCGAGTACGCCGGCCTCCTCGTCATCCGCGCCTACCACCACGACCGCGGCGAAGCCCACCGCAACATCTGCATCATCCCCGAATCCGCCCACGGCACCAACCCCGCCTCCGCCGTCATGTGCGGCATGAAGGTCGTCGGCGTCCGCTGCGATGAGAAAGGCAACATCGACTTCGAAGACCTCAAGGCCAAGGCCGACCAGCACGCCGACAACCTCGCCGCCCTCATGGTCACCTACCCCTCCACCCACGGCGTGTTCGAGGAAAACATCAAGGACATCTGCAAACTCATCCACGACCACGGCGGACAGGTCTACATGGACGGCGCCAACCTCAACGCACAGGTCGGCCTCACCTCACCCGGCGTCTGCGGCGCCGATGTCTGCCACCTCAACCTCCACAAGACCTTCTGCATCCCCCACGGCGGCGGCGGCCCCGGCATGGGCCCCATCGGCGTCGCCAAGCATCTCGCGCCGTATCTGCCGACGCACCCCGTCACGCAGCCCCAGTGGAACGATGCGCAGGTTGGCTCCAAGCCCATCGGCCCCGTCTCCGCCGCCCCCTACGGCTCGCCATCCATCCTCGCCATCTCGTACATGTACATCGCCATGATGGGCCACGAGGGCCTCAAGAAGGCCACACAGGTCGCCATCCTCAACGCCAACTACATGGCCAAGCGCATCGAGAAGCACTACCCCATCCTCTACCGCGGCAAGGGCGGCCTCTGCGCCCACGAGTTCATCATCGACTGCCGCCACTTCGAAAAATCCGCCGGCATCAAGATCGACGACATCGCCAAGCGCCTCATCGACTACGGCTTCCACGCCCCCACCATGTCATGGCCCGTCGCCGGAACCCTCATGATCGAGCCCACCGAGTCCGAGCCCAAGGCCGAGCTCGACCGCTTCTGCGAAGCCATGATCGCCATCCGCGAAGAGATCGCCACCATCGAACGCGGCGACTGGCCGCAGGATGACAACCCCCTCAAGCACGCCCCCCACACCATCCCAATGGTCACCGCCAACGAATGGCGCCACCCCTACGCCCGCGAAGTCGCCGCCTACCCCAAGCCCTGGCTCCGAGACGCCAAGTTCTGGCCCTTCGTCGCCAGAGTCGACAACGCCTACGGCGACCGAAACCTCATCTGCACCTGCCCGAGCGTCAACGAATTTGCCCAGGCCTGAAGCAGCCGGTTTCAATCTCCGACAGACCACTCCCTGATCCCATCAGCGGGCTGCACGCTCTGAGCGATCGCACCATGGACGACGCAATACCCACGGAGCACGACTGGCACGACGGAACGATGATCAGGGTCTTCGGCCTGGATTGGCAGAACGCCAAGTCCACATTGTTCGGCAAGCCACGGGCCAAGCTGGAGCACATGCTCGGCGCCATGTACCCACTGTCCGAACACTTCTACTACATGCCGACCCCCGTGCTCGAGTACTACCTGCCCGCCTACCTCGACTACCTGTACTCCGAACGAAGCCGCGATGATTCCGACCACGCCAGCGCCTTCCTCGATCTGGCCGAATCACAGGCCCGTGCTATCAAGCGACTCTCTCCCGAACTCCAGCATCGAGTGCGACAAACCGTCGAGCATGTCGCCAGCAACCAGGCAAAGTACAGCGCCGACCCGACCATCTACGGCTCGTTCGAGTCACGCGGAGCAAAGGCAGCCATCGCATTGCGGATGCGGCATTGGTAACCAAGGCCCAATGGAACACGGGCCAACCCGCCATCACCACACCCCATCCCCCAGCCTCCCCTCGCCCCAACGGGGCGAAGGCCTGTAGCGGCGGGTGAAGCGCCGCCCGCAAAGCGGGCAAAGCGCAACCCGCCGAACAAGCCCCCATCACCACCACGCCCCGGCAGGGGCGGAGGAATCATGTCCCAC
>JBQLZO010000011.1:0-15732 GCA_052168315.1 Phycisphaerales bacterium | reverse complement strand
CCCCCTCAATTCCCCCCCCGGCAACCTCATCAGCCCCGCCATCCTGCGCCGGCATCGCCAGCACCGTCTGCACGAAGTTCAGCAGGAAACGCTGACGCTTCGGAAGCAGGATCCGGCGCCGCGCAAGCTCCGCCTCGCTCGGCACGCCGAACGCATCCATCTCCATCGGCGCCGGGGCCAGCAGACCGTCCAGCGCATCCCCGCCCATCACGCCACCGCTCGGCGATGACCCCTCGCCGGCCCCCTCACCCGCACCCTCGCCATCCGCATCTTCCGTCTCGACCTCCGAGCCCCGCAGCAGATCCTCGGCCGAGATCACCTCCACCCGCACGCCGCCCTCGCTCCCCAGCATCCGGCGCACCGTCTCGGCCATCATCGCAGCCTCGACCCGCGAACGGTCCAGCGGCACGAACCGCATCCGCGCTGCGCCGCCCACCGAGGCGCGGTCCAGCTCACCGATCAGGCCCTCGGCCTCGGCGAGCTGCGCCTCCGAGCCCCGCACCACCAGCGCGTTCGCGCCACGGTCCACGCGGATCACCGGCGCCCGCTCCTCCGGATCCGCATCCTCGACGAACAGCGCCTCCAGCGTCTGCGAGACCTCCGACGCGTCGCCGTTGACCATCCGGAACACCCGCACCGACACCGGGTCGCTCGCGGACTCGGCCCGCTCGGCGTCCAGCTGCGTCACGATCTCCTCCGCGACCGTCAGCAGCTCCCGCGGCGCGGTGATCACCACCGCGTTCAGCCGCTCCTCGGCCACCACCCGCACCGGTGCGCTCTCATCCACATCGCGACCCCGCATCCGCAGGTCGTACCGCATCCACTCGTTCATCCGCTCCGTCTGGATCAATTGCTCGACCAGCGGCGCCACCGACTCCGCCCGCGCGTGCCGCAGGTAGATCGTCTTCACCCCCACCGTCTGCGTCGCCGGCGCGCGGTCCAGCTCCTCGATCAGCCCGGACACGAACTCCACATCCAGCCGCGTGCCCGAGATCACCAGCGCCGCGGATCCTTCGGCCGCCGTGACCCGCAGCGCCTCCGCGCCGCTCAGCCCGGATGGCAAGTCCGCGCTGCCCAGCGTGCCCTGCAGCGCCCGCGCCGTCGCGGCCGGATCCGCGAACACCAGCGGCACGATCCGCACGATATCGCGCCCCGCCGCCGTCGCGTTCGTGTCCAGTTGCCCCACCAGCTCCCGCGCGGTGTCGACCAGCTCCTGCGGCACCGTCAGGATCAGCGCGTTGGTCCCACCGTCGGCCGACACCTGCAGCAGTTCCGACGCCTGGTCCGCGGGGATCCCCTCCAGCACCGACCGCGCCCGCGTCATCAGCATCCGCTCGACCACCGGGCGCACCCGCTCGGCCCGCGCGTTCTGCAGCGAAAGGAACAGCAGCTGCGTCCCCGGAAGCTCGGATGCCCCATCGAGATCCTCCACGATCCCGCGGATCTGCGGCATCGCCGCCGGCGGCGCCGACACCACGATCGACCGCGAACGCGGCTCGGCCTCGATCAGCACCCGCGCGCTCCGCGCGTTGGCCGCCGGGCCAAGATCGATCCCGCCCGAATCGGCCAGCCGCGTCAGCGTCGATGCCACCGCCGACACATCCGCGCGCTGGATCCGGAAGGTCTCGATCGCCATCTCCGCCGGCGCCTCGGCCCGATCGAGCTGCTCGACCAATTGCTCGAACCCCGGCATCCGGCGCGCCGGCGCATCCACGATCAGCGCGTTCGTCTGCGCATCGCCCCGCACCACCACCTCCCGGCGCTCGCGCAGCCACGGCATCGGCCTGCCCCGCGCATCGACCGGGATCGGCGGCTCCGGGTACATCTGGTCGATCGTCTGCGCCAGTTCTTCCGCGCGCGCCACCTTCAGCGGAAAGATCCGGATCTCCCGGCCCTCCGCGTCGTACGAGTCCGCCGCGTTCAGGTCCGACACCACGCGCTCGACCTCATCGAGCATGTCCGGGTGCGCCGACACGATCAGCGTGTTCGTCCCCGCATCGGCCCGGATCGACACCGGCTTGGCCACACGCTCCTCGGGCGCGCGCGCCGAGTACGCCTGCGTGAGCACCTGCGCGATGTTGTTCGCCTCGGCCGTGCGCAGCCGCAGGATCCGCAGCGGCCCCGCCTGCGCGCCCTCGGGAACATCGATGGAGGCGATCAGCGAGCGCACGATCTCGTGCTGCGATGGCTGCGCTGCCACCAGCAGCGAGTTCGAAGCGCCCACCGGCTCGAACACCGGGTCCACCGCGCCGGTCTGCGCGAACGGACGCGCGGTCTCCATCAGCCCCTCAAGGAACGCGATCGCCTGCTCCGAGCCGATGTGCTGCAGCTCCACCAGACGCAGCTCGCGCGGCGGGCCGGCCTGCTCCTGCAGCTCATCCAGAATCCGCAGGTACCGCGCCATCCCCTCATCCTCGGCCACGATCAGCAGCGAGGAACTCGACTCGTCCACCGTCACATCCACCGCCGGCGCATCGGGCACATCGGCCGTCTGCTGCGCGTAGATCCCGCTCGCGCGCGTCGCCACCGACTCCGGATCCGCGTTCGCGATCCGCACGATCCGCAGCTCGCGCTCGATCGGCACCGCCGCCAGGTCCTCCAGCACCGCCGACACCCGCGCGTGCGTCGTCTCATCGCCGGCCACCAGCAGCGTGTTGCTCCGCGGCTCCGACTCGATCACGATCGGGATCCGCGCCCGCCCGGCCTCGCCCTGCCCGCCCAGCGAGCCCGCCCGCGCCAGCGCGTTCAGCGTCCGTGACACCGCCTCCAGGTTCGCGCGCCCCACCGGGTAGGTCCGCAGCTCCGCCTCCGGCGGGAGCTCCACGCGGTCCAGACGCTCGACGAGCTCCTGGAACGCGGGCATCCGCTCGGCCGGCGCATCCACGATCAGCGCGTTCGACGCCGGCTCGGCCGACACATTCACCTCGCGCGGCTCGCGCAGCCACGGCATCGGACGACCGAACCGGTCCACCGGGATCGGCGGCTCCGGGTACAGCGCGTTCATCGCGCGGGCCAGGTCCTCCGCCCGCGCCAGGTTCAACGGGAAGATCTCGGTCTTCCGCTCCGCCTCGTCCGGCCGCGTGTTCAGCTGCGACACGAACCGCTCGATCTCGTCGAACAGTTCGCCATCCGCCGAGACGATCAGCGTGCCCGTCGCCGCGTCGGCCGTGATCTCCACCGGGCGCTCGCGGCGCTCGAGCGCCGGACGCTGCGCGTACTGCCGCGAGAGCATCGACGCCACGGCGTTCACATCCGCGAACCGCACCTGCAGCAGCCGCAGCGGCGGCATCGCCGCCGGCTCCAGCGTGTCGAGCCGGCGGATCGCCTCGCGCACCAGCGCGTGCTGCGCCTCCTCGCCCGTGACCAGGATCGCGCTGGCCGAGGGCATCGCCTCCAGCGTCGGCGGCTCCATCGTCCGCCCCGGGTCCTCGGCGGGCATCGCCTCGATCAGCGCGCGGACCTCGACCACCAGCGACTCGGGATCCACGAACTCCACATCCACCAGCCGCGTCGTCCGCGCCGGCGGGAGCAGCCGCTGCGCCTCCGACAGCGCTTCGGAGAACCGCGCCACCGCGGATGCCCGCCCCGACACCACCACGCTCCCGCTCGCCGGATCCAGCGAGGCCCGCACCTCCGCCGCCGCGCCCTCCTCAACACCCGCCAGCCCGAGCTCGTACAGCTCCCGCGCCCGCTCGATCACGCCCTCCGGATCGCTGGCGCGCAGGCGCACCACGCTCACCCGCACATCGCCCGGGTCCGCGCGGTCCAGCGTCGAGACCAGCTCCTCGATCACCGGCATCTGCTCCGGCGTCGCGCGCACCAGCACGCTCTCCAGCTCCGCGAGCGGCTCGATCGTCGGCGCGATGTACTCCGAGCCGTCATCCGGCGCCAGCATCGGACCCGCCAGCGCCCGCAGCCGGCGCGCCAGCTCCTCGGCCCGCGCTGTCGACAACGCGAAGGTCCGCGACTCCGTCCGCACGCGCACCGCCGAGCGCGCCTCGCCCAGCAGCCGGTTGAACCGGTCGATCGCGCCGCGCGTGCCGAGCAGCGCCGCCGTGGAGTCCTCGTCGTTGAACACCACCTCCAGCGCCGGCTCGCGCCCATCGCCCGTGGCCCGGTGCAGCTCCAGCGCCCGCTCGATCGCCTCGCGCGTCGTCGAGCCATCGAGCGTCAGCAGCCGGGCCTCGCGCGCCACCCCCGCCGGGCGATCGATCGCTCCCAGCAGCGCCCGCACGCTCTCGACATCGCTCCCGCTCCCGACCACCACCACCGCCCGCCCATCGGGAGATCCCGCCAGGCGCACCAGCCGCGACAGGCGCGCGGTCAGCAGCGGCTCCAGCGAGCGCAGCGCGCCCGGCGCATCGACATGCTCCAGCTCGATCGTCGCCGCGCGCGATTCGATCCGCCCATCGAGCCCCTCGCCCGCGCCCAGCCCGCCATCCACCTCCGCCAGCAGCGCCGAGGCCTGCACGATCGCGCGGGCCGAGCCGACCACCGACACCTTGTTGACCTCCGGCAGCGGGATCACCCGCGGGCGGCGATCCTCCGGGAGCGCGCCGAACAGCCCATCCAGCGTCTCCTTCCCCTGCGCCGCCGTGATCGTCCGCAGCGTGAAGGTGGCCAGCTCCTGCCCCGCGCCGCCGATCCCCGCGCCCTCCGGCGTGTCGATCAGCTCGATGATGTCGGCCACCGTCTGCAGCCGCCCGTCCGGACCGACCCCGATGATCGCGTTGTTCCGCTCATCCGGCTGCAGCTTCAGGCCCGCGCGCGTCTGGTCGTCCACGACCTGGCGGTTGCCCTTCTGGTCGATGATGATCGTCTTCTCGCGCTGCTGAACCAGCACCTCCAGCGTCGCGATCGCCTCGGCCGCGCGGATGTGCTCCAGCGGGAACACACGCACCGCCTCCTCGTAGGCCGGACGCTCATCCACCGAGCGGATGATCGCCGCGATCCGACGGCACTGCGACGCCGTCTCCGTCACGATCACCGCGTTCTGCGATGCCAGCGGAACGATCCCGCCGTACTCGGCCACCAGCGGCGCGAGCTGCTCCGCGATCTGCGTCGACACCGCGTTGTTCAGCGGGATCACCAGCGAGATCACCTGGTCGTCCGTCACGCCCCCGGGGATCTCCCCGCCCGGGAAGGTCGGCACCGCCTCGGCCTTCATGTTCTCGAGCTTCTGCAGGTACAGGAACTCCGAATCCCGGCGCAGCATCAGCCCGCGCGTCTGCAGGATCGTGTTCAGGATCCGCAGCGCCTCGCTCAGCTCGTACGACTCGGCCGAGATGAAGGTGATCGTCCAACCCTCGGGAAGCTCGGCCTCCTGGATCACCGGAACGCCGGACTCCTCCGCGAAGATGTTCAGCACCATCGACGCCGGCGCATCCTGGAAAGTAAACCGCAGCCGCCGCTCCCCCCCCCGATCCCCCCCGGTGTCCCCGGTGACTCCTTCGCCTCCACCCGCGCCGATCCCATCCCCCGCCTCGCCGCCCTCCACCGACTCCGCCACGGGCGCGTCCGCGCCGGCGCCGCCATCGGCACCCCCCGCGCCATCCTGACCCCACGCGCGCGCGACACCCGCCCCCCCGATCCACACCAACCCGCCCGCCGCCAGCACCATCGAAAGCGCCACCACCGATCCGTGGGGGGCCCCCACCCGTCCAACAACAACCGCTGCTTCGGTTCGGCGTCGCATCAGGTCCTTCCTCAGCGCAAAAACCACCGATCTCTCACTCGCTGGCCAGTCTACCTTCCCGGCGCTCGGACCAACCGACCGCGACCCATTCCCTACCTCCCCCAGCACCCGGCCGCCCCGCCTCCACGCTCGCCCACGCCCATCCCCGACCATCCCTCCCCGACATATCCCCACGCTCCGCCAGCCAGCCCACAAACGCCCCAAATCGCCCGCTCACCCGGGTTCGACGCCCATCCCCCCCACCACCATCAGAAAGCGGGGCGTCGCCCGCCCGGCGATCGACCGCCCGCAGACCAGTCACACACCACGACCACCCGGGAATCCCAACCGGAATCGGTCACTCCGGTTTCTCGCCCGCATCGCCCAGCGTCTGCCCCACGCGCAGGGTCAGGCGGGCGCCCTCACGCTCAAACATCGCCCGTCCGGGCGCGTTCCCATCAACGCCCACGAACACCACGCCCAGCACCGACTCGCCCGCGCGAAGCCGCCGACGCTCGCCCGAACGCCCGTTCACCAGCAGCACCTCGCCGCCGCCACCCTCCTCCGCCGACCCGCTCCGGTCCAGCACGCCCACGAACCGCCACTCCCCGTACGCCGGCGGCGGAGGCTTCGGCACCGGCGGCGGCTCACGCACCGGTTCGGGCTTCGGCTCGACCCGCACCGGCGCCGGCTGCGGCGGGGGAGGCGGCGGCGGCATGAAAGGCTCGCGACCGCCCAGCGATGCCACCCGCGACGCCGTCTGCTCATCCAGCGTCAGCATCCGCTCCAGCCACGCCGATGTGTCCGCGCTGCCCTCCGGGCCATGCCCGGGAGCGAACACCGTCGTCACCTCGATCCGAACATCCAGCAGCGACCGATCATCGCCCGACACCGGCGACATCCGCACCGAATCCACGCGCAGCAGGCGGTCCGACCCGCTCAGCATCGCCACCGCCGCGATCCCCGACTCGTACGACCCCACGCCCCGCAGCGAACCGGTCACCGGCACCAGGTCCGCGACATTGCGCAGTTCGCGGTACGGCCCCTGGTTGATCGCCGACGCCACCGGATTCACCACCCCGCGCCCCGGACGCGAATCCGCCGAAACACCGGCGAGCCCCGCGCGCTCGCCCACCGAGCGCAGCACCACCCGCAGCTCGTGCACCACCGACTCGCCCTTCGATCCCAGCGATCGACCCCGCAGCTCCGCCAGCGCGCCCGGCTCATCGCGGGTGCCATCCAGGTACCCGCGCACCTGCGCGGTCTGCGACTCCAGCTGCGAGATCTCCCCGCGCAGCTCTTCCATCGGCCCGGCGAACCGGTTCTGGTAGGTCCACCACACCAGCCCGAGCACCGCCGCACCCGCACCGCACGCAAGGAACAACCGGGCGCCGTTCATCGATCCACCCCGCCGTCCACGGCCACGGCCTCGCCGCTCGTCGAATCCTCACCACCCCCGCCACCGTTCCCGCCCCGAGGCGCCGCCGGCGGCGGAGAGGGCACCGAACTCACCAGGCGCAGCGCCACCGGCACCGGATACCGCTCATCGCTCGAGCCCGGGAGATCACGACCCACCGGCGCCACGGTGTACAGCGCATCGCCCACGAGCCGCCCGCGCCACCCATCGACCACCCGCGTGCCCGAAGCCCGCCCGATGATCGTCCCCGACAACGACACCCGCGAACTCCAGATCGACGGGTCGTACGCGCCCCGGGCCCCCCGACCCGGCTCGTAGATCAGCTCCGCCGCGCCCGCCAGCGTGAGATCGCTGAGCAGCAGGGACTCCCGCCCCGGGAGCGATCCCGTGATCGCATCCAGGTGCCCGAGCCAGTCCACGCCCGTCGATTCCCACCGGCGCAGGTGCGCCAGCTGCACCTGGGTCTGCATCGCGCCGCCCAGCCGCTCGCGCTGCGGGCGCAGCCGCTCGCTCAGCAGGTCGCGCTGCGTTTCCAGCGCACGCAACTCCGATGACAGCACCGTGTACCCCACGCCCACGCCCGCCACGATCAGCAGCGCCGCCGCCATCGCCAGCTTCCGCCACTTCGCGTTCTCATCGGGCGGCTTCCGCACGCGGAGCAGGTCGATCGCCTCGAGATTCAGGTGCCGCCCCTGCGCCACGCCCGCGGCCGCGAACAGCCACGACGCCGTGCCATCGCCCACCCCGGCGCCCGCGATGTCCACCAGGTCCGACAGCGCCGCCGAGGAGCACGGCAGGCCAAGCTCGCCCGCGCACCGATCCGCCAGCGCCACCCGGTCATCGCCGCTCACCCACGCGGGCACCAGCGCCATCGCCGCGCAGACCGGCTCGGCCGACGCGGACAACCGCTCGCTCACCCAGGTCCGCTTCGCCTCCGTCGCCAGCAGGTCCACCCGCAGCGCTGCGCGCTCCTCCGCGGGAGCGCCGGCATCGCCACCACCCCCGACCGCGCTCCCGCCGCCCTCGCCCACCATCGAATCGTGCCCCGCATCGTGCGGCATCGACAGCTCGATCGTCCGCGCGAAGGTCAGGCACCCCCGGTCGACGATCAGGTAGTCCGCGCCCGTCCGCGTCGGCACCACCGCCAGCACCGGGCCATCCGCCGATGCCAGCGCCGGCGATGCCAGCGCCGCCAGCCCCGTCGGCGACACGCCGAGGTGCCGGAGTTTCAGCCCCGCGCCCTTCACCAGCGCGCGGACGCACTCCAGCCGCTGCCCGATCATCGCCGCCGCGACCACGCCCACCCCCCCCAACCCGCCCGATCCACCCGACGCCCCCGCGCCGCCCGCGACCTGGCCCGTGCCCGCGTGCTCCCCCTCGCCGCCCGACGATCCCTCGTGCATCGTGTAATCGATCGCCGCCCCCTCCAGCGGGAGCGCCAGCTGGCGGACGAACTGCAGCCGCACCATCCCCGGCAGGTCCCGCTGGACATCCACCTTCCCCTCGAAACGCAGCCGCTTGAGCACGATGCACTGCCGCGAGACCACCCCGATCGCCCGACCCCCGAACTCCCGCCCGCGGATCCCCGCATCGTGCATCGCCGCCCGCAGCGAGCGACCCAGCTCCGCCGCCTTCTCCGGCGCATCCATCCACCCCAGCAGGTCGCCCCGCACCGGCAGGTCGGCCGCACGCACGATCCGCGCCCGCTCGCCCGGCACCACCACCGCCGCGCCCACCCGGCGCTCATCGATCCACACCACCAGGCTCGCTCGCTCGCCGCGTCCCATCGCGCTCCAGACTACCACCCCGGGAGCCCCCAACCCGTCCAGACGACTATTGGCCCCCCGCCCGCACCGCCCGCCAGCGCCCCGCACGACGATCGACCGCCCCCGGGCCCGGACCCCCACCCGCGCCGGAGCCACCCCCCGCTTCCGGGCTCCCGGGCGCATCGCCGCCATCCTCATCATCCGGCCCCGCGCTGGTGGGCTCTTCGATGAACGAATCGGGAATGTCAAACCCCGGGAGCGGCTCGGGGCCCGGCTCCGCCGCCTCGGCCGCGTCCAGCCCCGCCAGCACCGCATCCAGCTCATCCTGCCCAACCCGGTCCACCACGACCCTCCGATCCTCCACCTCCCGGGCCGCCGTCCACATCCCGAGCGCCAGACCCCAGTGCGTCACATCGCGCAGGGCCGCGATCCGCGCCCGCGGCGCGGCCAGGTCGATCGTCATCGCCGTCACCCGGCGACCCCGCAGCGCCGGCGCCTCATCGAACCCCATCGCGCCGCCCGGCCCGCCCGCGCCGACCATCGAGAGCCCGCCGCCGGCCGACTCGATCGGCTCGTACCCCGTCTCCACCACCAGCTCAAGCTGCAGCGAACGCGCCGCCACGAACGGCGCGCCCGCCGCGTACTCCTCCGGCGTGCTCAGTCCCTCGACCAGCACCCAGCACGGATCGCGCCGCGCCTCCTCATCCACCGACTCCCGCAGCGCCACCACCCGCTCGCTCGACTCCAGCGTCAGCCCCCCCACCGCGCCCAGCACGCCGGCGGGCGCGCGGTTCACATCCACGCGACCGCGCAGGAACGGGTCCGGCGTCGTCGTGAACGAATCGAACACCGCGCCCCAGTTTTCGTGCGGCGCCTGGAAGCGCATCAGCGTCTCCGCGATCACCGTCTCGCTCGTGAACCGAACCCCCTGCCCCACGATCAGCCCGCGCACGATGTTCACTACATCCTCGTCGTACTCCCCGCGGATCGCCTCGGCCAGATCCTCGGAGAACTCACGATTCAGATTGATCCGGTTCCGGCCGAGCGAATCGGCCCGCTCCGGATCGATCCCCGTCTGCACATTCGGCTCCGCCGAGTACACCGTCAGCAGATCGATCAACGCCACGCCGCCACCGGCGCCCGCGAACCCCACCCCTTCGCCCCCCATCGCCGCCCCATCCATCATCCGATCGGGGCGCATCGCTTCGCCGAAGCCCGCGCTGCCCGCGGCGCCCTCCGGCTCCAGCGCCGCGGCCATCGCCTCCGCATCGCCGTACACCGTCTCGGGCGTGATCACCACGCCGTCGATCAGGTCATCCAGCGACAGGATCGCCCGCGCGTTCCGCATCTCGATGATCGCCTCGCCCACGCCCGGATCGAGCCCCGCCGAGGCCTCCAGCGCCAGGATCTGCTCATCCGTCGCGGCGTTGACATCCAGCCGGGCCGCCGAGGGACGGACCAGCGCGCCCCGCACGCCCACCAGCCGCGCCACCGCGCGCTCCGAGCCGTGCTCGAAGAGCACGATCCGCTCCGGAAGCTCCGCATCGCCGCCGCGGAGCAGCGCCTCGCGCTGCTCGCTCAGCAGGAACGACACCGCGTGCCCCGCCGCCGACACCGCCAGCTCCGCCTCCGCGCCATCCTCCAGCAGACGCACGCGCTGCGCCACCACCCGCGCGTTCGCCAGCACCGAAGCGCCCACGAGCGCCCCCACCGCCACCACCAGCAGCACCGCCACGATCACGAACCCCGGGCCCTTGCCCTTCTCTGATCGCACCCGCGATGTGTCCGCACCCATCATCGCGCCACCCCCGATCCATCCGCGCGCCCCAGCGCCGCCCGCCCGCCGGTCGGTTCCGCATCGGGCACCGCGAACACCCGCACGCGGTCCGGCTCGCGATCCGGCACCCCATCGTCCAGCGGCGAGCGTCCGCCCATCGACAGCTCCGCCGCGCTGCGCAACTCCTCATCCATCAAGCTCACTTCGCCACCCGGCCCAGCGCCCGCGCCCATCCCATCGTCAACGCCCGCATCGACCGCGCCGATCCCCGGCGCGCGGAACCACACCGCGATCTCCACAGCCACCGGCAGCCCCCCGGCCGCGACGCTGTCGAACGATGAACGCCACACGCCCGCGCGCCCCGAGTCGTTGAACCGGAACCGCGCGAACTCCACGCGATCGGACAGCACCGACGAGGCGCCGTTCACTTCCACCGTCAGCGTCCCCGCCGCCTCATCGAAGCGGTACGCCGTGCGCGTCGTCCCGCGCAGCCCGCCGATCGGATCGTCCGGGCTCGGCCACACCCGGCGTGACACCACCTCCAGCGAGGTCGCATCGCCGCGCACGCCCGCGCCATCACCCTCCGGGTCCAGCGCCACGCACAGCGACAGATCGCGCGACACCCGATCGAACAGCACCGACCCCGCCTCGAGATCCGACCCCAGATCCGCCAGCACCGCCCGCTGCGTGCGCAGATCGAACAGGAAGGCCAGCGATCCCCCCGCCACCAGCGCCAGCAGCGCGATCGCCACGAGCGTCTCGACCAGCGTGAACCCGCGCTTCATGGCAGCGCCTCCTGATCGAACAGCGCCTGCAGCGCATCATCGGGGTTCTCATCCGGCGGCTCGGCCCGGTCCAGACGCACCAACGCCCGGAGCGTGGCGCTCAGCGCGCCCGCATCGCCACCACTCCCTCCGCCCCCCCCGCCGCCGCGCATCATCGCCATCGCCCCGCCCATCAGCCCATCCGACGGGTCGTACACCGCGGTCACCGTCAGCGACACCAGCCCCGCGATCTCCGAACGATTCGTCTCGATCTCGAGCCGCCAGCCGGTCGGTTCCGGCGGCGCATCCTCGAAGCCCGCGGCCTCGGACCCCGCATCCACCACATACCCCGGCACCGGGCCGGCCAGATCCTGCGCGCTCGACAGCCCGGCCTCGATCCGCGCGATCGCGCTGCTCGCGTGGTCCAGCGCCCGCTGGCGATCGATCGCCCACCGCGCCTGGTCCACGCCCGAACGCACGATCAGCAGGATCGCCGTCGCCGCGACCACGAAGATCGCCAGCGCGAAGATCATCTCCAGCAGCAGCACCCCGCGCCGCGCACGCCGACGCGCTTGGATCGTCACCATCACCGCCCCCCTCGCGCATCACCGCCCGCAGCGCTGCGCGCCGGCGGACCGCCCGCATTCTCATCCGCGCCCGCTCCGAACGCTTCGTCCATCCCCTCTTCGATCGCCCCGCCGCGCGGCGCCTCCCGCGCCCGGGCCTTGCCCAGCCCCGGCTCCACCACCACCCGCACCGCGGGAAGCCGCCCGAGCGCCAGTTCCACGCCCGTGCCCGGCACGGCCGTGCCATCGGGCAGGTACACGGCCACCAGCCACCGGCGATCGACCGGCTCTGGATCGAACATCGGCGCATCCATGTCGGCCAGCAGCATCATCTCGCCGCCTCCGAACCCGCCGCCGCGTTCCGGGCGCATCTCCATCACCGCATCATCCCGCTGCAGATCCCCCGGACGACGCACCACCACCCGGGGCGGGAGCGTCATCAGCGTCCGCGCGACGGACTCTTCATCGTCATCGCCCAGACCCGGATCGGTCCCGCGATCATCAGCGAACCCGGCGCCGGGCCCATCGCCCCCGGCTTCGGCATCCTCCGACCGCGACACGATCACCGGAACCAGCGTCTCACGCGTCAGCCGGTGCGCCACCAGCCGCGCGTTTCCAACCGCCGGCGCTTCGAGAAACACCGCCACCGCCACGCCCCGGCGCTCGGCATCGTACAACTGCGCATCGAGTTCCCGCGTCATCCGGTACGCGGTCTCGCGCAGCGTCTGCTCGCGCGCGTACCCGCTCAGCGCGGGCCACGCGATCGCCGACACCGCCAGCACCAGCGCGATGGCGATCAGCGCCTCGACCAGCGAGAACCCGCTCCGCTTCAATTCCACGCCTCTCAGGGCCCGGTCGGAGGCAGCGGCATCGGAGACCCGCCGGGGCCCATGCCGCCCGCATCCTCCACATCCGCCCAGTTCGTGATGTCATCCTCCGTCCCCTCCTCGCCGTCCGGGCCGTTCGACCACAGGTCGTACGACAGCCCGTACTCCGACTCCGCGCGGTAGTTCCACGGGTTGTCCCAAGGATCCAGCGGCTTCGGCGACTTGAGGAACGAACGCCAGCGCGATTCGTCGGCCTCATCCTCGACGACCAGCGCCTCGCGCGACCAGAGCACCTCCAGCCCCTCCTCCTCCAGCGGCACGCGGTTGAAGGTGATCTCGAACTGGTCGATCGCCGCGCCGAACGCGTTCAGCTCCAGCCGCGCGACATCCACCAGCGAAGAACGCCGCGTGCCCATCACATTCACGGCCACGATCCCGGCCAGAACGACCACGATCGCGATCGCGATCAGCACCTCGGTCAGCGTGAAACCGGCGGCGCGGACGCCCCCGAAGCGAACGGCTGTGGGCCGGGAAATGGGCATGTCGATGTCTCCTTTTTCTCGTGCATCACCGCCCCGGGGGGCGCATCCAATTCGATCGTAGCCCGCCGCCGGGCACCGCAAAGCGCCGATCCCCGCGCCACGCCCACCGCATACGACGCCGCCGGGCGCGCCGCGTGCCATCATCGCCGACCATCACCCGGACAGCCCCCGCGTCAGTTGCAACATCGGCAGAATCAGCCCGATCGCAACGAAAGCGATGGAAACCCCCAGAGCCCCGATCAGGATCGGCTCGATCAGACGCACCGCGGTCGACAGAAGCCGGTCGATCCGGCGTTCCAGCGTGTCCGCGATGCGGATCAGCACCGCGTCCAGGTTGTTCGCCGACTCCCCCACCGCCACCATCTCCACCACATCGTCGGGCAGGAACCCCGCGTTCCGCAGCGGCTGCGCCAGCGGCTGGCCGGCGCGCACGCTCGTGATGCACTCCTCGATCGTGTTGCCCATCTTCGGGAACCCCCCCGCCTCCCGCACGATCGACAGGGCCGAGAGCATCGGCACCCCGTTCCCCAGCAGCGTCCCGAGGATCCGGCACACCCGCGCGATCGCCAGCGCCCGCACCAGCGGGCCCAGCACCGGCGCCCGCGCCGATGCATCGGCCAGGCGCGCGCGCACCCGTGGGTTCCGCACCACCGCCACCACCCCCGCCGCCGCGAGACCCAGCACCACCAGCGATGCGACGAGATGCTTCGTCACCGCGTCCGACACCGCGAACACCACCACTGTCGGCAACGCCAGTTCCAGATCCGAGTACGCATCGCGGAACTGCGGGATGAAGAACGCGAACAGCACCAGCAGCACCACCAGCCCGAACACCATCACCGCCACCGGATAGATCAGCGAGCCGACGATCTTCGACCGCAGCTCCACCTGGTTCGCGATCAGCTGCCCGAGCCGCATCAGCGACTGCTCGAGGAAACCGCCCTTCTCGCCCGCACGCACCAGCGCCACATGGATCGGCTTGAACACCCGCGGCTTGGCCCGCATCGCCTCGCCCAGTTCCGTGCCGTCGGCCACCGCATCGGCCAGCGCGCTGAACTCCGCGGCCACGCGCGGCGAGGACTTCTGCGCCCCCACCACCCGCAGCGCCCGGAGCAGCGGCACCCCCGCCGCCACCAGGTCGCCCACCTGCGCGTACGCGCTGCCCAGCCGCGCCGCCGGCACCCCGCGCCCCCCGCCCGCGCCGCCGATCCCGCGCGCCCCGCCCCGCTCCCCGCCCGCCGCCAGCGACACCGGCGTCAGCCGCCGACGCTCCAGCTCCGCCAGCGCCGCCTGCTCCGTCCCCACATCCAGATCGCCCGTCACACGGGCCCCGGCGGCATCGAGCGCGGTGTACCTGAAAGTCGGCATGGCCAAGAGAATACGAGCGCACGCCGGCGCTGTCCCCCCCGCACTCTCCCCGCCCGCCCGCGCGCCGATCGACGCCTCACTCCCCCGCCGGAGCCTCCCGCTCGAGCAGCTCCCGCACCAGCGCCACGAACTTCTCATCCGTCGGCTCCGTCCGCGAGTCGAACCGCGCCACGATCTCGCCGCGCCGATCCACCAGGTACTTCGTGAAGTTCCACTTCGGGGGCCCGCCGATGGGCTCCGGCTGCGCTGCCAGCCGCGCGAACAGCGGGTGCGGGGCCTCGCCGGTCACCACCACCTTCGCGAACATCGGGAAGGTCACATCGAACCGGCTCTGGCAGAACTCCAGGATCTCCTTGTTCGTCCCCGGCTCCTGGGCGCCGAAGTCGTTGGCCGGGAACCCCAGCACCACCAGCCCGCGCTCGCGGTACTCGCGGTACAGCGCCTCCAGCCCCTCGTACTGCCGCGTGTACCCGCACCGGCTGGCCACATTCACGATCAGCAGCACCTTGCCCTTGTAGTCCTTCAGCGCCTTCTCGGTGCCATCGATCAGGTTCGCCTTCAGATCAAGCACGGTGCTCGGCACGGGCATGGTCGGCTCCTCCGCTTCCTGCTTCTCGCTCGCATCGCCGCCGCCGCTCCCAGCGCCATCGCCATCGGCATCGCCCGCGAGCCCGGCCGAGGCGGGCGCGGCAACCACCACAACCTCGACGCCACCATCGCCGCCCATCCCGCGTTCCGACCCATCACCCGCCACACCATCGGCAGCGCCTGCGCCGCCCGCGCGGATCAGCCCAGCGCCGAGCAGCGCGATCCCCACGCCCAGCAGCACCGAACGAACGGGGCCACGACGGCACGATCCGGTCATACAACACAGCATCCAGCACGCTCCTTCGGCACCGCCAACCCGCCCCGCCCAGCGCTCCTCTCGCCCCTTCCGCACACACCGGCAACCCTACACTCGACCATGCCCGTTCGCCTCCGACGCGTCGTCCGATTCACCATCTGCGACCCCCCCCCAACCCCCCCGCCCC
>JBQLZO010000010.1:0-7244 GCA_052168315.1 Phycisphaerales bacterium | reverse complement strand
CGCCGCACTCCGGGCACACCGCAAGCCTCTCGATCGGATACAGGCACGCCCCGCACCGCCGCTCCGCCGACCGCCCGCGCCACACCGGATACAACTGCAACACACAACAAAGCGCTGCCGACCCGATCAGGATCGGCAGCGCGATCACAAGGAACCATCGAACGGGCGTGCTCCCCTCCAGCCCCGCCACGGGCTCGCGCAACGGCATGCCGCTCAGCGTGACCACCAGCGCGACGGAGCCCGCGAACATCGCCAGCAGCGGCCCGGCGCACGCCCGCGCCCGCACCCGGCGGGCGTGCCGATCAACGCCGCCACGCCCGCCCAGCGCCAGCATCACCAGCCCGGATCCGATCGCCACACACCACGCCCCCAGCAGGAGCGATGACCGGTGGATCGCGATCTGGTCCAGCACCGACGACATGCGCGCTGCCCGCCCGTCAGTCAGAGTCACTCGTTCGGCTGCGCGGGCTTGCCGAGCTCGACAATCGCATCGCCGACGATCTGGCAGTCATCGGCCGTGAGCAGCCCATCGCCGTCCAGATCGTAGTACGACGGCACCACCACGCCCGTCTGCGCCAGCAGCGATGCCTCCTGCAGCAGCGCCAGATCCACGCCGTCCACCGTGCCGTCCGCGTTGAAATCTGCGGACCACGCCGAGGTGGCCTTGTCCCACGCCAGGAACTCCACCGTGTCTTCGAGATCCAGCAGGCGACCGCTCGCCTTCCCGCCATCCTCGAACAGCACCGTGAACACCACCGACTCCGGATCGTTCGAACGCTCGAGCGCCGACTCGATCAGCCCCGCGATCCCCACCAGGTGGTACATCGACAGGTCATCCAGCGTCGAGAGATGCACTCCCTTCACCTGTGAATCCTCGAACTGGTCCACATGGAAGGTCACCGTCGTGACCAGCTCCCCATCCTGCAGCGGAGCGCCGAGCCACTCCACCACCGCCCCGTCGCCCGGCTGTGGCTCCAGGTCCGGCTCGTCGTAGTCCGGATCCTCATCGCACTCGCAGTCGTGCCCCTGGTCCTTGCAGAAACAGGATGCATCCGTGTTGGCGCAGGTCGGGATCGGCGCGCCGCCCGGGATGAACTCCGTCGTGAAGTAGGTCACCTTCTTCCACTGCACGCACCGCCTGCAGGGCCCCGTCACCGGGCGGTCCACCCACTCCCACGCCGTGCACTCCTTCCGCTCGCACTGCCAGACCTTCACCTGAGAGTTCGGGAAACACAGCTTCAGCGTCGCGATCCCGCACGCCGGCGCGGTGCACTCGACCGAATGAGACCCGCTCACCTCCACCTCCACGCTCAGCTCCGCATCGCCGCACTCGACCGAGAGCCCGAGGCTCACGCCCGCCGAGATCGTCAGCGTCTGCGTCCCGCCGCACGCGACCGAGAACCCAGAGTCGAAGCAGTGCGTCCCGAGCGAGTACCCCGGGCTGCACACCTTGCAGCTGAAAATGCTGTCCCACCACCCCGGCTCGTCCTTGCACGCGACCCAGCACGGCGGCTCGACCGTCGGCTGGCCCATCGCCAGGCCGGAGCACGACAAGAGCGCAGCGACAGCGCACGAGTTCACAACAGTTCGAAGCATGATGTCATTCCTTCAGTGATTGGCGCGATTCCACGCGACAGACTCAGGCGCGCGACTCACAACGACGCGCGCGAAGCGAAGACATGCCCTCAGACCCACCATACATCACGAGGGCACGCGCGCAAGAATTCGAAAGATATTTTTTCAACGCATCATCCGATGCGCCCGAATCCCCGGCAGCGCGCCACGCCGTCCGCTGACCGCCGCGCCCTACTTCTTCGGCGCCTTGTAGAACGGCAGCCCCGTCACTTCCGCATCGAGCACTGCCCCGCGCCCG
Organism: Phycisphaerales bacterium; assembly: GCA_052168315.1. Classification (GTDB taxonomy): domain Bacteria; phylum Planctomycetota; class Phycisphaerae; order Phycisphaerales; family UBA1924; genus JBQLZO01. The sequence continues at coordinate 5,371 of JBQLZO010000010.1, read as the reverse complement.
ATGTCGATCCCCACCCGCGTGCCCACCGCCGACAATTCCGCCGGCACATACCCCATCGCGATCACGCGCCCCAGCGTCGGCGATGAACACCCCGAGGTCACCTCGCCCACCGGAGATCCCTCATGCACGATCGCCGCGTGCGTCCGGGGCGTCCGCTTGCCCTCCACGAACAGCCCCACCAGCTTCTGAGATGGCCCGCCCGCATCCATCTCCCGCCGCAGCGCCTCCAGCCCCACGAACGCCTCCCCGCGCTCATCGCCATCCTTATCAAGATTCATCGCGAACCCCAGCCCCGTCGACAGCGCCGACACATCCTCGCGCAGTTCGTTCCCGTACAGCGGCATCCCCGCCTCGAGTCGCAGCGTGTCACGAGCGCCCAGCCCCGCCGGCGCCACCAGCCCCTCGGCCGCGCCAGGATCCGCATCCTTCAACAACAGCTTCAACGCCATGTCCACCATCCCCGCCGGCAGGATCACCTCCACACCATCCTCGCCCGTGTACCCCGTCCGAGACACCACCAGCTTCACCACCAGGTACGACTTCTCCACGAACCGGTACCGCTTCAGCGTCGGGATCTCCTTCGACATCTTCCCGATCAGCTCCATCGTCCTCGGCCCCTGGATCGCAACCATCGCCGTCTTGGCCGTCCGATCCTCGATCTTCACCACAAGGTCGCCCTTGATCGACTCGAAGTGCCCCAGCAGCTTCTCCCGGTTCGATGCGTTCACCACCAGTAGGAAATCATCATCATCCATCCGGTACACCAGGATGTCATCCTTGATCCCGCCGTTCTCATTCAGCACCAGCGAGTACCGGCACTGCCCCGCCTCCATGTCCGAGATCCGCCGCGTGCACAGACGCTCCAGGAACCGCCGCGCGTGCCGCCCGTGCACCCGCACACGCCCCATGTGCGACACATCGAACATCCCGCACGAGTTCCGCACCTGGTGGTGCTCCGCGTGGATCCCTCGGCCCTCGTAGTAGATGGGCAGCTCCCACCCCGTAAAGTCAACGAACTTCCCATGGTGGCGGGCATGGAACGCGTGCAACGGGGTCTTCAGCAGCGACATCGGGCAAGCTCCGGCGGAAATCTCGGGGATGGCAGCGCGAACAAAGCGCAGGACGCCGGGCGGCCGCGCCGCAAGAGTGGGCGACCCAGGGGGGGTATCGGGGGTGCCGACGCCGCGTACAGTTAGTGTACGCCAACCGTAACCCGCACGCCTATCCCCCAAACCCCCACCACCATGCTCGCCGCACTTTTGTTCCTCCTCGGCGTCACCCTCCTCGTCTTCGCCGGCAACACCCTCGTCAAGGGCGCTGTCGCGCTCGCCGCGCGCCTCGGCGTCGCGCCAGTCATCGTCGGAATGACCGTCGTCGCCTTCGGAACCAGCACCCCCGAGCTCGTCGTCAACCTCGTCGCCGCCCACCGCGGAAACTCCGCCATCGGCTTCGGCAATGTCGTCGGATCCAACATCGCCAACATCGGCCTCCTCCTGGCCATCACCGCGCTGCTCGCGCCCATGGTCGTGCACCGATCCATCGTCACGCGCGAGATCCCCATGCTCGTGCTCGCCGGCATCGCCGCGATCATCCTCGCCTTCGACCACCTCTGGTCCACCCCCGACCCGGCATCCGCCGCCCCGCCCGAGGCCTTCACCCGCGCCGATGGGCTCATCCTCCTGCTCCTCTTCGCCATCTTCCTCTACTACACCCTCGCCGATGCGCTCCGCCAGCGCAGCGCCCCCACCGAAGACCCCTTCGCCGCCGACGCAAAGGCCGCGCTCTCCGAAGCCCCCGCGCTCGCCTGGCACACCACCATCTTCCTCATCATCGCCGGGCTCGCCATGCTCATCCTCGGCGGCGAGCTCACTGTCCGCGGCGCCACCACCCTCGCCCGATCACTCGGCGTCCCCGAGACCGTCATCGGGCTCACCCTCGTCGCCGTCGGAACCAGCCTCCCCGAACTCGCCACCAGCATCGTCGCCGCACGCAAGGGCCAGACCGACATGGCGCTGGGCAACATCGTCGGCTCCAACATCTTCAACCTGCTGTTCATCTGGGGGCTCACCACCGCCATCACGCCCACCGCGCTCCCCGACGGCGCCCGCATCGACCTCATCGTCATGGCCGCCGTCTCCATCCTCCTGCTCCCCATGGCCATCACCGGGCGCCGGATCTCGCGACCCGAGGGCGCGATCCTCCTGCTCGCGTACGCCGCCTACATCGCATGGCTCGCCATCAACGCTTCAAACGCCAACGCCCCCACGCCCATCCCCGCCCCCATCCCGACAACCTGACCACGCCGCGTTGTCGATCAGCCGTGTCCCCCCCAACCGCGCCGCAATCAGCACCCGCGCAGCGCTCACCGCACCGCCCCCGGCGATCGGCATCAGCGTCGCCGCATCACGCACCGCCGCGTACTCCACACGAAGCCCCGCCGATTCCAGCACCCCCCGCGCCGCCCGCTCGCCCTCTTCCGCCGTCGCCGCGCCCCGCGCCGCCTTCAGCGCCCGCGGCACCGCCGAGGCCCGGTCACGCTCGGCAGCGCTCAGCCGCGCGTTCCGCGATGACAGCGCCAGCCCATCCCCATCACGCACCGTCGGATGCGGGATGATCTCGATCGGGATCCGATCCTGGTCCGTCAGCGCCCGCACCACCAGGAACTGCTGCCAGTCCTTCTCGCCGAACACCGCCGCCGAAGCGCGCGTCAACTCGAACAGCCGGCGCACCACCCCGCACACACCCGCGAAGTGCCCCGGCCGCTGCGCATCTTCCAGCCCGGGGTCCCGCGCCACCGAAGGCAGATCCGCCTCCCGCGGCACGAACCGCGCCGCCGACGCAGCGCTCCCATCCGGCGGATACACCACCGACGCCGGCGGCGCGAACACCGCATCGGCCCCCGCGCGCTGCGCCACCTCCCCATCCGCATCCAGCGTCCGTGGATACGAATCGAAATCAGCCCCCTCATCGAACTGCGTCGGATTCACGAACACGCTCACCAGCACCGGCTGACGAATCCCCAGCCGCGCCGAGCGCTCATCCGCGATCGAACGCGCCCGCCCGATCAGCGCTGCGTGCCCCGCGTGCAGCGCCCCCATCGTCGGCACCAGCACCGCGCCGCGGTACGCCTCCAGTTCCTCGCTCCGCCGAACGATCCGCATCGCCCAAGGGTCCCTCTCGCAAGCGCCCGCACGCGCCCACGCACGCGCGCCCATCCCATCACACCACCCCGGATCCGCCCGCACACCGTATCGCCCCCGCCGCCCCCGGACGATCAGGTATCGTCCCCCGCACGCGAACGACGCCGCGCACCTCCCAACGCCAGCCACGGGGCACCACCATGCACACTCCCGCCGACCACCCCGCCCGTCGCACCTTCATCTTCATCATCACCGCCGCCACCCTCGCCATCGCCGCCGCGCCGCACCACCTGCCCTCCGCCCATGCCCAGACCCCGCCGAACACCCAACCCCGGCCACACGAATCCCGCCCCCTCCTCACCCCCGGCGTCGTCGCCACCGACCACCCCCTCGCCTCATGGGCCGGCGTCCAGGCCCTCAACCTCGGCGGCAACGCCGTGGATGCCGCCGTGGCCGCCTCCTTCGCACTCTCCGTCGTCCGACCGGAATCCTGCGGGATCGGCGGGGGCGGCTTCATGGTCATCCACCTCCGCGACGACCCACGCACCCCCGAACCCGACGACCCCATCAGCATCGCCATCGACTACCGCGAACGCGCCCCCGCCGCCATCACACCGGGCCACTTCACCCACCTCCCGGAAGGCGCCTCACAGCACTCCGGACACGCCATCGCCATCCCCGCCACCACCGCAGGGCTCCTGCTCGCCCTCGAAACCTTCGGCACGCTCGACCGCATGCAGGTCCTCATCCCCGCCATCACCATCGCCCGCAAGGGATGGATCGTCGATGCCTACCAGCACGAGGCCCTCGCCGAACTCGCCCAGCACGCAGACCAGCACGCCGACGCTTACACCGCCGAACAACTCGCCTTCATCGACCAGTTCACCAACCACCGCTCGCCGCTCCCGGGCCAGCTCATCCGCAACCCGCAGCACGCCGAGACCCTCGAACGCATCGCCCGCCACGGGCTCGATGCCTTCTACCAGGGCCCCATCGCGCAGGCCATCATCGACACCATCCATCACCACCAGGGCGTCATGACCCTCGACGACCTCGCCGCACCACCCGCGGGCCCACACGCCGCCATCGTCGAGCCGCTCATCGTCCGCATCGACGCATGGAACCAGCGCACCTTCATCACCATGCCCCTGCCCTCCTCCGGCGGCATCACCCTCATCCAGATGCTCACCCTCCTCGCCCCGCATCGCGAGGCGCTCGAAGCCGCCATCCAAAGCCGCGATGCCCCCGCCGCCATCCACCTCATCGCCGAAACGATGAAGCACGCCTTCGCCGACCGCGCTGCCTTCCTCGCCGACCCCCAGTTCAACCCCGACATCGACACCCAAGCCCTGCTCAACCCCCGGATCCTGGCCGCCCGCGCCCAGCGCATCACCCCCAACCAGACACTCCCCACCAACCAATACGGCCTCCTCGGCGACACCATCACCGACCCCAACCACAACCCCGCAAACAACAACCAACTCCCCCCCCAGCTCCCCGACGACGCCGGAACCTCCCACTTCTCCATCCTCGACCGATGGGGCAACGCCGTCGCCTGCACCGAGACCATCAACCTCCTCTTCGGATCGCGCATCCCCGTCGCCCGCTACGGCTTCTTCCTCAACAACCAGATGGACGACTTCGCCACCCAACCCGATAAGCCCAACGCCTTCGGGCTCATCCAGTCGCAGCGCAATGCCCCGGAGCCCGGCAAGCGACCCCTCAGCTCCATGACCCCCACCATCGTCCTCGACCACAACCAACAGGTCGAGTTCGTCGCCGGCGCCTCAGGCGGCCCCCGCATCATCACCGCCACCTTCCAGGCGCTCATCGCATGCATGACCGCCGATCCCGAAGCCGCCGCCGCGCCGCAGCTCGCCGTCGAGGGCGCCCGCATCCACCACCAGTGGCTCCCGGAAACCCTGTTCATCGAGGCCGCCACGCCCAACGCACCCAGGTCCGCCATCGTCCCCATCGGCGCCCTCAACGCCGAGGCCCACGCGTGGACCCTCCTCGCCTACAACAACGCCGACTTCACATTCGGTTTCGCCCACACCCTCTACGCCGCGCTCCAGGCCCGCGGGCACCGGCTCGCCCACATCAAGGCCGCCGGAATCGTCCAGCTCATCGCGCCCGTCCAGGGCGAAGCGCGGGGTTTTGCCGACCCCCGCAAGGGTGGAAGCGCCGATGAAGCCACCCCATGATCCCCCCCCCAACCCCCCTCAACCCCC
>JBQLZO010000009.1:0-63616 GCA_052168315.1 Phycisphaerales bacterium | reverse complement strand
CCGTCCGCCGCCACCTGGCCATCGACGACACGCTGGCCCTCTTCGCGACCCACCCGAGCACGCCGGTCCGCGCCGCCTCCATCTCCGCCCGCCGGCTGACCGATCCCATCGCCGACCTCGTCGCCGTCGCCACCACCACCCATCCCGAACAAGCGCTCCCCTTGCGCGCGCCCGTGGCCCTCCGGGCCGCGATCAACCGCGATGCCGCGCCCATCGCGCGATCGCTCGCCCGCGTCGCCTCCGACACCACCCGCCCGCCATCCCTCCGAAGGGGCGCACGCAAGCTCCTCGAACGCCTGCTCCCCACGCCCACCCGCAGCGCCCGCCCCGCCGGCGCTGCATCCGCGCCGCGGGCCGCGCACCAGCCCGGCTAGGGCCGACACACTCGCACCCATCGGCTCCATCCACACTCCCGAGCACCGCGATGAGCATGATCCCCAACCCACTCCCGGCCATCCGACTGCTGGACCGCTCGCCGCCCCCGCCATCGCCGTGGATGGACGCGATCGCCATCGTCGCGCTCGCGCTGGGGATCACCATGGTGCTCGCGCTGGTCGGCGCGATGGTCCTGCGCTCGCGCAAGGTGCGCCGGAACCCGCGCGGCGCCGCGACCGGGCGGCTCACCCGCGTCCACCGGCTCACCGCCGACGACCGCCGGCTCCTCGACCTGGCCGCCAGCAGGTCGCGCGTCGATCGACTGGCCATGCTCGTCGCGCCATCCGCGTTCGACCGCGCCATGGCACAGGCCGAAATCTCCAGCGCGAGCGTGAGCCAGCTCCGCGCCAGGCTGTTCGGCCCGAAGCAACGCCGGCGCAGCGCTGCCTGATTGCCCTATCGCGTCGGAACCTCGACCGCCAGCTCGCCCTGCAGCGTTCGACCCGTGGTCTGCCCATCGCCCGTCACGAACCGCACCCGCACCAGCATGCTCGCCGATCCCCACGCCGCCTGCGAGATCCCGGAGATCTTCAGCCGGTAGGTCCGCGTCACCGGGTCGTACGCATCCGCGTTCACCGTCGGCGTCCGCAGGTCCGCGCCCCAAAGCCCGATCTGGCGACCGCCAGCGCCCCCGACCGACGCCGCCGGGATCGACACCAGCTCCACCGCGGCCTCGCCCAGCGACTTCACGGGATGACCGAACCGGTCGAACACCTCGAAGTGCACATCCGCGCGCCCAGTGCCGTCCGCATCCACCATCAGCCGCGTGAGCGGATGCACCGACAGCGCGACCGCCTCGAACACGCCCCCGCCCGAACCCGATCCGCCGCCCGCATCGGCTCCCTCCAGCGCGCCGGCGCCCTTCGCCCGGATCCCGCACGCCGGGAGGAGCAACATCAGCACCAGCGCGCCGCACAGGATGGGCATCACCCGCCCCCACGCCCACGCCCACGCCCACACCTCAATGCCGCGTGCGGGACTGGTCAAGCTCCGGGTGCGCACGGGCGCGATCGTGGTCGCTTCAGGTCGCATCATCCCCGGAGTGTACCTCAAGCCCGCGCCGCGTTGGAAAGCCGACGCCTCCGCCGGCGCTCCGGAGCAGCGCGATCAACTCGCGCTGCGAGCCCTCCAGGGCCGAGACCGCCCGGGCGTTGTCCCGCACCAGTTCCACCAGCGCATCCAGCTCGATCCGCTGCGCCATCACCCGCTCGTGGGCCTGGCTCAGCTCCCGCTCACGCCCACCGGCCGCCCGCCGCTCGGACAACCACATCCACGCGATCAGCCCCGCGACGCCGAACTGCGTCGCCATCGTCAGCACTTCCTGTTCCATGCGCCGCTCCCTTCCCGTCCGCGATCAGGCGATCGTCTTGAGCCACCGCACCGTGTACCCCAGCGACACGACACGCCCACGATCGATCGGGCCCGTCGTCTGAACATCGATCATCCGCATGCCCGTCCAGCTCTGCCCGAGCCAGCTCACCGTGCCGACCGTCGACGCCTCGGCCAGGTCGCGGATCGCGTTGAACCGCTGGAACAGCACCCCCACCGACGACGCCGTCAGCCGCCCGACGACCTCGAGCGACCGCTCCCGCACGCCATAGTCGATCGAGAACGCGGGCCCGCCGCCCTGCGGGAACGGTGGCGCCACGAACCGCCCCATCCTCCCGATCACCAGGCGATGAGGCCCGGAGTCAAACAGCGATTGACCGTCAAACTGCACGCTCATGCGCCACCTCCCTGCTCCGCAAGCCCGGTGATCGCCAATGGATCCGCGGCGCCGTCCGTCGAGACGCCCACCGCCTCGATCCGCTGCACCATCCCATGCTTCGTCGACACCGCGTGCTCGATGCTCGTGATCACCACGCTCGCGGTGACCTGGCTCGCGCTACCCTCGCTCAGCGATGGCGCGCTGATCCAGCTCAGCGTGCCCTGCTGCGATGGATGTGCCGAGCCCGCCCCGTTGCCCGTCAGGATCCGCTCGATCACGAGCACGGTCCGACGCCGCGGAACATCCGCGAAGGTCGGGTGCGGCCCCGCATCGCCGTACTCAACCACGACGCCCTCGCCCCTGCGGCTGACCGACACCGAGCGCACCCCATCCCACGCCGCGCCATCGAACACCACGCCCCTTGGATTGAGCCAGATCATCGTTCACGCCCTCCGCATCCGCTGCGCCCTGTCGAGCCTGGCGCCCCGAAGCGACCGCATCTCGTCCGCCTCGCCATCGCCATCCGTATCGATCCGCACGCTGAGCGTCCGGCGCTGCTGCTCGAAGCGCTCGCGGTACATCGCGCCCTTGAGCCCCATCGCATCGCGCATCCCGTCGCCGCCACCTCCGACCATCGACGCGGCCCCCGAGTACACGATCCCCAGCGCACCCAGCGCCTCGATCCGGGCCATCAGCGCCCCATCCAGCACAGCGACCTCATCCAGCCCATCGTCCCCCAGCCCCAGCGACTCCATCAACGCCGCGTGCACTCCGCCGATCTGCGCTCCGAACGAGATCACGCGCACATCGCTCGGCGTCGCACCGCCCACGCTGAGCGGGATCGCGGGCGCATCCGCATCCGCCCGCAGGCGTGAGATCGTCAGCAGGTTCGGCTCGATCGCCGAGACGATCTCGCCCCACACGCCATCCACGCGGATCAGCTGCCCGGACGCGATCGACAGCGCCGCGAGCCCGCTTATGCCGGTGAGCAGCAGGGCGGTCCCGCCCGCCGAGACGACGCCCGAACCGGCATCAAGCAGCCGCTGCCCGACCCAGTCCACCTCCCGCGGGAGCGCGGGCTCGAGCATCAGAAGATCACGATCTCGTGCGAACATGACAGGTCCTTTCGTGTGCCGCGCCGGGGGCGGCGCCGGAGCGCGGGGGACGCGGAGCCGACCGATCATGCATCCGTCCGGAGCGCCCGAGTGGAGCGGTCACCGATCGAGCGGGTCGTTCGCCCGCGTGCGATCCATGCGCGAAAGGTGGTGCGCTTGGACGAAGCATGGTCGAGAAGCACTCCGCGCCCCCCGCGCCCCGGCATCCTCCCGGAGCGTGTGCGATGCCCGCCGGGCTCCGCACCCGGGACGGCGCGGGGAAGCGGTGCGGCCAGCGATTCCAAGCCCGCCACCGGCGGACGATCGCCGGCGACGGGTGCGCGGGAGTCCGGGACGCCATGTGCGCGGTCAGGCCGCCAGCCCGCCGATCACCGCGTGCGCGTTCTCATTCATGAACTGCAGCGTGTACTCGCCGATCACCTGCCCGCTCTCGCTGTCGCCCGACGAAGCCAGCTTCTTGAAGTGGAAGCTCCGACCCGCCAGCGGGAGCACGCTGATCCGCGATGAATCCAGCAGCGCCACCTGCCCGGGCGGCATCCACCGGCTCATCACGATCCGGCACACGCCGAAGTCCGACTCGTACACATTGACCAGCTCGCGGAACTTCTCATCGCCGGGCGCGTACCCGCGGCGATCGGTCGCGAACCCGTTGATCCGGCGCTTCTGGGCGCCGCCGACCAGGATTGTGTCGATCGTGCCCGCCGACTGCTCCCACACCCGGCGCAGCGCCGCGTTGAGCACGCCCTCGTTCAGCTCGTTCTCGCCCGCGCCATCGCCCGCCGGGATCCCGTTGATCCCGGGGAGGAAGAAGTTCGTGCCGATCGAATGGAGGATCCCGTTCATCGTCCGGCGCACCGACGCCCCGCCCTGCGGATCCGACACCGGCGCCACGCCGTTGATCACCGAGTTCTCCAGGTCGCGGAGCAGCTCGCGCAGTCGCTCCTGCTTCTGGTAGTCCATCTCGTCGGCGATCCCGATCGAGTTGGCCGCCAGCTGCGAGCCCGACACCTCCACGCTCGCCGTCAGGATCTGCGTGAAGTTCGACTTCCGCACCCGGTTCGTGAACCGCGGCGCCGGCTTGTCAGCGCCCTCCAGCGCCGCGTTCCCGAGGATGATGATCTTCTGCCCATCGCCCAGCGCCGCGGGCGTGGTCCCCCCGTACCCGCGCACGACGGTGATCTCGGGATCGTTGATCGCCGTCACGAGCATCACCTCGCCCGATCCCTCGACCGCGATCTGATCGCCCACGCGGAAGCGCGAGGCGTTGGCGACATCGAACGCGGTCGCCGCCGTGGGGCTCGGGCTGAAGGTCGTGTCGTCGATCGCGTCCGTGTTCGGGAGCAGCGCATCCTCAAGCCACTCGTGCACGGTCGAGCGCGCCTCGGTGCGAGGATCGCCCAGCCAGTCGAGCAGCGGCGTCTCGTGCGGCGAGACGATCCCGATGATGTCGCTGACATCCTCGCTGATCTCGGGAAGCGAAGCGCCCGCCGAGTAGGTGGACTTGCCGGTGAATGCCATGGTGCGTTCCTTTCGTGGGTCTCCGCGCGTCGTGGATCCGGTGTTCGTCATCGATGGGCGTGGCGTGAGCGGGCGCCCGCCCGGCGCGCATCACTTGCGTCGTCGGGCCGCCAGATACCGCAGCACCCCCGCGCGGTCGCCGCGCTCCGCGGCCCGCTCGGCCAGTTCAAGCAGCCTCAGCCCCTCATCTCCCTCGAGCGGCTCCGGCTCGGGCGGCATCGCTCCCGGTGCATCGACCGGCGCCGGCGCACCGCCCGCGGGCGCGTGGAACAGGTACGGCTTGCTCGTGATCAGCGCCGCGACGGCCGCGCCCGCATCGTCGCCGTGCTCATCAAGCAGCGGCTCGATCAGCATCCGCGCCGCCTCGAGATCCACCGTCCCCGACCGGACCAGCAGCAGGTCCAGCGCGTGCCGGCGCTCCGCCTGGGCCATCCCCGCTTCCACCTCGCTCACCCGCGCCTTCGCGGCCTCCAACTCGCCCAGCAGCCGCTCGCACTCGCGCTCATCCTCCTCGGACTCCCGGCGTGCCGCGAGCATCAGCGCCGCGGAGTGCGCATCGGTCCCATCCGCTTCGCCCGCCCCCGGGCCGCGGCCGCCATCGCCGAGCCCGCCCTCATTCCTCGGATCGTCCGGGTTGCCTCCGGTGCCAGTCATGTCGTGCCTCCTTCGTGGTGTGTGGTCCAACGGTCCGGCGTGCAGGGCACGCACCGATCGCGATCCCGATCGCCGCGACGATGTCCAGCGCGCGTGCGATCAGTCCAGGTACCCCAGCTCCCCCATGAGCTGGTCGACGGGCACCCCCAGGTCACGCTTGAGCAGCGCCGAGCGCAGCCGGTCGCGCTCATCCAGCGGGAGCGGGTCCTGCCACCGCAGGTGGATCCGCCGATCCTCTTCGCTTGTTCGCAGCACCCCCGCGCTATCGAGCGCCCGGAGCACCAGCTCGCAGACCCGCTCGATCCCCTTCCCGTACACCGTGCGCTTCCGAGCCGTCTTCGAGAGCACGCCCATCAGCGTCACCCGCAGCGCGTTCTCCGACGAGAGATGCCCAAGCCGCTCTCGGATCACACCCAGCACGACCGGCGAGACTCCCGACGCCTTGTCCAGCGCATCGCGGATCTCCTGGATGTGCGACTCCTCCGACGGCGCATGCCCATCGCCCCCGAACGCCTCGATGCTCGCATCCGGATCGTCGGCGATCCACACCTGACCCGGCGCGATCGGGTGCCGGTCGAACCCGTCGATCCCCTTCGCCAGGAACATCTTGAACGACTGCATCGTCACCCGGTGCGCCCGGTCCGAGAGCCGGGTGTTCAGCTCGTTCTGGAGAGGGATCAGTGGCTCCACATCGCTCAGCCCGGCGTACCGGTACGGCTGCGAAGCGTTCTGGATATGCACGATCGGGACCACGCCCATGGGGTTCTCCCACTCGTGCGTGAGCCGACCATCCTCGAACCGGTGCGTCCGATGGGACGAGCGGATCTCGATCATCCGAACGCTCTCCCGCTCCAGCGCCCCGCCCGCGCCCGCGCCGCCAAGCCTGGAGCGCAGCGCATCCAGCACGCCGCGCGAGAATCGCCGGCGCACCGGCGCCACCGCGCCCCTCCGCCACACCGCGATGTGACCGTTCAGTCGCCGGTAGTCGCCCGCATCCATCACCGGGATCGAGCGAGTCGCGTCGATCAGCTCGATCCGGATCGACCGAGCGATCCCCGCGATGCGCTCGCCAACCGCCATCGCCCGCACACGCGTCGGCTCATCGATCTCTGCGCCACCCGCGTCGGGGAGCGACACCTCACCCACATCGCCAAGCGCTCCCGCCCCGCCCTCGAACAACGCCTCGGCGCGCACCAGCACATCGATGAATCCGTGGACGAACCCGAGCAGGCCCATGTCCTGCAGCAACTGGGCCCCGGAGTTCGCATCCATGACCGCGCGGAGCACACGCGTGATCACCATCGCCTTCACCGGATCCGGCGCCGCCGACTCGATCGTGACCGGCTTCCCGAACACGAAGTCCACCAGCGCATCGATCCGCCATGCGATGTCGTTCTCGATCACGATCTCCGTCCCGTGGGGAGCCCCCGCCACACGACGCAGACGCTCCGGGAGCCCGCACTCCTGCGCCACCGATGGACGCCCACCCCCCTCGCCGTTCCCCGGGCCAGCCGATCCGTCCCGCATCGGGTTCCGGTAGTAGTCCCACAGGCGCTGCAGCCGCGGGCGATGATGGAACTCCTGCTCATCCAGCATCGCGCCCACCGAGTCCTCATCCAGCCCGAGATCGCCCAGCGCTGCCTTCCATTGGTTCGCATCCCTGTCCGAAGGCGCATCGCCGCGCTGCGATCGAGCGTTGAGGGCGTTGTGCATCGTGCCGTGTGCCATGTCATGCTCCTGAGGCGTGTGCGGTGTGCTGGGCGCTGGTCCGGTCTCGCGCCGCCGGGCATCGCGATGAACACGCCCTCACCCCTCAGGCGCCCCGGACGCGTCCGTGCGCACAAACGCTGTCACTCTTCGGACCCAAATCCGGGCATCGCCCGCCCGCACCCGCCGGAAACCCGCCGCGCAGTCCCGCGAAGGCGGTTCGAACCGGTGCAGAAAAAATCTTTGAATTCCAGGAAGCGCTGATCTCGCGCGCCGCATCCGTGCGCACACCCACGGCCGGTCCCGTCAGTTGACTCCGCACCGACTCCACACCGGTGCCCATCCCATGGGCACGCTCAGCGCATCGACACGCGAGTTCGAAGTGGGGGGGTGGCAACGCGCCGGGCGGGGCGTTGATCCCCAACGCGATCGCGTTCACACGCGCGATCGGAGCGCGAACACGCACCACTCCAGCGCCAGCAGGGCCGCCGCGCACGCGACCAGCCAATGCCAGATCTCGCGCGGCGCCACCCCGACCCCGCTCCCCGCACCGATCGAAGCGCCCGCGATCAGCAGCTCATCCCGCGTCTGCATCGACGACTCCATCTCATCAACCACATTCACCGGGATGAGCCGCTCGAACCCCTCGCCCCGCGCCGTCCACACGCCCGCGTTCGCCAGGATCCCCACGCTCGTGAGCCCGCCCGGCGCGGGCGTGATCGTGCGCGCCGCATCGACCGCGCGCTGCTCGCCGGGCGGCGGGATCAGCGCCACCCCGCCCGGCACCGGCGGGAGCGCCACCCGCGCATCGCTCCCGGTATCGAACGCCGAGCCCGCATCGCGTCCGCCCGCCACCGTCAGGTGCTCGATCGCGCCGACGATGAAGTTCGGAAACGACGGATCGGCCCACCAGGTCGTCGAGTCCAGGTCCGGGGCGACCACGATCCGGCGCACGCCGCGACGCTCGATCAGCGCGATCGCCACCCCCGACTCCACGCTCGCCAGCGCGGTGACCACGCCTCCGCCGGCGTCGACGCCCGGCGCCCCATCCTCCGTGCCCCCCTGCGCTCCTCCGCCCTCCGCGCCAGGCGTCGGGAGCAGCAGCGTCGCCGGGTCGTCGATCTGCACCAACCCCAGCGAGACGCCGCGCATCAGCGGGTGCGATCGATCCCAGAACGCGAACGACTCCGTGCCGCCGCCGTCCCCCTCAACCAGCGCCAGCCCGGGAATCGGAAGCCCCGCGTTGAACGACACGCTCGGGATCGGCGGCAGCCGCTCCGGGCGCACCCGGTTGAAGATCACCAGATCGAACCCGGCGAAGAACCCTTCCGCGCCCGAACGCTGCGCGAACTCCGATTCCACCATCTGCACCATGCCGGAGGGATCCACGATCGCCAGCGCATCGAGCAGCGCCCCGTCGCCGCTCGATCGGCGCGCATCGGGGAACACCACCAGGATCCGCGCCGACGCCGGCGGGAGCAGCAGCACCGCGCCCGCATCATCGCTGGACAGGATGTCCGGGCGCGCGTGCGAGATCACGAGCAGCCCGGCCTCGTTCGTGCGAATCTCGAACGAGTACCCCGCCTGCCCACCCATCGCATCGCCGGAATCCTCGCCCGCCCCGGTGCCGACCAGTCCAGTGCCGCTGGGTGTCACCCCATCGTCAGACGCCGCCCGCGCACCGCGCCCCGGGATGAGCACCGCGCCGGAATCGATCACCCGCCCGCTCAGGCGTGCCGTCAGCGTGATGGTCTGCTCTTCAATAGCGGTTGAGAGCACTCGGACAAAGACCCTGACCAGGCCCGGATCCTCGTAGTCGCGCTGCGCTGCCAACGCGACGATCCCGAAGTTCTCCTTCTCCGCATCGCCGGCAGGCCCGACGCGGACGAACTCGAGCCGATCTGCCGACAGCGTCGCTCCGGTCGAGCGACGACGCTCCAGCGCGCCATCCGACACGATCACCACCCGCGCCGGTGGCTCCGCATCCGCTTCCTCCGACGCATCGCCGCGCGTCAGCGCCGCCAGCAGCGCGACCGCACGGTCGAAGTCCACCGGCTGATCCGTTCCGCCGACCCCCTCGATCGTCTGGCGCAGCAGCGCCTTGTTCCGCGTGAACTGCGTCAGCACCTGCGGACGGGCCGCGAACGAGACGACCATGACCTCCCCACCCGCATCCACGATCCGCATCGCCGCATCGGTCGCGCGCCGCTTCGCCTCCGCCAGCCGCGTGCCGCCCGGCTCGCCCGATCGCTCCGGCGTGCCGTCCGTGCCGAGCATCGACGCCGAAAGATCGATCGCGATGATCGTCCGCTCACCGCCGCGCCCCGGGAGCATCACCGTCGGACGCGCCAGCGCCAGGCACAGCAGCGCCACGATGATCGCCTGCAGCAGCAGCAGCCAGCTCGGGCGGATCATCCGGAATGGCACATTCGCCTGCATGTCCCGGACCGCCGATTCCCACAGCAGCGTCGAAGAGATGCGCGCCGGACGACGCCGCAGCTTCAGGAAGTACAGCGCCAGCAGCAGCGGCACCGCGATGCACGCGCCGATGATCCCGGCGAGCGGTGTCAGAAAAGAGATGGCCAGCACCGGGCTCGTCATGCGGTCTCTCGCCCCATCACCATCGCGCGGTCCCCGCGATGCGAGCGGGCAACCCTACACGCCCGCCACAACGCAGGCGCGCGGCGATCGCGCCCAAGAGACCTCATCTTCCCGATCCGCCAACCTCCGCGCGCGCCGCCGACACCAGCGCCGACACCCGGTCGAGCAGGAACCCCGCGAAGGCCTGCTTGTCCATCCCCGCCGGCGCCGGCTCCGCGCGATCCTCCGATCCGCGCGCCAGCAGCGTCGCCGAGATGCTCGGGCTGTCCATCGTCTCGAGAGGATTGGCGACGATCAGGTCCACGCCCTTCCGCACGAGCTTCGACCGCGCCGACTCAACCAACCGTTCCGCAGGCTCCAGCGCGAACCCCACGAAGACCTGCCCCGCGCGACGATGCGCTGTGCACCCCGCCAGCAGATCGGGGGTCGATTCCAGTTCGAGCGTCATCCCGCCCTCGCCCCGGCGCAGCTTCGTCCCCGCCGCTCCCGTTC
Source organism: Phycisphaerales bacterium (assembly GCA_052168315.1). GTDB lineage: Bacteria > Planctomycetota > Phycisphaerae > Phycisphaerales > UBA1924 > JBQLZO01. The sequence continues at coordinate 53,386 of JBQLZO010000009.1, read as the reverse complement.
GTTTCGGGCGGTAGTCGGCCACCGCCGCCGCCATGATCAGCGCATCATGCCCGGGCATCTCCGCGCCGAGCAGGGCCTCGAGGTCCGCCGTCGTCTGGAACCGGCGCACCACCACCCGGGCATCGCTCGGGTGCCGGGGGCTCGGCCCGAGCAGCAGCGTGGTCTCCCATCCCCGCCCCGCCGCCGCATCGGCCAGGGCCACCCCGAGCGTGCCAGAACTTCTGTTCCCCAGGTATCGGACCGCATCGATTGGTTCGTGCGTCGGCCCGGCCGTGATCAGCAGCCGCACCGCATCGCCCCGCCCGCCACCAGCGGCGACGCCGCCGGGGTGCTCCGTTCTGGATGAGATAGACCGCCCCATGCGCTCGATGCCTCGGATTCGATCCTCGCTCGCTTGGAATTGCCCGCCACGCGCGGGCCATCCACTCCTGACATCCCCTCAGTTCCACCTCCACCGAGCCCGTTCCCGGTGGGTGTTGCCACCGCGCGCCAATCACAACTGAGTGACACACGCCCGCCGACGACCCGGCCCAAGCCCGTTCCCGTCGCCGGTCCCCTCTCGTGCGCCCACGCCGGATCGCCTGAGCCAAGTACGCCCGCGGACCGGAATTTGGGCATCACCACGGGGTGTCGATGCGAACAGGTCCCGGTCGCCTCCCGCCCGGGCCAGTCACTACCATACGGGCCCCGGTGGGCGGCGTGGTCCATCGCCGGGGTGCCCGCGACATCCGAGCGAGCGCACCCGATCGTTTCCCGATCGGTGCGCCCATCCCGTCGGGCGATCGCTCCCGGCCGGAGTTCTGAACCCACTCTCCCCCGGCGATCGGTTCCCCCGGTCGCATCATTTCTAGAGACACCTGCATGCAGCGGGGCCCCGGACCCGGCGACCGGCACGCGGCACACACACCACACGACCCATCAGACGAGGCGGATCACAGGGCATGGCGAGATCGACGAAGAAACTGGGCGAGATTCTGGTCGGGGCGGGCATCATCACCCAGGACCAACTCGAAACCGCGCTGGGGATGCAGAAGGGGATGGGCAAGCGCCTCGGCGAGGTCCTCGTCGACGCCGGGTTCTGCGCCGAGGAGGATGTCGCCCGCGCCCTGGCCAAGCAGTTCCGCGTCGAGTATGTCGATGTGCTGGACGAGAAAGTCGCCGCGGGCATCGACCCGAGCTCGATGTCCTCCAAGCCGGGCGTCGCCGAGGACCTCATCAAAAAGCACCTGATCCTCCCGCTGGGAAAGGATGATCGCGGGCGCCTCCGCCTCGCGGTCTCGGACCCGACCAATCTCGAACTCCAGGACATGCTCCGCTTCCGGCTCAATGTCGAGGTGGACCCGCTCATCGCCGCCCGCGGACGCATCAAGCAGTACATCGACGAGAAAATGGGCGGATCGCGCGGCTCGCTGGCCGGCGATGCCGGCGCGGGCGGCCCCGCCGCCGGCTCGCTCATGACCGCCTCGATCGACAAGTCCCTCGACAAGTCGGTCGACAAGTCCGTCGACGCGTCCATCGACCAGGCCGCCGAGTCCGCCCCGATCATCAAGCTCTGCTCACGCATGATCATCGAGGCCGTCAACATGCGGGCCTCCGATATCCACATCGAGCCCATGGCCGACCGCGTCCGCCTGCGCTACAGGATCGACGGTGTTTGCATGGAGCGCGACAACCTCCCCAAGCGCATGCAGAACGCCGTGCTCGCAAGAATGAAGCTCATGGCGGGCATGAACATCGCCGAGAAGCGCGTCCCACAGGACGGCCGCATCAAGATGCCCATCCCCAAGGATTCCGGCGAGCCAGACATCGTCGACTTCCGCGTCTCGGCCTGCCCCGCCTACCACGGCGAATCCATCGTGCTTCGTATCCTCAGGCCCGACTCGGTCCGCATCGGCCTCGAGAACCTCGGATTCGAGCCCGACAATCTCGGAGCGTTCAACAAGATCATCAGACGCCCAAACGGCATCTTCCTCGTCACCGGACCGACCGGCTCCGGCAAGACCACCACGCTCTACTCCGCGCTCGATGTGCTCAACCGACCGGACAAGAAAATCATCACCGCCGAGGATCCCATCGAATACGCCTTCACCGGGATCAACCAGTGCCAGATCCGCGAAGGCATCGGACTGACATTCGCCTCCGTTCTCCGCGCCATGCTCCGCCAGGCGCCCAACATCATCCTCGTCGGCGAGATCCGCGATAAGGAAGTCGGCGAGGTGGCCATCCAGGCCGCTCTCACCGGACACCTCGTGTTCTCGACCCTGCACACCAACGACGCGCCCTCGGCCATCACCCGACTCATCGACATGGGCATCAAGCCGTTCCTTGTCGCCTCGTCCATCCAGGCGGTCATGGCCCAGCGGCTTATCCGCGTGCTCGATCCGAAGACCAAGGAGCCCGATCCCAGCCCGGATCCCAAGTTCCTCCGGCTCACCGGCATCACGCGCGAAGACCTCGAACGAAACACGATCTACAAGGCCGTCCCCTCCGCGACCAGTTCCGGGTACCGCGGGCGGAAGGCCATCTTCGAGATGATGACCATGAACGCCAGGCTCCGAGACCTCGCGTTCGACTGCGCCCCCGTGTCCCAGCTCCGCCACGCCGCCGTCGCCAACGGCATGCGGTCGCTGCTTGGAGACGGCAAGATCAAGATCCTCAAGGGCGTGACCACCCCGGACGAGATCGCCCGCGTCGCCCAGGTCGAAACCATGGCGATGGAAGAGTCGCCCGCCGCATGACCATGAGCGCGTCAATCGCCGTCCGAATCAGATTCCCGCACGACCGCAGACCACACCAGCCGACCCCCGACCCCGACCACCACACCACGCCGCGCCGCAGCCCGCACGCCGCACCGGCGCGTCTGACGAAGGAGCACCGCCGTGTCGACCATGCAGATTGACCGATTGCTCGACACCGTGATCAAGCTCGGCGCGTCCGACTTGCACCTCACCGTCGGTCGCAAGCCCACGCTCCGCCTCTCTGGCGGGCTCAAGAACCTCGACACCAAGGTGCTCGAGTCCGACGACATGGTCACGCTCATGAAGGCCATCACGCCCGAGCGATCCCAGACCGAACTCCAGGAACTCGGCACCTGCGACTTCGGCTTCGCCTACGGCACCGCCGCCCGCTTCCGCGTCTCCGTCTTCCGCCAGCGCGGCGACATCGCCATCGTCTGCCGACTCATTCCCAACGAACTGCTGACCTTCGAGCAGATCGGGCTCCCTGAAGTCGTCAGGGACCTCATCCGACGCCCGCGAGGCCTCTTCCTCGTCACCGGGCCCACCGGCTCCGGCAAGACCACCTCCCTGGCGACGATGCTCGACTACATCAACCAGAACCTCGAGCGCCACATCATCACGATGGAAGACCCCATCGAGTACTACCACTACCACAAGCGGTCCATCGTCAACCAGCGTGAAGTCGGCGTCGACACCCCGGACTTCGCCGAGGCCCTCCGCCGAGCCCTGCGACAGGACCCCGATGTGATCCTCGTCGGCGAAATGCGAGACCTCGAGACCATCGAGTCCGCCATCCGCGCCGCCGAGACCGGCCACCTGGTGTTCGCCACCCTGCACACCACCGGCGCCGCCAAGACCATCGACCGCGTGGTCGACGCCTTCCCGGTCACCCAGCAGAACCAGATCCGCGTGCAGCTCTCGACCTCGCTGATCTGCGTCCTCTCCCAGGTGCTCCTGCCCCGGATCGACCGCAAGGGCCGGATCGCCGCCTACGAGTTCCTCGTCATCACCCCCGCCGTGGCCAACCTCATCCGCGAGAACAAGTCCTTCCGCATCGACTCGGCGATCCAGACCGGCAAGAAGTTCGGCATGCAGCTCCTCGATGAGCACATGTGGGGCATGTACACCAAGGGCATCATCTCCGCCGAGGAAATGGTGGATAAGGCCAAGAACCCCCAGGACCTCACCGACCGGGTCCACAAGCTGGGCCGCCAGATCGGGCGCATGGAATGGGACGAGAAGGACGCGGATTCGTCCGAATAACCACATCGTCGATTCCAAACCAACTCCGAACCGCGTGCCGGCTTCGCGCCGTCATCTCAAATGCTCGCCGAGCGGGCTCGCCCCAGCGATGCCTCTGCCGTCGGTTCGGCGCGGCCTCAAGATGGCCCACCCGTTCCTGATTTGCTCTGAAAGCCATGTGTCGGAACATCGCCGCGACCCCGCGAGTGCGATCCGCGAGCCGCAGCCAACGGGCATAGTCAGCGATTTGTTCTAAAAACTGATTGTCGTATCCACCTATCTGGCCCGTCAATCACACTTTGTGGACATCCGCCGCCCCGTTCGCATCGTATGGTCTGTTCGTTCAAGCCCCGCATCGCTGGGGCCCCATCACCGACCGCCCGAGGTGACAGCCCCGGGCCAGCGCGTCATCATGCACCGAACCGCGTGTGACGACCCAGCCCAGCAGCCAGCTCCGAATCTCCAAGATCACCGCTGAATCTCGCGAACCCCACCCCAGCCTCCCAGCCCAGATCCCCAAGCCAGACATCCCGCAGCCCCAACCGGAACACACGCAGGGCATTCACCCCGAGCCGCCCGCGCCGAGGGCAACCGCCGGACCGAACCCCAGGAGCAATCGCATGGCCACGGTCGTCGACCCCATGGAACTGAAGAAGCGCAAGCTCGGGCGCGTGCTGACCAAGCTCGGCAAGGTCTCGCGCGAACAGGTCCACGAGGCGCTCCAGCTCCAGCTCAAGGAAGGCCGCAAGCGCAAGATCGGCGAGATCCTCATCTCCATGGGGCTCATCACCGAGCGCGATGTCCACGAGGCCCTGGCGGGACAGGCGGGCATGGCCTTCCAGGACATCGACGCCCTGACCATCCCCGACGAGGTTCGCGACTCCATGCCCGCCGAGACCGCGCGGGTCTACCAGGTCGTCCCCCTCGAATACACCCCCCAGGGGCGCAAGCTCAAGATCGCGCTCAAGTCCGCGGACAACTTCCGCGCGGTCGACGACCTCAAGCTCCTCATGGGGTTCAATGTCTCGGCCGTCGTCGCACCCCCGGACCAGGTCGAGGCCAAGCTCAAGCAGCTCTACGCCGGCAAGGAATCATCGCTTTCCGATGTCGTCGGCGAGATGGCCTCCGACAAGGGGCTCTCGCAGCTCGCCAAGACCCAGCAGACCGGGCTCCCGGGCGCCTCGATCGACCTCGAGAAGGTCCTCGAAGCATCAGAAGACAACAAGGTTGTCAAGCTCCTCAACCTCGTGCTCCTCCAGGCCATCAAGGACAAGGCCTCGGACATCCACTTCGAGCCCTTCGAGGATGAATTCAAGATGCGCTACCGCATCGACGGCGTGCTCTACGAGATGGTCCCACCGCCGAAGTACCTCGGCCCGGCGATCGTCTCCCGCGTCAAGGTCATGTCCAATCTCGACATCGCCGAGAGGCGCCTCCCGCAGGACGGACGCGTCGAACTCCAGGTCGGCGGCATGCCGGTCGACCTCCGCGTCGCCGTCCTCCCCACCATGCACGGCGAATCGGTCGTGATGCGTGTGCTCGACCGCTCCAATGTCGAACTCTCGCTCGACCGCGTCGGGCTCCGCGACGCCGACTACGAACTCGTCTCCAAGATCATCCGCAAGCCCAACGGCATCGTGGTCGTCACCGGGCCCACCGGCTCCGGCAAGACCACCACGCTCTACGCCGCCCTCTCCGAACTCAACCGCGTCGATGTCAAGATCCTCACCGCAGAGGACCCCGTCGAGTACGACATCGACGGGCTCTGCCAGGTCCAGATCAACACCGATGTGGGGCTCACCTTCGCCGGCACGCTCCGGTCCTTCCTCCGCCAGGACCCCGACATCATTCTCGTCGGTGAGATCCGCGACCTCGAGACCGCGCAGATCGCCGTGCAGGCCTCTCTCACCGGCCACCTCGTGTTCTCGACGCTGCACACCAACGACGCCCCATCCTCGATCATCCGTCTCGTCGACCTCGGGCTCGAGCCCTTCCTCCTCACCGCCACCATCGAGGCCATCGTCGCCCAGCGCCTCGTCCGCACCATCTGCCCGAAGTGCAAGGAGTCCTACGAGCCCTCCGAGGAGCAGCTCATGGAACTCGACCTCCGCCCGCAGGATGTCACCGGACGCGTGTTCTACCGCGGACGCGGGTGCGATCACTGCCACGGCTCGGGATACAAGGGGCGCATGGCGATCTTCGAGATCATGGTCATGGACGACGGCATGCGCGACCTCGTCATGAAGCAGGCCTCCTCCGCCGTGCTCCGCGAGGAGGCGCGCCGCCGCGGCATGAAGTCCCTCCGCGAGTCCGGGCTCGCGGCCATCTACGACGGCAACTCGACCATCGACGAGGTCGTCAGAGAGACGATCATGGACGAGTGACCCGGGAACCGGGGAAGCGGGAGGGTGTTCCGGGCGCCTCGAAGGGCGACCGGAGGATTCGCGCCGGCGCCGCGTGGCCGCCGGAGTCCATCAGCGTGGATCGGTCGAGCCGGCCATGACGAGCCCGCACGACCGCGTCGCACTCCGCGACGGGAGTCTCCCAGATGCCGACCTTTGCATACGAAGCGCTCGATAAGTCCGGCAAGGCCCACAAGGGCACTATCGAAGCCTCCACCAACGAGGAGGCCATCCAGCGCATCAAGCTCCAGAACCTCTACCCCAAGTCCGTCCGCGAGCAGAAGGTCAAGAAGGCCGCCGCGACCGGAGCAGTCGACGATGAGGCCGTCGCCGCGTCGAAGAAGAAGTCCGGCGGCTTCCAGCTCCCCTTCGGCAAGGTCAAGTCAAAGCACCTCACCGCCTTCACCCGCCAGCTCTCCACGCTCCAGGACGCCGGTCTCCCGCTGCTCCGCTCGCTCCAGATCCTCGAGCAGCAGCAGAAGCCCGGACGCATGAAGAATGTGCTCCTCGGCGTCGTCGAGGAAGTCGAGGGCGGCTCCTCGCTCTCCGAAGCCATGGCCCGCCACCCCAGCGCCTTCGACCACCTCTACACCAAGATGGTCGCCGCCGGCGAGGTCGGCGGCGTGCTCGATGTCATCCTCCAGCGGCTCGCCGAGTTCATGGAAAAGGCCCAGCGCCTCAAGCGCAAGGTCCTCTCTGCCATGATGTACCCGCTCTTCGTCATCCTCGCCGCGCTGGGCATCGTCACCGGCATCATGGTCTTCATCATCCCGCAGTTCCAGGAGATCTTCGCCGACTTCGGCGTCGAACTCCCCGCCGTCACCCAGGGGCTCATCGCCACCTCGGCGTGGGTCGCCGGCACCGCCGTCGGCCAGTCCGTCCCCGGATGGGTCTACATCGTCTTCGGCATCCCCGGCGTCTTCATCTTCTACAAGCTCATCCGCATGACCAAGCCCGGGCGCGCCACCACCGACTTTGTCACCCTCTACCTCCCCGTCCTCGGAAAGCTGGTCCGCAAGACCACCATCGCGCGGTTCACCAGAACACTCGGCACCCTCATCGCCGCCGGCGTGCCCATCCTCGAAGCCATCACCATCACCAAGGAAACCTCGGGCAACTATGTCTACGAGCGTGCCCTCGGAAAGGTCCACGACTCCATCCGAGAGGGCGAGTCCTTCGCGGAGCCCCTCCGCCAGTCCAAGACCTGCGACGCCATCGTCGTCAACATGATCGAGGTCGGCGAGGAGACCGGCGACATGGACTCCATGCTCCTCAAGATCGCCGACAACTACGACGACGAGGTCGACACCGCCGTCGCCGGCCTCGTCGCGCTCATCGAGCCCCTGCTCGTGCTCGTCCTCGGCGGCATCGTCGGCACCATCGTCGTCGCCATGTTCATGCCCATGGTCGCCATGATCGACAAGCTCCAGGGCTGATCGATCGCGTCCCCTCCCTCACCCTTCCCCAAGCGCCCCTCGACGCCCATCACTCCGAGCCACCACCACGCGAGAGCACATGACCCCACGCACGACCACGAACAACCGGAACGACGGGCGGCCGGGCTTCACGCTCATCGAGATGCTCGTGGTCATCGCCATCATCGCGATCCTCGCGGGCATCATCCTCGTCGCCGTCGGACGCGCGCTGGGCACCGCCCGCCGCACCGCCGTCGCCGCGACCCTCGGGAACATCAACCAGGCCATCGCCGCCTTCGAGAGCGAGCTCGGCTACCCGCCCCCGCTCATCACCCCCGACGATCCGAACTTCACCCTCGGGATCGACGACTACCCCACCGCCGCCAACCGGTTCACCATCCCGCAGGCACGGTTCCTCGAAGAACTCGGGCTCTCCCAGAACGCCTTCCGCAGCGCCATGGCCCGCACCCGCTACGCATCCGAATTCTCCATCACCGTCTACCTCATGGGCATCGGTGACCTCTACACCGGTCAGGGCCCCGCCGGAACATCCAACGAACTCTCCGGCATTGAAGACGATGGCGTCGCCGGGCCCGGCATGACCAACCCCGGACGCGACCGCTCATGGGGCGGCGCCCGCGACCGCACCGAGCACACCGCCACGCCAGGCCCGGTCATCGGCCCCTACCTCGACCCCGGCCAGTTCGCCGGCGCGCTCGAACTCGTCGAGCCCAACGCCGGCACGGGCGGCGGCGGGCCCCGCGGCCTCTACAGGCTCAACGATCGATTCGACTACCCCATCCGGTACTACACCGGGTGGATCACCAAAGCCCCTCAGGGCGAGCCGGACGCCGGACAGCCAACCGGGCGATACCTCCCGCCCGAACTCCGCGACCTCGATGGCTGGCAGAACTTCATCGCCAACCCCACCGACGCCGCACAGGGCGGCGTCGAGGCCGGCGCGCTCGACAACGACCTCGCCGCCGCCAGGTGGGCCCTGCTCTCGGCCGGCGCCGAGGGAACGCAGCGCGACCCCACCGTCCCCCAGGCCGTCAGCGCCCTCAATCCCAACCGCTTCTACATCCCGCCATACGGCGATGCCGCCCTCGTCTCAGACACGAAGACCATGTTCGAGATGTTCCCGCTCTCAACCGCGCAGTCGCAGATCGATCAGTTCGAGAACGCGTTCGAGATCGATGCGCTCCGGCGTGGCATCGAAACCAATGTGAGGGAGCTCGGACGATGAACATGAACCAGCCCCACACGACCGAACAACGCCGCGCGCTCCACGCCGCCGCACGCACCCGGCGCGCCGGCCGCCCCGGCTTCACCCTCGTCGAGCTGCTCGTCGTGATCTCCGTCATCGCGATCCTGCTCACGCTCCTGCTCACCGTCTCGGCCAGGGTGTTCGCCTCGCAGAAGGCCGCCGCGACCCGCAATGTCCTCCTGTCCCTCGACAGGATGCTCGATGAGTACACCACCGCCACCGGCACGATCCCTCCATACCGCCCGCTGGACCACCTCGGACGCCCGAGCGAGTTCGTCGGGCTCCCGGGATCGCCCCTCGGCACCGTCGGAACCGGGCCGGAGTCCTACCAGCCCGCCGGTGCGCCCGATGCGCAGCTCCATGTCCGCCGCCCGGAGGTCGGCGTCGTGCTCGATTCCATGTCCGGATACGCCGAGGTCGACTCCATCTACGCCGCCATCCCGCAGCAGTATGTCCGCACATACGAGCTCCCGGGATCGCTCGCAGGCGGCAACGCCGAGCGCCTCAAGGAAACCGTCGTCGACGCGTGGTCCGACGAGCAGTGGGGGGTCCCCGTCGGAGCCAATACCGCCTATCCCATGGCCGGCGAAGGCCGGGCCATGCTCGTCTACTTCGTCCACCCACAGAACGAACTCGCCCAGGCCCTCTACGGCCGATGCCAATCCGGAAGGCCCTACTTCCTCTCCGCCGGACCCGACCAGCGATACGGGCTCGGCGGCGGAGTCGAGGCCGATCCCAACGCCACGCAGCAGACCATCGAAGCTGCGCTCGAAGACAACATCACTTCCACGCCCGTCGATCCGCCCGACCTCTCCACCGGCTTCTTCAACGCCGTGAGGAACCGCACCCAATGACCATCCGCCAGCGCCGCACATCCCGAACGGATGCCCACGCCCAGCGCCGCGCCGCGCGGGCGCAGCGCCGTCGCGCGTTCACGCTCATCGAACTCATCGTCTCGATCACGATCATCGTCATCGTCGCCGCGCTCACCCTCCCCGCGATCACCCAGATCGTCCGCTCCAACAACTACGCCGCCGCGATCAACAATGTCACCGCCACCCTTACCACCGCGAGGAGCATCGCCACCCGGCGCCAGACATACGCAGGCGTCGCGTTCCTCTTCGATGCCCGCACCCGCACCTACTCGCTCCAGATCATCGAACTCGCCTCCACCCAGTCCGGACGGCTCTCCGATGAGGCTTCGGCCAATCTCGCCAACAACCGCGCCGCGGTCTTCAAGCCCGCCGAAAACACCGCCCTCGTCGTCCTCCCCAGCGGCACCGCCGTCTACGGACTCGCCGCCGGGCACGATCTCGACGAGTTCTCCGGATCCAGCGGAAAGATCGACAACCGAACCGCCTCCTGGTACGCCGGATGGCGCTATGGCAATACCCCCAATCCACCCGCCGACGAATTGCTCACCCCCTGGATCTTCCCCCTCAACGATCCGGCCACCAAGCTCCCGCGCGATCCCGGCGAACTCGGACGCGATCGCGTCGGGTTCGACCCGTTCGGTGACTACGCCCTCAGCAACACCGCGCTCAACCCCAGGGTCCGCCAGGCGCTGCGACACTCCCAGACCTTCATGGTCCTCTTCGCGCCCGATGGCTCGCTGACCACCACCATCCGCCTCGGCGGCAAGTCGCTCCGCTACGCGTTCCTCGAATTCCCCAACGACCCGCGACGCCCGGGCGCTTCCCCCGAAGACCCCGCGTTCGACACGCCGCTGCTCTTCGATCCCGAGGCACCGCTCGATCCGCCACCCGGCATCAACGCCACCGCCGCACGCCGCATCCCAAACCCCGAGATCCTCCTCGCCGCGGTCCCGGCCATCGCCGTCGTCGACCTCCGCCAGCTCTCCGAAGCCCAGAACCCGCCGCAGGGTGCCTTCCCCGACGACGATCGCCTCATCGTCGATCCGCGCCCCTGGCTCATCGTGCCCGAGGATGCAGAGCAGTGGCTGCTCGACGGCGCCAACACCGGCTGGCCCGACTGGGTCGCCGCGCCCCCCGGCGGGCGCAACTATGTCGACGACGATCGCTACGCCGCCAAGTGCCGCTGGATCGACCGCAACGCCGAGATCATCTCGTTCAACCGCTACACCGGGCAGGTGCTCAGGAGCTCACGCCAATGATGCGCCATCGCACCAACGCCATCGCCCGCGCCCGGCGCTCGCGCAGCGCCGCGGGGTTCACGCTCATCGAGGTGCTCCTCGCGGCATTCGTGCTCGCGCTCGGAGTCCTCGGGCTCACCGCGCTCTTCGCCGGAGGGGCGCGCCAGCAGCAACTCGCCAATGAGGTCACCCGCGCCACCTCCCTCGCCGAAGCGGCCCTTGCCGAACGCGACCGCACCGGCGTCATGTCGAGCCTCGACGAAGATGGCTCCGGGATCCCCGACCTCGAAGAACGCATCGACATCGGACGCTGGTACGCCATCGGAACCAGGCTCCAGCCCGGCAACTACTTCGACGGCCGGCTCGCGCTCGTCTCGCGCACACCCGGCGGCCAGGTCATCAGGTACGGCGCCGGATACCCGCTCAACGATCCCTTCCAGCCCTTCTTCAGAAAGGTCTCCGACCAACCCGTTGTTCTCTACCAGCGCCCCGCCCACTGGCGCCCCGAGTTCAACCCCGACCGCCCAATGGCCGAGGCCTCACCCAGCGCCGCCACAACGCCCTCCGGATACGACCCGCGCAACGCCCCGGGCTCGCCGTTCGAATTCCAGCCGTACAGCCTCTACGACTCGAGCCCCTCCACACCGTCGGGACAGAAGGTCCTCGGCCCCGCGTTCCTCCCCGATCGCGCCATCCTCCCCGAGTCCGTCGAACTCTCCGTCACATACTTCGAGTACGACAAGCAATTCATCCCCGGCCAGCCCTATGTGATCGGGGACTACGACCGGTTCACCACATCCGATGGCGACGGCGAGACCGCGCCCACCGGCGATCGTGCCGCCTACCTCCGCGGAACCACCCTCCCCGAATCTTCCGCCACCCGATTCCGCTGGGTCGATCCACGCTCTCCCAGCGTGCTCGAAGCCATCAACGATGGGCGAGAGATCCCGCTCGACACGCTCCTCGGACAGAACGCCATCGCCCAGCCCCTCGGCGCCGCCGGCCCCGCGTTCCCCAACGAACGCATCTGGCGCGTCCCCGCCGGCCCCACCGCCTCGAACCTCCACTACTACGCCGTGTACATGCCCAACGCCGGCGCGTACACCAACCTCGATCCCAACACATTCGCGCTCCCGCAGCCCAACCAGATCGCCGAGCGCCCCGCCTACCTCGTCATGCACCTCGCGCCCGATCTCCGGAACCAGGACCTCGACGATCCCAACCCCACCATCGTCGCGTTCGAACTCGCCGGCGTCCTCACCGACACCCTCGGCACCGGCCCGGGAGGCATCGGCCCCATCGGCCCCAAGCGCTCCGTCGAGCAGATCCGCGTCGACCGCTATGTCTCACGCGTCGAGAAGAACACCGAGGCACGACAGCGCGTCGTCACCGTGCCCGACGACACGCGCCCGTCCGGCAGCAGGCCCGTCGTCGCGTACTCAACCCTCTACCGCCGCACCCCCGATGGCAACGGCGAACTCGCCGTCTTCGGATACCGCGTCAGCCCCACCCGCGGCACGGGCGAGTTCATACCGTGGGAAGATATCCGGAGCTTCGGCGGGCTCGAGAGCCAGTTCGCGGACAACGGAAACTCCCCGCTCGTCTCGGAACAATTCGAGATCGCCTGGGACGACGACCGCGAACAGTTCTACATCAACCTCGCCGCCGGAAACAACGGCAACCAGGACGCCATCATCCGGCAGGGCAATCTCATCCTCATCGCCGGCCCCACCACCGATGACCAAGACGAGGCCGAGATCGCCTACGGCGCCGACAACGCCGTCAGGATCCTCAACCGCGTCACCGTCGCCGGTGAGATCCGCGGGTACCTCGACCAGCCGCCCACCTTCCGCGGCCGCCCCCTCGGAGATCTCGCCAACGACCCGCCCGGCACCGAGCAACTCATGGGCTGGTTCGTCCGCGACCGTGTCCGCGCGCAGCCACCGCTCGACCCCACCGCCCAGAGCGACGCATCCCTCTACCAGCTCGAAGCCCTCGAAGTCCGCGTCGTCCCCCTCAGAGAGAACTGAACCGCGCCCATCTCGCCACATCCGCACGCCGACCGATCCGCAGACCCGACAGGACCCTCCCCGATGACCACCCAGACGAACACCCACAAGCCGAACCGCTCACGCCGCGGCTTCACGCTCGCGGAGCTGCTCGTCGCGCTGGGCGTGCTCCTCCTGCTCATCCTCGGGATCAACCAGATCTTCACCAGCGTCACCCGCGTCGTCTCCGTCGGGTCCGGCGTCGCCGACACCAACGCCGCCGCCCGCATCATCGAGCGGCAGCTCCGCGATGACTTCGCGGCGCTGGCGCGCATCCCCGCCGACCAGAACTTCATCGCCATCAGGAACCGCAAACTCGGCGACATCAACGACAACGGCCAGGTCGACACGGGCGACGACGAACGCGCCATCTATCTCAACGACGACGATCGCCGATTCGACCTCGAGAACGGCATCGCCCCCTACGCCGAGCGCAGCCGAGCCGTCACCGTCCGCCTCGACGAGATCGTGTTCATGGGCATCGCGCCCGGCGGCTCGGGATACCAGTCCTTCCAGCAGTTCGGACGCGGAACCGACGGCGTCAACCAGAACCTCCCCGAAGCGGACTTCCCCGTCATCGCCGACGCCGCGCTCATCTCCTACGGCCACGGGCTCCGCCCGTTCCCCGATGAAGACTTCGACCCCACCGTTGAACCCACCGACGACACCGACGCCTCCGGAGTGATCGTCCGCCAGATGGTCCCCGACGGAGACTTCGGGCAGACCACCGGGCAGCCCAATGTCTTCCGCCTCACCAATGGCCCCTCCGACAACGGCGATGGAACCTTCGACCGCGTCTCAAGACTCGCGCGCAACGAGTTCGCGGGCAGCTTCTTCGTGCTCCGCCAGGCCGCCCTGCTATACGGCGGGCTCGCGCTCGGCACCCGCACCGACACAGGCGCCGCCGACATCATCGCCGGCCCCGTCCTGAACACCCGCGCCGTCATCCCCTTCGTCCGCGACTGGGAAATCGCCCCCAGGCTCAACGCCGCGGACTTCTACACCGGCGCCATCGGGCTCGATGAGACGCTCGGAGGCCCGGTCGACACCGAACTCCCCGACCCGCGCCTCCGCCGCATGGGACGATCCGACATCATCGCCATGACGCGCGAAGATGTGCAGCGCTGGCTCGAAGGCATCCAGGGCCCGCCGATCGACCTCGACTTCTTCGCAGACGAGCGCCTCTCGCTCGTCCGCGCCCCCAGGCCCGACGCCTCGCCCTTCTCCGCCGGCCCGCTCGAGTCCGTCCAGATCCTCAACAACAACACCGACGCCGAGCCCGCCCTCAACGACCCCGTCATCACCGATGTCAACACCGGGCTCTTCGGCGAGCCCGACGATGCGCTCTGGCCGCGCCAGGGCTGGCCCACCATCGCCCAGGACCTCAACAACAACACCCGCGTCGAGGAGTTCGAGGTCCGCCCCTACAACGACGACCTCAACGCGACGGCCCCCGCCGGGCTCCGCACCATCGACCGTCGCACCCCCCTGTACAACGATGCGCTCCCCTTCGCCGGCGACAACCGCGGACGACTCGTCCAGGTCGCCAACACACGCGGGCTCACCTCCGCCATCGCGGGCACCATCACCCGCATGCTCGCCGAGACCGAGCCCCCGCGATTCAACCGCCAGGTCCGCACCGTCGCCGGCGCCGACATCACCGAGACCGGCGCCCTCATGGACCTGCACGCCGTGCTCGCCACACGCTGCTCATCGCTCGAGATCGCGTGGAACAACGGCTGGATCTGGCGACCGAGCGATGCCCTGAACATCGGCGAAGACAGCGACTTCACGCTCAACAACATCGAATACCCCGAGGGCTCCGCGCGCCTCGATCTCGGCGATGGACGCGTCGTCGCCATCCGCCCCGGGCAGCGCATCTGGTTCGACTTCGAGATGTCGCAGATCGAGTTCATCTGCGCGGGCGTCAACGCCTACGGCCCGGCGTTCCTCCGCCTCTACCCGATGCCCGACCTCATCGCCGAAGTCCCCCGCGGCACCCGCATCCTCAGCGTCAACGATGTCACATTCTTCGACTCCGACCACGCGTTCGACCTGACCACCGGCGGAAACGACCTCGCCGAACAACTCGGCGTCTTCACGCCCGACGCACCCGCCGCCTTCCGAAACAACCTCATGATCCGCAACCTCGCCGCCAACGCCCGCCCGGAGACCGGCCTCTACGACTGGCGGCTGAGCATGGGCGCCGAGAACCCCGACCACGAGTACCTCAAGGTCTTCCCCTTCCGCCGGCCCGCCCCCACGCCCGACGGCGCCTACGCCGAGGCATGGGCCAAGCCCGAACTCGTCCGTTTCCGATTCACGCTCCACGACGAGCGATTCCGCGTCGAGGGAGGACGCATGTACGAATTCATCATGGGCGTCAACCCCGTCGATTGACCGACCATCCGACCGATCGCCCGACCGACCCGACCCGCCCGCACACCCCCGCCTCGCGCGCCCCACCAGGGCCCGACGCAGGCATTCGCCCAGCACGATCCCCGCACCCGCGTCCTCTCACCCGAGCGGCGCTCCCGCGGGGCACGAACCCCTCGCCGGCCATCAGCCAGCCGCCGGCGCCACGAATCGCAAGAGGCACCACACCATGGCACGCCGAAGCAGCACAAGCCCCCTCGCACACGCCCGCGCAGCCCTCGCCGACCGATCGCGCCGCGGCGTCGTCATCATCCTCGCGCTCGCCGTGCTCGCGATCATCTCCCTCGCCGCCCTCTCCTACATGACCGTCGTCCGCTCCGACCGCGTCTCCTCCGTCGTCGTCGCCGAACGCGCCGGATTCGAGCGCCAGCCACAGGCCGTCATCGACGAGATCGGCGCGCTGCTCACCGCCGATCTCTTCGGCCAGAAGGTCGTCACACAGGATGTCCCCCGCAACATCCGCATCTTCGGCTCCACCTATCCCAACTGGCCGCGACCCTTCGAGGACAACGAGTCCTGGGACTACCCCCACGCCGACACCTGGTTCCTCGCCGATTCCAACAACGCCCGCGTGCTCACCGCCGACGAGGACAACCCCGAGGACCGCATCGCCCAGCCCGACGATGCGTGGCTCGCCTCCACCGAACCGCTCTGGGACATCACCGCCAACCTCGGCAACCTCGATCGCACCAAGGTCTGGCTCCAGGTCTCGAACATCAACTCCGGATACCGCTGGGACCCCAACGAGGGCGCCAACGGCGCCTGGGTCCGGCGCGATGGCAAGTTCGTCGACCTCGGGCAGTACTTCTCCAAGGCCATCGAGCCCGACGCCAACCCCGGCGTCTTCTTCGGCAACCCGCGCGTGGACTTCTTGGGTGATCCCTCCACGCCCGAAGCCGACCGCGGGCTCGCCATCGGTCCCGAGGCCGGCGTGTTCTACAAGCCCGGCACCGGCGACAGCGCCCTCTACAACAACAACAACCCGCTCAGTAACAACTCCCTGAACTCCACGGTCGTCTTCGATCTGCCCCTCTCCGAGATGACCCTCATCGGTGACAACGACTTCGACACCGGGCCCGGCGTGCTCGACCACGCCGACACCCGCCTCTGGGTCGATACCGATGGCGATATCCGCCCGGATGCACGCTGGACCCAGATCGATGCGCTGGGCAGCCTCGCCGGGCTCGACTGGTTCGTCGCCGCGCGCATCATCGACGCCTCGGGCCTGCTCAATTACAACACCGCGCTCGAGTTCTCCTACGCCGGCCAGAACCTCGCCGCCGGACCCACCAACAAGCTCCCCGGCACCTTCCTCGACCTCGACCCCCGCACCTCCAACGGGCTCACGCCCGCCGATGTCGACTTCTTCGGGCTCATCTACGAGATGACCGGCGGCGACAACCAGGTCCTCAACAACATCTTCGACCTCGGCCCCACGCCGCCCACCAAGCGCATCCCCGTCCGCAACGACCTGTTCACATTCCCGGGCGACCCGGAGACCGCCGGAATCACCGGCATCGATGCCTTCGAAGACCACCTCTACAACGGGCTCGGGCTCAGCGCCTTCTACGCGTCCGCCGACAACGCCGCCGACGCCCTGCTCAACCCCGCCGCCGTCGATCCGCCCTTCGATGCGCCCACCGTCTTCAACCCCGGCTCCGCCGGCTTCGGACAGAACACCTGGCGCACCCACGATGAGGGGCTCCCCGCCAGGTCGGGCCTGCTCACCATCCCGAACTACACCCAGCTCATCCAACCCACCTTCGGGCTCCCCGACCACGCCACCGCCGTCGCCGCGTTCGGCGGCAACTTCACCACGACCCTTTCCAACACCCCGACCAACCCCACCCTCACCCAGTCCCAGCGCCGCGCGTTCTACGAGTGGGGCATCCTCCCGGGCGATCGCTCGCCCCTCACGCCCCCGCGCCGCTATCCCGTCTCGGATCTCATCGACCTCCGCGCCTTCTGGGGCACCAACTCCGACGCCCTCTCGGCCATCGAGAAGCGCATCGACGGCCCCGAAGGCATCGAGACCACCGGCGGCGCCACCGCGTACCTCCCCGGTGGCGACATCTCCGACAATGGATACAGCTACGGCCCGGTCCGCTCCCGCCAGCCCTCCCTCACCGCGCGCCTCGCCACCACCGACGGCTCCCAGGCCCGCGCCCGCCCCACCAGCGAGCAGATCTACCACGACACCCGCAGGCTTCTCACCCCGCACTCGGGCGCAGCGCCCTTCTCCTCCGTCCCCATCACCAATCCCCTCCATCCCGCCTACCGCAACCCGCAGATCCGCACCAAGCCGCTTATCTCCCGACCCCTGACGACCAACAAGCAGACCGAGGAACTCTTCAACGCATTCGTCTGGGCGCTGGCGCCCCAGATCGCCCGCCTGTCCAACACCGCCGTCAGCCAGAACGATGTCCCGCAGGCATGGCGCGGCGATGCCACCGTCCCCTACCTCGATGATGGCGCGCCCATCCTCACCGCCGATCCGCAGGCCCACTACGGCGGCGGCATCCTCGACGAGATCGACGCCACCAACCTCCCGGGCCCCGCCACAAGGCTCTGGAACAACGGAAACGGATTCGTCAACCAGCCCGTCGGCGCTTCCTACGCCATCCGCGCCGCACTCGCGCTCACCGCCAACACCATCGCCGCCTCGCGCTCGGACGACCCGAACGCCAAGCCGCTCATCGTCCGCTTCTACCCGCAGGGCGTCTCGCTCCCGCCGGGCGAGGGAACCCCAGACGAAGCCATCGCCGCCGGACAGATCCAGCGCGAGGCATTCACCAACGCCGCCACCGGCGAGACCATCCCCGTCGAAGTCCTCACCGGGCGGCTCACCTACGGCGACCTCCCCCAGCAGTTCCCCAACGACCAGACCCTCCCGCAGTTCTACCTCGGCAACGCCAACGCCGGCATCACCGTCGTCCCGTTCACCCGCCAGCCGTTCCTCATCGGCGCGTACTCCCTCGCCGTCTACGAGAACGACGAGGGCGTCGAACTCAACACCGACGGCTCGGCCAACATCGCCATCGACCCCCAGCTCCCGCAGAACCGGTTCGGAAGCATTTTCGCCGTCGAGATCGGGAATCCCTTCGACACCACCATCAACCTCGACGACATCGAGATCCAGATCCAGGTCGCCAAGCAGATCTCCGGCGGCGCCACCCGCCTCCGCATGAGCCTCGTCGGCCAGAACATCCTCCCCGGCGCCCGCGCCATCTTCTATGTCCAGACCGACCCCGCAAACTTCGCCAACGCCTCCCCACGCGCCGCCGCGACCATGGACGAGGTCCGCACCGACTGGCTCGCCGCCATCGCCGCCCAGCCGGATGCGCCCACGCCCGTCCGCCTCGCCGACAACCCCACCACCATCCGCATCGAATCCCCCGCAGGCGATCCCAACGACCCCATCCTCTTCAACCGCCTCTCGCTCGAAGAGATCCGCCAGATCCCCGTCCTCCTCGTCCGCCGCATCGACGGCGCCGAGATCCTCATCGATCGCATGCTCCCCAACTTCTCCGCCGGCTTCGGCGGCAACGATGTCCCATTCCCCGCCGCCTACCCGCTCGCCGGAGCGCCCACCGACCAGATGCGCTTCAGCAAGGGCGCCGACCTCGGCGGCGGCAACTTCTCCAACACCTATGTCTTCGCCCGCGCCACCGTCGAATCAGAAGTCCGCAGGCCCACCATCAACGCCCAGCAGGAGGGCGCTGGCAACCCCGTCGGCGGCTTCCCCGCCTATGTCATCGAACGCCCCCAGCAGAACGACCTCCGCTCCGACGCCATCACCACCACCACTTTCAATCAGTCGCTTACCAGCAACTTCGCGAGCCCCTCGCCGGAGCAGTTCCCCGTCGACCCCGCGGACACCCTCCTCCCGGACCCCGGCGTCTTCTCCAACAACCCCGGCGCGATCCGCCTCGGCGCCACC
This sequence comes from Phycisphaerales bacterium, assembly GCA_052168315.1. Lineage (GTDB taxonomy): Bacteria > Planctomycetota > Phycisphaerae > Phycisphaerales > UBA1924 > JBQLZO01. The sequence continues at coordinate 33,785 of JBQLZO010000009.1, read as the reverse complement.
CCCCAGAACACCAACCCCGCCGACACGCTCAACAACGAGACCAACACCCTCACCTTCGCCGAGCCGTTCGAACTCTTCGTCCCCCGCGGCCCCATCCTCAACAAGGCCGACCTGCTCAGGCTCACCGCCTTCGCGCACATCTACCGCCCCAGCGGCCCGCCCACCCCGGGGCTCAACGCCACCCGCGCGCTCGCCGTCACCGAGGGCAACGCCCTGTTCTCCTCCTTCCTCCTCAACGACCAGCCCGCCAACGGCATCATCGGCATCGCCCCCGGCATCGATGTCCCCACCACGCCCTACTGGCTCACCGTCTCCGAGCAGCTCGGCCTCTCGGCCAACCTCTTCCTCGGACAGGCCACCCCGCCCTCCAACCCCATCGCGCCCGTCGCCTTCAACCCCTACTTCAATGTCATCAACCCCCTCCGCGACCACCGCGACGCCGCCACCGACCTCTCCAACACACGCATCGCCGACATACTGACCATCCCCCCCGCCGCGCGGCTCATCGACACCGTCGAGGTCTTCGACTCCGCCGCCACCCGCATCGACGGCCGCATCAACATCAACACCGCCCCCGACCAGGTCCTCAAGTCCCTGCCCATGGCCATGCCGCGCCGCGACATCGCCGGGTACAACCAGGCACCCTTCGGAACCGGCAACGCCGGGCTCCCCTCACCCCTCGGATCCAATCCCTCGGGTCTCGACTGGCTCCGCGCCTACGACCGCACCCGCATCGAATCGCTCACCACCTACCGCGACCGCCGCGGACGCGCCTCCTCCCCGCTCCCCAACCTCCTCGCACCCAACGCCCTCGTCGGGCTCACCTCCGGCGCCACGCTCCGCCAGCCCGGCGGCCAGCGCAACGACCAGCCCCGCGGCGTCATCTCCATCGGCGAGCTCCCGCTCATGCACCGCTGGAATGTCGTCTCCGGCGCCGGCGCGCTCGGCGAGCCCTCGCCCTACTTCCAGCCCAGCAACGCCGCCGCCGTCTTCGAAGCCGGCTTCGCCCAACTCGGCGCCGACAACCAGCGCAACGCCGGACCGCCCTTCGAATTCCGCTCCTACGAGCCGATCATCAGCGCCGGCGCCCTCAGGAGCTTCTTCGGATCGCCCCTCACCGCCGACACCGCCAACGGCATCCCCGCCGGCGTCGACCACGGCGCAGATGGGCACGAGGAACGACTCGCCATCTTCCGCGCCATGGCCAACATCGTCGAGACACGATCCGATGTCTTCCTCGCCACATTCGTCGTCCGCGCCTACCGCCCCTCCGTCGTCGCCTCGATCCGCGTCAACGACCCCGACGATGATGAGGATGTCTCCATCGCCATGAACTCCGACGCGTTCACGCCCGAGTACGAATCGCGCTGGCTCGTGCTCTTCGATCGATCCAATGTCCGCCAGCCCACCGACCGCCCCCGGGTCCTGCTCAAGGCCGAACTCCCGCCCACTGGCAACTGATTCCGCCCAGCGCCCGCCCGCGGGCGCTGTTCCCTACACTCGGGCATGCCCGACGACCGACTGGCGCAGCTCCAGCGACTTCGCGAGGCCGACCCCGCGGACGCCGATGTGCCGTACATGATCGCGCAGGAGCACGCCAAGCACGCCCGCACCGCCGAGGCCCTCGAGGCCTACGACCAGTGCCTCGCGCTCAACCCCGCCTACCTCTACGCCTACTTCCACAAGGCACGCGCCCTCGAAGCCGACGACCGCATCCCCGAAGCCATCGAAACAATCCGCCGCGGCATCTAACGCGCACGCGCCGCCGCCGATCCCAAGGCGCTCTCCGAACTCCAGGGATACCTCGATGCCCTCGAACCCTGACCCCCCCCAACCCCCCCAATCCCCCCCAGCCCACCCGCGCGCTCCCGGCGCGACCCGCCAGCGCCGCGCACCCCAGCCGCCCGACGACCTGCCCATCGGCGCCACCATCACCGCGCTCACGCCGACCAAGCGCGACCCCAGGCGCATCGCCATCCGCGTCGCCAACCGCTACGCCGGCGCCCTCCCTGCCGACATCATCGAATCCCTCGCCCTCCGCGTCGGCACCCGCTGGACCGAAGAAGCCGACGAGGCCCTCCGCGCCGCCATCGACCGCGACGCCGCCCGCCGCTACGCCATCGCATCCCTCTCCCGCCGCGCCGCCGCCTCGGGCCGACTCGCCGGCGCCCTCGCACGCCGGGGCCACGACCAGCGCACCATCGCCCACACCATCGAAGACCTCCAGCGCCTCGGACTCATCGACGACCACGCCCTCGCCGAATCGCTCGCCAGGTCCCTCCTCTCCCGCGCCCCCGCCGGCCAGCGCCTCATCGAAACCAAGCTCATCGCCCGCGGCATCCCGGCTCCCATCGCCCGCACCACCGCCGCCAGCGCCGCCTCATCCCGCGACACCACCGGCGATGCCCTCGAATGCGCACGCAAGAAGGCCCGCTCCCTCCCCCAGCGCCTCGAACCCGACGCGGCCCGACGCCGCATCTACGCCGCGCTCGCACGCCGAGGCTTCCCCCCCGACGCCTGCGCGATCGCCACACGCCAGGCCATGGATGAACACCTCTCCGAAAGCCCCTCCGAGCACCACCCCGACTGACCACCACACGCCTGACCACCATCACGCCCGACCACGATCAAGAAAGACCCGCCCCCATGACCCCACCGGGCCATCCCAACAACGACAGCGCTCCCGAGCGCACCCCCGATCCCACGCACGATCCCAACTGGGAACGCACCCCGCGCTGGCTCGCCGAGGCGCTCGCAAGCGCCACCGAGCCCACCCTCCTGCTCGACTGCCGCGAGCCCGATGAACTCGCCATCGCCCGATTCCCCAACGCCCTGCACATCCCCATGGGCGAGATCGGGCAGCGCATCGACGAGATCGAGGATGCCGCCGACGCCCTCGCCGATGCGCACGACAACGCCAATGCCAGCGATCAGGATCCCAACCCCGACGATCCGGACCCCCAGCACCCCACCCGCATCGTCGTCGCCTGCCACACCGGCCGCCGGTCCTTCACCGTCGCCGTCGCCCTCCGCAACGCCGGGCTCACCAACACCTACTCCCTCGCCGGCGGCATCGACTGGTGGTCCCGCCAGATCGACCCCTCCGTTCCCCGCTACTAGCCCCCGCGACCGATGCTTCCGACCGAGCCGCCCCATCGCGCCGCGCACCTCCTACCTCAGGATCCACCCGCCATGCCCGCGTCCACCGCCACACCGCCCACACCAGCACCTCCCTCACCACCACCCGCCCCGCACAAGAACAAGCGCCGCGCGCCCCTCCTCCCCCTCAACCTCCCCACCATCCTCCTCTCCACCGGCGGCCTCGGATTCCTCCGCCCCGCGCCCGGCACATGGGGCTCCCTCCCGCCCGTCGCCATGGCATGGGCCCTCTTCCTCATCGCCGCCGGGCCCGGCACCATCCGCACGCTCCTCCTGCTCACACTCGCGCTCTTCTCCATCATCTGCATCGCCGCCGGGCGCTACGCCGAGCGCCGCTTCGCCATCAAAGACGCCCCCGAGGTCGTCGCCGACGAGACCGCCGCCCAGGCCCTCGCACTGCTCCCGCTCACATGGCTCATCCCCGCCACGCTCCCCTCCCGCGCCACCGCCGCGCCCAACCCCCTCCAGGCCCTCAGCGCCCTCACCACCGACCGCCTCATCCTCATCACCACCGCCTGCGCCGCCGCGTTCATCCTCTTCCGCATCTTCGACATCATCAAACTCCCCCCCGCCCGCAAACTCGAACAACTCCCCCACGGCTGGGGCGTCCTCCTCGACGACCTCGCCGCCGGCCTGTACGCCGCCGCAACCCTCACCCTCGCCTTCATCGGAGCCGACGCCCTCGGCATCCTCTGAGCGGGCATTCTCGGGCCCGGCTCAGGGCGACCCGCGCGCTCTCCCCCGCAGGCGGCACACCACCAATACGCACGCCATCGCCAATCCGCTGGGGCAATCCGCGCCCGATTCACGCATGGGGTTTCATCACACCCGCACCCCCCTTGGGAGATCCACCCATGCTCACGCGAAACGCGACCGCCGCCACGCTCATCGTCGCCGCCTGCCTCCTCCCGCACGCGCTCCCCCACGCCGCCGCCCAGTGTGTCCCTCAGTGGGAAGTCCTGCCCGGGGTCAACGACGGGATACTCAAGTTTGAGATTTTCGACGACGGCACAGGGCCCGCGATCTATGCGGCCGGGGAGTTCACCTTGGCTGGCGGGCAGGCCGCCACACGCATCGCCAAGTGGGACGGCACCGCGTGGTCGCCGCTCGCTGGGCCTTCGGGCGAGGGGCTGAGCGGCTCGAACTCACCCCTCGGAGCATCGATGGCGGTGTTCGACGATGGACGCGGTCCAGCGTTGTATGTCGGTGGCCGGTTCGATGTCGCGGGAGGCTTGCCCGCAGCCGCGATCGCACGGTGGGATGGCGCGACTTGGGAGTCGCTCCCGGTGCTCGACGCCGGCGGAAGCTCGCCAAGCGTTCTCGCCCTCGAGGTCTTCGACGACGGGTCCGGCCCCGCTCTGTACGCCGGAGGTTTCTTCGCTTCCGCCGGAGGCATACCCGCCAACAACATCGCACGATGGGATGGCATCGCGTGGACGCCGCTCACCGGACCGAGCGGGACGGGCGTCAGCGCTCGCGTGGATGCGCTCGAGGTCTACGACGACGGCAATGGTCCCGCCCTCTATGTCGGTGGAATCTTTGCGACGGCCGGCGGTGTCTCCGCCAGCCGCATCGCGCGGTGGGACGGCTTCGAGTTCTCACCACTCATCGCCCCCGGCGGAAACGGCGTGGGCGGATCAGTGGACTCACTCGCGGCCATCGAGGGACCGCTTGACCTCCCGCCGTCTCTCTACATCGGCGGACAGTTCGCAACCGCCGGTGGCGTCACCGTCAACCGCATCGCTCGCTGGGACGGCTTCGAGTTCTCCCCGCTCACCGGCCCCGTCGGCACCGGCATCGCCGGAAACCCCAGCGTGCGCGCGATCGCGGCGTACGACGAGGGCACGGGCGCGGGCGCGTCCGTCTTCATCGGTGGATTCCTCGACATCGCTGGCGGCACGACCGTGAACCGCATCGCCCGCTGGAACGCCCAGTACTTCTCTCCGCTGCTGGGCCCCAGCGGCATCGGGCTGAACGGCAACGCCACCGCCATGATCGTCTTCGACGACGGCGACGGCCCGGCCCTCTATGTCGGCGGCTTCTTCACCACCGTCGCCGGCCAACCCGCCGCACGCTTCGCCCGATGGAAAGGCTGCCCCATCCCCACCAACTGCCCAGGCGACATCACCGGCGACGGCCTCGTCAACTCCGACGACCTCACCATCCTCCTCGGAGCCTTCGGCGGCGGCTGCCCGTGAACCACGCACGGTCGCCGCGCATCCCCCTCACCGCCCCATCAACTTCATCACCTTCTCATACCGCTCCTTGTCCTTCCCAAGAAGCTGCTCCACCTGCATATCAGCGTGGTAGCTCGAACGCACCATCGGCCCGCTCTCCACCACCGCGAACCCCATCGCCTCGCCCCGCTCGCGGTACTCATCGAACTGCTCCGGCGTCACCCAGCGATCGATCGGCAGGTGGTTCGGCGTCGGCTGCAGGTACTGCCCGATCGTCAGGATGTCCGTCTTCGCCTCATCCTGCAGGTGCCGCATCAACTCGTACACCTCGGCATCCTTCTCGCCGATCCCCACCATGATCCCCGTCTTCGCCACCAGCCCCGCATCCTTCGTCCGCTTGAGTAGTTCCACCGACCGCGCGTACTTCGCCTGCGGGCGCACCGCCGGATACATCCGGGGCACCGACTCCAGGTTGTGATTCAGAATCTCCGGGGCCGCATCGATCACCTTCTGCAGCGAATCCCAGTCGCCCAGGAAGTCCGGGATCAGCACCTCGATCGACACCCGCCCATCCGTCGCTTCCCGCGTCTGCCGGATCGTCTCGGCCCACACGCCGGCACCACCATCGGGCAACTCATCCCGGTTCACCGAAGTGATCACGATGTGCCGCAGCCCCGCCCCCTCGCACATGATCTTCACCGACTCCGCCACCCGCCTCGGCTCATCCAGATCCACCGCCTTCGGGCGCCCCGTCTTGATGTTGCAGAACCCGCACGAGCGCGTGCAGGTGTCCCCCAGGATCATGATCGTCGCCACACCCCGGGCCCAGCACTCGCCCATGTTGGGGCAGTTGGCCTCCTCACACACCGTGTGCAACCCGTTGTCGCGGAGCAGGTTCCGAAGCTCCACATACTTCGGCCCGCCCGGCGCCTTCGCCCGAAGCCACTTCGGCTTCCGCTTCATCGCCAGCGTGTGCTTCTCCGATGCCTGGTTGTTCAGCACCCGGTCCGTCAGCGACAGCAGGGGGGTCTCCATCCGCTTCATCGGATCCCCGCCCAGCGCCCGCGGATGCCGCTCAAGGAACCGCGGCGACCGCGCCGCCGTCCCAGCGCTGCCCGCCCCCCCAGCGCCCGATCCCGTTCCGTCCGTCATCGATGGAGTGCTCACGACGCGAGTGTAGATCCCCCCGCCTCCCCAACCACCCCGGGATCGGACACTCAAGATCGCCGAACCCCCATTTCACCACGCCGCCCGCCCGACCCCCGCCCATCCCCACACTCGGGCACGCTCCATTCCACCCACTGGCGCGAACGCCACAGAATGGACGGCGTACACCGTCCGTGCCGATGTCCCTCCCCGGCCGCTGATTCCCCACACAACCCCCTCAGAGCCCCAGTGCCCCGTCCCAACCCATCCTGCCCACTCCCAAAAGTAAGGGTAGACTAACCAACAACCCCCGAATCCCCCGCCACGACACCTCCGTTCCACCCGCCGCGCAAGGGAGTGGACGACAGACCAACCGGGTGCCCCGCGTCACCCACCGCAGCTCCGAATCCCGCACCCTCCCCCGACCACCGAGGCCGCAGATCCCCATGCCGCACCACCACAACCAACCGACATCACGCGGCAACCACGACCGCGTCCACGGCACGCGGACCCCGGCCATCCTCAAGGCCATCGCCGGTTCGCTCCTCGCCGCCTCGGCCGCGCTCACATTCGTCGGCTGCGAAGTCGACAACTTCATGGACCCCTCCATCGTCGGCCGTTGGGAGAACACGCCCACCATCGTCCCCATCCTCGACCGCATCGATTCCATCGAATCCGACACCGGCGAGTTCGTAGAAATCTCACAGGTCCGCTCCGAAGACCTCGTCCCCGAGGCCCTCGCCTACCGCATCGGCGCCGGCGATGTCATCTCCGCCCAGATCTACGCGCTCGATCAGGAGGGCGTGCCCTCCACCGTCGAACTGCTCGTCGACCCCACCGGCGCGATCAACATCCGCCAGGTCGGGCGCATCCCCGTCCAGGGGCTTACCGCCGCCGAGGCCGAGGCCGCCATCGCCAGGGCGCTCATCAACGCCGGGCTCGTCGGCTCCGACTTCGGACGCGCAGTCAACCCCGTCTCGGTCCAGATTGCCGTCCCGCGCCAGCAGACCTTCTCCATCTTCGGCGCTGTCCGCGTCCCCTCAAGATTCCAGATCCCGTACCCCGACTACCGCCTTCTCGAAGCCCTCACCGACGCCGGCGGCATCTCGCCCACGCTCAAGCATGTCTATGTCATCCGCCAGGTCCCGCTGTCCGACCCCGTCGACAGCGCGCTCGGCACCCCATCAACTTCCACCCCCCGCACACCCACCACCACCCCATCGCAGCCGAGCACGCCCAACCAGAGCGAGGACATCCTCGACCTCATCAACAGGCTCACCGAACCCGAAGAGAACCCCGGCGCTGTCGGCAGCGCGCCCATCGGGCTCTCCGCGCTCGCCGCCAGCCCGGGTGGCGGCGGTCGTTTCATCGACGCGGCCACCGTCGCGGCCATCTCGCAATCCCAGCCCGCCAACACACCCAACAACACGCCCGCCAACCAACCCGCCAATCCGCCCGCCGTCGACCTCATCGACACCGGGCTCCCCCAGTCACCGGCCATCCCATCGGGACCGGTCCGCGTCGATCTTCCCTCCGAAACCACCGCCCCCATCACCGTCACCGCCGCCAACACGCCCGCCGAGTGGCGCTTCGTCGATGGACGCTGGCGCAAGGTCGTCCGCACCGCCGCGCCAACCATCCCCGACCCCACCACCCCCGGACTCCCCGAGGGCGATGATCCCCTCGCCTCCGCGCAGATCGACGATGGGCTCCGCACGCAGCGCGTCATCCAGGTCCCCGTCGCGCCGCTTCTCCAAGGCGCAGCCCAGTACAACATCGTCATCCGCCCGCAGGATGTCGTCTCCGTCCCGCCCCCACCAGCCGGGCTCGTCTACATGACCGGCCAGATCGCGCGCCCCGGCGTCTTCACGCTCGACCCCCTCTCCGAACTCACCCTCCAGCGCGCCATGGCCGCCGCCGGCGGGCTCAACGCCATCGGAATCCCCGAACGCGTCGATCTCATCCGGCGCGTCGGCGAGAACCGACAGGCCGTCGTCCGGCTCAACGCCCGCGCCATCTGGGAAGGAACCCAGCCCGACATCCTCCTCAAGCCCGACGATGTCCTCAACTTCGGCACCAACTTCTGGGCCACCCCCCTCGCCGTCATCCGCGGCGGATTCCGCGCCTCCTACGGCTTCGGCTTCCTCCTCGATCGCAACTTCGGCAACGATGTCTTCGGCGCACCTCCGACCAATGTTGGCGGTCGCTAACCCGTCCACGCATCGCCCTCATCCAACGAGCACATCCGCCGCGTGAAACGCGCGTCTGACATGTCCCGTGCCCTCGGCGCGCCGACCGATCCTCCGCCCGCGCGCAGAATCCACGCCGCCCCCGCGATATTCTCCCCAGAGCCGCGCCTCCCGGTGCCCGCGGAAGAATCCCCCGTTCGCGGGCGTTCCCATTCCACGCCCACACGCGAGCGGGCCGCCGACCGATGTTCTCCCCAGCCGCCGAGGCGCCCGGCCGATGCACGCATCGCCAAGACCGCAGCGCTCCAGCCGCTCTCATCCAGGAACACACCAACGATCACACACCGACAGCGCCCAAGGAGACGGACGCACGCATGAGCAGCGTCGCAGAGCCCAGAAACGCCGGGCTGAGCCTCGATCCCACGCCCGGCGTGCAGGTGCCCCCGCGCGCCGATCCCAACCTCCCGAAGTGGCTCGCCGCCGTCGGATTCCGCACATGGACCGGCGTCGCCGTCGCCGCCATCCTCGCGCTCGGGTTCATCGCACTCTTCCGCGCTGTCATCGCCAGGCAACTCGGCGTCGACATCCCCGCCCTCGCGTGGATCCCGGTCTACGGCGACCTCTTCGCCCGCGATGGGCTCTCCGCCCGCATGTTCGAAGACTGGGGACACGCCTTCATCGTCCCGATCATCTCGCTCTACGCCGTCTGGCGCTCACGCCGCGAACTCCGACAGCGCCCCGCCCAGATCTGCTGGCCCGGAGTCCTCCCACTTACACTCGGGGTCGCCGCCTACTTCTACTTCACGCTCTCCTACTCCCACATGGCCCAGGGCGCGGCGCTCATCCTCGCGCTCACCGGCCTCGTCCTGCTCCTCCAGGGCCCCGCACGATTCGCCATCTTCGTCTTCCCGCTCGCGTACCTCGCCTTCGCCGTCTCCATCTCGGACACCATCATGTCCGCCATCACATTCCGGCTCCAGCTCATGGCCTCCCAGGGCGCCTTCATCGTGCTCAACTCCATCGGAGTGGAGACACTCGTCTCCGGCAACCTTCTCCAGGTCTGGGATCAGGGCGGGAAAGTCTGGCACCCACTCAATGTCGCCGAGGCCTGCTCAGGGCTCCGCACCCTCGTCGCATTCGTCGCGCTGGCCGTCGCCATCGCCTTCCTCAGCGAACGCACATGGTGGCAGCGCACCGCCCTCATGCTCGCGGCCGTCCCGGTCGCGCTGCTCATGAACATCATCCGCGTCGCCGTCCTCGGCATCGCATCGCTCATCGACGCCGACCTCGCCGTCGGAGCATCGCACAAGATCATCGGCATGCTCCTGCTCGTCCCGGCATTCGGGCTCTTCATGCTCATCGACTGGTGCCTCGTCAAGATCGTCCAGCCGACCACCGAACAGCGCGACGCCAACAAGAACAGCAAGAACAAGCCCAAGCCCAAGCCCAAGCCCGGCAAGAAGGCCACGACCGCATGACCACCACCCCTCAGCCATCGAACACGCACGCGGCCACCGCGCCCATCCGCCGCGCCCGCACCGAACGCTGGCTCGCCGCCGGCATCGCCGTCTTCGTCGTCCTCGGCTCGGCCTTCGCATTCGACGCCGTCGTCCGCGCCATGAACATCCGCCTCGCCAAGGAACCCATCTACCCCGCTGGGAACATCCGATTCCACACGCTCAACAACGCCGCCGACGGATCCCGCGTGCGCCTCGACAACTTCCGCATCGAGTCCGATGCCACCGTCAGCCCCGAGGAACTCGAAGAACTCGGCACCGACAACTATCTCTCGCGCTGGTATCAGGCCCTCAATCCGCCCTTCGAGTCCGACAACCCCGTCTTTATCCAGCTCCACCTCGCCTACTACACCGGCATGATCGACACCGTCCCCCATGTCCCCGAACGATGCATGGTTGGCGCTGGCATGCAGATGACCGCCGCCCCACGCCTCGTCGACATCCCCCTCACCTTCAGCGATGCACCGGGCAAGCCCGGCTTCACCCAGGCCACCGGGCTCGACGAGTCGCTCCACGGCGTCATCCACACCGGAAGGTGCTCCGAGTCGTTCCAGCGCATCCGCCTCCCGCAGGGCATCGAGGACCTCAGGCTCAATGTCTCCGGGTACACCGACGCCGAGGGACGGCGCATCTACGCCGGGTACTTCTTCATCTCCAACGGCCGCATCTTCCCCACCGCCATCGGCGTCCGCCAATCCGGCATCTCGCTCGTCGATGAGTACGCCTATTACGCCAAGGTCCAGTTCATGAGCTCCAGCGTCGACTCACCCGAGCAGCTCGGCATGCTCGCCGCCCAACTCCTCGACGAGATCCTCCCATCGATCGCCCGCCGCGTGCCCGACTGGGTCGAGGTCCGCGAGGGCAGGTATCCGCCGACCGAAGATGCGTCCGCTCCGACCACGCCCACGCCCTCCTCCTGACGCCACAGCAACCCCGCTCCTACAACACACACCGCGCCCGCTCCCCACCTCCGCCCCCTGTTCCGGGAATACTCCCCAATCCCATCATGCGGCGCGAACACCGCGCCGATCTTCAGCGTTACAGGCGGTGCCCACCACGACCGTGCCCCACCGCTATCGTTCGCATCGAACCGAAGCCGGAAGGGTACTGTTCGGGTTCGCCGCTCAGGCGACCGGGCGGATCCATCCAAGCCATCCCACCAGCAGCACTCCAGACAGGGCATCGCACCATGGCGACCAAGGTCAACACCAAGTTCGTGATCGGGCTCCTCGCAGTGATGGCCATCGCCGTCGGAGCCGCCAGCTTCCTCGCCTTCCGGGCTTTCTCCAGCTCAGGCCAGCGCCAGATCACACAGGGCGACGCCGCCATGGTCCGCTACGAGCAGGCCCTCGAGGCCGGCAACGCGGAGGCCGCGAGCCAGGCCATCCGAGAAGCATCCTCGGCCTACGAGCGCGCCGTCGGCACCGACCGCACCAACCTCGAATGGCTCAAGAAGTGGCAGCACGCGCTCGCGCTCACCGTCCCCACCTCCAGCGCAGACGCCGCGCGCCGCTACCGGTTCCATCAGAACATCCCGCGCTCCATCTCGCTCATCACGCCGACCGATCCGGAACCCGTGCTCGAATACCTCGCGCTCCTCTGGGAGCGGGTCACGACCCTCGGTGCCTCGATCCAGGATTTCGAGTTCATCGCCGATGAGACCCGCACCCTCACACGCCAACTTCCCGAGAACAACCCAGACGCTGACCGGGCCAGAGCCTATGAGGCGATGGTCACCGTCCAACTCATGGCCCGCACCGCTGTCGATCCCCAGCGCATCGAACGGGCATGGGAACTGCTCGAAGCGTGGCGCGAGTCCTCCCCCGACAGCGAACAGCCCGCTCTCTGGCAGGCAAGCTGGCACCTCGCCCAGGAAGAACTGCTCCGCGACGCCCGTCGCGCTGAGGCCGCAGACCAGGAACGCGACAAGGCGCAGCAGCTCATCACGGAGTTCATCGCCGAGAACCCCGGCGCCATCGAACTCCGCTTCCTCGCCCTCGAATTGCTCCGCCGAGACCTCGCTCAATCGGTTGGCGGATCGGATGCGCGCGAAGCAGGAGTGAACGAACTCATCCGCGGCGTCCGCGACATCCTCGCATCCCTCCGGGCCGCGCCCATCGAGTCCGTCGAACTCTCATGGGTCCTGCAGACCATCCAATTCTCGCGGCTGCTCAATCTGGCCGAAGACACCCAGGCCGCGATCCGGCTCCTCGAACAGCTCGCCGAACAGCGTTCGGACGAGGCCAGGCCCTGGCTCGCGCTCGCGAATGTCCACGAGGACACCGGTAACTGGGACGAAGCCACCCAGGCCGCCCAGCGCATGCTCGATCTCCCCGAGCCCACCGTCAGCCTCGATTCGCTGAACTGGCAACGCTACCGACGCATCGCCGCCACCATCCAAACCGACGCCGCGATCGGCAGGTGGGCCGCATCGGCAGAGGACGATCCGCAGCGTCCGGCATTCGCCGAAGATGCAAGGAAGAAGGCCGATGCGCTCGCCGCGATGCTCTCTCCCCAGCAGTCCTACCTGCTCGCCGATCGCCGCGGCAGGATCGCCCTGCTCGAAATGCGCGTCGGCGACGCCGTCGGCCAACTCGCCGAGGCAGTCAAGGGATACGAAGCCGCCGGAGAGACCATCCCGCCCGCGGCACTCCGCGCCCTCGGACAAGGCCTCGAGAGCACGAACAACCCCGGCGAGGCGCGCGCCGTCTTCCGCAGGCTCCTCGAACAGGCGAGGGCCAACAGCCGCGACGATGCATACTCCAGGTTCCGCATCGCCAGCCTCTCGACACAACTCAGGGACTACCGGTCCGCGATGGAGCAATACGCCGCCCTGTCGCAGATGCTCCAGGACCCCGTCCCGGCACTCGCCGGCATCGCGCAGACATACCTCGCCGCCGTCGATCGAGGCGACTCCGTCACCGTTCCAGGCATGGGAACCCTCGAAGAAGACCAGCTCATCGCAGAGGCCACGCGCATCTACACCGAACTCGCCCAGCGATTCCCGGACAACCCCGCGGCCACCGAGCCCCTCGCGCGCCTCCGGGCCCGCGCAGGCCAGGGCGACCCCGCGATGATCGCGATCTTCACAGCTCGCGAACAGATCAACGACAACCAGACCGAACAGGCCATCGCCACGCTCCGCGGCGCGATCGACAGCGGACACGAGAACCCGGAACTCTGGATAGCGCTCGCCGAAGTGCTCTCCAGCTCCGGGCGCGGCGAGCAGGGACTCGAAGCCGCGCAGGAGGGACTCCGACTCCACCCGGGCGACCCGCAACTCACCCGGTACATCGAATTCGCAACCACCGATGACCCGGTCGAGCTCGCCGTCTCAGGCATCGAAGACCCGTTCCAGCGCGCCATCACCCGCTTCAGACTCGCCGCCCAGAACGGCAACGCGCAGGCCATGGACGCCGCGCTCGAAGAAGCCCGCCGGATCAATCCCGAGAGCCCGGTCCTCACCGAGATCGAGTTCGAACTCGCGATCGATCGACGCGACTTCCAGAAGGCCTCCACCATCGCCCGACGAGCCGGCGACAAGAACCTCGATCAGGTCGGCGGCCTGCTCTTCCAGGGACGACTCGAGTTCGCCCGCGGAAACCACGCCGAAGCCGTCCGCGCCCTCGAGCAAGCCGTCCAGCGGCTCGAATTCAACCCCGTCGCGTGGCGCTGGCTCGGAAACGCGCAGCTCGCGCTCGGGCGCAACAACGAGGCCATCGCCTCCCTCGCACGCGCCAGCGAGGGCCGACCGACCGACCTGCAGATCGCGCGCGACTACGCCAACGCACTCGTCCGCGCCGGCAGGGGAGCAGAAGCCCTCGCCGTCATCAACGACCGCACCGGGGTGCTCCGGTACGGCCAGCGCCCCGCCGACATCGTCGAATTCTGGCTCGAACTCGAATCACGCTTCGGTGGCGCCGCCGGAAGGCAGCGCGCCATCGAAGAACGCCGATCCATCTACCGCCGCAATCCCGCCAACCTCGGGAACGCCGCGGAGCTCGTCTCAGCGCTCATCGACGCCGACCAGTGGGATGAGGCACGCGCCATCATCGACACCATCGCAAAGGATCCCAACACCAACCCCGCCGGCATCGCCGCGCTCAACGCACGCTGGCTCCACGCCCAGCAACGCACCGATGAGGCCATCGCCGGATTCGAGGCCTTCATCAACGAAGACCCCGAGCGCGCCTCCGCCGCCAACGCCCACCTCGCGTTCGGCGACCTCCTCGCCGAGTTCGGACGCCCGGACGCCGCCGCCGAACGCTACCGCAAGGCCGATGAACTCGCCGACAGCGACAACCCCGAACCCGCCCTCAAGCTGGCAAACCTGCAGATCCGCCTCGGCGCCCAGACGCTCAACAACGCGCAAGCCCTCCGTGCCTCGGGCGCTGCAGCACAGGCCGACCGCGCCGACCAGGAGGCCCGCCGGCGACTGACCGAAGCCGTCGAGGCCTACAAGAGCGCGCTCACCATGCTGGATCCGAACGCGGACCCCGAACGCCACGCCAGGGTCGGCATCGAAGCCGTCGAGGCACAGATCCTCCTCGGCCGACTCGACGAAGCCGAATCAACGCTCGGCTCGCTGAGCACACTCCCCGCCGACGACCTCCGCAGGCTCCTCTTCCGCGCCAGAATCGCTTCCCAGCGAGGCGACACCCGCAAGGCGCGGCAGATCCTCGACCAGGCCGTCCAGGCCCACCCCAGCCAGCCCGCGCCCTTCATCGCCAGGGCCCGCCTCAACGCCGCCGATCCCGCGCTCATCCAGGATGTGCTCGCCGATCTCGATCGCGCCGCATCCCTCGAGCCCGGCAACCTCGAGCCGTGGCAGCTCCGCATCAACATCCTCCGCGCACGCGGCGAACTTACCAGCGCCATCACCACCCTCCGGGAAGCCATCCGCCTCAATCCCAACGAGGACAGCCTCTCGCTCTTGCTCGTCCAGACCCTCTACAGCGCCGGCCGATCCGCCGAAGCAGCCGACGAGGCCATCGCCCTCGCCGATCGCAGGCCCAACGACCTGGCCATCCAGGTCCAGGTCACATCGCTCCTCCAGGAAATTGGCCGCTGGAGCGATGCCGCCCGGCTCATCGACCGCCTCCGCCAGACCGACCCCGAGAACGCGGCGTTCGCCGCCGCCTGGCTCGACGCCCGTATCCGCTCGGGCCAGCGCCTCACCCCGCCGGAGGCCGCTGCCGCGCTCCGGGTCGTCCGCGCCGATCCGTCCTACTCCACGCCCAGCGAGCCCGTCCTCTGGTCCATCCTCGAGGCACGCACCGCCGAAGCGCTCAGGGCCTCCGCCGCCGAGCGACGCGACGACACCGCCGCCACCAGGTTCCAGAGCGAAGCCAGGACCGCCCTCGCTCGCGCGCTCCGAAGGGCCTTGGGCGACAGCGCCTCGCTCGGCGAGTGGTACGAGGCCGCTACCCAGATCCTGGGCGGACAGTCCCAAGCCATCGCGTTCGCACGCGAGTCCAACTCCGGCGAACTCCCCCCGATGCTCCTCGCTCTGTCCGAGCAGCTCAGGTTCATGACCACCCGCGGCGACAACTCGGCATTCCAGGCCGTCGTCGATGACATCACAGCGCTCCTCGAGCGCTTCAGCGACGATGATGCCGTCCGATTCCAACTCCACAAGACACGCGGGCTTGCCCATCTCCAGATGGGGCAGTCCGACAAGGCAATCGAAGACTTCCAGCAGGCCGTCCGCATCGACGACACCGACATCGTCTGCCTGAACAACACCGCCTACATCCTGGCCACCGACAAGAACGATGTCGCCGGCGCGCTCCCCTATGCCGAACGCGCCGCCGCGCTCGCCCCGAACGAACCCGTCATCCTCGACACACTCGGCACGGTCTACCTCGGCATGGACCCGCCACGCTACGAGGATGCCCGCGCCGTGCTCCAGCAGGCCGCCGCCATCGCCGACACGCCCGACGAGATCGTCCCCACACAACTCCACCTCGCACAGGTCCTGCTCGGGCTCCAACTCGAGCCCCAGGCAAGATCCGCCGCCAGAGCCTCCAGGGCCGCCATGCCCAACGCCAGCACAATCACGAAGGACTCCTACGAGTCGAAGCTCAAGGAAATCGAGGCAGCGCTCGGACTCTGATCCCTCCCCACACCGTCCCACTCCACCCCGCCGAGACCGCCCAACCACCCGTCCGGGGCCCTCAAACCCGCCCACCCCCTCCCAGGATCCGCGCACCAAACACTCAAACCGCACAACCCCCAACGCCCGATCATGGTGAACGCCCCATCATCCGCGGCGTACAGTCGTCCCAAGGAGTCTCCACGCCCGTTCGAACCGCCTCGGCACCGGAGGCGGCCCCCGATCCGGTCGATCCTCTCAGTCAGTCCATAATCCGCGGAGGCGTCGCGCTCCGCGACATCCAGCCCCCAGCACGCCGATCGCACCCGCCCGCGGGCAGATCGACGCCGCAAGCCAGCACCGACCAGTCCGCCATCGCCGGCGCAGAACCATTCAGCAACCGGCCGGGAGGTTCAAAAAGACCATGTCACAGCCGCCAATGGGTCCACGCCCTCCCCAGCCCGGAATGCAGCCACGCCCCGGAGCCCCGGTCGCCACACAGGCCGCCGTCAGCGCTGCGGTGCTCGACCCCATCCGCCTGCTCCGCATGTACTGGCACTGGCTCGCCGTCGCCTTCGTCATCGGCGCTGCCATCGGGTTCGCCGTGTACACGGTCCTCGGCCGTGTCGCCCCCCTCTACAGGTCCACCGCCACCTTCCAGGTCCAGCCGCCCTACGACGCCGAGAACCCCGCGCTCCAGGGCGAGGCCGGCAACCGCGATGAGATCGATCGGTTCATGCGCACCGAGATCCAAAAGTTCCAGTCACCGCAGATCCTCATTCCAGTCGTCGAAGACCCCGCCTTCCAGCAACTCTCCTACGCCAGGCAGTTCATGGCCGGCGGCGCCATCGACATCATCGAGGCCCGCGTCGCCCTCTCCGAGGCCGTCAGCGCCAGCCTCGTCCCCGACACCAACTACTTCCGCTTCTCCGTCTCCGCGCCAACCGCCACCGACGCCGCCGAGATCGCCCGCCTCATCACCGAGTCCTACATGACCAGGACGAACGCCGGACAACGAACCAACATCCTTAGCGAGCAGGGCAATCTCCGCGATCAGATGGACACCATCCGCGAGGAAATGAACATCCTCGACCGGGAGATCAACACCCTTCTCTCCGACAAGAAGCTCACATCGCTCCGCGAGACCGACACCGAGTTCGCCATCGAGGTCCGCCAGCTCCAGACCATGCTCGGCGCCATGCGCCAGCAGCGGTCCCTGCTCACCGATCAGCTCGCGTCTTACCAGGAGCAGTTCGAGTCCTCGCAGGGAAGGGTCTACCCGCCCGCAGTCATCATGGAAGCCGAGTCCGATCCCATCGCCCGAGGCCTCGAGTCCGAGATCGTCTCGCTCAAGGCCGATCTCGACTCGGCCCGCGAACGCCTCGGCCCGAACCACCAGACCGTCATCTTCCTCGAGTCACGCATCCGCTCCCGAGAGCAGAGCCGCAAGCAGATCCTTGATGAGCGCCAGGCCGCCATCTACCAGTCCACAGTCGAAGGACTCAGCAACCAGCTCTCGGCCCTCAACGCCAGCGAGAACGACACCGTCGAGCGGCTCGCCGCCGCCACCGCCAAGCTCCAGGACATCACGCAGGTCATCAAGGAAGTCGAAGGGCTCACCAGGGAACGCACCCAGCTCGGCGAACGACTCAACACACTCCAGATCCAGAACGACAGCGTCCAGCTCCTCCAGGCACGGGGCATCCGCGTCAGGCTTGAGATTGCGCCAAGGCTCCCCGAGGGCCGCGCCTTCCCGCAGCTCAGGATCTTCCTCCCTCTCGGCGTCATCCTCGCATGCGGCATCGCCGGCGGCCTCGTCGTTCTCAAGGAGATCCGCGAGAAGCGCATCCGAACCCCCCAGGATGTCTCGCTCATCCCGCGCACAAGGCTCCTCGGGGTCCTCCCAGACATCGCGCTCGATCCCAAGGCGCCGGATTCGTTCGACAAGGCCTGCCTCATGCGCCCCGACGGCTCCATCGCCGAGACCATGCGCCAGGTCAGAACCACCCTGCTCAAGAAACTCGAAACCGCGGGGCACCGCTCGCTGCTCATCGCCCCGGCCGCGCCCGGATCCGGAGCCTCATCCGTCGCCGCGAACCTCGCCGTCTCGCTTGCCCGAGTCGACAAGCGCGTCCTCCTCATCGACGCCAACCTCCGCAAGCCCTCGCTCCACACCACCTTCACGGTCGCCGAAGGGCCCGGCGTCGCGGAGATCCTCCGCGATCCGTCCCGCACCCTCGCCGAATCCGTCATCCAGACCTCCGAGCCCAACCTCTCCATCCTCACCGCAGGAACAGATCGCCGCGGCGTGTTCGACAGGCTCAACACCGACGACATGAACAGGATCATCCGCGAGGCCGAGGCCGCATACGACCTCGTCATCATCGATGCGCCGCCCGCCGTCGTCTCCACCGACGCGATGGCCATCGCCCAGCACGCCGCCTCGACGCTCCTTGTCGTCCGCGCCTACGCCGAAACGCGAGGCCTGCTCGCCAGGCTCCGCAACCAGTTCGCCGATGTCCCAGCCGAGTTCCTCGGCGTCATCCTCAACGCCGTCCCAACCGCCGCCGGCGGATACATGAAGCGCAACATCCAGCAGACCATCGAGTATTCGAAGTCCGTCATGGGCGACCACGGCAAGAAGTCCGGAGCCGCCACGGCCTGATCCACAAAACCCCGCCGCGATCGCGCTCTCAACCCCGTTCCCTCCCCCCGCGACCGGCCCCCTGGGCCGGTCGCTGTCTTGCGCACATCCCCGACCGCTGCGGATATCCTGAACACCATGCAGTCCAAAGCCGCCACCGTGCAGGAGTACATCGCCTCCCTCCCCCCCGATCGCGCCCACGCGGTCGAAGCGCTCCGCAAGGTCATCAAGAAAAACCTCAAGGGCGGTTACGCCGAGGGCATGTCCTACGGCATGATCGGCTACGCCGTCCCCCATTCCATATACCCGCGCGGCTACCACTGCGATCCCACGCAGCCGCTCCCCTTCGCCGGCATCGGCTCGCAGAAAAACCACATCAGCCTCTACCTGTTCTGCCTCTACACGGACGAGGCCCGAGTCCAGCGCTTCCGCGAGCAGTGGCTCGCCACAGGCAGGAAGCTCGACATGGGCAAGTCCTGCGTCCGGTTCAAGAAACTCGAGGACATCCCCCTCGACCTCATCGCCCGCACCATCGCCGACATGCCCGTCAAGCAGTTCATCGCGCAGTACGAAGCAATGTTCCCGCCCAAGCCATCCAAGGCACCGCCCGCCACGAAGAAAGCAGCAAGCAAGAAGACCACCAAGAAGAAGACCACAAAGAAGCCAACGCCCGCCAAGCAGGCCGCCCAGAAGGCCGCCAAGAAGGCCACGAAGGAGCCGGCCAGGAAATCGCCGACGAGGCGACCCGCCCCCTGACAAGATCGATCGCACGCCGGCGTCGCGGCCCGACACCCCGCGCCCCGCCCGCTCCCTGCGGCCCCGCGCACTCCCGCAGGCTGGAAGCAGTGGGGAGGGTCGTTCGCGGTCCCCGGCACCCCGCAAACACCCCATCCGCCTCGACCGAACAAAACCCGCTCTCGCCGCCCTCACTGCCCCCTGCATCACCGCGCCCAACGCCGCACCGCAACGCTTCACCCCCCGCATCCACCCCGCTACACTCCCGCCCCATGGCCAAGGCACGCGAAATCAAGAAGCGGATGAAGGCGGTCGGCAACATCAAGCGCATCACCAAGACGATGCAGATGATCGCCACCGGAAAGTTCGCCAAGTCCCAGCAGCGGGCGTTGGCAACCAAACCCTACACCGAGGGCGTGTTCGACCTCGTCACCGAACTGGCCGCCAAGGCCGGCAACATCTCCCATCCCCTCATCGAAGGCCCGGACGGCGGCCCCAGAGGCCCCCACCTCGTCCTCACCCTCACCTCCGACCGCGGGCTCTGCGGCGCCTACAACGGCGCCGTCCTCCGCGCCGCCGTCGCGCACATGCGCGAGGCCAAGGCCGCCGGCCGCAACATCATCCGCGAGATCGTCGGAAAGAAGGGCGCTGCGTTCTTCCGGTTCAACCAGTTCGAGGTCGCCGCCGCCCACACCTTCGGCGACCAGCCGAGGTTCGAGGAAGTCGAACGACTCGCCCAGGACTACATGGACCGATTCGTCGCCGGGCAGATCGCCTCCGTCCGCATCGTCTACATGCGGTTCATCTCGACCGCCAGACAGCGCCCGGAAGTGCTCCAGCTCCTCCCCCTCAAGCCGCCCGCGCCCGAAGAAGGCGATGCGCCGGCACCCGCTTCCTCCAGCGTCGACTACGAGTTCTCGCCCTCCCCGGAGGAACTGCTCAACGACCTCCTCCCCGTCACCGTCAAGACCACCCTGTTCCAGTGCATCAATGATGCCGTCGTCTCCGAGCAGATCGCCCGAATGGTCGCCATGAAGGCCGCCACCGACAACGCCGGCAAGATGGGCAAGTCCCTCTCCCGCCAGTACAACCGCGCCCGGCAGTCCCAGATCACCACGGAACTGACCGAGATCATCTCCGGCGCCGCCGCGCTCGAATAACAGCGCCCCGCGCCCTCCCCAGAATTCCCGCGCACCGCGAGCACCCGGCACAGCCGAAGCGCTCTCGCCGCGCCCCCAGCGCGCCCATCACCCCGCGTAGGCCACGCCGAGCCCCAAGCCAGGGGCTTCATGCCGATGCAACTCGAATTCAGGGAAGTCCCCATTCCCAACCGCCGATAGTCACTCGGATTTTCCGCGCTGGCATAGGATCGCACGCGGCCCGGACGAAGTTTGCGAAGACAAACTTCCTCGGAACGCCCATCGCTCCCGCCGTCAGAAACCACGCCGGATCCAACCGCTGAGGGCCGAACACGGTGTTGCTTGCGAGTGTGCTCATCCTATTCGCCGCGGCCCTCGTCGCGCCCCTCGCCCCGAAGCACCTCGGAAGGTGGTCCGGGCTCCTCATCGCCCTCGCGCCCGCCGCCGCGTTCGCCTACTTCCTCTCCCTCATCCCCTCCGTCTACCACACCGCCGAAGGCCTCGCATCCATCACCGGAGCGGCACACTCCGCCAACTCACACGCCGGCGCGCCCACCCACGCCACCGAGTACCCGGCCTTCCTCGCTTCGTGGGTCTCCCAGCTCGACATCAATCTCGCCCTCCGAGCCGATGGGCTCGCGCTGCTCTTCGCGCTGCTCATCACCGGCATCGGAACCCTCATCACCGTCTACGCCGGTGACTACCTCAACGGGCATCCCCATCACTCCCGGTTCTTCGGCTACCTCCTCGCATTCATGGCCTCCATGCTCGGCCTCGTCCTCGCCGACGACATCATCTCCCTCTTCATCTTCTGGGAACTCACCTCCATCACCTCCTACCTCCTCATCGGGTTCGACCACCAGAAGGAAGACTCACGCAAGGCCGCCCTCCAGGCCCTGCTCACCACCGGCCTCGGCGGCATGGCCCTCCTGGCAGGGCTCATCCTCACCGGCATCGCCGCCGGAACCACACGAATCTCCGAGATCGTCACCAATCCCGAAGCCATCGCAGCAAGCCCACTCCTCCCGGCCATCATCACCCTCCTCCTCCTCGGCGCGTTCACCAAGTCCGCCCAGTTCCCCTTCCACTCATGGCTCCCCGGCGCCATGGCCGCGCCCACACCCGTCTCGGCCTACCTCCACTCGTCAACCATGGTCAAGGCCGGCGTCTACCTCATCGCGCGCTTCAACCCGGCGTTCGCCGAAACCGCCGCGTGGTCCATCACGCTCATCATCGTCGGCGGATTCACCATGGTCTTCGCCGCGTACCTCTCCACACGCCAGACCGTCTTCAAGAGGCTCCTCGCCTTCTCGACCATCTCCTCGCTGGCCACCATGGTCATGCTGCTGGGATTCGGCGAGAAAGGCGCCCTCGCGGCGATGGCGTACCTCCTCGCCCACGCCATGTTCAAGGGCGCCATGTTCCTCGTCGCCGGCAACCTCGACCACGGCGCCCATGTCAAGGATGCCGAAGCCACCGGCGGGCTCGCCACCCGCATGCCGCTCACCGCCGCCGCCGCCATCCTCGCCGCCGTCTCAATGGCCGGCGTGCCCCCCATGTTCGGATTCGCCGGCAAAGAACTCATGCTCAAGGCCTCCATCGGATCATGGGATGGCGCGTGGCCGCTCGCGATCCTCTTCGGAGCCGCCGCCACCCTCGCCGGGCTCGCCACCGTCTTCGTCGCCCTCATGGTCGGCTTCAAGCCCTTCTTCGGCGACCGACCCGTCGATGATGCCAAGCGCGAGCACCTCCTCCACGCCCACGAGAACTTGCCGATGCTCTGGATCGGCCCCATGGCCCTCGCCATCCTTGGCATCCTCGCCGGAATCGCCCCCGCGCTCTTCGCGGAACCGCTCGTCGCCTCCTCGACCCTCTCCGCGGCCGCATCGCTCCCGGAGATCCACCTCGACCTGGCACACCTCCTCAAGCCCTCCATCGCGATGGCCCTCTCCATCGTCGCAGTCACCGGCGGCATCGCCCTCTACGCATTCCGCTGGTGGTGGGTCGAGACCACGAGATTCACCGACAAGCTCGAACCGCTCTCCGCGGATCGCGGCTTCCAGCGCTGCCTCAACGGAACCCTCGCCGCCGCGAAGTGGCAGACCAGCCTCCTCCAGAACGGGAACCTCCGCACCTACATCAAGACACTTGTGCTCACCCTCTGCGCCCTCGGATTCTGGGCCATCTTCTTCCGCGGCGCCCTCGGCACGCCCATCCTCTCACTCGAGATCGACATCCTCGACATCGCCATCATCACATCCATGGCGCTCTCCACGGTCCTCGTCTGCCTCGCCAACTCCCGGCTCGCCGCCGTCGCCATGATGGGCATCGTCGGATTCGGCGTCGCCACCACCTTCGTCCTCTACGGCGCCCCCGATGTCGCCATGACCCAGTTCGCAATCGAAACTCTCACCGTCATCATCTTCGTGCTCGTGTTCTACCACCTCCCCCGATTCGCCTCCTACTCCTCCAAGCGAGCCCGCATCGCCGACGCGGCCATCTCACTCGTCTTCGGCGCGCTCATGACCTGCTTCGTCCTCGTCGCCACCGGAAACCGCATCGCCGAGCCCATCTCACAGCACTACGCCGAACGCTCCTACCTCGACGCGTTCGGAAGAAATGTCGTCAATGTGATCCTCGTCGACTACCGCGGCGTCGACACCATGGGCGAGATCTTCGTCCTCGGGCTCGCCGCCATCGCCGTCTTCGGACTCCTCAAGCTCAGAACCGGCAAGGCCGCCATCCGCCAGAAGCAGGGCATCATCCAGCAGGCCGACCCCGAGGAACAGATCGAGGACACCCTCGGATACGGCGCGCCATCGAGAACCCCCGAAGACGCCGACAACTCCGCCCACGCCAGGGCCGCCGGGCAGGCCGGAGGCCACCAATGACATCGCTCATCTTCAGAACCGCCACCGCCATCATCCTCCCCGTACTCCTCCTCTTCTCCATCGTCGTGCTCTTCAGAGGGCACAACGAGCCAGGAGGCGGATTCGTCGGAGGACTCGTCGCCGCCTCCGCATTCGCACTCTTCGCCATGGCGCACGGCACCGAAGGCGCACGCCGCATGCTCCGCGCCAGGCTCTTCACCCTCCTCGGCACCGGGCTCGCAGTCGCCCTCGGATCCGCAATCTTCGCGATGCTCTTCGCCCTCCCCTTCATGCAGGGCATGTGGACCAGCTTCGGCGTCCCCGGCCTCGGCGAGATCAAGGTCGGAACCCCAGTCGTCTTCGACATCGGCGTCTACCTCACCGTCATGGCTGTCACCCTCACCTTCATCTTCAACCTCGCGGAGACCTGAACCATGCAGCTCCTGCTCGCCATCGTCATCGGGCTGCTCTACGCCGCCGGGCTCTACATGATGCTCAGAAGGAGCATCGTCAAGCTCCTTCTCGGCCTCGCCCTCCTCGGCCACGGCGCCAACCTGCTCATCTTCGCCTCCCCCGGCATCGTCCGAGGCGCCCCGCCCCTCATCCGCGAGGGCGACAAGTCAATGAATGGCACCGTCACCAACGGCGACTTCACCGACCCCCTCCCCCTCGCGCTCATCCTCACCGCCATCGTCATCTCCTTCGCCATCCTCGCCTTCACATCCGTCCTCGTGAAGCGCGCGTACCAGGAAGTCGGCACCGATGACCTCGATGACATGAAGGCCACCGACACATGAGCGTGCTCATCGTCCTGCCAATCCTCGTGCCCTTCGCCGCCGCCATCGCGTGCATCATCGCGTGGAAGAGCGTGCTCGCGCAGCGCATCATCGCCACGCTCGCCGGCGCCGCGCTGCTCGCCGCCGCCGTCGCCCTGCTCGCCGCGCTGCTCCACCCGGCGTTCCCCGACATCGCCGCCGTCCAGGCCGGCGGATGGGCAGCCCCCTTCGGCATCACCTTCGTCGCAGACATCCTCTCGGCCATCATGGTCCTGCTCAACGCCATCATCGGGCTCGCGACCATCGTCTACGCCCTCGGGGCCATCGACGAACGGCGAGAGAAATTCGGCTTCTACCCGCTCCTGCTCGCGCTCATCGCATCCTGTTCCGGAGCGTTCCTCACCGGCGACATCTTCAACATGTTCGTCTGGTTCGAGATCATGCTCATGTCATCCTTCGCGCTGCTCGCGCTCGGCTCCGAGAGAGCCCAGCTCGAGGGCGCCATCAAGTATGTCACCCTCAACCTCATCTCCTCGGCCATCTTCCTCACCGCCGTCGGCGTCCTCTACGCCATGGCCGGCACACTCAACATGGCCGACCTCGCCGTCAAGCTCTCTGATGTCGACAACCCCGCCGCCGTCACCGCCGTCTCCGTCCTCTTCCTCGCCGCGTTCGGCATCAAGGCCGCCGTCTTCCCCATGTTCTTCTGGCTCCCCGCCGCCTACCACACCTGCCCGCCGGTCGTCTCGGCCATCTTCGCCGGCATGCTCACCAAGGTCGGCGTCTACGCCATGGTCCGCGTCTTCATGCTCATCTTCACCACCGAGCCGATGTTCACCCACCAGCTCATCATCTGGATCGCCGGGTTCACCATGGTCACCGGCGTCCTCGGCGCCGCCGTCCAGGGAGAGATCCGCCGCATCCTCTCCTTCCACATCATCTCGCAGATCGGATACATGATCATGGGCCTCGGCGTCGGCGGCGTCGCCCTCGCACGCTCCGCGGCCCTCGAAGCCACCGACCCACAACTCGCCGAACAACTCGCCGCCGCCGGATTCATCTCCATCGCCGGAACCGTCTTCTACATCCTCCACCACATCATCGTGAAGTCCAACCTCTTCTTCGTCGCCGGCGTCATCCAGTCAATCAAGGGCACCAACGAACTCAAGAAGATCGGCGGCCTCTACCACGCCCGCCCGTTCCTCGCCATCCTCTTCATGATCCCCGCCATGTCCCTCGCCGGAATCCCCATCCTCTCAGGATTCTGGTGCAAGTTCGCCCTCGTCCGCGGCGGCCTCCAGGCCGAGGCCTACTGGATCGTCGCCGCATCCCTGTTCGTCTCCATCCTCACCCTCTACTCCATGACGAAGATCTGGGCACAGGCCTTCTGGAAGCCGGATCCCGACCTCCCCGAGGATGAGCCGCACCCCGATCCCAGCGCCACCATCGCCGCCGAGCGCACGCAGGACAACCTCCCCGTCATGCTCGCCTCCATCACCGGCCTCGCGCTCATCACCCTCGCCATCGGCTTCGGCGCCGGCCCCGCCATGGACATCGCCGAACGATCCGCACGCCAGTTGATCGACCGCGAGCACTATGTCCGCGCTGTCCTCGGCGAAGACTCGGCCCAGACCATCGCACGCCACGGCAACTGGGGCGTCGGACGCATCGCCACCATCCCGAGCGATGCCATCCCCGCATCCTCCATCATTGCCAGCGATGCCGGCACCCCCGCCCCCACGCCCGCCCCAGCGCCTCCCCGCGCCCATGCCAGCGAGGAGCCAGCCCCATGAGCCTGCTCGCCACCAACACCATCCTCGCCCTCGTCTGGGCCCTGGCCATCGGACCCTTCACACCCGCGAACCTGCTCACCGGGTTCATCATCGGATATGTCGCACTGGCCATCGCCTGGCGAGGGTCCGGACGCGATGCCTACTTCAAGAAGGTCTGGACCGTCATCGCATTCCTCCTCTGGTTCTCATGGGAGCTGATCGTTTCCAACCTCCGCATGGCCTACTACACCATCGCGCCCCTCTCGGCCATGCGCCCCGGAATCCTCGCCATCGAACTCGACGACGATCTCACCGACGCCGAGATCACCACCCTCGCAAACCTCATCACACTCACGCCGGGCACGCTCTCGCTCGATGTCTCGACCGACCGCCGGGCCCTGTTCATCCACCTCATGGATGTCCGCGATCCGGACCGCTCACGCAGCGACCTCCGCGACGGCTTCCAGCGCCGCGTGAAGGAGCTCATGCGATGAACACACTCCACGCATCATCCATCGTGCCCGCCATCACGCTCGAAGCCGCCCCGCTCCACCTCTCGATCGCCGACGCCTCGGCACAGGTCGCCCAGATCGCCGACGAGCCGCGCTGGGCGCTCGGCGGCGTCATGGTCATCCTCGCCGTCGCCTTCCTGCTCAGCGTCGTCCGTGCCCTCCGCGGCCCCTCCCTCCCCGACCGCGTCGTCGCGCTCGACCTCATGGCCTACTTCATCATCGGCATCATCGGCGTCTACGCCGTCGCGACCAACACCCCCTCGCTCATCATGATCGCCATCGTCATGGGCCTGATCCTCTTCCTGGGCACCACCGCATTCGCGCTCTACCTCGAACGGAGGGCCCGCCCATGATCATCGACCACGCCCACGCCATCACACTCATCCTCGCCGCCGCCGACCCCGCCGGCGCCGCCCCGCTCGCCGATTCCGACGCGTTCATCCCGCCTCAGGTCCAGGGATTCATCTCCAGCGCGCTCCTCTGGATCGGATCGACCTTCTGCCTCCTCGCCGCCATCGGCATCCTCCGAATGCCCGATGTCTACACGCGAATGCAGGCCGCCACCAAGGCCGGCACCCTCGGCGTCGCGTGCATCATCCTCGGCGTCGCCGCCCACTTCGGCTCGCTCGCCACCGCCGCGGAGGCGTTCCTCATCGTCGCCTTCCTCTTCCTCACCGCCCCCGTCGCATCCCACCTCATCGCACGCGCCGCCTACTTCGTCGATGTGCCCAAGTACAAGGGCACAGAGGTCGACGAGATGGAGGCCTGCTACGACGATGACTCGCACGAACTCAGCGCCCCCGCCGGCTTCAGCGGCCGCCACCGCCCCACCCTCCACAGCCGCCCATCGCCCAAGCGCCTCGCAGAAAAAGCCCGCGAACGCGCCGCCGATCCCGACCTGGACGACCCCCACACCGCAGAGGCCTGAGTTCCCTAAACCGCCACGGACACCCGCGCGCACACCGGAGCGTGATCGCTGATCGCCAGCCCCGACTCGCGATCGATCCAGACCCGGTCCACCAGCCCGCGCGCCGCCCGGTTCGCGAACAGGTAGTCGATCCGCCAACCCCGGTCCAGCGACCGCGCGTTCCCACGGTTCGACCACCAGCTGTACGGCCCATCGCGGTCCCCGAACTCCTCCCGCACCAGGTCGTGCCACCCGGACCCGATGAAACCGCCCATCCACTCCCGCTCGTGCGGCAAAAACCCCGAGGTCCCCTGGTTCGAACGCCAGTGGTAGATGTCACGCTCGGTGTGCGCGATGTTGAAATCGCCGCCGAGAATCGTCGGCACGCTCGACTTCGACAGCCACGACACCGCATCGCCGAAGTGCGCCAGCCACCGGTCCTTCTCCGCCTGTCGCGACTCCGAACTCGAACCCGATGGCAGGTACACGCTCGCCACGCGCAGCAGCGCTTTCCGCGAGCGCCAGGGATGCGACAACTCCGAGAGCACCAGCCGCCCCTCGTGGTCCCGGTCGTCCGGCGTGGCGATCTCGCCGAGCCGGAACGCGTGCCGCGACCACACCGCTGTCCCCGAATACCCCGCGCGCTCCGCCGGGTTCCAGTGCACATGCCACCCCTCCGGCGAGGCCCACCCCTCCGGAAGCTGCTCCGCCCGCGCACGCGTCTCCTGGAGCAGCAGCACATCCGGACGAATCGAAGCCAGCCGCGCATCGATCCCCTTCCGGATCGCCGCACGCATGCCGTTCACATTCCAGCTCGCCACCGTCAAGGTCGCCATCGCCTCACCCTCCGCGAGCACACCCGCCGGATTGCCGCCGCGCCGCCCATCCCCATCACTTCGACTTGCCCTGCGCCGCCACCGCGGCCTGCTTCCGCGCGATCTCATCCGCATCGCCCAGGTACCGGCTCGAAACCGGCTTCAGCGAAGAATCCAGCTCGTACACCAGCGGCACGCCCGTCGGAATATTCACCCCCGCGATCTCATCATCCGAGATCCCATCAAGGTGCTTCACCAGCGCCCGCAGCGAGTTCCCGTGCGCTGCGATCAGCACCCGCCGCCCCGATCGAATCTCCGGAACGATCGTCGCATCCCAATAAGGCAGCACCCGCGCCACCGTGTCCTTCAGGCACTCCGTCAGCGGCAGCTCCGCCTTCGACAGACCCGCGTACCGAGGATCATGCGCTGGCGAACGATCATCCCCCGCCTCCAGCGCCGGGGGCCGGATGTCGTACGACCGACGCCAGATGTGCACCTGCTCATCACCGTGCTTCGCCGCGGTCTCCGCCTTGTTCAGCCCCTGCAGCGCCCCGTAGTGACGCTCGTTCAACCGCCAAGAACGATGCACCGGGATCCACATCCGGTCCATCTCGTCCAGCGCGATCCACAGCGTCCGGATCGCACGCTTCAACACAGAAGTGAACGCCACATCCGGCAGCAGCCCCGCATCACGGAGCAGCTCCCCCGCCCGACGCGCCTCCGACCGCCCCGACTCGGCCAGATCCACATCCGTCCACCCGGTGAAACGGTTCTGCTTGTTCCAGTCGCTCTCACCATGCCGAACCAGCACCAGCGTGTACGCCGCCATCGTCCGCTCCTTCGAACTCATGCCCAACACCTCGAATCCACGATCAATCCCGCCCCCAAACCCGGAGCCCGCTCACCACCCCGAACCCCCGCCCGCCCGCAGGAAACGCACCAGAACGCCCCCGGGGTCCGCATCGTAGGGACCACCAACCCATCACCCCCGCACCTCGCAGACTCCACCCCGACGCCCAGGCCCCACCATCCCCCATTCATCCCCCACCCAACCAGGGATGACCGACCGCGTCCACCCGCCCAACTCCGGTCCGCGTTTGACTGAGACCCAGTCTCAGCCGACAATCAGTCTGTGAGCCACGGCCTCGCCAAGCCTTCCACGCGCCTTCGCGCTGTCCTCACCAGCGCACCGGTCGCGCGCGCCGCCTGGATCGCCCTCCTCGCCATCCACGCCCCACCCCTCCTCGCCACCACCACCACGCTCATCAACGAACCCTCGCTCATCGCCGCCGGCAAGCTCCTGGCCCTCCTGCTCACCATCGCCCTCTTCGTCTACAAGGCGCTCGGCCGCCGCATCCTCCCCCGCTGCAAGACCTGGCACGCCGCCGCGGCATTCGCCGCACTCACCGGCATCGCGCACGCCGGAGTCATCCCGCAGCACGCCACCGACCTCATCGACGACACCATCCCCACCACCATCGTCCTCGCCACCACGGCCACCGCCATCGCCTCTCAGCGCCGCCGCATCGCCCGCGGCGCTGACAAGCTCATCGATCGCCTCCGCCGCTGGATCGCATCGACGATCCCCACCGCCCCCTCCATCGCGCGGGAAGCGCTGAGCCCGATCCCCATCCCAGTCGGCATCCGCGCCCTCCAACCCGCCCTCGCGGGGCGATCCATCTCACGCCGAGGCCCACCCGCCCGCCGCTGAGATCACAAGCGCACGACACCGAGCCGCACCAACCCGGCCGCGATGCGCTCCACCATCCCACATCCCGCCCGATCCGGGCCACGCCGATCCGAGCACTCCGGACGCGCTCACCTATCCGAGCACGCCCACCCGCTCCATCGCCACGCCGAGCCATGGATCACGCCCGATCACCCGGCGATCGCCGTGCGGCCCCATCACGGGCGCACGCACGCATCATCCACATCGCATCCGCGACCGCACGCAACCCAACCCACAGGCACCAAGAACCATGCGCCATACCAACGCAATCAAGACACCACTCGCATCGCTCGCCATCGCCGCCGCGTCCATCGCCGGACTCGCCTCCACCACACCCTCCGCGCACGCCGGAGAGACCACCACCATCACCATCCCCGCACCGGAAATCGATGTCTGGGTCTACCCGCCCGGCCCCGGCGCCTTCTCCCCCTACGCCGCCACCTTCGCAGCACCATTCGGCACCGCCGACCCCAACCGCTTCGGATACTTCTTCGCCGCCTTCGACCTCGATGCGCAGGTCCCCGCCGATCCCAGGTCCTTCACGCTCACCGAGCTCACCTTCACCGTCCGCCTGCTCAACTCCTCCACCTTCGACCCCAACGACGGCGTCGTCTACGACCCCACCCTCGACCCCCTCGCCACCTACACCGGCGCGCCCGACACCGACCCCGGCCGACCCCTCGAGCTCTACGCCGCCGAGTACCTCAATGGCTTCGACCTCGATTCATGGATCGCCGCCGGCGCACCCGTCGGCCCCTCCACCAACTACAACGCGCAGCCCATCGACCTCGACCCCGATGGCAACCCGCGCAATCTCTTCTACAGCGTCGACGATGGCATCGAAGCAAACCCATTCGCCATCGGCACCACCAACCAGACCTACATCGGACCCGGCGGCACCACCCGCATCGCCGATGGCGCCACCATCACTTTCTCCATCGACCTGACCGCCCCCAACGCCGAGCCCTTCTGGCGCGATCAACTGGCTACCGGCCGCGTCGCGTTCATCGTCTCATCCCTCCACGCCGCGGGCTTCTCCGGCATGGGCGGCGAGCAGACCTACCCACGCCTCGGCACCGACAACTCCTTCGGGAACTACGACGCCACCGCCACCATCACCATTGGACCACCCGACACCACCGAACCATGCCCCGGAGACCTCAACGACGACTCCATCGTCGACTCCGACGACCTCGGCATCCTCCTCGGCGCCTTCGGCACCACCCCCGCCGGCGACCTCGACAACGACAACGACACCGACTCCGACGACCTTGGCATCCTCCTCAGCGCCTTCGGAACCAACTGCCGCTGACACCACCCCCCGCGACGCCGCACACCCATCGAACCCAAGCGCCACCCAACCAACCGGACACAGCCATGAACCCACCAACCGCCCACCCGATCCGCCGCTCCCACCCGCGCCGCCCCGCCCGCGCTGTCGGCTTCACGCTCATCGAACTCCTCGTCGTCGTCGCCATCATCGCGCTGCTCATCGGCGTGCTCCTCCCGGCCCTCAGCGCCGCCCGAAGGAGCGCCCGCGCCACCGCCGAGCAGGCGGCCATCCGCACGCTCATCACCTCCCTCATCAGCTACACCCAGGACAACGACGACCGGCTCCTGCCCGGCAAGGTCGGATCCAACCAGGCCGCCCGCATCACCACCGAACTCGGAGACCCCCTCCCCTTCGGATCCATCGCGGGACAGCGCTACCCCTGGCGACTTCTCCCGTGGTTCGACTACGAACTCCGGGGAACGCTCCTGATCGGCGCCCAGGAAGGCTTCATCGACAACCGATCCCAGCTCACCGACTTCGAGTACTACTACGGCATCTCCGTCGCCCCATCGTTCGGATACAACTCCAAGTTCGTCGGCATCGATCCCTCCCTCTCCCCCGAGGAACGCGCCGCCCGCAGACCCGTCGAACGCATCGTCCGCGCCACCGCGCCATCCGGGCTCATCGCCTTCGCGGGCTCAAAAAACACCGAGGGCATCGCCGGGCTCGCCGCACCCCTCCTCGCCGAGGGATTCCACCTCGTCGAACCCCCGACCGTCACCGACCTCGACGCCGCCGCCAATTCGCTCCAGCGCGGCTACCTCAGACCCGACTACGCCGGCAAAGCCTCCGCCGCCTTCCTCGATGGGCATGTCGAATTGCTCTCCGAATCACAGCTGCTCGACCGCCGCTACTGGGCCGACCACGCAAGAAAGATCAGCGACCCCAACTGGGACTGGACCCAGATCGACGGCTGATCGACGCCCGATCGCCCACAACACCGACCACAACCACCCCCATCCTCACCCGCCCCTCCGCTCACCACGCCGCCAGGCCGCGGCCACCGAGCGGAGGGGTTTTCTTACGCGCAATCACCACCCGCACCCTCCACAACCCGCAACTCCACCACCCGCGCCCGCACCACCACCTCGACACCCCCACGCATCGCGAACCGACGCGGCTCCGTCGACCCATCGCGCACCGCACGCACCACCGCGCCCACCGAGCGCGCGGTCCACCCATCACGACCACGCCCCGACGCCCCGACCATCTCGCCCATCAGCACGCGCAGCGCACATCCCACCACCCCGCCCCGCTCCGCCGCCAGCACCCCACGACCAAGCCGCACAGTCCCATCGCCGCCCCCCTCACCATCGGCATCCCGCTCCAGCGCCACCGCCAACACCGACCGAGCCCGATCCTCCATCACCGCCGACGCATCCCGCAGCACCCGCGCTGTGCGCCCCGCCCGCAGCGCCACCCCGGGCCGCACCCGCTCCAGCTCCGGCACCACCAACGCCCGCACCGCGCCCCGAGCCCGACGAACATCCGCGTTCGTCGCATCCACCGCGTACGCCCACCCCGCCTCGGCGCAGATCGCCTCCGCCTCCGCGCGCGTGATCCCCAGCATCGGACGGATCAGACGAACCGTCGAACCACGCACGATCCGCCGACGCCGCGCGATCCCCCGCAGCCCATCCACCCCCGCCCCGCGCACCAGCGCCAGCAGCATCGACTCCAACTGGTCATCCGCCTGGTGCCCCGTCGCCACGAACCCGATCCCCGCACGAACCGCCGCATCCTCCAGCAGCGCGTACCGCGCACGCCGCATCGCCCCCTCGCTCCGCTCCACCCCAGCATCCATCTCCAGCGCTTCGAACTCAGCCCCCACCAGCCCGCACACACCGCGCACCCGCTCGATCTCGCCATCCGTCACCGACCGCGCCCGATCGTGGTGCCGCACCGTCACCACACGAAGCCGATGCGCCCCACCGCCAACCCCCATCCCCGCACCCAGCGCCAGCACCAGCGCCGACGAATCAGCACCCCCGGAACACGCGACAACCACCGAGGCGCCCCCGCCCGTCAATCGCCGCCACTCCGAAACCACCCGCCGCACCGCGCTCCCCCGACGATTCGGCAAGCATTGCCGATCCCCCACACCGCCACCACCCATCCCATCCCCCAATCCCGCACCACCACCTCGCCCCTCTCCGGGATCCACGCCCCCATCCCCATCCCGCTTCGCGTCCTGAACGCCCACGGCCCGATCCTACACACCACCATCCCCGCCCGCGGCATGCAGCGCATCCCCGAGCAGATCGCCGCCGC
>JBQLZO010000008.1:0-10908 GCA_052168315.1 Phycisphaerales bacterium | reverse complement strand
CCCCAACTCCCCCTCAACTCCCCAACGCCCACCCATCCAACTCCGACCCCCCGACACATGGACAATCATCCGCGTTTCTGCTGCTCACCAAACCCCAACCCAAGGACACACCACCCATGACCGCCGCACACACCACATCCAACCGCCCCGCGATCCTCCGCTCGCCGCTCTCGCCCATCGCATGGATGCTGCTCGGCGGATTCATCGCCCTCGCCGCCGCCTCCATGCTCGCCAACTCCGGCGTCCAGACCCCATCGCAGATGCCCGCCATCGTCACCGCGGATTCCAACGCCTACCTCGTCACCCGCGACCACCGCATCTACTTCCTGAGAGGCAACGCCGCCGTGGAAGTTGTTGGAGTTCCGAATAATTGGCGGTAAACTCATAGGCAATGAGCGCCCATACCAAACGCCGCACTCGCCCGCGCACCACACTCTCCCTCGCCGCGCTGCTCAGCGGTGCGGTCATCGCGTGCGCCTTTGGAACCACGCACGAGGCCACCACCGCCCGCGCCGCCCATGACGCCACCCATCCTCCCATCACGACCCATCTATCAGACCTGCACATGCGAGACCTGATCCCACAGGCGCTCGCCATCCAGCCACTCACCGCCGCGCCCGCCAAGTCCCAACCTCAGCACGAACCCGCACCTCTTATCGTCGACCGCCCACTCAATCTCCTTTCTGACATCGGCCAACCCGAGCACTGGGCGCACATCCACATCATCCCCGACACCCATCTCCCCCCGCATCACCGCGCGCTCATCGACTCCCACACAACCATCCCATCCGCCGAGCGCCTCGCCATCCGCCCGCTCCACGACTCGCCCACCGCCTACACCCGCAACGCCCTCATGCTCGAAGGCCACGACCGCCTCGTCATCCATCCGCGCCCCTATTCAGATCCAAACACGGATCAAGCCGCGCTCCCCGCCATCATCACCGCGCCTCCCCCGACACCGCGCCCGTTCTTCCACGAACCCGACCGCTGGTCGATCACCGCTCCCACGCCTACCAACCAACGATGACCACCAAGCCAGACCCCGCATCCAACACCAACGCTCCTTCCCCCATCGTCGGCATCGACCTCGGCACCACCAACTCCCTCGTCGCCATCGCCGATGCGCACGGCCCGCGCATCCTCCCCTCGCCCGACCACCACCGCCTCATCCCCTCCATCGTCCGCTACACGCCCGATGGCGCGCCCGAGGCCATCGGCGTCTCCGCCCGCGCCCACGCCATCGACCACCCCACCCGCACCATCCACTCCATCAAGCGCCTCATGGGCCGCTCGCTCGCCGATGCCGCCGACGACCTCCCGCACCTGTCCTACCGCGTCGTCGAAGGACCCCACCACACCGTCCGCATCGCCCTCGACCCCGACGACCCCGCGACCTCCTCGCAGGCCGCCGACGATCAGCGCCGCGCCAAGCCAATCGCCGCGAGCCCGACCGCCCCTCACCCGCCCGCGCTCATCTCACCACAGCAGGTCTCGGCCGACATCCTCCGAGCCCTGAAGGACCAGGCCACCGCCGCCCTCGGCACGCCCGTCTCCAGGGCCGTCGTCACCGTCCCCGCCTACTTCGACGATGCCCAGCGCCAGGCCACCCGCGATGCCGGCCGCCTCGCAGGGCTCGACATCGTCCGCATCGTCAACGAGCCGACCGCCGCCGCGCTCGCCTACGGCATCGGGCTCAGCGAATCCGGCAGGCCCACACGCCCCGAGACCGTCGCCGTCTTCGACCTCGGCGGCGGCACCTTCGACATCTCCATCCTCCAAGTCACGCCGCCCGAAGAGAACGAGCACGACAACGACCACGCCGAGAACCCCGGAGATGCCAACGCCTTCTTCCAGGTCATCGCCACCCACGGCGACACCCACCTCGGCGGCGATGACATCGACCAGATGCTCGCGCAGATCGTCCTCGATGCGCTCGAGCAGCAACTGGGCCGCCCCGCCGACCTTCCCCCGCGCCAGCGGCAGGCCCTCCGCACCATGGCCGAGCGGGCCAAGATCGCCCTGTCCACCGACGAGAGCACCACCCTCGCGATCGACGCCGACCTCGAAGACGACGAGCACATCCGCTGGTCCCGCACCATCACCCGCGCCGAGTTCAACGAACTCATCACCCCGTGGCTCGACCGCGCCATCGCCTCATGCCAGCGCGCCCTCCGCGATGCCAAGCTCACCCCCGCCGACATCGACCGCGTCGTCATGGTCGGCGGCTCCACCCGCATCCCGCTCGTCCGCCAGCGCGTCGCCGAACTGTTCAACACCGAGCCCTACACCGCGCTGAACCCGGATGAGGTCGTCGCGCTCGGCGCGGCCGTCCAGGCCTCCATCCTCGCCGGGAGCACCAGGGGCATGCTCCTGCTCGATGTCGTCCCGCTCTCGCTCGGCATCGAGACCGTCGGCGGCGCGGTCGCCAAGCTCATCATGCGCAACACCAGCGTGCCCGCCCGCGCCACCGAGATGTTCTCCACCTCCGTCGACAACCAGACCGGCATCAAGCTGCACATCCTCCAGGGCGAACGCGAGATGGTCGAGCACTGCCGCTCGCTCGGCACCTTCGAGCTCAAGGGCATCCCGCCCATGCCCGCCGGCATGCCGCAGCTCGAGGTCGAGTTCTTCGTCGATGCCAACGGCGTGCTCGATGTCCGCGCCCACGAGCGCCGATCCGGCAAGCGCGCCACCCTCCAGATCGTCCCGAACCACGGCCTGACCCGCGAGGAAGTCGACCACATGGAAGCCGAATCCTTCGCCCACGCCCGCGAGGACATGCAGCGCCACCGCATCGCCGACCTGATCGCCAACTCCCGGCTCGACGCCAAGTGGATCGGCGAGGGCCTCGCAAAGGTCGGAGCCCTCCTCGAACCCGACGCCCGCACTCAGCTCGAAGCCGCGCTCCAGCGCCTCCGCAACCTCATCGCCGAGGCCGAGCGAAACTGGAAGAGCGTCGATCCCAACGAGTTCCACCGCGCCAAGGAGGAGCTCGACCGCCGATCCGTCCGCATGCACGAGATCGCCATCGCCCAATCCCTCCGCGACGAATCCCTCCGCGACGACGACCTCCGCGACGACGAATAGACCCCCCGCACCGCCTTCCCCAGGAAGCAAACCATCCGATGTCAGATCCCATCACCACCAACCGCCCGACCCCCGCCCGCATCATGAACAGCCTCGGCGGCGCCACCGTCGGGCTCATCGCCGCGCTCACCCTCATCTCCGCGGCCGGCTTCGCCGCCTTCTCTCAGGATCGCCCCAACCAGTCCCAGCCCCAGCCGCCTGCCCAGCCGCAGCCCGAATCCCAGCCTGAGCAGCCACAACCACCTAAGACCCCCGCCTCGCCCATCGGCGCGCTCGGCGCGATGCTCATCGAGCAGATCAAGTCCGTCGAGGGCTGCCTGGGCGTGGAGACCGCCAGCCTCCCGGCCAACCGCGTCTCCATCATCGCCTGGTTCGAGGATGCCGAGGCCGCCAAGCGCTGGTTCCACCACCCCGTCCACCAGCGCCTCATGTTCACCGGGCAGCAGCCCGGCGACATCGCCGAGCAGCGACCGCCCATGGAGCATGTCCCGCCCGGCGTCCCCGTCATGGTCATCGCCACGCTCACCCTCTCAGACCGCCCGCAGATCCCCGGCGTGCCCATCCCCATCAGCCAGATCAGCATCGAGCTCTACACGCCCCTCCCCGGCGGCGCTTCCATCAACGGCCGGCTCGCCCCCGAATCGCTCGACATCCCCCACATGCGCAAGATCGCCCTCCCAAAGCCCAACGCCGACCAGCCCGCGCGCTGAACGACATCCCGTCCGCGCTCACTCCCTCCACCACGCCGACACCGTCACCCCCGCCGCCTCCAGCGCGCTCCGCACACCCCGCGCCAGCGCGAGCGCGCCCGGCGTGTCGCCGTGCACGCACAGCGTCCGGCAACGCACCGCGACGCCCCGCCCATCCACCGCCCGCGCGCGCCCAGATCGCGCGATCATCAACGCCTGCTCGGCCGCCTCATCCACATCCTCGATCAACCCCCCTCCAATCCCCCCATCGCCCCGCGGCGCCAGCGACCCATCGCCCAGGTACCGCCGGTCCACGAACCCCTCCGCAACCACCTCCGCGCCCGACGCTGCCCACCGCGCCGCCGCCTCCGACCCGGCCCGCGCCACCAGCGCCAGCGATGGATCGCACGCGCGCACCGCCTCCAGCACCGCCGATGCGATCGACTCATCTTCACCCGACGCCGCGTGGTACAGCGCCCCGTGCGCCTTCACGAACCGCACCCGCGCCCCCGCCCGCGCCGCCACATCCATCAGCAGACCGACCTGCGCCCGCACGCTCTCGACCAGCGCTGCGCGCTCCATGCGCATCATCGCGCGCCCGAACCCGCGCCGATCCGGATACCCCGGGTGCGCGCCGACCACCACCCCGCGCGCCAGCGCCAGCTCGATCACCCCCCGCATCGTCCGCTCATCCCCCGCGTGACCACCGCACGCGATGCTCGCCGAACTCACCACATCCAGCAGCGCCCCCTCGCGCCCATCGCCCAGCGCCGATGCATCCTCGCCCACATCCGCGTTCAGATCGATCGCCATCCCCGCGCCACCGCCCGTCCCGCCGCTGATTGATCCATCCCGCGCCATGATCGCGCGCGATCATAACTCATCCGCCCGATCCATCTTCCACGCTCCGCAGCACCGCATCCAGCGCGCCCTCCCGGGCCCGCCACGCCGCCCACGCCGTGGCGCGATCCACCTCCACCAGCCGCACCACATCCCCGGGCCGCTTCTGCCCCATCACATCCAGGTCCGCCGCGATCACCGTCCCCACCATCGGATACCCACCCGTCGGTGCTGAGTCCGCGCCCAGCACGATCAGCCCACCGCTCGCGGTCCGCTGGATCATCCCCGGCGCCATCCCCTCGCTCGCATCCAACCCCTCGCCCGCGCCATCCCCACCATCGCGCCCCCGCGCCCCCAACACCCCGCGCGCCCCACCATCGCCCATCCACTCCAGCCGCACACCAATCCGATCCGAATCACGCCCCACGCGCAGCACCGCTTCCACTCCGCTCCCACCCCCATCCTCATCCCCACCCGCGCTCCGCACAAACCGCACACGCTCGGACCCCAGCGACCGGACCAGGTCCATCAGCGCATCCCGCCGACCACCATCCCACACCGCCCGCTCCTCGCCCGGGCCCGCCAGCCCGCCCCCGCGCGCGCTCGCCCCCACCGCCAGCACCGATCCCTCCACCAGCCGCCCGCCCCCCACACCGCTGGGCACATGCGCGGCACGGCTCCCCAGCACCACGGGCGCATCGATCCCGCCGCGCACCGCCAGCACCACCCGCGCCCCGCGATCCCACGCGCCCAGGCGGATCACATCCCCCGCACGCACCCGAACTGCCCGCCACATCGCCAGCGGATGCCCCCCCCCAACCCCACCTCCATCGCCACCCACCACCACCGGATGCGCATCGCCCCCGCACACCGCCACCACCGCATCACCACCGGCCACGCGCAGCGAGCACCCCTTCAGCGTCGACTCCAAGCACGCCGCGCCATCCGAGTTCCCCACCAGCCGGTTCGCGATCCGCAACGACAGCCGGTCCGCCGCGCCGCACTCGCTCACCCCGATCGCCCCGTGCCCCGCGCGCCCCAGGTCCTGCACGGTGCTCAGCAGCCCCGGATCCTCCACCACCAGCCGCACGCCGCCATCGCCACCATCTCGCCCGCTCCTTCTCATCTCGCATCCCCCGCCGCGCCACCACCGCGCCCATCCACATCGCGCCCATCCACATCCACCGGCACGAACCGCACCACATCGCCCGCGCTCAGCGCGTTCGGCGGATCGCGCTCCGGATCGAACAGCACCGCATCCGTGCGCCCGATGATCCGCCAACCGCCCGGCGATTCCCCCGGATACACGCCCGTCTGCATCCCCGCGATCCCCACGCTCCCGCCCGGCACCCGCACACGCGGCGACTCCAGCCTCGGCGATGCCAGGCGCTCCGGAAGCCCGGACAGATACGCGAACCCCGGCGCGAACCCCAGGAACGCCACCCGATACGACCCGCCCGCGTGCATCGCCACGGCCTCCTCAACCGTCATCCCAGCACGCGCCGCCACATCCGCAAGATCAGGCCCCGCCGAGCCCCCATACCGCACACGGATCACCACCTCGCGCCCACCACCCTCATCGCCGCTCGCCTCCGCGTGCGATTCTCTATCGAACCCATCCAGCACCCCCGCCGAGACCGCCCGCACACGCTCCACCAGCGCCGCCGCTTCTGACTCATCCCCGATCCGCCCCGCGCCCACCCGCACCAACACGCTCACCAGCGTCGGCACCACATCCACCACCACATCGCCCAACTCCGTCCGCAACGCCTCACACCATCGACGCACCACCAGCCCCCCCATCCCCCCATTCCCCGAAGGAACTCCGATCCGCACCGTCCGATCGCTCGTCCACCCAATCGACAACCCCACCGCCCCCCCTCGCGCCCCAGCCACCCCACCAGCATCGCCAACACCATCACCCATCATCATCGCATCCAATCCAACCCACTCCCAACCCTCGCCATCAGTGCTCTCTTTCTTCACTGATGCCTGATCCCTGATCCCTGATGCCTCTCTCCTCTGATCCCTGATCCCTGATGCCTCTCTCCTCCCCCAACCCCTCCACATCAACCGCCTCCGGCCCGATCGCCGACTCCACCGTGTACTTCCCGATCCGCGTCCGCCGCAGCCCCGCCAGGTACCCACCCGTCCCCAGCGCCCGACCCAGATCCCGCGCCAGCGAACGCAGATAGGTCCCCTTCCCGCACCGCACCTCCAGCACCAGCCTCGGCCATTCGTACCCCTTCACCACGATCTCGTGCACCACCACCGTCCGCGCCGGCAGCTCCGTCAGCTCACCCGCCCGCGCCAGCGAATACGCACGCTTCCCATCCACCAGGATCGCAGAGTGCGCTGGCGGCGCCTGCTCGATCGCCCCGATGAACCGCTCGCCGATCACCCGCTCGATCTCATCCAGCGCCGGCGCCCGCTCCACCTCCACCGGAACCACCGCCGACTCCAGATCGTCCGTCGGCGTCACGCCCGACAGGTCCACCACGCCCTCGTACACCTTCTCCGAGCCCATCAGCGACTCGATCCGCTTCGTCGCCGTGCCGAGGCACAGGATCAGCAGCCCGCTGGCCAGCGGATCCAGCGTCCCCGCGTGCCCCACCTTCGCCCCCCGCGTCGCCGCACGCACCTTCTTGACCACATCGAACGAGGTCCACCCCAGCGGCTTGTCGATCAGCAGCACCCCATTGAGATCAGGCCGTCGATTCCGCTTGCCCACAACATCAACTCCCGCTCGCCCCCCCAACCCCCAACGCACTACCCGCGCCATCCGAGAACCTTCCCCCCGCGCAACCCCTTTCCCCACGCCCAACCCCATCGCGCCCACCCATCCAAACATATCCACACCACCATCCACGCCCCCACCCGCCGACCCCCCGGGCCCCACACACCCCGCATTCCCGCCAATCTCGCCCCATCCCCGCCCCCATCGCCCCCCAGCGGGGACATCCTCGCCCACCCTCGCTAGCATCCCCGCTCACCCGGGCCCGGACCACGCCACGCCCCACGCGCCACACCACGCGCCCAAGGCCACGCCACCCCGAGCCCGACACATCCCGGAGAGGTGTCCGAGTGGCTGAAGGAGCACGGCTGGAATCCGTGTAGTCGGGGCAACCCGGCTCGGGGGTTCGAATCCCCCCCTCTCCGCTTCCTTCCCCAGCACAAAGACCCCGCCGCCCAAGCGCCGAATCCGATCGGCGCACGGGCGGCGGGGTCTTGTCGTTCCCCCATCACACCCCTCGAATCCCATCGCAGCAATCCGTTCAACAACGCTCGGGCATCCATCAGCACATTGCCCGCGAACCCACCCACCCCAAAACGCTCCGCGCCCACGCGCGTGCCACGCGACAACCCCGGACATCACCCGCACATCCAGACCCCGTCCATCGCTCCGATATGCTCGAATGCCCGCGCATCCAACCAAGGATGCGGCCACACAACCACGAAACTCGACCGGTCGGACCCATGCCGCTCCCCCTCCTTCCTCCTCAAACGCGTTGCCTTCCCGACCGCCAAGCTCCCCTATCCCGCGCCGCCACCTTCGGGCACCGATCCAACCCCCAGCCCCATCGCAATCCCGGCCCCACCCGCCGCGCCCGCCAACCACCTTCCAATCCCACCCGCAAGCGAAACCTCACACGCCTCCTGCCCACCCTCACCCTCTTCTTCTTCACCCTCCCCGCCTGCGCCCCAAACCAACACTCCGACGCCAACGCCAGCACCTTCCAGCAACCCCTCACCATCCCCCCCGCATTCACCGACTCCGATCCGGACAGCACCACATCTTCCTCCGCCGCGACCGCGCCCGCGCTCCCCGAGCAGTGGTGGACCGTCTTCAACGATCCACACCTCGAACAGCTCCAGCGCGAAGCGCTGCAGCGCAACTTCAGCCTCGCCATCTTCCGCGACCGGCTCGACGCCGCCCGCGCCATCGTCGACCGCGAACGCTCGGCCCTCTTCCCCACCATCAACTACTCCGCCTTCGCACAGCAAACGCGCGAGTCGCGGAACGACTTCCGCAGCCCGGATGACCTCTTCGGCGCATCACTCATCGGCTCCTACGAGATCGATGTCTGGGGACGCAACCGCGCCATCGTCGACTCGGCCGAGGCCGCCCGAGCCCTCGCCGCCGAGCAGCTCACCGCCGCGGCCATCTCCCTCACCGCCGACATCGCCCTCACCTGGTACGCGCTCATCGAGCAGCGCGCCCAGGCCCTCGTCCTCGAAGACCAGATCGAGACCAACGAGACCGTCCTCCGCGTCGTTCGCACCCGATTCGGCGCCGGCGTCGTCCGGGCGGCCGATGTCCTCCGCCAGCAGCGGCTCCTCGAGTCGACCCTCGAGCAACGCGCCATCGTCAACGAACGCATCGAGACCATCGCCCATGCGCTGCTCGTGCTCATCGGACGATCCCCCACCGAATCGTTCGAAGGCAGCACCACCCGGAGCACCACCCTCCCCGCGCTCCCGCCCATCCCCGCGCTCGGGCTCCCCTCCGAACTCCTCGAACGACGCCCCGACATCCGCGCGGCCTACATCGCCATCGAGGGCGCCGACGCCCAGCTCGCCGTCGCCATCGCCGACCGATACCCCAGCATCCGCATCGGCGCTGAACTCTCCACCGTCGAGGAACAACTCGGAGACCTGCTCGACAACTGGCTCGCGCTCATCAGCATCGACATCCTCGGCCCGCTCTTCGACGCCGGAAGCCGCGAGGCCGAGGTCCGCCGCGCCCAGGCCGCCAAGGCCGAAACCATCAACGCCTACGCCCAGACAGTCCTCACCGCCTTCCGACAGGTCGTCGATGCGCTCGCACGCGAGGATGCCCGAAATGAGCAGATTTTCCGCCTCGAACGTCAGGTCGATCTGGCCAGAAGAACCTCAGAACGCCTGAACCGCGAATACCTCAACGGCGACATCAGTTTCATC
Organism: Phycisphaerales bacterium; assembly: GCA_052168315.1. Taxonomy (GTDB): domain Bacteria; phylum Planctomycetota; class Phycisphaerae; order Phycisphaerales; family UBA1924; genus JBQLZO01. The sequence continues at coordinate 1,351 of JBQLZO010000008.1, read as the reverse complement.
GATGTGCTCGAAGCCCTCACCACCGAACAGCAGCTCCAGCGATCCCTCATCGCCGCACAGTTCGAACGCATCGCCATCCGCATCGACCTCTACCGAGCGCTCGCCGGCGGCTGGGAAGGCCTCATCCACGATCCCCAGAACCCCGCCGCGCCCCCGCCACCCGACAACGAAGTGCCCACCAACCCGTCCGATATCCAAGTGAACACGAACCGGACAAGCCACACCCCTCTCGCACCCACCCCGACCGCGACCCCGCCAACCCCGCAGCGCCCCACGGAGACACCACAGGCGTGACCGACGAGACGACAAACACGGCCTCCCCCCCCGCGCCCCGGCACCCGACACGCCACGAGGCGCGGAAGCGCCCCTCCGCCGCGCGACGCGCGCTGTCCATCCTCGCCGGTATCACGCAGCTCATCGTCATCCTCGCCCTGCTCGCCGGCGGCGCGTACGCCGCGTGGTGGTTCAACGCCACCGCCGGCACGGCCCAGAAGGCCGCCGAATCACAACAGGGCGAAGAAGCCTCCCGCCTCGTCGAGGTCACACGCGTCCGCCGCGAGGACACGCCCGTCAGGATCCGCGCCATGGGCACCGTCAGGCCCGCCCGCGAGGCCATCATCCGCCCACGCGTCGATGGCATGATCATCGAACAGAGCGAGTCCTTCGTCCCCGGCGGATACCTCCGCGCCGGCGAGTTCATGGTCCAGATCGACCGCGCCGACTACGAGCAGGTCCTCCTCCAGAGACAGACCGCCCGCGATGAGGCCGACGCCGCGCTGCAGATCGAACTCGGCGACCAGGCCGTGGCCCGTGAGGAACTCGAACTCCTCGAAGTCGACATCCCTGAGATCAACCGCGAACTCATCCTCAGGATCCCCCAGGTCAACCAGGCCCGCGCCCGCCTCCGCGCCGCCGAAGCACTCATCGAACGCGCCCAGCTCGACCTCGAACGCACACGCATCGTCGCGCCGTTCGACGGCCACATCGTCACCCGCTCCGTCAGCGTCGGCAACAACATCGCCGCCGGAGATGAGCTCGCCCGATTCGTCGGCGCCCACACCTACTGGATCGAGATCGCCATCCCGGTCTCCGCCCTCCGATGGATCCAGGTCGCCCCGGCCGCCCCCGCCGCGTCCGACGGCTCATCCGAATCCACGCCCAGCCCCGTCACCATCCACAACCCCCGCGCCTGGGGCCCGGGCATCACCCGCCAGGGCGTCGTCGCACGCATCATCGGCGAACTCGAACCCGGCAGCCGCCTCGCACGCGTGCTCATCAGCATCGAGAACCCCCTCGCGCGCCCCGAACTCGAACCCCCCCCCAACCCCCCCATCCCCCCACCCCCCACTCC
>JBQLZO010000007.1:0-115884 GCA_052168315.1 Phycisphaerales bacterium | reverse complement strand
TCTCCGCGAGCATGGCGGTGAGTGTACCGGGGGCGGGCGGGCGCACGGGTTGGGGCGTGTCTGTAGGGGTCTTGCGGGGCACGGTTCGATCGTAGTGGATGGGGGCGCGGGGGCGGGATGGGGGGGTGATCGGCGGGGCGGGGGGTTGATCGGGTAGTCTCGGCGTGATGTCGGATGTGATGGCACCGCGAGCGGATGGAGGGGATGGTGGGGGTGGTGATGTTGGTGCGCGCGGCGGGGGGATGTCGGTTGTGGGTGGGGCGGTGTTTCTTGGGATGTCGTGGACCTGGCTGATCGGGATGGTGCTGCCGGTCTATCTCACGCGGGACTTCGGTTGGGCGGGGTGGTTGGTGTTCGCGGTGCCGAATGTGCTGGGGGCGATGGCGGTGGGGTTTGTGTTCCGGTCGCGGGCGCAGAGCGAGGGGTTCGAGGCCCGGCATGCGGGGGCGATGCGGTGGTTTTCGATCTACACGGTGGTGTTCCATGCGGCGGTGCTGGGGCGCCTGCTGGGCGCGCTGGCGGGGATGATCCCGCTGCCGGAACGGTTCGAGGGCGCGGTGGCGGGGTTGATGCTGCTGGTGTTCGCATCGCTGGCGTTGAAGATCGCGGGGCGCGGTGGTGGGGGGGAGGGCGGCGCGGTGCGCGCGGCGGTGGGGGCGCTGGTGGTGTCGGTGGTGATGTTCGTGCTGGTGGTGGTGTTCGGCGGTGGGTTCGGTGGGGCGATCCGGTGGGCGGGGGCGCGCGGGACGCATGGGCTGGGCGATCTGTCGCTGGCAGCGCCGGCGATCGTGCTGGGGTTCCTGGCGTGTCCGCATCTTGATCTGACGATCCATCGTGTGCGGCGGCGGGTGCGCGAGGATCGTGGGCGGGCGGCGTTCGCGCTGGGGTTCGGGGTGTTCTTCCTGGGGATGATCCTGTTCACGCTGGGGTACGCGGGCGGGTTCATGGGCGGCGCGGTGGGGTGGCTGGCGTTCGTGTTCCTGTGCGTGCACTTCGGTGTGCAGTCGGCGTTCACCTGCGGGGTGCACCTGCGCGAGATCGGCGAGCGGGCGGGGCGCGGGGGTTGGGGGGGGCGGCTGGGGCGGTGGTGGGTGGGCGTGCTCGCGCTGGGGGTGGCGTGCTCGGCGCTGCCGGGGGTGGATGCGGTGCTGGCAGCGCAGGGGGTGTGGAGCCCGGGCGGGAGTTCGTGGTCGCGGGTGGTGTACGAGGTGCTGATTTCGGCGTACGCGCTGGTGTTCCCGGCGTACCTGTGGACGCGTGTGGTGGTGGGCGAGTGGATGGGGCTGCTGAGCGCGCGGTGGTCGGCGTGGGTGTGGTGGGTGAGCGCGGTGGTGGCTTCGCCGGGGTTCGCCGTGGGGTATGTGGGGCAGGTGTATGTGTGGCTGGCGGTGGGGGTGGGGGTGCTGCTGGTGTTGCCGGTGTTGGTGGGGGTGGCGGGGAAGAGGAAGAAGGGATCCGGGATCCGGGATCAGGCAGCAGAAGGATGAAGAGGGATCAGGTATCAGGGGAGAGAAGAAGGGATCAGGGATCCGGGATCAGGCATCAGGGGATGAAGAGGGCATCAGGCACCAGGCACCAGGGAAGAGAAGAAGGGATCAGGGATCCGGCATCAGGCAGCAGGAGGAGAAGAGGGGATCGGGCATCAGGGAAGAAGAAGAGTGGAGGAGGGGAGTGGGGGGAGGGTGTCTGGTGTGTTTGTCGGCGCATTGAAAGCACGAGCGGCTTTGGGGCGGCTCGTGCTTGGGGGGCTTTGGTTGCGCTGGTGTTGGGTTGTGGGCGGCGTTGTGGAGCGCGATCGTGGATCAGGCGTTTCGGCGGCGGCGGGTTGCGGCGGCGCCGGCGAGGGCCGCGATGGCGAGGGCGCCCGGGGCGGGGACGACGCCGGCGACGAGGGCATCGCCGACATCGGCGCCCTGGAGGTTGGAGGTCGAGAGGCCGTTGTCGAAGAGGAAGGCGCCGAACTCCGGTGAGACGAGGAGGTTGGCGGTGATGGAGAGTCCGTTCATGTCGGCCGAGACGGCCGAGGGGTTCTCGACATCGAAGAGGATGGCGGCGATGCCGACGGTGGACTCGACGAAGAAGCCAGAGGCGGTGCCGGAGGGGCCGCCGACGCGTGCGGCGTCGAAGCCGATGGTGAAGTTCCCGACCTCGACGGTGTCGGCGTTGAAGAAGACGGACCCGGTGTGGGTGATGGCGCCGGAGAATGAGGCGAGCCCGGGGTCGTAGCTGAAGGTCTGGTCGTCGGTGATGGGGAAGGCGACGGAGGCCGGGCCGAGGTCGCCGGGGGCGATGACATCGGGCGAGACGCTCGAGAGGTCGAGGCTCGCGGCGGATGAGAGGGTGTCGGTGTCGAGCAGGACATTGGTCTGGCCGCCGATGACATCGAAGTCGGCGTTGGCGGCGCCGGCGAGTGCGGCGATGGCGAGGGCCGTGGTTGCTGTGGTGGTGGAGCGGGTCATCTTCTTCGTCTCCTTCGGTTTGGGCGCCCGTTCGGGCGTGCTGCGCGGTGCGCAGCGATCCCCTGCCGCGTGGCGCGGTTTCGGGGAGGACTCCTTGGGATGGGACACGCCGTGCTGTGCACACGGCGACGGCTGCACGATCAGCCGAAGGCACGCGCTTCCATCACGCGAGGGGAAGCGGGTGATGCGTGCGGCTCGGAGGCGGAATGTGTTCGAGCCGCGATGCGATGTTGTGGATCAACATTCGTTGATAGTCGTGAAGATACCGCGCATCCAGCGCATTACCCGTGGATTTGCAAGGGCTTAGCGCGATTGCCGAATTCGGGGTGGCGCGGAATGGGAGCGCACGCCAGAGAACTAAGTGAATGTTCTAGTGCGGGTTAGAAGTGGCTCTAAAGACAATCACCCAGGCTGGTCGTGTGCAGCGCGCGGCCGGAGTCGCGGTGTTGGTCCGCGTGCGCGCGAACGCGCGCTCGGTGCGGTGTGACGGGTGTGGACCGGGATCGGCGCGCACTGCGATGGTGGGGAGGAGGTCGCGGACATCGTTGGCTGGCGTGCGCGGGGTTGGTGTCGATGTGGGGATGCGTTTGGCGCGGGGTCTGGATCGGCGGGAGGGTGCGGGGAATGGGGGCGTGGACGGATTGACGGGGGTTTTGGGGGGCACCGGGGTGGGGTCGGGCGGGGCTCGAGGTCGGGAAAGCACCCGGCTGCGGACCTATCATCCCCATCCCTTGATTCCCCCGATTTTCCGCGTCCTGAGGGGCGCGAAAGGCGTTTGGACCCTATGACCGATCAGCCGCTTCCGCCCGATGAGAACTCGCCATCGAACGACCAGCCGGAGGTGCACGCGCCCTCGGAGGCGGTGGCGCTGGACATCGGCAAGGTGGTGGACCTTCAGATCGAGGATGAGCTGAAGGATTCGTACCTCACCTACGCCATGAGCACCATCATGGACCGGGCCCTGCCCGATGTGCGTGATGGGCTCAAGCCTTCGCAGCGGCGGATTCTGGTGGCGATGCACGATCTGAATCTGCGCCCGGGGCGGAAGCACCTGAAGTGTGCGAAAATCTGCGGTGATACCTCGGGCAACTATCACCCGCACGGCGAGTCGGTGATCTATCCCACGCTGGTGGGCATGGCGCAGCCATGGAAGATGTCGGCGGTGCTGATTGATTCGCAGGGGAACTTCGGTTCCATCGATGGTGATCCGCCGGCGGCGATGCGGTATACCGAAGCGCGGATGCATCATGCGGCCGTGGACATGCTTGAGGACATCAAGCTCGACACCGTGGACTTCCAGCCGAACTACGACGATCGGCTGATGGAGCCGATGGTCCTGCCGGGCAAGTTCCCGAACCTGCTCATCAACGGCGGCGTGGGCATCGCGGTGGGCATGGCGACGAGCCTTGTACCGCACAATCCCGGCGAGATCTTCGATGCGATCGTCGCGACCATCGACAACCCGGCCATCGATCTGCTCGAACTGCTCAAGATCGTGCCGGGCCCGGACTTCCCGACGGGCGGCGTGATCCGTGGACGGCGTGGCATCCTCGAGGGCTACTCCACCGGACGCGGCAAGCTCTATGTCCGCGGCAAAGTGCATGTGGAGCCACGGGGCAAGAAGGATTCAGGGCTTGAACAGCTGGTGATCGATCAGATCCCGTACCAGCTCATCCAGACGACGCTGATGGAGCGGATCGTCAGCGCGGTCAAGGAAGAGAAGATCAAGGACATCGTTGATGTCCGGAATGAATCCGGGCGCGGGGCACAGACGCGGATCGTGTGCGAGCTCCGGCGTGGCACGGACCCGGCGGTGGTGGAGAACCAGCTTTACCAGCACACACCGCTGCAGTCGACGATCTCGATCATGAACATCGCGCTGGTGAACCGCCAGCCGCGGACGCTGTCGCTGAAGGAGATGATCGAGCACTACATCGCGCACCGCGAGGATGTGATCGTTCGGCGGACGAAGCACCTGCTGCACGAGGCGCGGAAGCGGGCGCATCTGTTGGAGGGCATGATCTATGCGGTGTGCGACATCGATGAGGTGATCGCGCTGATCCGTGGTTCGCGGACGCGGGAGGAGGCGATCGAGAAGCTGGCGCAGCGGCGGTTCCGGATCGCGGCCGACCATGAGCACGCGCCGAAGATCCCGGCGCGGCTGCTGAAGGTGGCATCGAGCGAGCGTGGCGTGGCGATGTCGCGGGTGCAGGCCGAGGCGATCGGCTCGATGCGGCTGATCCAACTCGTCGGGCTGGAGATCGACCGGCTGGTCAGCGACTACCGGAAGGTGGTCGAAGAGATCGAGGAGTATGAGGCGATCCTTGGTGATCGTGGGCGGATCCTTGCGATGATCAAGGAGGACTGCGCGGCGATGAAGGCGCGGTACAACCGGCCGCGGCGGACGGTGATCGAGGAGGCCGAGGCCGAGGGGCTGAACATCGGCGCGCTGATCCAGGAGGGCGATGTCGCGGTGACGATCTCGCACCGTGGGTGGGTGAAGCGGGTGCCGCTGGAGACCTATCGGCAGCAGGGGCGCGGCGGGCGCGGGATCATCGGCGCGGGCACGAAGGATGAGGACTTCGTGGAGCAGTTGTTCGTGGCGTCCACGCACGATGACCTGCTGTGCTTCACCGACACGGGGCGGGTGTTCAAGATCAAGGTGTACGAGATTCCGGAGATGTCGCGGACCTCGCCGGGGCGGCCGATCGTGAATCTGATCGATCTGCGCGAGGGCGAGAAGGCCGTGCGGTTCATGCCGATCTCGGACTTCGAGCGTGGCGAGTACTTCCTGTTCTTCTCCACGGCCTCGGGCAAGATCAAGCGGTCTTCGCTGCGGCTGTATCAGAATGTCAACAAGTCCGGCATCATCGCGGTGGGGCTGGAGGAGGGTGACACGCTGATCGGCGCGGACTGGACCAGCGGGCACGATGACATTCTGCTGGTGACGCGGAACGGGATGTCGATCCGGTTCGCGGAGGATGATGCGCGCCCGATGGGGCGCTCGGCGGCGGGCGTGCGGGGGATCGACCTGGGCGATGATGATGCGGTGGTGGGGCTGGTGGTGGTGCGTCAGGACGATCCGAACGCGGAGGATCCGGACACGCTGCACGAGCGCGAGCCGGACCTGCTGACGGTGACGGAGAACGGGTACGGGAAGCGGACGAACCTGCGGGAGTACCTGGTGCAGTCGGAGGGCGAGGATGGGACGGTGTCGTTCCGCCGGCAGTCGCGCGGGGGCAAGGGGCGGATCGACATCCGGACGACTGAGAGGAACGGGAAGGTCGTGGCCGTGGCGAGCGTGACGGATGAGAACGACCTGGTGTTCGTGACGCGGAGCGGGATGATCGTGCGGATCCCGGCGGGTTCGGTGTCGACGATCGGGCGGGCGACGCAGGGTGTGCGGCTGGTGTCGGTGAAGAAGGAGGATGTGGTGATCTCGGCGGCGGCGACGCCGCCGAGCGAGGATGGTGATGAGGAGGGGGGATCGCCCGGTGGTGGGTCCGGTGGTGGGGATCCGGAGGCGGGTGCGGGTGCGGGCGGGTGATGGGGGGGTGGTGATGGGGGTTGGGGGCGGCTCGCGTGGTGCGGGGAGGCGTTACACTCGGCGTGCTGCCGGGGCGGCGGTCGGTGTTGTCGCCGGCGTCGCTGCTGGTGTCGTCGAGCGAGGTGCGTTTCCCATGCCGATCAACTGGTCCGAGGGCATCCTGATCTGCGACCTGGCCGACGAGCCGGACCTTTCGGAGGAGCTGAACGCGGTGCTGGCGCGGCTGGGGGGGACGAAGGCGGACGCGATGCCGCACCTTGTGATCAACATGTCCGATGTGTCGTACCTGAACTCATCGAACATCGCGCAGCTGCTGCGTGTGCGGAAGGTGCTGGTGGAGGCGCAGCGGAAGATGATCCTGTGCTCGGTGCCGGACCCGGTGTGGTCGCTGATGCTGCTGACGAACCTGGACAAGGTGTTCCACTTCGCGTCCGACAAGCCCTCGGCGATCGCATCGCTGCAGCTGGAGTCGGGCGGCGGGGCGGGGTGAGGTGATGTGATGGGCGGGGTGGGGTTTCGCGATTGATGCAGGCGCGGTGGACGGCGTGGGCGGCTCAGTTGCCCGGGGGCGCTGGCGTTGTGGCGGTGATGTCCGCGGGCTCGTGGTCGCGGAGGCGTGCGGCGATGAGGCGGTCGATGGCTTCGGGGAGGGTGTCGCCGGCGCTGAGGGATGCGGCGTAGAGGTCTTCGATGTTGGCGGTGCCATCGGCGTTGATGTCGAGGTCGAGCGGGGTCTGGGCGTGGCCGAAGCGGCCCTGGTAGGGGACGCCGTTGACGGTGAGGGCGAAGAGTTCGTCGAGCAGCGGGGTGGCCAGTTCCACGGCGATGGGCGAGCCGGGGATGGGCGTGAGGTTGAGGGAGTCGGCGTCGATGAACTCGGGGGTGATGTCGAAGCGCGTGTCGGGGTCGATGTTGGCGAGCCACCAGCCGATGGTGCGGGGTGCGATGCCGGGGTTGGTGTGTCGGATAGGCGGATCGAATCCGCTGAGGACGGAGTTTGCCTGTTCGATGATCAGGTGGAGGCTCTGCCAGGCGTTGGGCTGGGAGAGCAGGAACGGTCCGGTCGCGGCGCGGTGGAAGAGGGACGATCGGAGGTGGATTCTTGAAGTGGCGTTTCCGATGTCGAATAGGAATCCACTCGATGATGCTTCGTCGGAGATGATGAATGTGGAGCAGTCGATGAAGTAGAAGGCGTTTCCATCGGCCTGCTTGAAGAATTTCTGTCCCGTGTCGCGGAGTTGGCCCGGTTCGACGACGCATCCGACGAGCCAGAGCGGGCCGCTGCCCCTGACGGTTCCGAGCGAGCTCTGTGCGAACCCCCTTCGATCGAAGATCGTGTCGAAGTAAGCGATGCCATATCTCGGTGAGGCGCCGCCGCCTATCGCGACCGAATCGTAGACCCTGATGGCGGCGAGTTCGGGGTCGGTGTTGGATGTCCAGCCAGTGGGGAGGTTGGCGGCGCTGATGAACGAGCCGTTCCAGTCGAGCGTGATGCCGTGGGCGATCTCGAGTTCTCGCTGGTATTCGATCTGGACACATCGGTGCCACTCGATGCCGCCGAGGATGCCGGCGAAGTCGGGGTGTGAGTATCCGAGGCGTGGTCGGAACTCGGTGAACAGCGGCTGGCCGTCGAATCTGAGGAGCGGGTACGCGTGGTAGAGGAGATCGATCCCGCGGTTCCCGGAATCCGGAGTGATGCCCGTGGAGTAGAAGACGAACGGATTGGAGATGTTGAAGCTTCCCGGGACGCCTCCGGCGTAGACGACGATGTCCTTGAGCGTGTTGTCGATCGCCTTGTTGATCGCGAATCCGGCGGAGTGCCATCCCGAGTCGACGATGATGGCGTTCTCGATGGTGTTGCCTTCGCCGCTGCCCTTGAAGCCGTAGCCGGCGTTTCCCGCGTAGCTCGGGGTGAGCATCGTGTTGACGCCGATGATGTGGACATTGTCGTTGGAGAGCAGCAGGACGGCATTCTTGGCGTAGGAGCAGAGTGCGATGAGCGAGGTCTGCGCTTCGGTGATCGGTCCCGGCGGGTTGACATAGGTCTGGCCGGATGCGCTGTCGTACCACCAGCTGCCATCGGTGTCGGCGACGGTCTGCGGGCTGTTGGCGGCGATCAGGTGTCCGTACCACGGGCGGATGCCGGGGATCCCTGTGGCGGTGCCGAGTTCATCGTCGCGCTTGTGGTCGTAGACGGCGCCTCCGGGGCGGCCATCCGGGAAACCGTTCTGATCCGGGATCATCGCGACGAGCACTTCGGATGAGAAATCCGAGATCGTCCAAGCATCGGCTTCGAGCACGATGTCGCCGCGCATCCATGTAGGGCGGTCTGCGTCGGTGTTCCCGATCCATGTGATGTCGTTGAGGCTGACCGGTAGGGTGACCGTCTCGCGGAATTCGCCGCGCGTGTACAGCGTATCCCCCGGTTCGAGCGCATCGAGTCCCTGCTGGACGCACCGGAAAGCGCTGTCCCACGAGGTTCCATCACCGCCGGGCGATGCGAGTGGATCCGCATAGACGGACTTGGGCTCGGCACCGGCGGTGGCGATGCTCGGAGGCCATGCGAGCAAGGCGCTGATGAGCACCGACATGCGGAATGTACTCGGGCGTCGCATCTTCGCCGCACTCCCATGGAATGATCGCGGTCCTGGAGTTCCCGTTCACATCGGATCGACGGGGATTATCGTCGAGAACATCGCCGACCGCAACAACTATGTAAGTCCAGAAACACAAGGTTGCGGTCGGGGCTGCGGTGCGTGGAGCGTGTTCAGGCGCGGTCGTGGCTTCGGCGGAGGTCCCGGAAGAGTGCGAGTGAGGCGGTGTGGCCGTGGATGAAGGATCGGTCTCCGACGGGTCCGATCTCGCCGCCGGCGAAGAATCCCGCCAGCGGGAGTGGTGAGCCATCGGGCGCGGAGAGTTTGCCGGCGACCATCTTGGGGTCGTTGGCGGGGTCCGAGAACATGCTTTTGCCGCGTCCGTTGCAGGTGAACAGGAGCGCGCCGTGGGCGGCGGGCTGGAGTGTCTGGGCGGTGAGGAGCAGGTCGAGGTCCTCGCGGGCGGTGCGGGCATCGCGGAGCTGGAACTGGACGGTCTGACCACGGCGGATGCCATCGCCGATGGCGATGGAGCCGGAGGTTCTGTCGACGCCGATGACGCCCCTGATGAGGAAGTCGCCGCGCCCGAACCGTTCCTTGTACTCGTCGATGACGCGCCCGACGAACATGCCGTTCTGGAGGAGCGTTCTGTCGGATTCGGGGAGGCTCTGGACGAGGTCCTGTAGGACCTGGAGGGCGGGCTTTCCGCCGAGCTGCTTGATGAGGTTGCGTTCGCCATCGGTGACGATCATGGGCTTGCCGATGGGGCGGCATCCCTGCGAGACGAGCGTGTCGATCTCGATGTCGCCGGAGATGGTGAGCCCGATGCCGCCGGTGCGGTGGACATGGTCGTTGAGGATGAGCGCGTTGTTTCCCGGTGTGGTGGCGCTGGAGGCCATGCCGCCGATGATGGGCATGGGTCGCTTGATTCCCAGGGCCGAGGGGACGCGTGAGAGGGCATCGACGAGGGAACCGGCGGGGACGGAGAAGGGATCGGCGAGCAGGAGGATGGCGCGGGTGTCCTGGCGCGCGTGCAGCGCATCGGCGAGGAGCTGGATGTTGGTGTCGTCGGGTCCGATGTGGGGGAGGTCGCGGTAGACGAAAGTGTCGAGGCGTGTGCCGGGGAGGTCTGCGGCCAGGAGTGAGACGCCCTCACGCCCTTCGAAGGCGTGGGTTCCGCCGAGGACTCCGACGCCGGTGCAGGCGAGCAGGACATCGGGCCCGATCATGGCGTGGACGACTTCGGAGACGCGTTCGATCTCGTGGATGTGGTCGCCTGAGACGAAGAGGACGACGAGGTCCGCGCGACCTGTGGAGAGTCCGGCGGCGGCCTGCTCGCAGGCGGCCTCGGCGGCCAGCACGGGATCGAGATTTCCCGAGACTCCCGCGCCGATCGAGATCACATCGGCGGGTGTCCCCGCCCTTGGGTACGACTCCATGCCAAGAGTTTACGGGTCGGTGGCGGCGATCCGTTGCACCAATCCTGAATTCCGTCGTTGTTCTGTGTGGTGGCTGGGGTTGGGTTGGGCGATCCCGGGGCGAAAACGCCGTTGGTGGTGATGGCGGGTTGGGGACCGATGTCGGGCGGGCGCGTGGATCGCGCGGGCACCAGCGCGGATTTGCGCGAGCCCGTCGCGTGTGGTGACGAGCCGGGGAGCGTTGGGATGAACGGGGGGGGGAGTTGGGGGGGTCAGCCGAAGGTTCTGCCGGATTCGGGGTCCATCATTTTCCAGCGGTTGGCCTTGCAGAGGCGGATGAGGACGGGCCATGCGATGTCGTCTTCGATGAGTGAGACGAGGGCCTGCTGGACGGGGTCATCGGGGGCGGCGAAGGGGAGCTGGACGAGCACGCCCGGGCCGTAGAGGACATTGGTGGTCATGGGGTTTCCGTCGGGCGCGATGTTGAATCGTGCGGCGGCGGTGGCGAACTCGCGGGCGGTTCCGAGTGGGACGGCGTTGAGCACGGCGGCGGTGGAGGGGTCGAGCCCCGCGGACTCGGGGCCTTCATCGTCGAGCACGCGGATGAGCAGGATCGTGCGGAGTTTGGGCAACGCGGGTGCTCCGGGCGCGGTGGTGGTGGGGGAAGGCGAGGGGCTCGGATGCAGTATCGGCGTGTTGTGGTGGGCGGGCAACCGCGGGGGCGGGATTGGGTCGGGGATGGGGGATGGGGATCGGATGCTGGGTGGAGGGGTTGGGTTTCGGGATTGGATTCAGGGGTTCCGTATGTAGCGGCTGCGATAGTGGGCGATGCGGCTGCTCAGGCGGTCGGCGAGGTAGGGGCAGGCGCTGCCGAGCGCATCGAGGATCATCTGTGATTGCTGGGCGTAGCGGAGCCTGCGCTCGACGGGCCACGCGCCGGGCGGGGGTTGGAGGTTGGTGATGCGGTCGGCGAGCTTGACGGCCTGGACGGAGTTGGGCTGTTCCTTGAGGCGCTGGACGGAGTCGTTGATCTGGATCTCCTTCGGGAGCGCTGGGTTCTTGGTCAGCGCATCGACGCCGCGGGCGACGGCGGTCCCGAAGCGGGCCTTGATGTCGTCGATGGTCGCATCGGTGTCCTCGACGACATCGTGGAGCAGGGCGCAGACCATGGCGAGGTCGGCATCGAGTTCGTGGTCGATGTGGACGGCCAGTGCGGTCTCGAAGGCGACGGAGGAGACATGGACGAGTTCGGGGCGTTCGTGGCGGGCGCGGATGCGGATGCCGTGGGTCTCTCCGGCGAAGTTCATGGCGCGCTGGAGCAGGTCCGGATCCCAGCGGGTCTGGGTCTGTGCGCTTCTGGTGGATGGTTCGTGGTCGCTGGTCACGGGTCGGCTCGGTTTATCCCATGGCGAAGTCGTGCGCGGCGGGGTAATTGCCCGTGCGGAGGCGCCAGAGCTGGCGGAGCAGGTCATCGAGGAGCGATGAGGCGCCGAAGCGGAAGAGGGCCGGGGTGAGCCAGTCCTCGCCGAGGGTTTCCTTGACCATGACGAGGTAGTGCCATGCCTGCTTGGCCTGGCGGATGCCGCCGGCGGGCTTCATGCCGATGCGGATGCCGGTGCGGTGGTGGTGGTCGCGGATGGCCTCGAGCATGACGAGGGTGACGGGCATTGTGGCCGCGGGGTTGACCTTGCCGGTGGAGGTCTTGATGAAGTCGTGCTCGGTGAGCCCGGAGTGCATGGCGAGGTCGGAGGCGAAGCGGACGGCATCAAGCGAGCCGAGTTCTCCGGTTTCGAGGATGACCTTGAGGTGGACGCGGTCGCCGGCTTCCTCGGTGCAGGTTTGTTTGACGGCGGCGATCTCGGACATGACGGTGGCGTAGTCGCCGCGGAGGAAGGCGCCGCGGTTGATGACCATGTCGATTTCGCTGGCGCCGGCGCGGATGGCGCGGCGGGTGTCCTCGAGGCGGACCTCGAGGGGGTACTGGCCCGAGGGGAATCCGGTGGCGACGGCGGCGATGTTGACGCCGGAGCCCCTGGTGCATTCGACGGCCATGGGGACGAGTTCGGGGTAGACGCAGACCGCGCCGACGGGGCCGACGGTGAGGTCGCGGGGGTCGGGGCGGACGGCCTTGCGGCAGAGGCGGCGGACGCGCTCGGGGGTGTCAGCGCCTTCGAGGGTGGTCAGGTCGACCATGGAGATGGCGAGGCGGAGGGCGTGTTCCTTTGACCCGGCCTTGATGGATCGGGTGGTGAATGAGGCGGCGCGTGCCTCGGCCATGACGCGGTCGACGGTGGTGCGGGGGGGGATGGCGGGGCGGGTGCTCATCGCGGGAATTCTAGTGCGCCCGGGCGTGAACTTGGTTGGAGTCGCGCATTTCGGTATCCTGTTCGCAAGAATCTCAGGGATTGTGCGCGGCATCATCTTCAGAATGAGGGCATCATCATGTTGCAAGGGTTCGGCTTTCCGGATCGTTCGATCCACCCCGCCCGGGATGCCCGGGTGCTATTCATGCTTGCATTCGCGGGCATCCTGTTGGTGACCCTCTCGCTGTTCGCCTGTGGTCAGCAGGGAGCGGGCGGGAAGCCGGTGCACGGGGCCACGGTGAACGCTGGATCGCATTCCGCGGAGTTATTGCTGCCGACGGTCGACTCGTATTGGCGCATCACGACGGTGCGGGCTCGCACCTCGGCCGACTCCGAGGAGGCGTTCCGCGCGCTGGGTCGGGCGATCGCTCAGACTTGGGGGCTGGATCCCGGCGATCGCGGCGGCGGAGTCGTGGTGCACTTCTATCACCCCGATGCCCCTCCCGCGCCGTCCGAAGCGATGGCCGATGGCACGCTTGGCGCGGAGTATGAACGCTGGATCACCGGACGTTACACGCACACCGGAACGATCCGTGAGCAAGTCAGCGCGCTGCCGTTTCCCAGTGTTGATACGGGCGAAACGGTGTCGATCGGCGAGGTGACGGTGCGCGAGGTCGTGGCTCCGAGCGCCGGCGCGATGGCGGGGGGAGCGGACGGCGCGCTCCTGCATTATGTCGTGATCGTCGATGATGCATCGGATCCCGCGGTGCGGAGCGCGATCGGGGATCACTACGCGTGGAAGCATCCCGAGTCGCTCCAGCTTCGGGTCGGGCTCGTGCCGTCGGCGGCGCGCTGGGATGGTTATCCGGAGGCGCGTCCGACGATGTATGAGCACCTCGCTGGTTCGCTGGAGCGGTTTCGAGATGGGGCGATGGAGTGGAAGCCGAGATGAGCGATCGGCGATGGGTGCGGGGGGCGCATGGGGCATTTTGAGGCAAGTTGTGGGCGATGGGGGGCGGCGTTAGTGTCTGCAATCCCCGCCCCGGGTCGGGCCCGGCTATGCGGGCGGGAATGAGGCCGTGCCCAACGATGACCGACCGTCTCCCGCCGAACCAAACCCGATCTGCCGTTGGTGCGGCCCCGGCATTCGTTCGCGAGCGGAGTGCGCTGCCGCTGGCGATCGTGCTGAGCGCGGGGCTCGGCGTCTCGCTGGCGGGCGTGGCGCTGGGGCAGGATGGAAGCGGCGGCGGCGCGGCGGGTGGGGCGGTGGGGATTCCCGGCGGGGGGCCGGGGTCGCAGGGCGAGGCGCTGGAGGGGCGGGTCGTGGCGGGGGTGCGGATCGAGGGGCTCAAGACGGTGGATGAGACGCTGGTGCGGAACCAGATCCGGACGGCGGTGGGGCAGCCGTTGATGCTGGAGACGGTGCAGGGGGATGTGCGGCGGATGCAGCTGCTGGGGCAGTTCGCGGAGATCTCGGCGGCGTACCTGGTTCAGCCGGATCTTTCGGTGGTGGTGGAGTTCCGCGTGCGTGAGGCGCCGGTGGTGATGTCGGTGGACCTGGTGGGGAACCGGCAGATCACGGACCAGGCGATCGCGGAGGTGGTGCGGGGCTCGGTGTCGCTGATCGAGGGTGTGCCGCGGGATGAGTTCCGGATCAACCAGGCGCGGCGCGCGATCGAGGATCTGTACCGGGAGCGCGGGTTCTACCAGGTGCAGGTGTTCGTGGACGAGTCGGAGCTGGAGACGGACAACACGATCATCTTCCGGATCCGGGAGGGCGACCGGCTGCGGGTGACGGGGATCCGTTTCGAGGGCAACGATTCGGTGCCCGAGACGGTGCTGCGCCCGCTGCTGGAGACGAAGCAGGCGAACCTGCTGGAGCGTGGTGTTCTGGACGAGCCGACGCTGGATGGGGATGTGGCGGAGCTGCTGCGGGCGTACCGGGATCGCGGGTTCCTGGATGTGCGGGCGTCGCGGCGGGTGCAGATCGCGCCGAACAACCGCGAGGCGATCGTGACCTTCCTGATCGATGAGGGTCCGCTGTACACGCTGCGGGATGTGGAGATCGTCTCGGGCGATATCGCGCGTGAGGAGGCGCTGGGGGCGGTGCGGAACGGGCTGGTGCACTTCACTCCGGAGCAGCTCCGCGCGCTGCTGCCCGCGAAGCCGGGCGATGCGTTCGCGGTGTCGGAGATCGAGGATGCGTACGAGCGGGTGCGCGATGCGTACCGGCAGCTCGGGTTCGTGGATGCGCAGGTGGTCGCGACGCAGGTGCGTGATCTGGAGCGGGCCCGGGTGGACCTGCGGCTGTCGGTGCGGGAGGGGCGTCGGTTCAAGACGGGGCTGGTGGTGATCACGGGGAACACGCTGACGAAGTCGAAGGTGATCCGCCGGCAGGTGGCGGTGGCGCCGGATCAGTGGCTGGACGAGACGGGCGTGCGGATGACGGAGCGCCGGCTGCGCGAGCGGCAGCTGTTCGCGGTGGACCCGCAGCTGCCGACGCCGGCGGCCAAGGTGCAGGGCGAGAACCCGGCGTTCCCCGGGTACCGGGATGTGCTGGTGGAGGTGGAGGAGACGAACACGGGGCGGCTGAGCTTCGGCGCGGCGGTGGATTCGGATGCGGGGCTGACGGGCGGGATCCTGCTGACGCAGCGGAACTTCGACCTGGCGGACACGCCGGAGTCGTTCGACGAGTTCTTCCGCGGGCGTTCGTTCCGCGGTGCGGGGCAGACATTCAACCTCTCGCTGCAGCCGGGCACGCAGGTTTCGACCTATTCGATCTCGATCAGCGAGCCGTCGCTGTTCGAGACGCAGTACGGGGCGTCGGGGGCGGTGTACTACCGCGAGCGCGAGTTCGATGAGTTCGAGGAGGAGCGGTACGGCACGCGTCTGCGGCTGGGGCGCCGTTTCGGGACGCAGTGGCAGGGGGGCGTGTCGGTGCGGTTCGATTCTGTGGAGCTGGGCAACATCGACGCGTCGGCGCCGGTGGATATCTTCGAGGTCGAGGACCGGAACCTGCTCACGGGGCTCGGGTTCGACCTGACGCGGACGACGGTGGACGATTTCTTCCGGCCCACGCGCGGGACGCGGACGGAGCTCTCCGTGGAGCAGGTGGGCCTGCTGGGGGGTGATTTCGACTACACATCGCTGAACGCCGAGCACACCTTCTTCCTGCCGATCCTCGAGGATGTGCTCGGTCGGACGACGGTGCTCTCGTTCAAGACGGCGTCGAGCTGGGTTCCGCAGGAGGGTGAGGTGCCGATCTACGAGCGGTTCAACCTCGGCGGGCGGACCTTCCGCGGGTTCGATTTCCGCGGGATCGGCCCGGTGGGGATCCGGAACGACACGGGTCTTCCGGGCGATGACCAGGTCGGCGGCCAGTGGATGTTCTTCTTCGGCACGCAGGTCGAGCGCCCCGTGTGGCGCGACCTGATCTCGGTGGTGGGATTCGTCGACACCGGCACGGTCGAAGAGGACATCGACTTCAGCAACTACCGGGTGTCGGCGGGCTTCGGCCTGCGGTTCTACATCCCGCAGCTGGGGCAGGCGCCGCTGGCGTTCGACTTCGGCTTCCCGCTGGTCAAGGAGAGCACGGACGAGGAAGAGATCTTCTCGTTCTCGCTGGCGCTTCCGTTCTGAGTTCCAGCGTGAGAGGTCGTTCACATTGGAGCGACACTCGGAGGGGCGTCGCAGGGGCGGGCGTGGCGAGAGCGCGGCGGAGGAGAATGATCCACCGCGGGAGTCGCAGAGGGCGCGGAGAGGATGCGTGGTGGTGTGTTCGGACTGCAGTTGAGCGTGGGCGGGGGTGGGATCTCGCGCGTTCTGGACTGAGGGAATGTGATTAGCTAGTCTATGCGTTGTAAATACCATGGCTGGTGGCTGATCGACGGATATTATGTTGCAAAGGAAACTTGTGATGGACAGGCGGGCCCGTTCGCAACGCATTGTCGTTCGTCCGATCATTCAGATGCCGAAGGAGGGTGGTGGACTCAAGAGGTTTTTCGTCGAGCAATGCATCAAGCTTGTGGTGTTCAGCCTCCCGCTGCTCGTCGCTGCATGCACGGTCAACTTGTCTCTAGAGTCCTGGGCAGAGAGCAACAGACGAGTCGTGGCTCGCTATCAGCAAGAGAGCGAAAACGCTCGGCAAGAGAATCGGCTTTGGGAGAGCCTGCACGATGAGCTTGTCAACGAGACCGTGGCATTTCAGAAGGCCGCGCTGTCCGTCGGCACCGCCGTGTACACCACGCCGGATGCGGCGGCTCGCCGCTCGCTTTCCGAGCAGAGAATGGTGGTCTTCAATGAGACCGAATTCGCCGTTGAGCGAGTGCTGGCCAGGATCGGTAGCTACGGTCGAAGAGACCGAGCGGAATCAGCGCTCACTAATCAGATCCAGGTGGTTTCTCAAAGCCAAGCCGCCGTGCGGAAAGTATTGCTCAAGCACGGCGAAGCCCTTGGCGTTTTCGTCCCGTACACGGGTGCTTCATCCGCCGCATCGACCGCGACCGACAGTGCCACGGAGCGCACAATCGAATTCGGCAACGCCGTTGCCAAGTTTAATTGGGACTCCCGTGAACTCCAGTCGATGGTCCTCGATCCGAACTACGAGCCACAGCCGTATCAGCCTCCGCCGTCACCGCGGCCCTTCGGAGCGCAGGCGGGATCGCAGTGATGAGCAACCGGCTGTGTGCCGAATTGCAGCGGTGATTGGGCATCACGCGTCCAACTGATCACGATGAGTCCGAGCGTGGGAGCGAGGAATGCACTTTCCGTGTCCATGTTGCCGCAACCTCACACTCCCAGCGCAGCCACCGGGCACATTCGATATCTGCCCGGTGTGCTACTGGGAGGACGATCGAGTGCAACACGACGACCCCGGCTACGCGGGTGGAGCCAATCGGGTTTCGTTGATCGAGGCACGCGACAACTACAAGAACTTTGGAGCGTGCCGCGAAGTGGACCGGCCGCATGTCCGCCCGCCAACGGCCGACGAGACTCCGCGCTGAGCGAGCGCGCTCCGACCGCTGGGCTCTGATCGCTTCTGCGGTTGGCGAAGTAGATGTCGCAGCGCAAACAAACGCGCCCACCGGCGTTGGGTGGCCGGTGGGCGCGGGGTGTGTTGCGTGATGCGCGGCGGGGGGAGTTGGGGGGGTCAGTTCTCGTCGAGCTGGCGGAGCATGATGCGCACGGCTTCGAGGAGCTGGGTGTCCCGGCCGTTGGCCGCATCTTCGGGGGTGAGGGGGACGCGGTGGGTGGGTTCGAGCTGGGTGTTCTCGAGGTACCGGCCATCGGCGCCCTTGGTGCCGACCTGGGGGATGCCGAAGACGAGGTCGCCGGTGTGGAGGCGCTCCCACCAGACGGCGGTGGCGGTTCCGGGGACGGGCATGCCGACGGTGTCGCCGATGTCGAGCTCGTCGTAGGCCCAGGGGAAGAAGTGGGCATCGGAGTAGTTGGACTCGCTCATGACGACAATGGATGGCTTGGTCCAGCGCCACATGGAATCGCCCATGTACCAGGTGTCGGGCGACTCATCGTCGCGGGGGTACAGGTCGACATAGCGCTTGCCGGTGAGGAAGGTCACGAGGTCATCGTGGAGCCAGCCGCCGCCGTTGAAGCGGGTGTCGACGATGAGGGCCTCACGGTCGAAGTACTGGCCGAGGGTTTTGGAGTAGAGCTCTCTGAAGCTGGCATCATTCATGCCGCGGACATGCATGTATCCGAGCCGCCCGCCGGAGGCGCGTTCGACGATGTCCTTGCGCTGCTGGAGCCAGCGGTCGTAGCGGAGCTGGGATTCCTGGCCGAGCGAGACGGGGCGGACGACGACCTCGATGGGCTCGGCGTCCGGGTCCGCATCGGGTCGGGCGTCGCGGAGGGTGAGGCGGACGCGCTGGCCTGCCTTGCGGTCGAGGGGTTCGTAGCGGTTCTGCTGGGCGGTGAGGGGGACGCCGTCGATGTGGGTGAGCACCATGCCGGGCTCGACGGGGAGCTCGGCCTTGTCGAGCGGGCCGCCGACGAGGATCTCGGCGATGGTCCAGCCATCGCCTGCGTGCTGGTTCTCGTAGAGGATGCCGAGGGCGGCGGTCGCGGTGTTGACATCGCCGCCGGAGCCGAAGTATCGCCCGCCGGTGTGGGAGGCGTTGAGCTCGCCGAGGATCTCGGAGAGGAGTTCGGCGAAGGTGTAGTTGTCGTGGATCCCGGCGAGCTTGGGCTCGTACTGGGCGCGGTAGAAGTCCCAGTCGACGCCGTGCATGTCGGGTCGGTAGAACTTCTCTTTGGTCTGGCGCCAGACATGTTCGAAGAGGTGTTGGCGCTCGGCGTGGGGGTCGATGTCGAGCTGGGCGGAGAACGAGATGGGGGTGGGCGAGCCGGAGCCGGCGTCGACTTTGGAGAGCGACCCGTCGGCGAGCATGTAGATGGTCTTGCCATCCTCGCTGAGCGACATGGCGGCCGAGCCGGCGCCCATCTTGCGGAGCATCTTGGTGGAGCGCTCGCGGAAGTCGTGGACCCAGAGGTCGTAGCCATCGTCGAAGGCGGCGAGGTAGAAGAGCTTGTCGCCCTCGGCCGAGAGGGCGAAATCGCCGAGCTCGGACGAGTGGATGGTCAGGCGGACGGTGCGGGCATCGAGGTTGTCGAGCTCGAGGACGAGGGGTTCGAACTCTTCTTCTTCGTCCTTGTCGTCGTTGTCGTCGGCGTCGTCGGCGTTCTCATCGCCTTCGGAGTCGGCCTCGTTGTCGCCGTTGTCGCCGTTGTCCGCGTCGTCTGACGCATCCTCGGCGTTGTCGGTTTCATCGGCATCGTCGGTGTCTTCTGAGTCTTCGTCTTCCTTGTCTTCTTTTTCTTCTTTCTCGCGCTTCTCTTTGAGTTCCTTCTGGAGCTCGTACTCCTCCTTGCTGAGGGTGAAGCGGTCGTAGGCATCCTGGGTGAGGAAGGCGGCGACGACATCGCGCATGGAGCCCCAGCTGCCGTGGCTGCGCATGCCGTAGCGGTCGCTGGACCAGACGAGGGCCTCGCCGTCCATGGACCAGTGTGGGGTGCCGTCGTCGTATCCGGATCGCGAGATGTCGATGGGCTCGGACATGGAGCCATCGGCCTTGACGACGCCGGTCTGGCCGACGAAGACGCGTCCGTTGGCGTAGTAGTGCAGGGCGATCCACTCGCTGTTGGGCGACCACTCGTACCAGTAGTCGCCGTCGGAGTAGGAGTAGAAGGCCGTGCCGGGCAGCGCGGTGATGGTCTCCTTGGATTCGAGGTCCATCACGCGGAGGGTGGAGCGGTTGCGGAGGAAGGCGACCTTCTTGCCATCGGGCGAGAAGCGCGGCTGGAACTCCTGGTCGTCGGTGGCGGCGAGGGGCTCCTCGTTGATCTTGGTGGCGCTGAAGAAGTAGAGCTCATCCTCATCGGCGAGGGTGGCGCGGTAGATGTTCCAAGAGCCGTCGCGCTCGCCGGCGTAGACGATGGAGCGGCCATCGGGGGCGAAGTGGACGGAGCGTTCCTGCTCGGGGGTGGAGGTGATGCGCCGGGTGGTTCCGAACTCGGTGGATGTGACGAAGACATCGCCGCGGACGATGAAGGCGATCTCCTTGCCGCTTTCCGCGACGGAGAACTCGGAGGCGCCGGAGCGGCGGGTGTCGGCGGTGCGCCCCGATCCGGAGTCGATGGCGATGGTGATGGGGATGTGGGTGGCCTGTCCGCCGGGGGGCAGGTGGTAGAGCTCGCCGTGCCAGCTGAACACGGCGTGCCCATCGTTGGCGACGGAGAGGTGGCGGATGGGGTGGTGCTCGAAGGTGGTCAGCTGCTCGGCGCGGGCATCGCCATCGGCGTTGAGGCTCATGCGGAAGACATTGGAGTCTCCGGCGCGCTCGGAGAGGAACAGGACAGCGCGGCCATCGGGGGTCAGGTGCGGGTCGCGGTCCTCGCCCTCGAAGCCGGTGAGCTTGGTGTGCTGCTGGTTGCGGGTGTCGTAGATCCAGATGTCGCGGGCGATGGAGGAGGTGTGGTGCTTGCGGAGTTCATCCTCGTAGCCCTTGCGGTCCTCGTAGATGATGCGCTGGCCCTGGGCGTCGTACCGGGCGTTGATGGCCGGTGATGTGAGGAGGCGCGTGGGGGTGCCGCCCTCGACGGGGATGCTGTAGAGCTGCGACATGACGCCGGCGGGGAACAGGGCGCTGTCCTGGTCGCCGGTGCGGGGGCTGTCGAAGATGATGGCCTTGCCATCGGGGGTGAAGTCGGAGGGTGTGTCGCCCGCGGAGTGGTAGGTCAGGCGTGTGGCGGTGCCGCCGCCCGAGGGCATGACGAAGACATCGAAGTTGCCGTACCGGTCGGAGGCGAAGGCGATCTGCGACCCGTCGGGCGAGAAGACGGGGTGGGTCTCGTGGGCCTCGTGGACGGTGAGTGGGAAGGCGCGTCCGCCCTCGATGGGGACGGTGTAGAGGTCGCCGGCGTGGACGAAGACGATGGTGGATCCATCGGGGGAGATGGCCGGGTGCCGGAACCAGTTGGGGGTGCGCGGCTGCGCGGCGTTGCGGGTGTTGTTCTGGTTGGCGGCGGCGGCGGCAGATGATGCGCCCGCGCCCGGTGCGATCGCGGCGGTGGTGGCGGCGATGGCGAGGGTGAGCGTTGCGAGGGTGCGGGCGGTGGCGCGGGCGGTCTGGTTCGAGCGCCGACGATGCGATCCCTTGGTGGGGATGGGCATGGGGTGGATCTCCTGGCGTTGAAGTGTCGGGCGCCCGATCGGGCGATCGGGGGCTTGGGTGATCTGGCCTGGTGTGACCAAGTCTGGTCGGTCAATGTATCGCTTGCGGCCCGGGGGCGTTCATGATTGTTCGGGGGCGGAGGCGGGAGATCGCGTCCGGGAGCGCGCAGCGGAGCGGGGATGCGCGGCGGGCGGGCGCGCGGCGTCCCGCCAGCGCCGGGTCAACGCCTTTGGCATCGATCTTGGTTCGATCGCGGGCGCTGCCGGTCCCGCGATCGCGCCATGGCGCGGAGAGGTGATTTGGCGAAGGGGGGATTGGGGGGGGGTGGTGGGGGTGTGGGGGGTCAGGATTCGAGGGTGACGAGTTCGGTGCCGATGATGTGCGGCGACCCGGCCTCCACGGCCGCGATGGTGGGGGCGGAGGGGGCGGACTGGAGCTTGATGCGCGCGACGGCGGCCTCGCCACCGTCGTAGATGATGTTCTCCATGTCCTGGATGTTGATCTCGGCCTTGGAGATCGCGCCGATCACCGCGGCGAGCACGCCGGGGCGGTTCTTGTGCCGCACGGTGAGCATATGCGATGCCGGCGGGCGCTCGGCCTTGTTGATGACATTGCGGACGCGGCCGGTCTCCTTGTATTCCCTGATGATCCGGACGGTCTCCTCGGCGATGGCGTTCTGGGCCTGGTCGGTCGAGGCGCCGATGTGGTGGGTGCCGATGACGCGCGGGTGCGCGGCCAGGGCGGAGTGGAACTCGGCGACGCCGCCGCCGGGCTCGCCCTCGTAGACATCGAGCCCGACCATGAGGTTCTTGTCCTCGATGGCCTTGAGCAGCGCTTCCTCATCGACGACGGATCCGCGGGTGGTATTGATGAGGATGGCGCCCTGCTTCAGGGCGGCGCAGAAGCGGTCGTTGACGATCTTGTGGGTGTCCTTGTTGGCCGCGACATGGAGTGAGACGACATCGGCGCGCTTGGCGACTTCGAGGGGCGAGTCGGCGCGCTCGATTTCCATCTGCTCGGCGGCCTCGTCGGTGAGCGAGCGTGACCAGGCGATGACGGGCATGCCGAAGGCGTGGGCGCGCTTGACGACCTCGGAGCCGATCTGCCCGAGGCCGACGATGCCGAGCGTGCGCCCGTGGATGCCGCCGGCCCTGGAGTATTCCTTTTTGTTCCAGCGTCCCTGGCGGAGTTCGGCGGCCTGCTGCGCGATGCGGCGGTCGCAGGCGAGGATGAGCCCCCAGGCGAGTTCGGCGACGGCGATGGAGTTCTTGCCGGGGCAGTTGGCGACGAAGACTGAGGATGCGGAGGCGGCGGCGACATCGATGGAGTCGTACCCAGCGCCGGCGCGGACGATGAGCGAGAGGTTCTTGCCTGCCTGGATGGCCGCGGCGGGGACCTTGGTGCCGCGGACGACGAGGATCTGCGGGTCGTGCTTGGCGATGGCGGCGGGCATGGTGTCGGGCGAGAGGTCGGCATCCTGCGTGACGGCGCAGCCGAGGGCTTTCAGTGCGTCGATGCCTGAGGATTCGAACTTGTCTGCGATGAGGATGCGCATGGGGGTTGCTCCGCGGGAGGTTGGTGCTTGGGAGCGAGTTTACCGCGCCGGCGGATGCGCCGGATGGCGAGGCAGGCGTCGATTCCGAGGATGAGGCCGGAAGCGGCGATGGCCGCGAGGGCGGGGATGGCGTAGGGGAGGAGCGCGGTGTCTTCGTGCCGCCATTCCCGCGTGCCGAGGGCGAGGCCGAACATCACGATGCCCACGGGCGCGAGCGCCGCGAACGCGGAGGCGAGGGCCGCGGTTGCGCGGCGATGGTACCCCAGCGCGAGCCAGCGCCAGAGGAGTCCAGCGCCCATCGCCAGCATCGCCCAGGAGAGCAGCGCCAGCGATTGGATGGGGACCGATCGCCCCAGGCGGGTGTCAGGCCATTGCCATCGCAAGTGCCGGACGCCGCGCTCGAGTACCGCCACGACGATGAAGGCGGCGATGAAGGCGATGCACATCCACCATGCGATGCGGAAGGCCCAGCGGAGCCGCCCGGCGACGAGGCGGCTGACCACGGCCCACGCTGCGAGGCCGAAGAGGATCCATAGGATGCCGATGAGGATGCCGGGATCGATGATCCCGAATTTGAGCGTGCCGGCATGGAAGAGTTCGAGGGTGTTCTCCGCGGCGATGGCGGCGCAGAGGAGCGTGGTTCCGAAGGCGATGACGGCCGTGCGCACCGAGAGGATGCGCGGCGGCGTGAGCATGGAGCGCTGGAGCGGGGCGAGGCGCTTCGGGACTCGGATGAGGCATGTCGTCATGAAAAACATGAACACGATGGTGATGCCTGCCACGCCGAGGCTGGTGTAATAGCGGATGGATGCACGTGTGAACTGATTGTATTGATCCGCAGAAATGAGGCCGCGCTTGAATGAGTTCTTGAATGCTTGTTCTGCGAGCCAGTTGTTGTGCATCGCCCAGACGATGGCGGGGAGCAGGATGAAGGAAAGGGCCAGCGCGAGCAGTGCGAATCGGAAGCGTTTGAGGGTGGGGAGTCCGGCGAGGTCTCGGACTTCGGCGACGCGGCTGGTGTTGATGGAGAAGGCGCACTCTGGGCAGCGGCCGGTGGAGGGGAGCCCGAGCAGGTCGTAGCCGCAGCCGAGGCAGAATCCGGCGGGAGGAACGGTGCTGGGATCTGGCTCGGGATTGGTTTTGGGGCCGGGCGCGGGTTGCGGGGTGGGGCGCTCGGCGGCCATCGGTTGGGCGTCGTCGCTCATGAAGCCTCCCTTGGTGAGGTCATGCGTGGGAGATCCAGCGTAGCGATGCCCTGGGAATCTTCGGCGATGTGGGGATGTGTGGGGTTGCCGAGCGCGGGCGGGTCAGGCATCGGGGGTTCTTTTGATGGCGGTGAGGGATCGGGCCGAGACGATGCCGATGGTGGTGCTGATGATGGCGATGAGGGCGGCGAGGGTGAGCATGGCGCCCGGCGGGGGGGTGATGGAGAGCATGAGGTGGGGGACGAAGGACTCGTCGATGAAGGCGGCGGTCCACGCGATGGCGATGGGGGCGAGGGCGGCGTAGCCGGTGGCGATGGCGGTGAGGATGGGGCGCTTGAAGCCCTTGGCGAACCATCGCCAGAGGAGCCCGGCGTTGAGGGCCATGAGCGCGATGCCGGAGTAGGCGATGCCGCGCCCGACGGTGTGGAAACCGTGCCACCACAGGCGCGCGGTGATCTCAAGCGTTGCGGCGGCGGCGAGCATGGCGATGGTGAAGAGCATGGCGAAGCGGAGCCGGCCGGAGGCGAGCAGCGCGACGATCCACCACGCGAGCAGGGCGAGGCCCAAGAGGGTGCCGGTGCTGAGGAGGGTGGTCTGGGTTTGGTTGAAGTACAGGCTGGTGAGGTCCCAGATGAGCCCGGTGGCGATGGTGGACATGGAGAGGATGCACCCGGCGGCGATGGTGGCGGTGCGGATGGAGATCCAGCGCGGTGTGGTCTGGGAGAGGGCGATGCTGTCCTTGAGGGCCCGCGGGCGGAGGATGAGCAGGGCGGTGGTGGCGATGATCCAGAGCGCGAGGAGGATGAGGCACGCCCAGTCGAGGCGGTCGGATGCGGCGAACCACCAGGCTGTCCGCGGGGACCATCGCCCAGGGAAAGGCCGGCCGGCGCGGAACACATAGGTGAGAACGAGGTCGCGGAAGCCGGTGTGTGTCTGCGCGGCGGCGGAGAAGAGGATGATGAGCGGGAGGAAGGCCAGGAGCCAGATGCCGATGCGGAAGCGTGTGAGGGTGAGCAGGCCGCCGAAGCCCCGGACCTCGGGCTTGAGGCTCTCGCTGATGGCGAAGGCGCACTCCGGGCAGCGTGCGTCGGGGTCGATGCCGGTGATCTCGTATCCGCAGGCGATGCAGTAGGCGGTGGTGGGGTGGTCGGTTGGGAGGGTGGCGGTGGGTGGGAGGGTCCGCGGGTTGCTGGCGAGGCCGGACTCCTGGTAGGACTTCATGCGGCGCTCCGGGTGGTGTGGGCTGGGCGGTCGCGCGGGGTGGCCTTGGCTATCCGGTGGTCGATGCTCAGAGGATGCGTTTTCTTGTGGCGCTGACGCCCCATGCGACGGGAACGCCGATGACGCAGGCCCAGATGACCAGAGCGACGAGGATGAGCCTCGCGAAGCTCGGTCGGATTTCGAGCAGGCCGGCGCTGATGGTGGGATCGAGGGCGCCGCAGGTGAGGACGATCAGGGCGGGCGCAGCGCCCGCGAATCCGGTGGCGAACGCGGCGAGCTCGGGATGGGTGAATCCCACGGCGTACCAGCGCCAGAGCAAGCCAGCACCCAGGGCCAGCAGGGCGAGCCCGGCGTAGACGATGGTGTGGGCGATCTCCGGGCTGACGGGCAGCCCGAGGTTGCCGCCGATTGTCAGGGCTCCGCCGAGGAGCAGGGCGGCGGCGGCGGAGGCGAAGGCGATGCGGACGCGCCCGCTGGTGACGCGGCTGACGGCCCACCATCCGAAGGCCGCGGCGATGAGCCAGACGCTGAGCGGGACGAGGATGCCCAGCGGGCCGAGCATGGAATCGGTCCAGGTCCATGTGAGCTGCCATGTGATGGCCAGCGGGATGGGCGTGAGCGCGACGATGATGCCGAAGGCGATCGCGGCGGTGCGGACCGCGAGGGTGCGTGGCCGCTTGAGCGAGGCGTTGACGACGGTGCTGGCCTCGCGGTCCCGGGTGCAGAGCAGGATGAGGGTTGTGGCCGTGATGATCGCGACGAACAGGAGGAGCAGGACATCGAGGGCAGCGCTCATTTCCTCCCATCGCTGGCGGTAGGGCTGGTTCGTGAACGCCTGGTAGCGGTGCCACTGGGCACTCCATCCGAGGGAACTCGGATTCGGCACCGGAGGGCGGGGCCCGGCGGCGGCATCGATCAGGCGGAATCGGAATTCGCTGTCGACCTTGAGAGCGCCGCAGAACAGCAGCACGAGCGGCAGCGCGGCGAGCATCCACAGCGCGAGTCGGAAGCGCTGGAGCATCATCAGGCCGCCGAATCCGCGGACCTCGGGGCGGATGCTCTCGCGGATGTCGAAGTAGCACTCGGGGCAGCGTGCATCCTCGCGCATGGCGCGGAGGTCGTAGCCGCAACCGAGGCAGCGGATGGTGTCTTCGATGAGCGGCGCATCCGCGCCGGCGGCGATCGAGTTGGGTGCGGGCGCGGGGTCGCTCCCGCGGGGGTTGTTGGCGAGGCCGGACTCGTGGTAGGACTTCATGCGGCGCTCCGGGTCCCCGGCTGGGCAGGGTACTCGGAGAGGACATGATTCTCAATAATATTCTGAATCGCGGCGGCGGCGCGACTCGTCAGCGTTTCGCGAGGCGATGCCCTCAATCCAACAAGTGCACCAGCAACCCCGATCGCAGCTTCGGCTCGAACCAGGTGGACTTGGGGGGCATGATCGCGCCGGCGTCGGAGACGGCGGTGAGCTGGTTGATGGTGACGGGGTGCATGGCGAAGGCGACGGCGGCCTCGCCGCGGTCGACGCGTTTGGCGAGTTCGCCCGGGCCGCGGATGCCGCCGACGAAGTCGATGCGGTCGTCGGTGCGGATGTCGCCGATGGCGAGGATGGGCTCGAGGATGCGCTCGGAGAGGAGCTGGTAGTCGAGCGATGCGATGGGGTCGGACTTGTTGATGGACTGTTCGGGCAGGCAGATGGAGTACCACTGGCCCTCGGGGTTGCCGCCGGCGCCGCGGAGGTACATGCCGAAGCAGCCGGTGGAGCGGGGCTCGGGATCGGGGTCGGGGGTGATGTGGGCGACCTGGGCGATCTTGTTGATCAGCTCATCGGGCGTGAGCCCGTTCAGGTCCTTCACGATGCGGTTGTAGGGCAGGATGTTGAGCTCGCTGGCGTTGAACAGCACGGCGAGGAACCAGTTGTATTCCTCATCGCCGGTGTGGTTGGGGTTGGCCTTGGCGCGTTCGGCGCCGGCGCGGGCGGCGGAGGCTGAGCGGTGGTGCCCATCGGCGACATACGCGGCGGGGAGGGTCTGGTAGGCGGCGATGAAGGGCTGGTACTCCTCGATGCGCCAGACGGTGTGCCGGACGCCATCCACGGCCGTGAAGTCGTAGAGGGGCTCGCCCTGGGCGTGCGAGGCGATGAGCTGCGCGAGGGTGGGGTTGTCGTGGTGGAGCAGGAAGACGGGCCCGGCGTTGGCGTTGATGGTCAGGACATGGCGTGTGCGGTCGTCTTCCTTTGCCCTGCGGGTCTTCTCGTGCTTCTTGATGAGGTTGTTGTTGTAGTCGTCGATGTGGCAGCACGCGACGACGCCGGTCTGGGTGAAGGTGCGCCCGAGGCGTTCCATGGTCTGGCGGTAGAGGTAGACGCAGGGCGTGGGGTCCTGCGCGAGGTTGCCCTGGTCGAGGAGCCGGTGGAAGTTCTTGCGCGCGGTCTCGTAGACGACATCGGCGTAGGGGTCGGTCTCGTCGGGGAGGTCGATCTCCGAGCGGACGACATGGAGGAACGAGAGCGGGTTGCCCTCTGCGAGGTGGCGTGCCTCTTCGCGGTTGCAGACATCGTAGGGGACGGATGCGATTTTCTGCGCGAGTTCGGGCGTCGCGGGGCGGACGGCCTTGAACGGGTTGACTCGGAGCATTGGTGACCTCTCACATGGCGCTTGCTGTGGGTGCGCGGGTTGGTCGCGCGGGCGCTGGTCTGTCGGCCCGGGGGTGTTCGGATCATCGTACCGTGTTCCCGTATCATCCTTCCGCCGCGTTTCGCCCCATTCTCCCCCGATTGGAGTTCCTGGCATGCCACGATCGCTGAGCCGTCTTGGTCACATGGGCCGTTTCTTTCGCGCCGGTGGCGCGCTCGGGCGCAGGGCGCTGGCGGTCGCGGGGATGGCCGGGCTCGCGGGCGCGCTGGCGCTGGGGTCCACGGCGGCGGGGCAGGATGCCGGCGGCGGCGGGAGCGAGGTCGGGGCGGGGCTCGAGCGGTTCGCGCCCGATCGCGTGGAGGCGCAGCGCGCGCTGGAGCGGGCGATCATCGATGCGGTCGACCGGGATCGGCTGCGCGGGTTCATGCACCGCATGGCGGCGGATCCGCACCCGGCGGGGTCGGAGGCAGATCTCGCGCTGATCGAGTGGATGGCCGAGACCTTCGAGGGGTGGGGATTGGAGACGGAGATCCAGTGGTTCGATGCGTACCTGGCGCATCCGGTCTCGGCGAGCGTGGCGATCGAGTCGCCGGAGCGGGTGGAGCTGATGATCCAGGAGGCGGCGGTCGAGGGCGATCCGCACTCTGCGCATCCGGATCTGTCGTTCGGCTGGAACGCGTACTCGGGTTCCGGCACGGCCTCGGGCGAGGTGGTGTACGCGAACTACGGGCGGCTGGAGGATTTCGAGCGGCTTGAGGAGTTGGGAGTGGAGGTGTCGGGCAAGATCGTGCTGGCGCGGTACGGGGGCAACTACCGGGGGTACAAGGCGAAGTTCGCGGAGCGCGCGGGCGCGGCGGGGCTGATCATCTTCACGGATCCTGGGAACGAGGGGTACGCGCGGGGGCTGCCGTGGCCGGAGGGCGGGTACGCGAACGAGACCTCGATCCAGCGGGGCTCGATCAAGACGCTGGAGTTCGTGGGCGACCCGCTGACGCCGGGCGAGTTCGCCGCGCCGGTTGATGGTGATGGCGGGGGCGTGGACCGGCTGGATCCGGATGAAGTGGAGCTGCCGACGATCCCGGTGCAGCCGATCGGATGGGCGGCGGCGATGGAGATCATGTCGCGGATGGAGGGGGATGAGATCGCCGATGGGTCGTGGCAGGGCGGGCTGGCGTGCCGGCACCGGCTGACGGGCGGTTCGGACCTGGTGGTGCGCGTGAGCGTGGAGCAGGAGC
This sequence comes from Phycisphaerales bacterium, assembly GCA_052168315.1. Taxonomy (GTDB): domain Bacteria; phylum Planctomycetota; class Phycisphaerae; order Phycisphaerales; family UBA1924; genus JBQLZO01. The sequence continues at coordinate 87,024 of JBQLZO010000007.1, read as the reverse complement.
GGCGCCTGACGCGCACGGCCAATGTGATCGGGACGCTGAAGGGCAGTGCGCATCCGGATGAGCAGGTGATCATCGGGTGCCACCACGATGCGTGGACGGCGGGCGCGGGGGATCCGCTCGCGGGGCTGATCTGCCTGTTCGAGTGCGCGCGGGTGCTGGCGGATCGTGCGGTCAACCATGGAGAGCGTCCGGAGCGGACGATCGTGTTCGCGGCGTGGGGGGCCGAGGAGTACGGGATCATCGGGTCGACGGAGTTCGTGGAATCGCGCCGGGAGCGGCTGGAGCGCGATGCGATCGCGTACATCAACCTCGACATGGCGGCGATGGGCCCGGACTTCCGGGCCTCGGCGTGGCCGTCGCTGAAGCGCGCGGTGATCGATGCGACGCGGGATGTGCCGCCGGCGGCCGCGATGTCGAGTTCGACGGTGTACGCGGACTGGCGGGGGCGATCGGGCGATGGGGAGATCGGCGTGGGGACGCTGGGCGGTGGTTCGGACCATGTGCCGTTCCTGATGCACGCGGGTGTGCCGTCGATCGCGCTGGGGGCCGGCGGTTCGCGGGGCGTTTCGTACCACTCGGCGTACGACAACATCGCGTGGTACGAAAAGGTGGTGGGCGATGACTACGGCTCGGCGGTGATGATCACGCGGGTGCTGGGGGTGCTGGCGACGCGGCTGGCCAACGCGGACCTGCATCCGGTGCATCCATCGGAGACGCTGCGCGAGGCGCGGGACCAGGTGGCGGATCTGCGTCGCCGGGCGGAGGCAGCGGGGCTGCTGAGCGATGCGGTGGCGCGCGGGCTGGACCTGCTGGAGCAGCGTGCGGGCGAGATCGCGGACCAGCTGGATGCGTCGCACAGCGCGGCCGTGAGCGCGCTGGGGAACGGGCGGCTGAGCAGCGGCTCGCACCACGCGCTGGTGAACGAGGCGCTGCGGGGGCTGGACCGCGGGTGGCTGGGCGCGCCGGATCCCGGGATGGCCACGGGGCTGACGGGTCGCCCGTGGTTCCGGAACCTGCTGGTGGCGACGGATGAGAACAGCGGGTACGCGTCGTGGGCGCTGCCGGAGCTGCGCCGGGCGATCGAGCGCGGGGATGCGGGCGCGGTGGATGAGGCGATCCAGCGGTACGCGTTCACGATCGAGCTGATCGGCTCGCTGAACCGGATGGCGCTGGACGGGATGCAGGGTCGGCAGGCAGAGTGAGCGGCGGGATTGGGGTGGGCGGTTATCTCATGTCCATCGCGGCGGCATCCCGGGCCGAGAGCATGGCGCCGTCGGTGCGCTGCTTGACGGTGCCATCGCGTTTCCATGAGCGTTCGCAGCGGGGCTGGTCGCGCAGGTCCTGCACGGTCGCGGTGCCGAAGGGGGCCTTCTGGTCGCGGACAGCGCGGCTGACGCCCATGAGGTCGGCGAGGTCGGCCGGGTCGATGGCGCTGAGCACGCCATCGGGATCGCCGAGGGTGACCTGGGCATCGAGGGGGTTGTCGAGGTCGGTGTCCTTGCGGACGGACTCGAGGGCGAGGAGCCCGGCGTCGCGCGCGGCCATGATGCCCTTCCAGCGCGGGTCGGGGGTGATGCCGATGGGGCGGTTGAACAGCTCGAGGTGGACGCAGCGTTCGTGGTCCTGGTGCAGCGAGCAGAAGGCCTCATCGGCGGTGTGGGGGAGGATGGGGGCCATGAGCCGGCAGAGCTGGTCGGCGATCTCGAACAGCGCGGTCTGGGTGCGCCGGCGGCGCGGGGCATCGGGCCTGTCGCAGTAGAGGCGGTCCTTGACCGCCGAGAGGTACACGGCGGACATGGTGTCGTTGCAGAAGTCGAAGATGGCCTTGGCGACGCGCTGGAACTGGTACTTCTCGTAGCCGGCGGTGACGGCGGCGGTGAGCTCATCGAGCTGGGCCAGCGCCCATGTGTCGATGGACTCGGGGGTGAAGGCGCTCTTCGGGGAGCGGTCGCGCTTCGGGTCGAAATCGCCGGTGTTGCCCAGCAGGAAGCGGAGGGTGTTGCGGATCTTGAAGTAGGACTCGCCGGCGGTCTTGAAGAACGAGGGGTCGGTCTTGATGTCGCCCTCGTAGGGCGTCCCGGCGACCCACCAGCGGGCGACATCGGCGCCGAACTCGCGCATGAGGTCGGCGACATTGATGGTGTTGCCGAGGGACTTGGACATCTTGTGCCCGTTCTTGTCGACGCAGAAGCCGTGGGTCAGGAGGGTGCGGTAGGGGGGCGCGCCCATGACGCCGAGCGATGGGAGCAGCGAGAGCTGGAACCATCCGCGGTGCTGGTCGGAGCCTTCGAGGTAGAGCTCGGAGGGGAAGTCCTGGCCGCTCGAGCGCTCGCGGAGCACGGCGTTCCATGAGGAGCCGGCCTCGAACCAGACATCGAAGATGTCGTAGCCCTTTGTCAGCGTCGCTTTGTCGAGCGATCGCAGCGCGGTCGGGAGGGCGGTGTCGTTGGCGGGGTTGTAGTGGCGGAGGAGGTGGGCAGCGTCTTTTTCGAACCAGGAGTCCGAGCCCTCCTCGCGGAAGGCCTTGGCGATGGCGCGGACGCTGGCGGGGGTGAGCAGGCACTCGCCCTCGGGCGTGTAGAAGGCGGGGATGGGCAGGCCCCAGGAGCGCTGGCGGGAGATGCACCAGTCGGGGCGGGATTCGAGCATGCCGCGCATGCGGTTGCGCCCCCACTCGGGGACGAACTTCACGGAGTCGGTGGAGCCGGCCTCGGTGGCCAGGAAGGCGCGCTCGCGGAGCGAGTGCGCGTGATCGCCATCGACGCCGAACTTCTCATCGACGCCGATGAACCACTGCTCGGTGGCGCGGAAGATGACGGGCGTCTTGGAGCGCCAGTCGTGGGGGTACGAGTGCATGAACTTGTTGTCGTGGAACAGGTGCCCGCTGTCGCGCAGGGTTTCGACGATGGCGGGGTTGGCCTCCCAGATGTTCCGGCCGCGGAGGGTGTCGGGGACGGAGTCGTCGTAGGTGCCATCGGCGCGGACGGGGCAGTAGATGGGCAGCTTCTCTCGGAGCCCGGTGAGGTAGTCCTCGCTGCCGTGCCCGGGCGCGGTGTGGACGAGCCCGGTGCCATCCTCGAGGGTGACATAGTCGGCGGCGACGATCTGGTAGATGTTGGCCGGCTCGGCGCCCCGCATGGCGGCGTCTGGCTGGGTGGTGAAGTCCGGCCCGCCCTGCACGAACGGATGGCGGTACCGGAGCCCGAGGAGCTGCTCGCCGCTGGTGCGGGCGATGATCTGCACGGACTCGGCCTTGCCGGCCTTGGTGACCTTCTCGACGAGGTCCTCGGCGAGGATGGTGTAGTTCCCATCGACCTTGGCCAGCGCGTAGGTGAATTTGGGGTTCACGGCGATGGCGAGGTTGGCCGGGAGGGTCCAGGGGGTGGTGGTCCAGATCATGAAGCAGGGGCGCTGGTCCGGGGCGAGGCCATCGGGGGCTTCATCCCCTTCTTCATCAGAGTCATCTTCGTCGTCTTCGGTCGCCTGCCGGAGGCCGAAGGCGCTGTACACGCCGGCGGGGTCGGCGGCCTCGAAGTCGACGAAGACGGAGATGTCCTCGCGGTCCTCGTACTCGAGCTCGGCATCGGCCAGCGCGGTCTGGTTGGCGGCCGACCAGTGCACGGCCTTGAGCTGGCGATACACGAGCCCGCGCTCGACGAGCGTGGCGAAGACCTCGAGGGTGGCGCCCTCGTACTCGGGCTGGAGGGTGAGGTAGGGGTGCTCGTAGTCGGCCAGTGTGAGCAGGCGCTGCATCTCCTCGGTCATGGTGGCGTGGTACTTGCGGGCGTGGGATTCGCACTCGCGGCGGATGACCATGCGGCGCTTGTCGTCGGGGAGGTCGGCGATCTTGGCGAGCTTGCCTTTTTCTTCGAGCGTGGTCATGACCTTGTGCTCGATGGGCAGGCCGTGGGTGTCCCAGCCGGGGACATAGGGGACATCGAATCCCATCATGGAGCGGGACCGGACGACGAAGTCCTTGAGGGACTTGTTGAGCATGTGCCCGAGGTGGATGGAGCCGTTGGCGTAGGGCGGGCCGTCGTGGAAGACCCAGCGCCCGTTCGGGTGCGGGCGCTGGCGGAGCTTCTGGTACAGGTCCATCTTGTTCCAGCGTTCGATGGACTTGGGCTCGTTCTGGACGAGCCCAGCGCGCATGGGAAAGCCGGTGCGCGGGAGGTTGAGGGTGTCCTTGAAGCGGTTTTTCTCGCGGCTTCCGCCGGAGTTCTGGGAAGTTTCGCCCGTGGCCTGGCCCATCGTGGTCCCTCTGTCTGTCTTCGGTCGCGCGTGATCGGTCGCGGCGAGTGTGGATGTGGGTGTGCGCGTGGGGGCGCGCGGATCGGTCGAGCCCGCATGCTAGCCGGGCGGGGCGGCGGGTCGGCGGATGCGGCGCGGGCGTGGGGACATCGATTCTGAGCCGGGGGAGCCGAGGGGGAAGCCGGGGTGGCGACGGGGGGGTTGGGGGGGTGTGGTTGCTGGCAGGTTGGTGGGTGCTTATTCTCCGTCTCGCTCCGGCACGGCGGGGCAGGAACCGTTCCTGTCTCACCGGACTCGGCGCGGGTTTGTCTGGTTTCTGTTTGCGTTCCGGTGTTCGTGGTTCGTCCGTTTCGGCTCGGTTGCGAGCGGCGGGCGGCGGGCATGCCGGACGCGGTGCACCTCCCCACGAACGGACGCCCCACGGTGGACGCCATTCTGAGCCCGGTTCTGCTCTATGTGCTGCTGGCGGTCGGCGCGGTCGGCGTGGTGCTGGCGTTGCCGCGCCGCGGTGTGAGCCCGCAGTTGCTGGGCGCGCTGATCGCGGCGATCGGGATCGGCGGGATCGTGGCGATGCTGGGGGCGCGTGCGAACGGGGCGGCGGCGGTGTTTGGGGAGGGGGCGGGCGAGGGGAACCAGCTTCCGAACCTGTACTTCTATGTGTTTGCGGGTATCGCGTTCCTGGCGGGGCTGCGGGTGATCACGCACCGGCAGCCGGTGTACGCGGCGCTGTACTTCATCCTGGTGATCCTGTCGTCGTCGGCGCTGTACCTGCTGATGGGCGCGGAGTTCATGGCGTTCGCGCTGGTGATCATCTATGCGGGGGCGATCCTGATCACCTACCTGTTCGTGATCATGCTGGCGACGCAGGCTCCGACGGAGGAGCAGGCCGAGGCGCTGAGCGCGTATGACGCGTACTCGCGCGATCCGGTGGTGTCGGTGGTGCTGGGGTTCGTGCTGCTGGCGGCGTTGTCTGGCGTGTTCGCGAAGGGCGTGACGGAGATCCGCCCGCTGGAGACGGACCCGACGAAGAGCGTGTACCTGGGCGAGCTGCCGCGGAAGGTGGTGCGCTCGCTGGACCGCGTGGGCGCGTTCGAGGGGCTGGAGCGCCCGGAGCTTTCGGAGGTGTCCGCGCAGCGTGACCTGATCGCGGAGCGCCGGCTGGAGCTGGTGATCGCGGATGAGGGGGCTCTGCGGCGGTCGCTGCAGAACGAGCGGTTCGCGGCGCTGCTGTCCGAGGAAGAGCTGCGCCGGATCAACACCACGGTGGGGGGTCTGTCCGGGGTGGTGATGATCGAGCTGCCGGACGACCTGCGGTTCGAGAACATCGACGGGGTGGGGTACACGCTGATCGCGGGTCACCCGATGGCGCTGGAGCTGGCGGGCATCATCCTGCTGATGGCGATGCTGGGGGCGGTGGTGCTGGCGCGGAAGCAGATCGAGATCGGCGAGGATGAGAAGTCGGCGCAGGAGCGCCGGCTGGCGGGCGGCGGTGGCGGCGGCGCTTCGAACGGCGGGCGGATCGGCCCGCTGGCGGGGGAGGGACGATGAGCGCGATGTCACTTTCCCCGAGCGCTTTGGTGGGCGCGGTGTACCCGACGGGTTTCTCCGGGCCGATCGAGCTGTACCACTACCTGTTCGTGGCGGCGCTGCTGTTCGCGCTGGGGGTGATCGGCTTCCTGAGCCGCCGGAACCTGATCATCATGTTCCTGTGCACGGAGATGATGTTCCAGGCCGCGGGGATCGCGCTGATCGCGTTCAGCCGGTTCCATCTGAACCACACGGGGGAGGTGTTCGTGATTTTCGTGCTGACGATCGCGGCCGCGGAGGCGGCGCTGGCGCTGGCGCTGGTGGTGCTGCTGTTCCGCCGGAAGGAGACGCTGGACGCGTCGTCGTGGGCGTCGTTGAAGGGGTAGTGGGGGCGGCTGGAGACTTCTGAGCGAGATCGACAAGCGCGGAGACGAGAAGACACCGGTCGGAGACCGGTGCCACCTTGAGAGGCTGATTCGTGAGGAGCGTTGGCGTGCCGATGGACTGGTTGGCGAACACACTGGTGATCGGCGCGGCGGCTCCTGCGGGTGAGGCGGGCGCCCTGTCCGGCGGCCTGTCCAGCGGCGTTTCGAGCGCCCCGGGCTGGCTGGCGCTGATCCCGGGTCTGCCGCTGCTGGGGGCGGTGCTGTGCGGGGTGATGCTGGCGCTGCGGGTTCGGACGAAGCTCCCGGCCTGGGCGACGGTGGCGGCGCTGGCCGGCTCGTTCCTGGTGGCGGTGCTGGGGTTCCTGGCGTGGAAGGGCGCCGGGATGGGGGCGCAGGTCGCCACGCTGTGGGAGTGGTTCGACATCCGGTGGGTGGGTTCGGGCGGCGGGGCGCGGTCGTTCGTGGCCGACATCGGGTTCTACATGGACGGCCTGTCCTGGCTGTGGATGCTGTTCGTGACGGGGCTGGCGACGCTGATCGCGCTGTACGGCAGCGAGTACATGAGCGGCGACAAGGGGTACCCGCGGTTCTTCGCGTACTTCGGGCTGTTCGTGGTGTCGATGTCGATGCTGGTGATGGCCGACAACCTCGTGCTGCTGTACCTGGGCTGGGAGGGCGTGGGCCTGTGCTCGTACCTGCTGATCGGGTACTTCTACAAGAAGCCCTCGGCGGTGGCGGCGGCCAAGAAGGCGTTCATCGTCAACCGGATCGGCGACCTCGGGCTGGCGCTGGGGATTTTCCTCACATTCACGACCTTCGGAACGGTCGAGTACGCGGCCCTGTTCGAGTGCATCGAGCGGGGGACGGACGCGGCTGGGCAGTCGCTGGCGCTGGGATCGATGTGGCAGTCGTGGGCGATCCCGCTGCTGCTGATGGTGGGCGCGTTCGGCAAGTCGGCCCAGTTCCCGCTGTATGTGTGGCTCCCGGACGCGATGGAGGGCCCGACGCCGGTTTCGGCGCTGATCCACGCGGCGACGATGGTCACGGCCGGCGTGTACCTGATCGCGCGGATGTTCCCGGTCTTCACGATCGAGGGCGCTCCGACGATCGCCCTGACGGTGGTGGCGTGGACGGGCACGATCACAGCGCTGCTGGCGGCGACGATCGGGATGGCGCAGTTCGACATCAAGCGGATCATGGCGTACTCGACGGTGTCGCAGCTGGGGTTCATGTTCGCGGGGCTGGGGGTGCTGACCACGACGGGCGCTGTGTACCACGTGCTCACGCACGCGTTCTTCAAGGCGACGCTGTTCCTCGCGTGCGGCGCGGTGATGCACGGCATGGCGGGGCAGCTGGACCTGCGGAAGCTCTCGGGGCTCTGGCATATGCCGGGTTGGCGGATCGTGTCGGTGGCGATGCTGGTGGGGTGCCTGAACCTCGCGGGCGTGCCGCTGATCACGGCCGGGTACTTCTCGAAGGACATGATCCTGGCCGAGGCGTTCGTGACGCCCGGGTTCGCGCCGGTGGGGTGGATCCTGCTGTTCACGGCGGGGCTGACGGCGTACTACACCTTCCGGGTGTTCTACCGGGTGTTCCTCGGGCCGCAGGTGGCCGAGCCGGGGGATGAGGGGCACGAGGAAGAAGAGGCATCAGGCACCGGGCACCAGGCATCAGGGGAAGAAGGGGAAGATGGGCACGCGGGTGATCACGGTGATCACGGTGATCATGGGGACCATGGGGGGCATGGACATGGCGGGTTCCATCCGCATCCGCCGGGGTGGGCGATCAATTCGGTGCTGGTGGTGCTGGCGGTGCTGGCGTTCGCGGCGATCCCTCTGTACTTCATGAAGGGGGCGCACGGCGAGAAGACCTGGGTGGGCGGGATGCTGGGCGCTTCGTCGGCGCACTATGTGTCGCCGTACGGGCACCATGGACATGGGCATGACGATGGGCACGGGGATGGGCACGCGGGCGCTGCACTGCTGATCGACGGCGCGGCGGTGTCGCTGGTGCGCGCGGATGCGCCGGCGCTGGGCGCAGCGCCGGAGGGCGCGGCGGGCGGCTCGGCATACGGCGATGATCATCACGACGATCACGCGGGCGGGACCTTCCTCGGACTGGATCCGCACAGGGCGATGTACTTCGTGTCCGCGCTGTTCGGGATCGTCGGGATCCTGGTCGCGGCGTACCTGCACGCCCCGGCGGGGTGGGTGGGCTTCTTCCTGGGCGGGCGGACGGAGGCAGCGCACGCGCGTTCGGATGCGATCGCGGCGAAGATGGGCCCAGTGCCGCGCTGGGCGGAGCGGAAGTGGTTCGTCGATGAGTTCTACGACGCGATCGTGCGGATCCCGCTGAAGGTGATCGGTCACATCTGCGCGTTGGTGGACAAGCTGCTGGTCGATGGGCTGGTGAATCTGGTCGGTTCGGTCCCGCGGTCGATCGCGAACGCGATCCGCCCGGCGCAGGGCGGTGTTCTGCACGGGTATGCCGCCGGGATGGCCGGGGGCATCGCGCTCATTCTGGTCCTCGTGTGGGTTCTGGCGGTGCGTTGATGGAAGCGATGTCGATACTCATCCCGGCCGTGGTTCTGGCGCCCTTCGCGGCGGCGCTGCTGATCGCGCTGGCGCCCGAGCGGCTGGCCAAGGTGCTGGCGCTGGGGTCCTCCGTGGTGGCGGCGGTGCTGACGCTGGCGATCGTGGCGCGGTTCGACTGGGGCGCCGGCGCTGCGGTGCAGGGGGCGGGGAGCATCCCGTTCCTGCCGGACCTGGGCGTGAACCTCTCGTACGGGATCGACGCGATCTCGCTGTGGCTGATCATCCTCACGGCGTTCCTGCAGCCGCTGATGGTGGTCGGATCGTTCACGGCCATCGACCGGGATGTGCGGACCTACTACGCGTGGCTGACGGGGCTGCAGGGGGCGCTGTTCGGCGTGTTCGCGGCCCAGGACCTGGTGTTCTTCTACATCTGCTTCGAGTTCACGCTGCTCCCGCTGTATGTGCTGATCAACCTGTTCGGCTCGACGAACCGGCAGGCCGCGGCGACGAAGTTCTTCCTGTACACCTTCACGGGCTCGATCGTGGCGCTGGCGGGTCTGGTGTATGTGGCGTACTTCGCATCCCAGAGCCTCGGGGGCGAGTGGTCGTTCGACCTCGGCACGCTGGCGTTCTACGCGCGGCAGATGTCGGGCACGGAGCAGGCGCTGGTGATGCTGGCGATGCTCGCGGGCTTCGCGGTCAAGGTGCCGTTGTTCCCGGTGCACACATGGCTCCCGCTGGCGCACACGGAGGCCCCCACGGCCGGCTCGGTGATCCTGGCGGGCGTGCTGCTGAAGCTGGGGACCTACGCGATCTTCCGGTTCGTGCTCGGGTTCGTGCCCGACGCGGTGATCGAGTACGCGGGCGTGATCGCGGTGCTGTCGGTGATCGGGATCCTCTACGGCGGGCTGATCTGCTGGGTGCAGCGGGATGTCAAGAAGCTGGTGGCGTACTCGTCGGTGGCGCACCTGGGCTTCTGCGTGCTGGGGATGTTCGCGCTGAACGCGACCGGGCTGCAGGGCTCGGTGCTGTACATGATCAACCACGGGCTCTCGACCGGGGCGCTGTTCTTCTGCATCGGCATGATGTACGAGCGCTATCACACGCGGTCGATGGAGGAGGTCGGGGGGCTGGCGTCGAAGATGCCGGTGTGGTCGTTCTTCATGGTGTTCTTCACGCTGGCGTCTGTGGGCCTGCCGGGGCTGAACGGGTTCGTGTCCGAGTTCCTGTGCCTGATGGGCGCGTTCCAGTCGGGCGCGCTGTCGATCGGCGAGTTCGGGACGCCGGGGACGCTCGGGCCGTGGTTCGCGGCGGTGGCGGGCACGGGGATGATCGTGGCGGCGATCTACTTGCTGTACATGGTGGGGAAGGTGGTCTTCGGGCCGCTGCGCGAGCCGGGCGGGCATGACACTGAGCATGGGCATGGGCACGGGCACGGCGATGGACATGGCGATGGGCACGGGGGCGGGCTGCCGGCGGATCTGTCGCGGCGTGAGATCGGCGTGCTTGTGCCGCTGGCGATCGCGTGCGTGGTGCTGGGCGTGTATCCGAAGCTGGTGACCGACACGATCGAGGCGCCGATCCTTGAGACGACCGCGCTGTACGAGTCGGCGCTGGGCGGGGGCGTCGGGATGGATGGCGGGATGGATGGGGGTGTGCAGGACATCGGCGAGCCCGTGGTGCGTGACTTTGCGATGCACCTGCTGCCCGCAGCGCACGAGGAAGGGTTCGGGCTCATGGAACTGGACTTTGATGCCGGCGGCATGCGGGCATCCGGCGTTGAGGGGGCTCGCTGATGCTGGACCTTGCGTTTGCCCACATGGCGTCCCTGCGGGGCGTGCTGGAGGTCGGGATGGGCGCGCCGGCGGCCGCGGTCGGCGCCGGGTCTGTGCCCGCGATCGTTGAGAAGCTCGGGTTCGTCTGGCCGGAGATCGCGCTGTTCGTGGCGGCGGTGGTGGTGATGGTGCTCGGGCTTTCGCCGAGCCTGTCGGCCCGCCGGCTGTGCCTGCCGGTGTCGATCATGGGGGTGGTGGTCGCGGGCGTTCTGGCGGCGCTGGCGCCGGCGGCGGGGTTCTCGCCGGTGCCCGGGTTCATGCCGCTGGCGAAGCTGATGGCCGCGGTGATCGCGGTGCCGCTGCTGCTGCTGATGGCGGGGATCGCGGACCGTGAGTACGAGGCCCAGGTGGAGCGGGGGGTGCCGTTCGATCCGATCCGCGGGGTGCGCGGCGAGTTCTACGCGTTCGCGCTGTTCTCGCTGATGGGGCTGATGCTGTGCGCGACGGCCGACGACCTGATCTGGCTGTTCCTGGCGCTGGAGCTGACCTCGCTGCCGACCTATGTGATGGTGGCGATCTCCACGGCCCGGGCGCGGTCGCAGGAGGCGGGGGTCAAGTACTTCTTCCTCGGCGCGTTCGGCGCGGCGACCTTCCTGTTCGGGTTCGCGCTGATGTACGGCGCGGCGGGCACGACGACGCTGTACAGCGCGGATCCGTTTGTGCCGACGATCGCTTCTTCGATCGCGGAGGCCGCGCTGGCGACGGGCGGGCTGGACCTGCTGATGCTGGCGGGGCTGCTGCTGGCGATCACGGGGATCGCGTTCAAGATCGCGGCGGTGCCGATGCACTTCTACACGCCGGATGTGTACCAGGGGGCGGCGACGCCGATCGCGGCGTTCCTGGGGTTCGTGCCGAAGGCCGCGGGCTTCTTCTCGCTGATCGTGCTGCTGACGGCGGTGGGGTGGAACCACCTGCCGGCGATGGCGGCGGGCGCGATGGACGGGGCCGCGGCGGCGCACGCGGGGCTTCCCGAGCCCGTGCGGATCGTGCTGTGGGTGATGGCGGCGCTGACGATGACGGTGGGCAATGTGCTCGCGTGGCTGCAGAAGTCGGTCAAGCGGATGCTGGCGTACTCGTCGGTGGCGCACTCGGGGTACATGCTGGTGGGGCTGATCGCGGGCCCGGGCAACGCGCTGCGTGGCGAGGGGCTGGCGAACAACGGGCTTGGCGCGGTGGTGTTCTACCTGTTCGCGTACGGGTTCATGAACCTGGGCGCGTTCGCGGTGCTGGCGTGCCTGGAGCGGGGCGATGGCGAGGGTTCGACGGACGAGGCCGACTCGATCGAGGACATCAAGGGCCTGTGCGTGCGGAGCCCGATCCTCGGGTGGTCGCTGGTGGTGTCGGTGCTGAGCCTGCTGGGCTTCCCGATCTTCCTCGGGTTCTTCGGGAAGCTGTTCCTGTTCACCTCGGCGATCTCGGCCGGCGAGATCGCGCTGGTGGTGGTGCTGGGCATCAACTCGGCGATCGCGGCGTTCTACTACCTGCGGATCGCGGGCGCAGCGCTGCTGGAGAAGCCGGGCGCGGCGTCGGACGAGGTGACGATCGCGCCGTTCCCGACGCGGATCGCCGCGGCGGTGATCGCGGCGTCGGCGTCGGTCGTGCTGCTGCTGCCGATCAATGTGCTGATGAACCGTGCGAACGAGGCGACGCGGATCGTGGAGCCGGGCGCGGGGACGGGCGCGGGGATCGGCGCGGCGATCGGGTCGTTGCCGGGCGAGCCGCTGCCCTCGTCGGCGGGCGATCGCGATGGCTCGGCGGCGCCGGCTCCCTGATCGGCGCGGCCCACGCCCTGGCGGATTGATTGATGGAAGCCCATGACCCGGCGTGAGATTCCCAATGTGCTCACGATCGTGCGGATCGCGCTGGCGGGCGCGTTCTTCGTGATGCTTGCGCTGGCGGATCCGGCGGGCGATGGCGGCGGCGGCAGCGCCGGGCTGCTGATCGCGGCAGCGGTGGTGTTCGCGGTCGCGGCGGGGACGGATGCGCTGGATGGGTTCCTCGCGCGGCGGTGGGATGCGGTCTCGGCGTTCGGGCGGGTGATGGATCCGTTCGCCGACAAGGTGCTGATCCTGGGCGGGTTCATCATGCTGGCGGGTGCGAACTTCCATGTGCCCGGCGGGGCGGACAGCGCGGGCGGCGGGGCGGTGGTGATCACGGGCGTGGCGTCGTGGATGCCGGTGGTGGTCCTGGCGCGGGAGCTGTTCGTGACCTCGATCCGGGGCGTGTACGAGGCCCGCGGGGTGGACTTCTCGGCATCCCTGACGGGGAAGCTGAAGATGATCGCGCAGTCGGTGGGGATCCCGGTGATCGTCGTGGTCGCCGCGCTGCACGAGCCGATCGGGATCGGCACGGCCTCGGCGATCAACACCGGCGTGGCGTGGGCCGTGGTGGTGATCACGACGGTGTCGGCGTGGCCGTACATCCGGAAGGGCATCGCGGAGCGGGCGCGGCTTGGGTGATGGGCGGTCAGGCGTGCGCCGGGGCGTCGCCGGCGGGATCGGGCGAGGATGCGGGTGTGGGCTGGGGGGTCGAAGATGATTCGACGAACTGCTTGAGGCGCTCGAGCTGCGAGCCATCATGCTTCTTCATCATCTTCAGCGCCATGCCGAGCATGGGGCGGAGCAGCGTGCGGGCGATCCAGCTCCGCGCGATGACGGATGCTTCGAGCGTGATGCGGGTGCTCCGGCTTGGGATGAGGTCTTCGAGCGTGTAGGTGTAGCGGAACTCAGCGCCCTGGTAGAAAACCGATGCGGCGTAGCAGCGCTCGGGCTCGAAGGCGGTGACCTCGACGATGAAGGTCTCGGTGCGCCGTTCGAGCGTGCGGGTCTCGCTGAACCGGGTGCCGAGGCGGGTGGGCGGCTCGTCGAGGCGTTCGATGCTGTCGAGGCCCTCGATGATCTGCTTCCAGCAGTCGGTGTCCATCATCGCATCCCAGACGATGCTGCGCGGGCGGTCGATGGTCTCGGTGATGACGAACCCGGGCATGGCGTGGCTCCTGTGGGCGCTCGTTGGGTCGGGGTGCGATCAGGCGCGATCGCCGAGCACGAAGCTGGTTTCTTTGTAGATGCGTGCCAGGCGTTCCATCATGGGCTCGCTCTGGCCCATGGCGACGGCGCAGGCCTCGAGGAGTTCGACCATGGAGATGAAATCGTCGATGCCGATGTGCTCCGGGGCGCACCGGGCGGTGGCGACCGCGTCCGGTTCTTTGCCCTGCACGCCGGTGAGGTTGGCCATGTTGTGGTAGTTGCCCAGCGGGAGGCAGAGGCAGGCCGCGTCGTATCCGAAGGCCTGGTAGCAGGTGGCCTCGCAGGCGCCGCCGGGCATGAGCTTGCGCTGCCACTTGAACCCGGCGCTGGGCGTGGGGGTGAAGTTGGCGGGATCGGTGTTGGGTCCGGCCTGGCGTCCCCAGTCGAGCAGTTCGGCGGTGCGCGAGATCGCGGCCGTGAAGTCCGGCGTGAAGGTGGTGAGCCGGTCGCCGACGCGGACGATGACGCCGGCGTGGATGGGCGATTCGGCGAAGGCTCGGGAGTTCTCGAGGAGGATGGCCCGGGCGTTGGGCGGCATGGTGCGGTCGCGGCAGGCGGCGTAGGCGCCGACGAAGCCGACCTCCTCGCCGCGGGTCAGGAGCAGGCGGGTGTGGCGCCCGGCGGCATCGCCGCGCTCGCGGAGGCGCTCGATGGTCATCAGGGCCGCGACGACGGCGGCCAGGTCATCGCAGGCGTGGGTGTGGAGCACGCCATCCTCGATGCGGGGCTCGGGCATGGCCCAGCGGGCGATGGTGCCGGGGGCGATGCGGGCGGCGAGGGGGGCGCCGTCGGGCGCGGGGTTCGTGCGCGCGATGCAGTCGCGCAGCGGCTTGGCGGGGGTAGCGCTCTCCAGCGTGGCGCGGATGGGTTGGCCCTCGTCGGGGCACAGGTCGACGGGCGCATCGACGAAGTAGGGGTCCATGACGCCGCCGCGGAACGAGAGGCGGATGCGGTCGTCCGGGAGGAGTTCCTCGACGACGAAGGCGGGGTGGTCGAGGTGGGCGGTGATGAAGAGGGGGCGGGTGGACTCGGGGGACGGGGCGTTGGCGAACTCGATGATGAGGTTGCCGGCCCGGTCCTCGCGGAGGGTCAGGTCGGGTCGCTGGTCGCACCAGGCGCGGATCCAGGCGATGGGGCCCTCCTCGCGTCCGGCGGCCGTGGGGATGGCGGTGAGTTCGAGGAGCCACTCGGCCGCGCGGTCGCGCTGTTCCGGGGTGAGGGGTGGGATGCGGTTGGCCACGGCGAGGGCGCGGTTGAGGTCGGCTTCGGTCATGGTCATACCCTACTGATTGGCGGGGTGCGTGGCGGGGCGGGGGCGCGGGGGTGGGCGTGGGTTCGGATCGCGTTTCGGGGGCACTGGGGAGGGATTTGGAGGGAGCAAGACGGGGTTTGGGGCGCTCCGGGCGAGTTTCGGCGGCCTAAACTTTATTATGCGTGACGGGGGTGCGGAGGGGGCGTGGTGGCGGGCTCCGCGTGCCCCGACCATCGCCCTATCACGCATGTCTCCGGGCCCGTTCCACGCCTCCAGTCACAGGATGAGCACACCCCATGCCCGACACGCCAGCGAGCGAGCACCAGCCCGTCAAAGTTTCCGGCGCAGCGGCTTCGGGCACGAAGCGGAACACGAAGCCGAGCGATGTGTACGGCGCGGACCAGATCAAGATCCTCGAGGGTCTGGAGGCGGTGCGGAAGCGTCCCGGGATGTACATCGGCGACACGGGTGTCGCGGGGCTGCACCATCTCGTTTGGGAGGCGGTGGACAACTCGATCGACGAGTGCATGGCCGGTCGCGCGACGACGGTGGCGGTGCGTGTGCACGCGGATGGGACGATCTCGGTGACGGATGATGGGTCGGGGATCCCGATCCAGCCGAAGTCGCACCCGAATCCGGCGTACAACGGGAAGCCGGCGGTCGAGCTGGTGATGACGGTGCTGCACGCGGGCGGGAAGTTCGGCGAGGAGAACTCGGCGTACAAGGTGTCGGGCGGGCTGCACGGCGTGGGGATCTCGTGCGTGAACGCGCTGTCCGAGCGGCTGGATGTGGAGATCTACAAGGAGGGGAAGATCCACAAGATCTCGTTCGAGCGGGGGATCACGGCCGAGCCGCTGCATGTGGTGGGCGACATCGACCCGGGCTCGGCGCGGAAGAGCGGGACGCGGGTGACCTTCAAGCCGGACCCGCAGATCTTCCCGGACACGACCTTCAACCAGCTGACGCTGTACACGCGGCTGCGGGAGATGGCGTACCTGAACCCGGGCGTGGCGATCCGGTTCACCGACGAGCGCGTGGGCCCGGACGGGAAGATCAAGGATGAGACCTTCCGGTTCGATGAGGGGCTCAAGGCGTTCGTCGAGCACCTGAACCACAACAAGGGCGTGCTGCACGATGTGATCGCGCTGTCGGGCGAGAACGAGGAGGCGGGGCTGTCGGTCGACATCGCGCTGCAGTACAACGACTCGTACAACGAGCTGGTGCAGTGCTTCGCGAACAACATCCGGACGGTGGACGGTGGCACGCACCTGTCGGGGTTCAAGACGGCGATCACGCGGTGCCTGAACAACTACTCGAAGAAGGCGGGGATCCTGCGCGAGAAGGATCCGGTGCCGTCGGGCGACGATCTGCGCGAGGGGCTGGCGGCGATCATCTCGGTCAAGCTTCCTGATCCGCAGTTCGAGGGGCAGACGAAGGGCAAGCTGCGGAACACGGAGGTGGAGGGGTTCGTGGCGCAGATCGTGAGCGATCGGCTGCTGACCTGGATGGAGGAGAACCCGGCGCAGGCGAAGAAGATCTGCCAGAAGGGCGTGCTGGCGGCGCAGGCGCGGGAGGCGGCGCGGAAGGCTCGGGAGCTGACGCGCCGGAAGTCCGCGCTGGACTCGGGCTCGATGCCGCACAAGCTCCGCGACTGCACGACGAAGGATGTGGATCGCTCGGAGATGTTCATCGTCGAGGGCGATTCCGCGGGCGGGTCGGCGACGCAGGGTCGCGATGTGGAGACGCAGGCGATTTTGCCGCTGCGGGGCAAGCTGCTGAATGTGGAGAAGGCGCGGCTGGACAAGATCCTGGCGTTCGAGGAGATCCGGACGCTGATCTCGGCGCTCAAGTGCGGGATCGGGCCGGACTTCGACATCGCGAAGCTGCGGTACGGGCGGGTCATCATCATGACGGACGCCGATGTGGACGGCTCGCACATCCGCACGCTGCTGCTGACCTTCTTCTTCCGGCAGATGCCGGAGCTGATCCGTCGCGGTCGGATCTACATCGCGCAGCCGCCGCTGTACCAGATCACGCGGAACAAGAAGTCGCAGTATGTGATCAACGAGCGGCAGATGGCCGATGTGCTGGTGGACCTCGGGCTGGAGGGGGCCTCGCTGATCGTGCGCGACATCACGGGCGCGATCAACGAGGCGGGCGAGGTGACGGGGGCGAGGGTCGTGCAGACGATCGAGGGCGAGCGGCTCACGAAGCTCGTGCGCGTGCTGCGCCGGCTGAACGAGCTGGCCGAGATCGTGGAGCGCCGCGGGATCCGGTTCCTCGACCTGCTCTCGCAGCGGATGCACGATCCGACGGGCGGGCACGGGCTGCCGAGCCACCGGCTGCTGTGGCAGGGCGGCGAGGCGTTCGCGTGGTCGGACGAGCAGGCGATCGCGCTGGCGAAGGAGCACGGGCTGCACCTGCCGGACCTGCGCGAGCGGATCGGCGGCGATGAGCCGGCGGGGAGCGCTGACCACGGCCCGACGGTGGACATCCGCGAGCTGCACGAGAACCGTGAGCTGATGGAGCTGTTCCGCCAGCTCGGCGAGCTGGGCATCGACATCGACGACTGGGGGCTGAGCGCGGAGGAGGCGATCACCGGCGAGCGGCTGCCGACGAAGTACGCGTGGTCCACGCCGCACAGGGCCCGCAAGCGCGCGAGCGCGACCGATGGCGAGGCGGGGAGCGCCGGATCGGGTGCGGGCGATGGGGATGGTGAGGGTGAGGGCGAGGATTCCGGCGGCGGCGCCGACGCCGGCGGCGCCTCGGCGCCCGAGGGTCGGCTGGTGGAGGCGGCGAACATCCCCGGGATCCTGGAGACGCTGCTGGATGTCGGGCGTCGGGGGATGGAGGTCAAGCGGTTCAAGGGTCTGGGCGAGATGGACCCGGAGCAGCTGTGGGAGACCACGATGGACAAGTCGGTTCGCACGCTGCTGCGGGTGACCTGGGATGACGCCTCGGCGGCCGATGAGCTGTTCACGATCCTGATGGGCGAGAATGTGGAGAGCCGGCGGACCTACATCGAGGATCACGCGCTCGAGGTGAAGCAGCTGGATGTGTGATGGGTGATGGGTGGTGTGGTGGGGCGTCGAGCGTCGGGGCGGCGCGATGGGCGCGTTCGAGCGGAACTGAATGAGTTTAAGCGAAGCACCCGCCGATGGAAGCGTGTCCATCGGCGGGTGCGGTGTTGTGCGCATCACAGGGATGAGCGATTGAGTGTGCGGATCCCTGTGACCGAGCCCCCACGCCCAGCGCCCAAACGAAGGGCCCGGGGGGGTTGGGGGGGTGGGGGGTTAGCAGTTGTCGCCGAAGGCGCTGAGGAGGATGCCGAGGTCATCGGAGTCGACCGCGCCGCTGTTGTTGATGTCGGCGGGGCCGCAGGCGCTGGTGCATCCGAAGGCGCCGAGGAGGATGCCCAGGTCATCGGAATCGATGGCGCCGTTGTTGTTGATGTCGGCGGGGCAGGGCTGGGGCTGGACCTCGAAGGCGCCGAAGTCGACGATGGGCGCGGAGCCGACGCCGGTGTTGGGAACGGATGGAAGGTCGATGCGGCGGGGCTTGCCATCAAAGTCGACGGGGAGGGTCTCGACGATGATGTTGTTGGCGTTCAGGTCGAGCAGGTCGTTGGGGAGGAGTGTGTTGTTGGCCGAGTCGATGCAGGGCGAGGTGGGGAGGAGTCGGAGGTTGTCGTCGAAGTTGCCGGGGATGCCGTCGGAGCCGCTCAGGCTGACGAACTGGGGGTTGGGGTCGAGCCCGTGGATCCAGGCCCAGTCGAGGTTGAAGAAGCCGGAGCCGGCGATGGTGCTGGCCTGCTGCTGGGGCATGGGGTTGCCCGAGAGGTCGCTGTTGGCCCAGAGGATGGTGTTGCGAGCGACGATGGAGGCGTTGGTGGAGACGGCGAGCCCGCCGGCGGTGCCTCCGGCGGTGTTGTTGGCGACGGTGCAGTTGTTGAGCTGGACGAGCACGCCGGAGAGCGCGGCGTAGATGGCGCCGCCATCGGCGTTGAAGCTGCTCAGGGCCTTGTTGGCGTTGAAGAGGCAGTTGACGAAGTCGGTGGTGCCGCCGAGGGCGTAGAGCGCGCCGCCATCGCCGAGGGCCTCGTTGTCGAGGAACTCGCAGTTGCCGAAGCGGGCGGTGCCGGTGCCGGTGCGGTAGACCGCGCCGCCGCTGCCGTTGCTGACGGTGTTGTTGTAGAAGAGGCAGTACGAGAACTGCGGGGATCCGGTCTGGATGCTGACGCCGCCGCCCTGGATGGTGGCGCGGTTGGAGAGGAACTTGGTGTTGCGGATGACGGGCGAGGCGTTGAGGATGAGCAGGCCGCCGCCGTTGCCATCGTTGGAGGAGCCGTTGGCGGTGCCCTGCGAGATGCTGAAGCCGTCGATGACGGTGGCGGCGGTGGCGTTGCTGATGCGGACGACATGGTACGAGTTGTCGGCGGTGCTGGCGGTGCCGATGGACCCGGACATGTTGGTGATGAAGAAGGCGGGGAAGAGTCGCTCGGCGAGGGTGTTCTCGTTGCCGGCGAAGCCGCCGTAGAGCTCGAGCCCGCTGGGGATGACGAACGAGGCGTTGCGGTCGGTGCCGGTGGTGGGGTGGTAGGTTCCGAGTGCGGTCCAGATCTCGCAGACGCCGGCGCCGATGCGGGTGGCGACATCGAGGGCATCCTGGAGTTGCTTCATGGCGTCGGGCCACGAGCCGCCATCGCCGTTGAGCGAGGCGCGGACATAGATGCGGTTGCGGGTGTTGTCGGGGAGCCGCTTGATCTGGAATCCGGCGACGCTGACGGGCCACGAGTTGTTGGGCTGGACCTGGATGGTGATGGATCCGTTCGCGGCGACGGTGATGCCGTGGGCGGTGTAGACCTTGCCGGGGACAGCGCGGTTGCCGTCGAGGGGACCGCCGCCGCAGGCCTGCTGGGTCTGTCCGAATGAGCCGGCGACGGTGACGAAGGTCTGCTGGTTGGGGAACTCGGCGTTGAAAGCGTAGGTGTAGACGACATAGATGCCGGCCTGGAGGTTGTTGAAGCTGAAGGTCATCGGCTCGGGGACTTCGTTGTAGAAGATGTCATCGACGAGGCTCTCGAAGTTGCCGCTGGTGATCAGGGCGTTGTTGAGGTTCTCGAACGAGCCGTTGGTGGCGCGGGTGAATGTGGCGGCGGTCGCGGCGCCGTTGAGCCCGGTGAGGGATGAGGTCACGGGGTTTGTGGAGCGGATGGAGTTCCAGACGCCGGGCTGCCCGGCGCCGGCGCCGTAGGTCGGCGCGGGGACTCCGAAACCGGACGAGCCGCCGGTGGTGTCGAGGTCGACATTGAACGACTGTGCGGCTGCGGTGGCGCACACCGCGCACCCGAGGATGACCGCGGGAAGGCGGCGGGACATGGACTGAAGCATCTCTCTGTTCTCCTGCCGGGGATCCGGCGGCACTCATCAGCTTGGGCGGGCGCCCGGGAACACCCCGGGACGGCGCGCTGGTTGGGACTGGATGGTGGTTCGGTGGCGGCGCGCTGCGCTCGGGAACGCGTGCACGCGCGCTCAGCCTGACCCACGCCGGCGCTCGGGGGTGGGAGCGCGGACGGGGCGGGCGAACGGCGGGTGCGGTGGGAGCGGCGCGCCGAACTCGGGGACCGGTCTGGTCGGGTGGGTGTTGTGGGGTGGCCCGCCCCCGGGCCCCGTGTCTGTTGCCTGCGTGCCTGGGCGTGATCGGCGCTTGTGTCCTGGGTGTCAGCGGCTCGTGGTTTTCGCGCCGAGGGAACCGGGGCCCGCGGGGCACGGCGTGGTGGTGGACTCACGCGGTGGCGTCGGGAGGTATCCTCGTGCGATGGACCGATTCGCAGTCATCGGGCTGGGGCGCTTCGGGTCGCGGCTTGCGACGAACCTCGCGGCCGCGGGGGCGGAGGTCATCGCGATCGACCGCGACCGGCGGCTGGTTGAGGAGCTGCGCGACCAGGTGACCCTCGGGATCGCGCTGGACGCGACGGACGAGGGCTCGCTCAAGGTGCAGGGCATCGATCAGTTTGATTGTGCGATCGTCGGCATCGGTCACGATTTCGAGGCCAACGCGCTGACCACGGTACTGCTGAAATCCCTGAGGGTCAAGAGGGTAATCAGTCGTGCGGCCAACGACATGCAGGCCCGGATTCTGTCGCGGATCGGGGCCGATGCGGTGGTGGTTCCGGAGGAGGAATCGGCGGACCGGTGGTCGCACCGGCTGCTGACGCCGTTCATGATCGACCATGTGGAGATCGGGTCGGGGTACGCGCTGATCCAGCTCCCGGCCCCGGACCAGTGGTGGGGGCGGACGCTGCAGGAGCTGGACCTGCGCCGGCGGCACAAGGTGACGGTGGTGGCGATCAAGCGGACGATCGAGTCGGCCTCGCCGACGGGCGCGGGCGGGATCGCGGAGCAGGTGGTGGACACGCCGCTGCCGACCTCGCGGGTGGAGCGGGGGGATACCTTGGTGGTGGCGGGGTTTGATGAGGATTTGGAGAAGTTGCCGGGGTAGGGGGAGGGGAAGAAGGCATCAGGGAGAAGAAGGCATCAGGCACCGGGCACCAGTGGGGGAGGGTGGTTGGGGGTGGGGCGGGGCTGTGCGCACGGATGAGGTGATGTTGGGGCTTGGAGTGTTGGGTGGACGGAGGAGCTTGGGGCACGGGGCAGCGGGTATGCCTTGGCGGCTTGCCCACCCGCCCTATGTAGGAGGAGTAGGAAGAGGAGAAGTCGTAGCCCGGGGGGGATGGCTCAAGGGTGGCGTGGGGGGAAGCGGATTCGGGAGGATGGGTGTGGTGTTGGGGTTGGCGTGGTTCGGATGGGTGACGGGACGACACTGAGATCGAGGCGATCTCCGTGACGCGGGGACGGGGGCTTAGTGCCACCAGCTGGGCTTGGGATTCCTGATATATTGTGGCTCGATCGAAGGACTTGTCCAAGTCCACCATTCCCGCTGGTTGAAAGTCTGCACTCAAAGACGGTCCACGACGGAGCCGGTAGAAGCAGGGTATCACATGGCGTTACGAAAGTGCAAGGAATGTGACAATCTGGTTAGTTCAAAGGCTAAGGCGTGCCCGGCCTGCGGTGTGCCGATCAAGCCACAATCCAGCGTGGCGAGCGGGTGTCTTGGCATGATTATCCTTGGTGTAATCGCAGTTGTCTGCGCTGGAGTTTTGAACAGTGGGGGTGGAGCGTCATCTTCCCGCGGTTCTTCGTCGTCCGCATCCACGCCCCGAACAACTTGGATGGATCGCGATAACTCCACAATGGCTTACATCATGATGGAAGATTTTGTGAAACAGCGATTACGATCGCCGAGCACGGCTGACTTCCCGGGGATCTTTGACGGTCGCGCTGATCATGTTAAGTACCACGGCAATCAGCAGTATCGAATAATGTCGTGGGTCGATGCACAAAATGCATTCGGAGCGACCATCCGCATTGAATTCGTAGGCGAGATAGAACAGGTGGAGGAAACTCGTTGGCAGTTGAACTCACTGGAGTTGTTTGAGCGATAGATGGAGTGGTGATGCGCCATCCTCTTAGGAGGTAGGACATGATTAGCAATAAACCACACGCTGCCTCTTGATGCGGTGGTACTGTTAATGAGATCTCGCCGGCGCGGATGGCCACGCATTGAATATTGGGAATTAGGTAGGGTGGGGCAATGGGAAGGTGGGTGCGGGGGTGTGCTGGTGCGTAGTGATGGGGACGGGGTGGGGTTGGGTTCGCTCTCCGACCGGACGGTGAGGAAGACGAGGAGACGGGGCGGAGGACGATCCCACTGAGGTGAGGGAGTGGGAGGGAGGGGGCGGGGTGGGATCGGGCGTGATGGGGGGGGTCGAATCGGGCTTGGGTGTGGGCTCGGAGTGGGGTGTGAGTGGGGGTGGGAGTTGGGTGGGGTTGGGGCGGAATTGGGTCGATGCTGGGCTATGATCCCGCTTGACCCGTTCCGGGCGCTCCGGGGCGGGTTGGGTGATGATGCGGCCGTGCTGCGGCGGTGGTGGCGAGCCTGTTGGGCGCGTCGGCATCGCGTGTGTGCGGGCGCGATCGCCCATTCCCGAGTTCCCTGATCGAGACCCGCCATGACCCCCGACACCGATGTTCAGTCCGCGCCCGCCAAGTCCGCCTCGATCAGCGCCCCGACGGGGGAGACGCTCGGAGCGGCGAACGACATTTTCGAGGAGCTCGGGCTCGAGCACGACCCGAACAACCTGTACCTGCAGGTGGTGGATTCGGCGTTGCTGGCGGCTCAGCTGATCGACCTGCCGCACCATGTGAAGCTGATCATCGCCCAGCCGAAGAACGAGATCATGGTGCACTTCCCGGTGAAGATGGACAACGGGAAGTACGCGTTGTTCAAGGGGTACCGGGTGCAGCACAACAACGCGCTCGGGCCGTACAAGGGCGGGCTGCGTTTCCACCAGGATGTGTCGCTGGACGATGTGAAGGCGTTGTCGTTCCTGATGACGATGAAGTGCGCGTTGATGGGGATCCCGTTCGGCGGCGGCAAGGGCGGCGTGAAGTGCGATCCTCGGGCGCTGTCGAAGGGTGAGCTGGAGCGGGTGTCTCGGCGGTTCATCGCGGCGCTGGCGCCGCAGATCGGGCCGGACTATGACATCCCGGCGCCGGATGTCGGGACGAACGCGCAGGTGATGGCGTGGATGGCCGACACCTACATCGAGATCTCGCAGGGTCGCTCGGCGGGGGATGCCAAGGCCGTGGTGACGGGCAAGCCGGTGGAGCTTGGCGGCTCGCTGGGGCGGGAGAAGGCGACGGGGCAGGGCGTGGTGGATGTGCTGGTGGCGCTGCTGCCGCAGATGGGGATCGATATTGCCAAGGGCGCGACGGCGTCGGTGCTTGGTTTCGGCAATGTGGGCTCTTGGGCGGGCAAGCTGTGGGCCGAGCGTGGCGGGATCGTCACGGCGGTGATGGACCACACGGGCGCGGTGTACCAGGAGGATGGGCTGGACACGCAGGCGCTGGACCGGTGGGTGCGCGAGCACGGCGGTGTGAGCGGGTACGCCAAGGGCGGTCACGGGGCGAAGGAGATCTCGGAGGATCAGTTCTACTCGACGCCGGTGGATGTGTTCATCCCGGCCGCGCTTGAGCAGATGATCGACGAGGAGAAGGCGGCGATGATGGACTGCAAGGTCGTCGCTGAGGCGGCCAACGCGCCGACGACGCCGGCGGGCGAGCGGTTGCTGCTGTCGCGCGGGGTGGAGATTCTGCCGGCGATCCTTTGTTCGGCGGGTGGTGTGACGGTGTCGTACTTCGAGTGGGTGCAGAACAAGTCGCGGATCCGGTGGTCTGCGGACATGGTGGACTCGGAGCTGAACCGGATCATCACGGGGGCTGCGCACCGCGTGCTGGCGGCTCGCCGGAAGTACGAGTGCGACATGCGGACGGCGGCGTATGTGGGCGCTCTGGAGGAGCTTGGCGGCGCGTACCGGCTGCGTGGGATCTTCCCCTGATCCGTGCGTGTTGCTGGTGATCGCGATGGATGCGGCGCTTCCTGGTGGAGCGCCGCTTTTTTTTTGGCGCTCGGTCGTCAGTGGGTGATGGGGCGCGCGGCGGCTGGCTGGGCGGCGGCGCGCGGGGGGTTGGCGCGGCAGGCGGGGCAGCGGCCTCGGAGCACGGTTTCCTGCTCGCGGATCTCGAAGCGTTCGGACTGGGCCTGGTCGAGCTTGACCTCGACGGTGGCGTTGTCCATGCACAGGATGGTGCCGCATTCGTCGCAGACGAAGTGCGGGTGCACGGCGTGGTCGCGGGCGTGGGGCTCGTCGTTGGGGTCTTCGAGCGAGAAGCGCCAGACGCGGTCGCCGGGGTCGAGCTTGTGCGCGAGCCCGCAGTCGACGAGCGAGCCGAGGGTTCTGTAGACGGTGACGCGGTCCATGCCCTCGATCTCGAGTCGTTCCATGACCTCGTGGGCCGAGAGGGCGCCATCGGCATCGTCGAGTGTGCGGACGATCGCGAGCCGCGCTGTGGTCGCGCGGAGGCCGGCCTCTCGGAGGCGTGAGCGCCAGCAATCACCATCGAAATGAGCCTCACCCATGTTGAACTCCTTACGGACGAAGCGGGGCGCGGGCATCATGGGCGCGTCCCTCGGTTGCCCCCCCCCAATCCCCCCCTGGTTTCCCCACACTTCCTTCGCCGATTCCTCCCGGTTTACTTTCAGGTCCGCACGCTTGCCCGGATTCTCACGGGCGGTTGGTGTGCGCGTCGTGGGTTACATGGCCGGGCCGAGGCCCATTGCTCGTCGCCATGCCGAGACCTGGCCGAGGTGGAGCATGGCGTGCCCGTTCATGAGGAAGCTGGAGGCGACTCCGATGGTGGGGAAGCGTTCGCGCATGCGTTCGATGGGGTTCTGGCGGGCGAGCAGGTCGGCGGGCACGCGGGATGAGGCGGCAATGAGCGCTTCCTGGCCGCGTTTCCAGGCGGAGACGATCTGTTCCATGGGTGGGTAGAGGGAGCCGTCGGGGTCGTGGACGGCCTCGACTCCGGCGCCGAAGAGGGCGGTGTAGCGCTCGGCCGTGGCGGGATCGAGCGGGAGGTCCTTGTCCATCTCCCACATTGTGAGCACGCGGTTGGGGTAGATGGCGAGGTGCCCGTAGATGAAGGCGGGCGGGCTCATGCGGATGCCCTGGGGCATGCGTCCGAATGATCGGGGCTCGATGCCGGCGAGCAGGGCCTGCCCGTAGTTGAGTGCGATCCCGGCCGGGACGCCTGAATAGTCGGCGAATTCGCTCATGGACGACGCTCCTCGCGCATCCTGCGCCTTCACCGCGAGATGTCCCAAAGTGCGGGAATCACGCGTGCGCCCGATCGGGATGATTGGCGGACCTATTGAGAATAGTGCCAAAAAATGGTACTCGCAACCGGAATTCAGGAAGGGGAGGCGTTGAGGGCGGATTCGATCGGGAAGGCGGGCACGAGCGAAGCGACCATTTCCGTAAGGCATATCGGGGATCGGGTGATTGTGTGCGCAGGGCGTGGGAAGGGTGGTGGATCGGCGTTGGCGGGGCGTCGAGGGTGGGCGCGGAACATTGATCGGGGGTGTCCGTAGGATTGGATATGTCGATCGCGCAACAACTTGCCGAGCGGGCAGCGCGTCGGTCGCTGGTGTCTCGGGCGGTGGCGGTGCTGGGGCCGGCGCTGTTGGTCGGTTCGATCGTGGCGCTGGTGGGGGCGGTGTGCGATCGGCTGATCGGGCCGGGGTTTCCGTGGTGGGTGTTCCCCGGGGTGGCGTTGCCGTTGGCGCTTGTGGTGGGGTGCGTGATCGCGTGGATGCGTCGGGACCATCCGATCGCGGCGGTGTCGCGGGTGGATCGTGCGCTGCGGCTGGATGACCAGATCGCGTCGGCGCTGGACCTGGTTCGGCAGCGTCCGGATGACCCGGTGGTGCGCGTGCTGGTGGCGCGGGCGGATGGGGTGGCGTCGAAGGTGAACCTGCGTGCGGCGATGCCGATCTCCGCGGATCGGACCTGGTGGGCGTGGCCGTTGGTGGCGGCGGCGGCGGTGGGGTCGGCGATGCTGATCCCGCCGATGCGGTTGTTGTCCGAGCCCGAATCGCCGCTCGCGGAGATCGAGGCGGCGCAGCGTGAGAGCGCTGCGGCGCGGCTGACGGCGGCGGAGGAGGCGCTGGAGGAGACCATCGGTGGGGATGATCCTGCGGAGGCGCTGGGTGATCGGGCGGATCCGTTGCTGGAGCAGCAGCGTGAGGCGTTGGCGCGGCTGCGTGAGCAGTTGGATGCGGGGCGGATCGATCCGGCGCAGGCCGCGGAGGAGTCGGCGCGGGTGGTGGAGGACATCGCGGAGCAACTCGAGGATCGGGCGGCGCGACAGAAGGCTGCTGATGAGTCGCTGAGCGAGTTGTTGTCCGGGCTCGATGAGGATGGTGGTGCGGGCGAGGCGGGCGCATCGGGCGGTGCGGATGATGATGCGCTGCGCCGGGCGGCGGATGAGCTGTCGGAGGCGCTGCGTGCGGCGGACTTCGATCGGGCGGCGGCGGCGGGGAGCGCGATGTCGCGGGAGGCGGAGTCGGCCTCGGCGGAAGAGCGCGCGGACGCGGCGCGTCGTCTGGAGGAATTGGCGCAGCGGGTGCGTGATCTTGCGAACGAGCGCGAACAGCGCGGCGATGCGGAGCGCGACGAGGCGCTGCGTTCGCTGGAGTCGCTCGGGCTGAGCCCGGAGGATGCGCGGGCGCTGCTGGACAGCGCTGAGTCGGGCGATGCGGATGCGATGCAGCGTGCGCTGGAACAGCGCGGGTTCGATGCCGAGGCTGCGCGTCGACTGGCGGAGCGGCTCGCGGAGGAGGCGGAGCGCCGGGAGAGCGAGCGGCAGGCGGGCGCGGATGCGGGGGAACTTGCGGAAGAGATCGATCGGCTGGCGGATCGGGTCGATCCGAACAGCGCGGAGCCTGAGGCGTCCGGTGCGCCCGATGAGCCCGCGGGCGCGGACAACAACGAGGCCGATCGCGGGGCGGAGGACGGTGGATCGGAGCGGGGTGGTGAGCGGGAGGGCGATCAGCGCACCGGCGAGCCGGGCGAGGCGTCTGCGGATGGGTCGGGCGAGCGTGGGGATGGGTCGCCGGAATCTTCGCCATCGCCTTCGCCATCGTCGGAGCAGGGTGGTCAGGAGCCCGGGCAAGCGCCGGGGCAGGAGCCGGGCGCGGATGGGGGTCAGCGGGATCCCGGATCGGAGCAGAGCGGGGCGGAGCAGGGGCAGGAGCGGACGCCGGGTCAGGAGCCGGGCGGGGAGTCGGGCGAGCCGGGTGAATCCACCGGGAAGACGCCGGGCGACCCGAACGATCCGGATGCGCCGCGTGAGCCCGGTGAGGGTTCGGGGTCGTCGAAACAGCCGGCGGATCCGCAGGTCGGGCCGCAGGCCGAGGGGAACTCGGAGCGCACCGGTCAGGAGTCGCGTCCTGGGTCGAGCGGTGAGCAATCGGCGCGCGATCCGAACGCACCGTCGGAGCGTCAGCCGGGTTCGGAGCAGCCCTCGCCGGGCGGTGAGCAGTCCGAGCCGGGTCAGCCCGGGACGGGTGCGCCGGAGTCGCCGGAGTCGCCGGCGCCGGGGGCGGATCCGAATCAGTCGCCGGGGAGCGGGACGCCTCCGGGCGAAGCGCCGCCGGATGCGCCCGATGGCGCGACCCCGGACAGCGGCACGGATCCGACGGGTGCGCCGCCTCCCGACGGCGCGACGGAGGAGACTTCTCCGGAGTCGGGCGAGCCGGGTTCGCCGGACTCGGGCACAGCGCAGCCGGGGGCGGGCGAGGCCGGTGGTGAGTCGGGCGGTTCTGAGCCGACGGATCAGGCGGGCGCGCCGGGTGCGGGTGAGGGCGGCGAGCCGGATCCATCCGGCGCGCCATCGGGGGCGCAGGGGCAGTCGGAGGGGAGCGCTCCAGCGTCGACGGAGACGAATGGCGCGCCGGGGCGCGGCGCTGGGAAGGGTGAGGGGACGGAGCAGCCGGCGCCGCCGCTGGGCGATTCGCTGGAGCGGCTGAGCGAGCGTCGGCGTCAGAGCGAGCGCGATCGGATGACGGCCGAGCAGCTGCGCGAGGCGCAGCGGCGGATGCTCGAGGACATGACGCCGGAGGAGCGCGCGGAGCTGGAGCGCTGGGCGCAGGCCGAGCGTGCGGAATCGGGCGAGGGCGAGCGCGAGGTCGGGGGTAGCGCTGATCGCTTGGCGAGCGAGCGGCGGACGGATGATCTGGATCTGCGACGCCCGACGGAAGAGAACCGCGATGAGCGGGTGGTGGGGCAGACGACGGATCCGTCGGGGCTGCCGCGTCCGGAGGGCGACCAGTCAGCGCGGATCAGTTCGCCGGCGGAGGCGCTGCAGCGGATCGAGCGGGCGCGGAACCCGGATGAGCGGGCGATCGCTCGCGAGCCGATCCCGCGTGATCGCCAGGATGCGGTGGATCGGTACTTCCAGCGGGTGATCGAGCGGCTGCAGAAGGAGTCCGCGCGCGAGGGTGGCGAGCAGGCTCCGGCTCCGCCGCCGCCGCCGGCCCGGGACGCTCCGGCGCCGTCGGCGCGGGATGCGGGGTGAGCGGGCCCCGGGGCGTGGGGGGCGGGGGTCATGTGGTCATGGCAGGGTGATTTTCGGACCGGAGGGGGCGTGGGCGGTGTCGCGCTCGTGCTCGGCTCTGGTGGCGGGTGCGAGCGTGGGGTCGGGCGGGGTGTGTGTGATGGCTTTGTGAAATCCGGAGCGTGGTTTCCCAATGACCTGTTCGTTGGCCCGTCCCGTCGTCGAAGCAGGCGTCGCGGGGGCGGGACACGAATGGAGCCACGAGACCGGGCGGGACACGCCCGTGGAAAGGAATCGAGCCATGGGACTCTGCAAAGGCATCGTTCGACTGGGTGTGATCGGCGGGCTGGCCACCGGCGCCGTCGTCGTTGCCGCCCAGGCCTCGCCGCGGTTCGCGGCACTGCTCGGGCAGACGAAGGCCCGGATCATCGGGGTGATCGACTCTCAGATCGATGACCCGGTGGCGCTGCGTGCGCAGCTGCGTGATCTCGAGCGTCAGTACCCGGCGCGGATCACGGAGGTGCGCGGCGAGCTGTCGCAGGTGGATCGCCAGATCGCGGCGTTGAAGCAGGACAAGCTGGTCGCGGCGGGGGTTGTGGAGCTGGTGACGGCGGATCTCGGCGAGCTGAAGGGCCTGCTGGATCAGGCCGAGGCGGCCCGGACCAATGCGCCGACGCGGATCATCTCGGTGCGGTTCGATGGGAATGTCGTGCCGCTGGATCAGGCGTACGCGGAGGGCACGCGGCTTCGTGCGACGCTGGCGGCGTACGCGACGCGGGTGCAGGATGCCGAGCGCGACATCGCGTTCCTGACGGAGCAGCGGGACCGGCTGACGGAGCTGGCGACGACGCTGGAGTCGGAGCAGGTGCAGTTCCAGTCGCAGATCTGGCAGCTCGATTCGCAGATCGAGATGATCGAGCGGAACGAGAAGATGATCGAGCTGGTCGAGGATCGGGCGCGTCGCCTTGATGAGCTGGACCGGTTCGAGGCTTCCTCGCTGAACCACCTGACGGAGCGGATGGCGAGCATCCGTGCGGAGCAGGAGCAGCGCCTGGCGCAGCTGACGCGGAAGGCCGAGACGGACTATGAGCAGCAGGTCAAGGCGCGGCTGGACGCGGAGAAGATCAGCCGCGAGGCGTTCGAGAACGCTTCCCGCGGGATGGTGATCTCGCCGCAGCGGCTGATCATCGACGGCACCACGGGTGCGCACGATGTCGGTGCGGACAACAACGAGGATCAGACGGTGATCATCGGCGATGATGCTGATGATGACCAGCCCACGGGCCCCGTCGCATCGACCGACCGCGCCCGCTGGAACTGACCCCCCACCCCCCCAACTTTCCCAAGGGAAAGGGTTGGGGCTTGGGAGTTCGAGGGGATGTGGGCCTTTGAGCCCCGGGGCATCGGACTGACCGGATCTCTCACTCTCTCCTGAATCCGGGTCACCACCACCAGGCGGGCGTCTTGGCCATGTGTCGAGACGCCCGCATTGCGTTGCGCTCGGTCATGGTGTGGGGGCATCGTCGGGGGGCGTGGCGGGCGGGGCGGGATTGCCGGCGCGTTCGGTGATGCAGCGGAAGATGATGCGTTGGTCTTCGAATTCGATGTCGACGATGCGGACAGCGCGGCCGTCGGCGAGCCCGAGGCCGGGCATGCGGAGGATGATGTCGCCGGCATCCTCGAAGCGGACCCATTGTCCCAGGGCGCTGCGGAGGGCGGGCTCTCCGACGCGGCGGACGAACACGCGGGGGACGGGCACGCGGCCGACGCCGGTCTCTCGGAGCGAGAGGCGGAGGGAGGATTCGCCGCCGGGGGCTGCGCTGCCATCGTCGAAGGAGACATCGAAGACGGCCCACATGATGCGGCGGGGCTCCATGCCGAGCCCGATGCGGAGCTCGCCGGGGGCGAATGCCACGCGGGGCTCGAAGGGCGGCGCGGTGATCCCGCGGTTGGCGAGCCACGGGTTGAGCCGGTGGCGGAGCCACGCGTTGGCATCGTCCTGGTCCATGGCGACGCCCCACGGGTCCTGATCGTCGTCGCGGACGGTGTGGAGGGCGGTGGTGGCGCCGCGTTCGAGCGCGGCGGCGCGTTCGGCGCTGTCCTGCGGGAGCGCTGCGGCGTCGATCCACCAGAGCGGTCGGGCCCGTGAGGCGAAGAAGAGCCACGCGGCCAGCGCGGCGACGAGCACGCCGGCGGCGGTGAGCGCGATCAGCGCCCGCTTCTTGGTGCGCGTGGAGAGCCTTGGCATGGGTGGACAGCCTAGCCGGGGTCGCGGGCTATCGTGGGTGCATGCCGCGGAGGATCACGCCCGAGATGATGGATGACCCCGGCGTTCCGGATGCGGCGCTGCATCGCTCGCTGTGGTTCATCCGGCTGGTGAACGCTGGGTGGGGCGGTCGGGCGGCGCTGCTGGGGCATCTTTCGCGGTGGTCGCGTGACTGGCCCAAGGGGCGGGAGATCACGCTGCTGGACATCGGCACGGGGAGCGCGGACCTTCCGATCGCGGCGGTGGAGTGGGCGCGGGCGCGGGGGCACGCGCTGCGGGTGGTGGCGATCGATGCGCATCCGAAGACGCTGGCGGCGGCGCGCGAGCGGATCGCGCGTGCGGGGCTGGGCGAGTGGATCGAGGCGCGGCACGCCGATGCGCTGAAGCTGATGGACGAGTTCGGGCCCGATGCGTTCGACTACGCGCACGCGGGGCTGTTCCTGCATCACCTTCAGGATGTGGAGGTGCTGACGGTGCTGCGGATGATGGAGCGGGTGAGCCGGCGGGGGATCGTGTGGAACGACCTGATCCGATCGGGGTGGAACCGGCTGGTGGTGGGCGCGGCGACGATCGGTCAGCCGCAAATCATCGCGCACGATGCGCGGGTGTCGGTCGAGGCGGCGTTCACGAAGCGGGAGGTGCTGGAGATCCGCGATCGGCTGGGGCTGGGGTGGTGCAAGTACCGCGCGAACCGGTTGATGGGTCGGTTCACGCTGGCGGGGCAGGTTCCGGGCGCGTGGACGGGGGTGTGATCGGGGTTGGGGTCGGGGTCGGGGGTGTGCAGGAGCGATGGGGGCCTGCGTGCGGCGGTACCATCGGAACATGAGATTCGATCGATCGAGCACGCGTGCGGTGTCCAGCGCCCCGATGGGGACCGGACCGGCGGTGGTGGTGGCGATGGGGATGGCGTTGGGCGTGGGCGTTTCCGCGGCTTCGGCGCAGCCGGGCGGTGGGGCGGGGGATGGGGCGGAGCACGCGGGAGCGCCGGACCCTGCAGCGCCGGCGGGCGTGCGGCTGGGGCAGCGGATCGCGCTGCTGCAGTCGCGGATCCCGGCGGCGTCGGTGCTGGTGCTGGTGCCGGATGGGCCAGCAGCGCTGCGGGCGATGCGGCACTGGTCGCTCGGGGTGCGGTTTCCGATCCTGATCGATGATGGAACGGATGCAGCGCGGGACCGGATCACGCGGTTCGCCAGCGCGTTCGAGCCGGATCGGATCGTGCGGTACGCGCCGGAGGCGGGAGGGGAGGCGGACGAGGATGCGGATGGCGATGAGCGTGCGGCGCTGCTCTCGGCGGTGGCGCGGGCGTGGGATACCGATGGGGTGGAGGTGACGCCTGAGTCGCTGCGCGGCGTGTGGGAGCAGGTGGGGTGGCGTCCTCCGGGGGTGGTGCTGACGGATGCGCGGGATCCGGCGCGGTTCGCGGGCGCTGCGCTGGCGGCGGCGTGGGGGCAGGTGCTGGCGGTGGGGGAGTTGCCGCTGGGGAACATCGATCGGACGATGTCGGGCGAGGATCTGGAGTCGATCCAGCGGATGGCGCGGGAGGCGTGCGAGGCGTCGGGGGCCAGCTATCTCGCGCTGGGCGATGACATCGATGCGGTGACGATCGCGGCGACGGTGCCCTCGAAGGTGCCGGGGGGCGCGAACGCGGGGAACCCGACGGATGGGCCGAACGCGCTGACGGATGCGCTGGCGCGCACGCCGGACGACCGGCGGTGGGGCTGGGGCGGGCTGGTGCACGGGGATGAGGGGGAGGCGTTGTACCGGGCGATGTCGTCGATCTTCACGCATCCGCGGAGCGTGTTCCTGTTCGATGGGTACGCGCGCGACTTCGCGCCGCCTTACAGCGTGCAGGCGGCGGCGGATGCGTGGAAGAGCGTGGGGTTCGACGCCGTGGTGGCGCAGGCGCCCGGCGGGGGGATCCGGGACTGGCGTGCGCGGACGGGCGGGCTGTTCGAGCGTTCGATCGTGCAGGTGAACTCGAGCGGGCATTCGTCGTGGTTCGACCTGACGCAGGGGCGCGGGTCGTGGCGTGATGTGCCCTCGATGGGGACGCCGGCGATGGTGTTCTTCATCCACTCGTTCAGCGCGCAGAGCCCGGGGGCGGGGTCGAACATCGCGGGGGCGTGGCTTCGGCGGGGGGCGTTCCTGTATGCGGGGTCGGTGCACGAGCCGTTCCTGGGGGCGTTCGTGCCGCCGGGCGCGCTGGCGCAGCGGCTGCTGGGCGGGATGCCGGCGGGTGCGGCGATCCGTTCGGACGATGCGCCGGCGTGGAAGATCAATCTGCTGGGCGATCCGCTGTTCACGCTGTCGCGCGGCGCGGCTGCGCTGGAGGAGCCGCCGGCGCTGGAGGAGCTGATCCCCGGCGGGGTGTCGTTGTCGGGGGAGTTGAACGCCGCGCTGGGGGCTCGGGATCTTCCGAAGGCGCTGCGGACGCTGACGCTGCTGGGGCGCTGGAAGGATGCGGCGGACCTGGCGCGTGCGGCGCTGCGGGATGAGGGCGCGGCGGAGTTGGGGATGGCGATGGATGCGGATGCGGCGGCGCAGGCGTGGCCGGCGGCGCGGTGGGCGGCGGGCAACGATGGCGATCCGCTGCTGCTTGCGGTGATGTACGCGCGGCTGGCGCTGGAAGAGGCCGAGTCGGCGCTGGTGGTGGACCAGTTCTGGCAGTCGGCGAATCCGCATCTGACGCATCCGACGACGCTCCCGCCGGATCCGCTGGTGGTGGCGCTGCGGACGGCGATCCGGGATCAGTGCGCGATCGACGATGCGAACGCGCTGCGGCGGCACATCGAGCGGCTGTACGACCGGGATGCGGTGGCGGCGATGTACCTGCAACTGGCCGAGCGGGCGACGGATTCGCGGCAGGAGCGGGAGCTGCGGCGGGCGCTGGAATCGCTGCGGTGAGGTGGTGCGGGGGGCGCGCGTACGCGGTCCGATTGGCGGAGGGGGCATGGGGGGGCGGAAAATGTCGATTCGTGCTGGGGCGCGGGTCGATATCGTCTTGTTGGCGCTGCAGCGCCCATCGTCTGCGCACGATCCATCAGATCGGACCCCGCGCCCATGTTCCGAGCCGATCGCGAGCATCCAGAGTCTTCCGGATCGGGGCGCCCGGCGCGGGGCGGTCGCGGTGGCGGTGGCGGTGTTGGCGGCGGGGGGCGTGGCGGGAACCGGAGTGGCAAGCGTGGGGGGGAGCGGGGGGAAGAGGGCGGGGTGTTCGATCCGGGCTGGTTGCTGCTGATCTCGGGGCTGGCGCTGATCGGCGCTGCGCTGGTGCTTCCTGCGCAGGAGGAGCTTCGGCTGGCACGGATCGACCGGGATGTGGCGGTCGCGCTGAAGGACTGGCGGCAGCGTCAGCACGACAACTACGAGTCGTTCGCGGATCGGCTTGAGAATCCGGACGATGCGCTGCTGCTCTCGCTGGTGACGACGCAGTTGAACATGATCCCGGTGTCGAGCCAGCCCGTGCTCGAAGGGGGCGATGCGGCGGGCGTGATGCACTCGGCCTCGCCATTCCCGGAACTGGATCCGGCGTACCAGCCGCCGGTGGTGCACGAGCCGTTCCGGACGATTCTGATGAACTGGACCTCAAGCCCGCGGGGGCGGCTGCTGCTGATCGCGCTGGGGATGCTGATGGTGTTTGTGGGTGTGCTTCCGCCGGCGCGGGGGTCTTTGCGCGGATGAAGGGCGCTCGTGAAGGGCGGGCGCGAAGGGGGGCGAGAAATGGGGCGCGGAGCGCGCGGTTTGCGGACCCGATCCGGGGTGGTCGCGCGTGCATCCGGATGGCGCGGAGTGGGCTGCGGGGGGCGTGGAGGCGGTTTTCGGGGGTGCGGGCGGCGCGCGGATGGTGCTTGTCCGCCCGGAGGGGTGGGGTTAGAGTCAAACTTGGTGGAACGCGCTTCGCCCATCCTGATCGCTGTGAGCGTGCTGCTGCACGCGCTGCTCGGCTCCGGGCACCGCGCGGTGGTGATCTGTTCCGGGCATGAGGGTGGGCGTGCGCATGGGCACCATCATCATGCGTACGCGGGCGGGGCGGCGATCGATTCTTGCGACCACCTTGACCATGCCGGGCATGCCGGGCATGGGCACCACCACCATCATCACGATGACCGGCCTTGCCAGGCGCACGCCGATGGGGGCGCTGGTTCCGAGGTCGCTCTGGGCGATGACGGCGCTGGGGGCGAGCACCATTCGTGCTGCTGCTGCTGCGATGATGTCGAGCTGGCGCGTTTCGAGTGTGCGCCGGCCGCATCGCCGCGCGAGGTGCTGGTGCCGCCGATCGCGCTGGCGGGCGTGATGCTCGATGCCGGGGCGCTGCGCCCGAGCGCTGCGTCCGCGTGGCGTGGGCCGCCCGATGGTGCTCGCGCCGATTCCGCGCCCTCGGCGGACCGGCTGCGGGTGGTGATGACCACGCGACTGCTTCTTTGAATCTCCCGAGCGCCGCCGCACCGTTCGCGCAGCGCGCTGTCCGCGCGCTGATGCTCCGCTGTTCCGCGCAGGCACTCCGGGAGAATGACGATGACATCGAGGTATTCCAAGGGACCACGCGCCGGCGCGCGGGCCCGGTGGCGCATCGCACACGGGTGGGTGCTGGCGGGGGGCGCGCTGGCGCTGGTCGCCGGGTGCCAGTCGTACGAGCCGAGCCCGCTGGACCTGGACGCGCACGCCCGGGCGGTGGATGGGCGGGCGGGCGCGCTGCTCGATCCGGGCACCGGTGCGCACGCGCGGGCGTCGGGGCTGAGCGAGCGGCTGGCGGCGATGGGCGCGGGTGCGCCCGAGCGGTTTGAACTCTCGGATGGGGTGGCGGTCGGCGAGGGTGAGTGCGTGGCGATGCTGTTCAACCCGGACCTGCGGATGGCCCGGCTGCGGGGCGGGGTGGCGCGGGCGGGGTTCGAGCACGCGGGTCTCTGGGAGGATCCGGTGTTCGGGTTCGACGCGGCGGACATCGTGTCGGAGGCCGCGCCGCTGGAGTACGGGTTCACGATCGCGCTGACGATCCCGGTGTCGGGGCGGCTTGGGGTGGAGAGGGACCGGGCGGGTGCCGAGCACGAGGCGGCGCTGCGGGGCATCGTGGATGCCGAGTGGCGGATGCGTGCAGCGCTGCGTGAGGCGTGGGCGCGGTGGACGATCGCGGATCAGTCGCACGCGCTGATCGTGGAGAGCATCGGGCGTCTGGAGCGGATCGCGGAGCGTGCGGGCGCGCTGGAGGCCGGGGGCGAGCTGGCGCGGAGCGAGTCGCGGCTGGTGGAACTCGAGCTCGCGCAGCAGCGCAGCGCGCTCGAGGATGCGGTGTATGAGCGCGAACGGGCGCAGCGCCGGGTGCTGGCGATCATGGGTCTGGCGCCGGATGCGGATGTGGCGCTCGTGCCATGGCTGCCCGGCGCGAGCGCTGAGGCGGAGAGCGGCGATGAGGATGCGGCGCGGCTGATCGGTTCGAGCGCAGCGCTGGCGGTGCTGATCGCGGAGTACGAGGTGGCCGAGCAGACGCTGCGGCTCGAGGTGCGCCGGCAGTATCCGGACATCACGCTGGGCACGGGGTACGGGAACGAGGATGACGATCGGTGGCTCATCGGGGTGTCGGTGCCGATCCCGGTGCTCAACGCCAACCGCGGCGGGATCGCCACGGCCCACGCGGAGCGCGAGCTGGCCCGCGCGGCGTGCGAGGGCGAGCTGGAGCGGCTGCTGGGCGAGCTGGGCATGGAGCGTGCCGCGCTGCGCGCGGCCCGGGATCGCCGGGACCGGCACGAGCGGACGATCCTGCCGATCGTGGGCGAGCAGATCGCGGACCTGGAGCGGCTGGTCGAGCTGGGCGAGGTGAACACGCTCGTGCTGATCGATGCGGCGGCGCGCGATGCTGAGGCGAGCCAGCGGCTGCTGTCGCTGCGGCTGGAGGAGGCGCTGGCGACGATCGCGATCGAACGGATCTTTGGGCCGGGGGCGGAGGCGGTGGCGCGGGGGTCGGATTCGAGTATCACCACGGGAGACAACGAATGAGCACGCCACGAAGGAGCGGAACGGGGGAGTTGAGCGCTGGGCGGGAGCGCGCTTGGGGCTCTCGGGATGGGATGGGCGCGCAGCGCTGGGTGCGGATCGGCGCGGTTGCGCTGGCGTGCGCTGCGCTGGGAGCGCTGAGTGCGTGCGGTGGCGGCGGGGGCGATGGCGGCGGTGTCGCATCCGGCGAGCACGACCACGAGGCGCCGAGCGGGCCGACGAATCGGATCGACATTCCGCCGGCGGTGCGGAGCAATCTCGGGATCACCTTCGCCCAGGCGGAGGTGCGTCAGGTCGCGTCGACGCTGCGCGTGCCGGGGACCTTCGAGTACACACCGAGCGCCCGGCGCGAGTATCGCACGATGCTTCCGGGTCGGGTGGAGATCCTCGTGGATGAGTACGAGCGTGTGGAGCCGGGCACGGCGTTGTACCGGATCGATTCGCCGCACTGGCGGGAGCTGAAGCGTCAGATCGCGGATGCGGAGGCGTCGATCCTGCGGCTGACCGCGCGGGCCGGGAGCTTTGGGCCGTTGATGGAAGCGCACCGGAACCACGAGCGGATGCTGGAGAACGGGATCGCGGTGCGCCGTGAGCGCGTGTCGCAGTTGGAGGAGGTGGCCAGCGCGGGGGGTGGTCGCGCGGGGGAGCTGCTGGAGGCGCGGGCCGCGCTGGCGAGTGCCGAGGCGGAGTTGGCGGAGGTGCTTGAGAAGGAGGCGGAACTGGAGGCCGACCGCGCGCAGGCGGATGCGGAATTGGAAGCGGCGATTGCCAGCCATGGGTTCCTGATCGAGTCGGCGGCGGCGGTGCTGGGGGTTGAGCCGGGGGCGATCGGCGGCGGTGCGTTTGGTGAAGGCGGGTCGGAGGGTGGTTCGGCGGTGTCGGTCGAGGGCGGGGGATTGGGTGGGGGGTGGCGGTCGATTCGGGCGATCGTGGTGCGGGCCGAGGAGCATGGGGTTGTGGATCACATCGGGATGTCGAACGGCGGGTGGGCGGACCAGACGACGGAGGTGCTCACCATCGTGCGACCGGATGAGCTGCGGTTCCGCGGGTCGGCGCTGCAGAGCGATCTCGGTCGGTTGGGCGATGGTCAGCGTGCGCTGATCGTGCCGCCTTCGCCATCACGCCGGTCGGGCGGGATTGATTTGGCGCGGACGATCCCGGGGGTGCTGACGATCGCGCCGACTGCGGATGCGAACGCGCGGACGATCGATCTGATCGTGACGCCGGGCGCGCTGGAGCCTTGGGCGCGGGCGGGGGTGTCAGCGCAGCTGGAGGTGGTGACGGATGAGACGGCTTCGGCGGCGCTGGCGATCCCGCGGGCGGCGATCCAGCGTGATGGGCTGGTGCCGGTGTTCTTCCGGCGGGATCCGGAGGATCTGAACAAGGCGATCCGGGTGGAGGCGGACCTGGGGATCGATGACGGTCGGTGGATCGTCGTGAACTCGGGGCTGCGGCGGGGCGACGAGATCGTGCTCGACGGCTCGTTCCAGCTGATGCTCGCGACGGCGCAGGCCGGCGGCGGGATGCCCAAGGGCGGGCACTTCCACGCTGATGGCACCTGGCACGCGGAAGACCATTGAACACGGAGGGCCTGTCAGATGCTCAAGGGACTGATCCGGTTCTCCATCGCGCACGCATCGTTCGTGATCATCGCGGCGCTGCTGCTCATCGGGCTGGCGGTGTACCGCGTTCCGCGGATGAGCGTGGATGTGTTCCCGGAGCTGAACGCGCCGACGGTGGTGATCATGACCGAGTCGGGCGGGCTGGCCGCCGATGAGGTGGAGCGGTATGTGACCTTTCCGATCGAGACGGCGGTGAACGGGCTGGCGGGGGTGCGCCGGGTGCGCTCCTCGAGCGCGATCGGTCTGTCGATCGTGTGGGTGGACCTGGACTGGGGCGCGGACCTGTACCGGGCGCGGCAGCTGGTCGCGGAGCGGATCGCGGCGGTGAGCGAATCGCTGCCCGAGGATGCGCATGTGGAGCTGACGCCGATCAGCTCGATCGTGGGCGAGATCATGCTGGTGTCGCTGTCGTCGCCGGATGGGACGGCGACGCCGATGGCGCTGCGTTCGTACGCGGAGTTCGACCTTCGGAACAAGCTGCTGGCGATCCCGGGCGTGGCGCAGGTGGCGGCGATCGGGGGCGAACTGGCCGAGTTCCAGGTGCATGTGGACCAGGAGCGGCTGCGGCAATACGGGCTGACGGTGAGCGATGTGGTGGAGGCGGCGCGGGAGTCGCACTCGACGGCGTCGGGCGGGTACCTGCCGGATGTGAACAACCTGGAGATCCCGCTGCGGCAGCAGAGCCGGGTGAGCAGTGCTGACGATATCGGCGAGACGATCGTGGACTTCCGGGATGGCGCGCCGGTGCGGATCGGGCAGGTGGCGCGGGTGGAGATGGGGCCTTCGCCCAAGCGGGGCACGGGGTCGGAGGGCGGGTTCCCGGCGGTGGTGGTGGGGATCAAGAAGACGCCGGGCACGAACACGCTGGCGCTGACGGAGCGGATCGATGCGCTGTTCGACCAGGTGGAGCCGGTGCTTCCGGAGGGGATGGTGCTGAACCGGCACGTGGTGCGGCAGGCGTGGTTCATCAATCGTTCGATCGACAATGTGATGCATGTGCTGCGGGACGCGACGATCATCGTGGCGGTGATCCTCGTGCTGTTCCTGATGAATGTGCGGACGACGATCATCACGCTGACAGCGCTGCCGATCTCGATCGCGGCGGGTCTGCTGCTG
Source organism: Phycisphaerales bacterium (assembly GCA_052168315.1). Classification (GTDB taxonomy): domain Bacteria; phylum Planctomycetota; class Phycisphaerae; order Phycisphaerales; family UBA1924; genus JBQLZO01. Next base: position 47,203 of record JBQLZO010000007.1, on the reverse strand, counting down.
ATGGACTGGATGGATCTTGGGCTGAATGTGATGACGCTGGGGGGGCTGGCGGTGGCGATCGGGGTGCTGGTCGATGATGCGATCATCGATGTGGAGAATGTGTTCCGCCGGCTGAAGCAGAACCGTGCGTTGCCGGAGGGCGCCCGGCGCCCGGTCGAGCAGGTGGTGTTCGATGCGAGCAACGAGATCCGCCCGGCGATGGTGTTCGCGACGGTGATCATCATCATGGTGTTCGTGCCGCTGCTGTTCCTGCAGGGGCTCGAGGGGCGGTTCTTCCGTCCGCTGGCGCTGACCTACATGGTGTCGATCGGGGCATCGCTGCTGGTGGCGCTGACGGTGACGCCGGCGCTGTGCAAGCTGCTGCTGCGCGGGCGGCTGGGCGGCGGGCACGAGGGTCGGGATGGGTGGCTGGTGCGGTGGCTGAAGCGTGCGTACGAGCCGACGCTGCGGCTGGCGATCCGTTTCCGGGGGTGGGTGCTGGGCGCGGCGGCGGCTGCGACGGCGGGGGCGCTGCTGCTGGGCTCGACCTTCGGGACCTCGTTCCTGCCATCGTTCAACGAGGGGACCTTCACGGTGTTCCTGTTCGCGCCGCCGGGGACTTCTCTGGGCGAGAGCGACCGGATGGCGCAGGGGGTGGAGCGGCGTCTGACGGAGATCGAGGGCGTGACTATGGTGGCGCGGCGGACGGGGCGGGCCGAGCGGGATGAGCACGCCGAGCCGGTGTCGTCTTCGGAGATCGAAGTGACGGTGGAGCCGGATTCGGATCGCGCGGCGATCCGCGCCGAGATCGATCGGGTGCTGGGCGCGATTCCCGGGATCAACACGCAGGTGGGCCAGCCGATCGAGCACCGGCTGAGCCATGTGCTCTCGGGCACGCCGGCGGCGATCGCGATCAGCGTGTTCGGCGAGGACCTCGGGGCGCTGCGCCGGATCGCGAAGGAGATCGAGGGAGAGCTGAGCCGGATCCCCGGCGCGCGAGATGTGAACGCGAACCGCGAGGTGATGATCACCTCGCTGCCGATCCGGTACCGGCACGCGGAGCTGGCCGCGGCGGGGCTGACGCCGGCGGATGCGGCGCGGCAGGTGCGGCAGGCGATCTACGGCGAGACGGTGGCGACGGTGAACCTCGGGCAGCGGCAGCACGACATCACGGTGCGGCTGGAGCCGGAGCAGCGGGCGTCGATCGGGCAGGTCGAGGATCTGCTGCTGCGCGGGCGGGGCGGGGCGCTGGTGCGGCTGCGCGATGTGGCGGACCTGGGGCCGGAGCGTTCGAGCAACCTGATCATCCGCGAGAACGCGCAGCGGAAGGCGGTGATCTCGCTGAATGTGGCGGAGGGCGCGAACCTGGGCGACCTGGTGGCGGAGGTGCAGCGTCGGGTGACGCCGATCGTGCGGGCGCAGGGGATGACGGTGGAGTACGGGGGTCAGTTCGAGGCGCAGCAGTCGGCGGCGCGGACGATCCTGCTGGCGGGGCTCGGGGTGGGGCTGATCATGCTGCTGCTGCTGCAGGTGTCGACTGGATCGTTCCGGGCCGCGGCGCTGGTGATGCTGAACATGCCGCTGGCGCTGATCGGCGGGATCGTGGCGATCTACCTGACGGAGGGCGGGAACCCGATCGGGAACACGGTGGCGCTGGTCACGGGGGGTGACTATCGCCCGCCGGTGATCTCGATCGCGAGCATGGTGGGGTTCATCACGCTGTTCGGGATCGCGGTGCGGAACGGCATCCTGCTGATCAACCACTACAACCATGTGATGAACGATGAGGGTGTGGGGCTGGGCGAGGCGATCGTGCGGGGCTCGATGGAGCGGCTGGTGCCGATCCTGATGACGGCGGTGTCGGCGGCGCTGGGGCTGCTCCCGCTGGCGATGGCGGCGGGGAAGCCGGGGAGCGAGTTGCTCGCGCCGCTGGCGATCGTCACGCTGGGGGGATTGCTGACCTCGACCTTCCTGAACCTGATTGTTGTGCCGGCCGGGTACTCGCTGGTGTTCCGGCTCAGGGGCGAGCCGGTGAGCGACGGCGGGCGGGGTGGGACCCGGGGCGGGGCGGGGTCACGATCGTCATCCAAGGCGCCGGGTGCGCCGGTTTCCGAAGTTGCATCACCAACCCCCCATCCGAAGGAGATCCCATGACCCTCGAACAGATGAAGAACGCCGCCCTGATCGCACTGGCCGGCGCTGCGCTGATCGGCGCGGCCGGGTGCGGGAACGAATCGCCGAGCACGCCCGGTGGCGCGACGCCGGCGGCGTCGACCGACGACGACCACGAAAACGACCACGACCATGATCATGCCGATGGCGATCACGATCACGGCGATGACCATGACCACGGCGGCATGGGCGACCATGATGACCACGACCACGCGCATGATGAGGTCGAGCTGGGCACGATCACCATCGGCGACGATGAGGTCCAGTTGTGGCAGTCGCACGGCTCGATCGAGGCGGGCAAAGAGCTGCACCTGGTGGTGAAGCTCCCGTACACCGACGGGGGCGCGACGATCGTGCGCACCTGGATCGGCACGGACGATCGGTTCTCATCGATCGTGGCGCGGGCGGACTACGCGGCGTCGCATGATGATTACGATGTGCACGCGGTGGCGCCCGATCCGCTGCCGGAGAACGCGATGTGGTGGATCGAGGTTGAGAAGCCGGATGGCACGAAGGGCGTCGGATCGATCAAGCCGCTGTGATCGTGCGGCGTGGGGGCGGCGGCTGTCTTATTCGTCGGCGTATTCCCACACGGTGACCTTGAGCGTCTGCACGCCCCAGCGGCGTGCGACGGCGTGGGATGGGTAGAGCACATCGAGTCGCGAGCCCTTGATGGCTCCGCCGACATCGAGCACCGGCACCACCGCGCCCTCGGCGTATCCGGGGACGGTGATGAGGGTGTTGCGCGGGAGGACCCTGGGGTCCGCGGCGACGAGCTGCATGCCGTTGGTCCACACGGACATGCCCGAGGCGGTGATGCCATCGGCGAATTTGCCGCACGAGCGATGGTCGGGTGAGTAGGCGGTGACGGTCATCCAGAGGGTGCGGGCGCGGCGGAGGGGGCGGCCGTCGTAGTAGCGCTCGTATCCGGCGGGGGCGGTGATGATGCGCGCACTCGGCGCGGGATCGGGTTGCTGCGCGATGGGCGCGGGTTCGGGCGCGGGTGCTGTGTGATCGGTCTGGAAGAGCAGCGGATCGACGATGGCGCCGGCGCCGGGATCGGTTGCGCTGCTACGGGCGATGGGCGTTGATGATGCCGTGGGCGCGGGGGGCGTGGGCGCGGCGGGGGCGACCACGCTGGCCAGGGGGACCGGGCGGGTGGTGATGCGTTTGGTCGCCACGGCGGAGCCGATGGTGAGCGTGAGGGCTGCGGACCAGAGGATGGTCCAGCCCACCGCGGAGCGGAACGCACACCGCTTCGTGGACGCGGGGATCGCCGCGCCATATCGCCGATTCTTTGATTGCACGAGTCGGTCCCACCTTCGCGATGGTCCACCGGCCGGCGGGCGCGGCCACGCCCGATCTCCAGCCCATGCACAAGTCGCGTCGAATTCGGATCCCGCCGGGCCTGCATCCCGGGGGTGTCATCACGAGCCACAATGGTAGCCCGCGGAAACGGTCACGCCAGAGCGCCAGGGGGAAGACCCCCTGAACAGGGTCCGTGTGTGCGGGGCATGGCGTGTGGGAGGGTCCGTTCCGCGTTGGGGAGGGGCTGGGGGGGCGGTGGGGCAAGCGGGAGCAACGCGGCACGCGGGTGCGAGGAAGCGGGAAGCGGGGGCCATCCGGGCGCGCGGGCGGGCGGGGCGCGGTCGAAGAGAGGCCTTCGCGTGGGGTGGGGGGGGTCGGGGGGGTATCTTGGTGGGTATGCGTGCGATCGTTCTTGCTGTTGCGGCGGGGCTGTGCTGGGGGATCGGCGAGGTGGCGACGCGTTCGGTGCTGCACTCGAAGCAGGTCGGGCCGTTCGCGGCGATCGCGGTGCGATCGACGGTGGCGCTGCCGCTGATCTGGTGCGCGTATCTGATCGCGATGCACGGGGTGCATTCGGCGCGCGAGGTGCCGGGTTGGGCCGGCGCTGCGAGCAGCGCGACCTGGGCGAAGCTGGTGCTGGGCTCGGGCGTGGTGGCGGGCGCGGCGGCGATGATCTGCTTCTACGCGGCGCTGTCGATGGGCGAGGTGTCGAAGGTGAAGCCGATCGCGTTCGCGATCGCGCCGGCGACGGGCGTGCTGCTGGGGTGGCTGCTGCTGGGCGAGCCGATGACCGCGCGGAAGGCGGTGGGCGTGGCGATCATTCTGCTGGGGGTGGTGGTGCTAACGAATGGGTGAAGACCACGGGCGGGAGCCGGGCGGCGTGGATGGTGCGCGCGAACGCGTGCCGCTTCCTCTCGATGCCCAGTCCCCATGCCGAGAGGATGCACACCACCAGCGCCTGTTGGACAAGCAAGAACGAATGGCTCACGGTGATCAGCGCAATGCACCACGGGAGAAGCGCGATGCTGAGCAGACGCAGGGCCCACTCGTAGGCGTCGGGTCGCAGCCGCCGGCCGATGCCGAGCAGTGCGGCGAGGCGACGCCGGAGCCTCGACAGCCCGGAGACCGTTCCGATCGATGTGGCCATGCCGATGATCAGCAGCACCAGCGGGGTCAGATCGAGATCAGACACCAACGAGTATGCGAGCACGGGAATGGGGATCAGCGCGCACCCTCTCGTGATGATGGACACCGTATCCAGCCTGTCCGGTCCGTCTGCCATCCTCGCACTCAGATCGAAGATGCCGACCATCATGATGATCAGCAACGGGATCGCACCTGCCGACATCGTCACCGCCCAGATCGTGAGGAGCGGTGAGGTGAACGAGCCCACCGCTCCGCCGGCTTCCGATGCCGTGTACAGCATCAGCAGCACCAAGATGCCGAGCACGAACAGCTTCGTTGCAGGGCGCAGGATCCTGGTGCCCCGCGCGATGCGGTCGATGCGCCTGCGGACTTCCTTCGCGGCCTCATCGTGAGGGAATCCGCACTCGGGGCATCGCGGCTGGCGGTCGAGCCCCTCCTGATCGAAGCCGCAGACGAGGCAGACGCCGATGCGCGGCGATGGATCGCTCGGGGGTGGGGGTTCGCGCTCGGGGACGGGGATCGGCGTGCGCGGATCGTGCGGGGCGGGCGCATCGGGCGGGCTCATGCGGTGCCGCGCTTTCCGGCAGTGGCGCGGTGGAGCCCGGCGGCCTCGAGGGTTCTGAGCATCGTGTATCCGTTGTATTCGATGCCGAGGATGAACGCCCAGGCGGTCCAGGCGTCGAGGGTGTTGTAGGTCGGGCGCGGGATGGCTGTGAAGGCGCTCATCGCGTACAGGAGCGGGATGCTGAGCATCAGCCCGGTGATGGCGGACATGAGCAGGTGGCCGATCAGCCCGGTGCGGGCGCGGGCGGTGACGGCGAGCAGGCGGGCGATGTCAGCGCGGATCCGGAACAGTGCCAGCATGGCAGCGCCCACGAACAGCACGCCGCACGAGGTGAGGATGCCCGCGAGTTCGACCGACTGGCTCTGGCTCAGCCCCGCGGCGATCCACAACGGCCCCGCGCCGATGGCGCACCAGCGGGCCAGCGGGTAGACCCACGCGCCGGCAGCGGCGCCGCCGGATGGGAGTGGGGGGGTGGCCATGTTCCAGATGCCGAACAGCGCGAGCGGCACGATGGCGATCATCGGGATGAACATCAGGGCTCTGATGGTGCCGATGACGAGGTCGTGCCAGCGCTCCGGGAGCACGGAGACGAGCAGCCCGGCGGCGGCGCCGAGGAGCAGCGCCAGCAGCACGCAGATGAGGATGCCGCGCGCGGCCCGCGCGCCGATGTGGACGCGGCGCATGCGGGCGAGGAGTGCGCTTCGGGCTTCCTCGGCGTCGCGCCCGCATTCCGGGCAGTTGGGCTTGTGTTCCAGGCCGCCGAGGTCGAATCCGCAGGCCATGCACCGCCCGCGGAGCGCGGCGTCGAGCGGTGGGGGCGTGTGCGGTGGATTCGCGGGGCGAGGCTCGGCGGGTGGATTGTTCGGGGCATCGCTCATGCGGTCGGCTCCGGGCTGGGATCGCGCGGCGGTGGTGGGCGGGGCAGGATGGGGGGCGGGGCGCGGGCGCTGGTGTCAGTGCCACGCGCCGGCGGGCGGGCGCTCGCCGATCCCGGCCGTCTTGAGCGTACGCTGCAGCGCGTCGCGGGCGGCTTCGAAGGCGAGCAGGTCCGCGGCGATGGCCATGGGCGCCAGCGGGAGCGAGAGCGCGCTGAGCCCACCGGCGGAGATGCGCCACACGATCAACCCGAGCATCAGCACCGCCATGGCCACCATGCAGAACCTGAGCAGGGCGCTGTACACGCCGATGCCCGACGGAAACGGCACACCCAGCAGAGCGCAGAGTTCCCGCCTGAGCGCACGCAGTCCGGCGATCGTGCCGACCGCGGCCACACACCCCACGCCCGTGATGGCTCCGCCCGCGATGGGCGAGCCGAACTGCGCCAGCCACGAGACATAGAGCAGCGGGATGGCCAATGCGCCGCACACGCGCGTGGCCCGCGAGATCCAGCGCTTCTCGAAGCCGATGATGAGCGGCGGGCGCGCCATCTCCCACACGCTCGCCGCGCAGATGAATGGGAGGGCCAGGAGATACACAACGGAGATGACCAGGAGCATCGCCGCCGCGACCACCAGCGCCTCCGCGTACCGCGCTCCGGCCAGGGCCCCGGTCCAAACCAGAGCGAGCACGGCCAATGGGAGGAACGCCAAGGCCCCCATGTCCGCGCCAGCCTTGATGTGCCACATCCTGACCATGAAGTCGGCCTGCGCGTCGTAGCGCGTCTGGCCGCACTCCGGGCACGCGGCGTTCCGATCGATCCCGGCCCGATCGAAGCCGCAGGCGAGGCAGCGCGCTGTCCCGGCGACCCCGCTCATCGAACGCGGTACCGATGCGTGCTCCGGGGATTGCATCGCACACTCATCCATGCGGTCAGCTTCGCTCCAATCGGCGCCCTCGGATCGACGGATTCAATGAACGCTGGGCAGGACCTTCTCGGTCTCCGGGCGGTTCGGCGATGGTCAATCCGGGCACGCCGGGCATCGCGGGCTGCGGGTCGGTCGAGGGATGCGGGCCATCGTTCATGCGTTCGGCTCCAGTCCGTGTCTAGGAGTGGCAGGGAATCCGCCGATCTCAGCGCCACGCGCCGGCGGGCGGGCGCTCGCCGATCCCCGCCGCCTTGAGCGTACGCTGCAGCGCGTGCCGGGCGGCTTCGAGGGCGAGCAGGTAGGCGGCGATGGCCATCGGCGCCAGCGCGAGCGAGAGCGCGCCGAGCCCGCCGGCGGACACGCGCCACACGATCAACCCGAGCATCAGCACCGCCATGGCCACCATGCAGAACCTGAGCAGGGCGCTGTACACACCGATGCCCGACGGCAACGGCACACCCAGCAGGGCGCAGAGCTCCCGCCTGAGCGCACGCAGTCCGGCGATCGTGCCGATCGCGGCCACACACCCCGCGGCCGTGATGGCTCCGCCCGCGATCACCGAGCCGAACTGAACGCCCCACGACACGAGGAGCAGCGGCAGGACGCATACACCGCAGGCGCGCGTCGCTCGCGTTATCCAACGCCTCTCGAACCCGATCACGAGCGGCGACTCAGCTATCGTCCACACGCTCATCAAGTAATACGCAACAGTGATGGCCAAGAGCAAGAATGCCGCCAACACCAGGATATCCTCATAGTGCGCGCCCGCCAGACTCCCCATCCATAGCACCGCGAGCATGACCAATGGGATGAAGGCCAAGGCCCCCATGTCCGCGCCAGCCTTGATGTGCCACATCCTGACCATGAAGTCGGCCTGCGCGTCGTAGCGCGTCTGGCCGCATTCCGGGCAGGGCGACTCGCGATCGAGCCCGGGCTGGTCGAAGCCGCACGCGAGGCAGCGGTGGCGCGTCAAGTCGCGATCGGCCGAATGCATGGAAGGATCATCGGCCCGCGCAGCGCCCATCGGTTGATCATAGATGCGGGGCGTCGGGGTGCGCGGTCTGGGAGCGGGTCTCGGGATGGGCCAAGGGGCTTTCGAGTAGGTCACTCCAGCGGCGGGAGGCTGTTCGCGATCTCGTTCCGGCGTTCTTCCAGCCAGGTCGGGAGCATGAGCGATTCGCCGAGGTGGTCGGGCGGCTCGTCGGTGGTGAAGCCGGGGGGGTCGGTGGCGATCTCGAAGATCACGCCGCCGGGCTCGCGGAAGTAGATGGAGTGGAAGTACTGGCGGTCGATGATCGGCGTGGCGTTGTGCCCGCGCGAGACGAGTTCGGCCCGCAGGGCGTGCTCGTGTTCATCGTCGGTGGCGCGCCAGGCGATATGGTGGGTCGAGCCGTGGCCCATGCGGGCGCGGTCGAGGGCCGGGCGGCAGCGGAGGTCGATGGTGCCGGCGGGGATGGTGCGTCCGCGCTGGTCGCGGCGTTCGAAGCGGTAGCGCTCGCCGGCGCTGCCGGCGGGTTCGAGCCCGAACACGCCGGTGAGCAGGCGGGCCGAGTGCTCGTACCCATCGACATCGAGCGTAGCCGAGTGGAAGCCGCGGAGGGCCATGTCGGTCGGGATGGGGCCGCCGTGGTCGTGCTGGCGCTTGGCGTGCGGCGCTGCCGGATCGACGGGCACAAACCGGGAGGGCTGGGCATCGACGCGTTCGATAATCTCGAGGCGCGTGCCATCGTGATCGGCGAAGGCGATGCCCTGCTCGCCGAAGCGCTGGAACGGTGCCGCGGTGATGCCGGCCTTGGTGAGCCGCTCGTGCCAGAAGCCGAGCGAGCCCGGCGGGGCGGCGTACGCGGTGGCCGAGAGTTCGCCGGAGCCGAAGCGCGGGCGGCGGGCATCGGGGTTCGGGAAGAAGGTCATGACGCTGCCGGGCGTGCCGCGGTCGTCGGCGTAGTAGAGGTGCCAGACGGAGGGGTCGTCGTAGTTGACGGTGCGCTTGATCAGCCGCTGGCCGAGCAGCCCGGCGTAGAAGGCGATGTTGGGCTTCGGATCGCGCGCCAGTGCGGTGATGTGGTGGATCCCCGGTGTGGCGAGTGCGGCGGTGGTCATGGCATTGGATGGTATTCGGTGTGGCGCGGGCGGATGGAGATTGCTGCGCGGGTTCGGCGGTGCGGTCGGTACACTCATCGGGGCCCGAGGGGCGTGGGACGCCCGCCGGGGCGCGCGCCCGAGGTTGGAGCGCATTCGTGAACCCGATCGCCGGAGCACCCGCATGACCGTCCGCGCCTACGCCGTGAAGAAGCCGAAGGGTCGTCTCGAACCGTTCGAGTACACGCCCGGCCCGCTGGGCGATCACGAGGTCGAGATCGCGGTCACGCACTGCGGGATCTGCCACTCGGACCTGTCGATGATCGACAACGAGTGGGGCATGAGCGAATTCCCGCTGGTGCCGGGGCACGAGGGCGTGGGCACGGTTCGCGCGGTCGGCGGGCATGTCAAGGGGCTCAAGGTGGGGCAGACGGTGGGCGTGGGGTGGTCGGCCCACTCGTGCATGCATTGTCGCCAGTGCATGTCCGGCGACCACAACCTGTGCCCGGAGAACCAGGGGACGATCGTGGGTCGGCACGGCGCGTTCGCCGACCTGGTCCGATGCGATGCGGCGTGGGCGATCCCGATTCCCGATGGTGTGGATCCCGCGGCCGCCGGGCCGTTGTTCTGCGGCGGGATCACGGTGTTCAACCCGCTGCTGCAGTTCGGGATCAAGCCGACGGACCGGGTGGGGGTGATCGGGATCGGGGGGCTGGGTCACATGGCGCTGATGTTCCTGAACAAGTGGGGGTGCGAGGTGACGGCGTTCACCTCGACGGGGGCGAAGGCCAAGGAAGCGCGCGAGATGGGGGCGCATGAAATCGTGGATTCGCGTTCCGAAGAGGCGTTGGACGCCGTGGCCGGTCGGTACGACCTGATCATGTCGACGGTGAATGTGCCGCTGGCGTGGGACAAGTACATCAACGCGCTGTCGCCGCGGGGTCGATTGCATGTGGTGGGCGCGGTGCTGGAGCCGATCCCGGTGGCGGCGTTCCCGCTGATCATGGCGCAGCGGTCGATCTCCGGCTCGCCGACGGGCTCGCCGGTGGGGATCGCGACGATGCTGGATTTCTGCGCGCGGCACGCGATCGCGCCGATCACCGAGACATTCCCGATGAGCAAGGCCAACGAGGCCTTGGACCACCTCCGCGCCGGCAAGGCGCGGTATCGCATCGTGCTGGCGAACCAGTAGGCGGGCTCGGCGAGCGGGTCGCAGCGCACGAACCGAAAGGAGGCCCGGCATGGGCACCGAGGAACTCAGGGGCGACTACGAGCGGATGACCGGTCGGAGCGCCAGCGCGGCATCTTCGGGGAGCGGGATCGGCGGGCCGTTGTGGTCGATCTCGCACTGGATCCTGGCCAAGCGCGATGGGGTGTCGCTGTTCGCGACGGGGCTGACGCTGATCATCGCGGCCGGGTTGTTGATCGGTGTGGTGTTCTTTCTGGCCGTGGCGATGGGCGCTGAGTGGGGGAACCCACCGGTGGCGATCCTGGCGATTGGGCTGCAGTTCCTGGCGTGGATCACGGGCGTGGTCGGGCTGCTGACGATGCTGGCGGGCGCGATCCGCGTCGGCGCGAACGCTGACCACGCGTCGAAGCGCGGGTGATCCGGTGCTCGCAGAAGACCTCGTATCAGAACCGGAGGTAGGGGCAGATGAGGAGACGGGCCGGAGGCCCATCCCACCGAGGTTGGAAGGGTTCTGAAACGAGGTCTTCTGCAACGGGGTCGAAAGGGGGCGAAGGGGTCGGAGGGCGAGCCCGCACCATCCGTTCCGGTCGAGAGGTGACATGCGCACACCGCAGGATCTGGCCGGACTCTGGGTCTCGGCCGACATCGGGATCGGGATCAAGTTCGGATTCATCCGGGTGCCGGTGCCGGGTCCGGACCAGTGGCGGATCCCGGGCAATGCGCTGCTGCTGCAGCGCGCGGATGGGACCTTTCGGATTGCGATCGACACGGGCGATGGCAACCCGGCCGCGCTGGATGGCGCGGCGTGGAGCGAGGGGCAGCACCTGCACCGTGTGTTCACCGGGCCGTTCGTCGGCGGGAACCAGGACACGGGGGTGCAGAACCTGCAGAAGCAGGCCGACCGCGGCACGCCGGCGCGGACGAAGTCGACGATCATCGCGCGGAACGATGATTACTTTCGTGAGGTCGCGGGCATCACGCTGCTGAGCATCTCCGTCGAATGGGAGCGGCACCACACGGATGAGCCGCCCGATGAGGCGTTCGAGGCGTGGCTGGCAGCGCTGCGGGCCCCGCCGGGGTTCGAGTGACCCCACTCACCCACCCACCCCACGGACCAACCCCGCTCGAGCATCATCACGCCCGCAGGCTGCGCAGCGCATCCTGTTCAGGCATTCATCCGCAGGCTCCGCAGCCGCTCCTCGAGCTGGGCGATGGGCACGCGCTCATCGATCATCCGCTGGTCGTACTCGAACGAGTCGTCCGGTTCGATCGTGTAGGCGCTGTTGTGCAGGTCATCGCTGACGGCCCGCGCGATCCGGTCAAAGGTGTGCCCGGCGCGGTTGCCATCGAGCAGGTACACGCCGCCGGGCTGATCGAGGAGCCAGATGAGCGCGCGGGCCGTGTCGCCGACGAACGACATCGCGGGCTTCCAGAGGCGGCTGGCGCGGACGATGCCCTCATCGCGGCTCTTCGCGGCCATGAACGCGACCATGTTGTTGCCCTCGGGACCATCGCCGATCTGCCAGCCGAGCCGCGCGACGAGCGCCCGCGGGTTTGCTTCCAGTGCCTCCCGCTCACCAGCGAGCTTCTCGGCGCCGTAGCCCTCGCGGGCGTCCGGTTCGCTGTCGATCGAGAAGGGGCCGTGGGCATCGTCGGTGAACACCATGACCGTGCTCGTGTACAGGAAGCGGATGTCGCGCTGGGCGCACGCTTCGGCCAGCGCGCGGGTCCACCGCACGCCGACCAGCCGGCCCTCGTCGGGCACGCCGGTGCCGGTCGAGGGGACCGCGAGGTGCGCGATCGCATCCGGGCGGATCCGGTCGAGCAGCGCTGCGCCGGCCCGCTCATCGCCCGGCGGGGCGCTCGTGCGGTCCCAGCCGATCGGCTCATCGCCGCGCTCGCGCAGCGCTGCGCACAGGGCTGAGCCCACGGTTCCGCTCGAACCCGTCACCAGCACGCGTGCCATCGTTGGTTCCTCTTCCTCTCTCGTGTGGCGCGGAAGCGCCGGGCCGGGCGATGCCGCCGTGCGATCCGGGGGCGTGATCCAGCGGGCGAGATCCGGGGGCGTGATTCCGGGGCTCTCCGCCCGGTTCCCGCCGGTGGTACCATGCCCGCATGAAGAGCAAACTCTACAACACCCCCGGCGCGGCGCTCGATGCGGCCCGGGAGGCCGGGTGCCTGATCGATGAGATGATGGTCCATGTCGGCGGGTTCGGGCTGTGCGGCATCCCCGAGCAGTTGATCATCGCCCTGAGGGATTCGGGCGTGAAGGGGCTGACCTGCGTGTCCAACAACGCGGGCGTCGACGACTGGGGGCTCGGGCTGCTGCTGCAGACGCGGCAGATCAAGAAGATGGTCTCGTCGTATGTCGGCGAGAACGACACCTTCGCGAAGCAGTTCCTCTCGGGCGAGCTGGAGGTTGAGTTCAACCCGCAAGGCACGCTGGCCGAGCGGATCCGCGCCGGCGGCGCGGGGATCCCGCTGTTCTTCACGGCCACGGGTGTCGGCTCGCCGATCGCCGAGGGCAAGGAACACCGCGAGCTGGAGTTCCAGGGGCGGACGCGGACCTACATCGCCGAGACCGGGCTGTGGGCCACGCTGGCGCTGGTCAAGGCCCACCAGGCCGACGCGGCGGGGAACCTCGTGTTCCGCAAGACCGCGCGCAACTTCAACCCCATGATGGCCACGGCCGCACGGTTCACCATCGCCGAAGTGGATGAGATCGTGGAGGTGGGCTCGCTGGACCCGGACTTCATCCACACGCCGGGGTGCTTCGTGGATGCGGTGGTGAAGACGAAGAGTGAGAAGCGGATTGAGCAGCGGACGGTGCGGGGGTGATGGGCGCGCCGCGGGGTGATGGCGATTCTCTCGCGCAACTCGGGAGCGCCACGCCCGACGATGGGTCCGCCGCACAGACCCTTCCTGATTCCGCCCGCACCCTTCGCCGCGCGGGTGTGCCGCTGGCGTACACGCTGCTCGGCGTGCTGCTGCTCCCGATGGCGATCGGCGAGCGGATCGGGATCATCGACCTGGTTCCGGCGGCCCTGCGTCCCGGTGCGGCGATCCTCTCGGCGTTCGCCTTCGCTGCGCTGGGCGTGCTGGCGACGATCGATGCCAAGGCCCGCGCTGCGCACGCCGGTCGCCCCGCGTGGGCGGGGCTGTTCACGCCGCTGGGGGTGTGGGGCATCGGGCTGATCATCATCGTCGTGGTCTTCGCGGCGATGGACATCAGGGCGTGGCTGGATGCGCAGATGCTGGGCGATGCGGTGTGATGTGAGTCGCCCTGGATTCGCGGGCGCGCGGGGGTGCGAGCCAGGCCGCACGATGCTGGCGCGGCCGTGCCGGCGTCGATCACACTCTCCCCGGCGCGCACAGGCACGAGCTTGTCGGGCGGTGGTCGACATGGGCCCAGGCCTTGTCGAGCAGCGGTGTGATCTCGGCGGCCTCGGCGTGGCGGCCCTGGGCTTCCAGCGACTGCTGCAGGCCGAGCAGTGACCAGCCGTTGCCGGGGTGGTCGGCCAGGTCTTCGCGGTAGAGCCGCTCGGCCCGGGCGGGGTCGCCGGCTTCGAGCAGCAGGGCGCCCATCGCGTGGCGGACGGGGATCATCCACCCCGGGGGCTCGTCGTAGACGAGGGCATCCTCGCGTTCGATCGCGGCCGAGAGGGCTGCCCACGCGTCATCGAACCGGCGCTCGCGGTAGGCCAGTTCGCCCTCGAGCATCAGCCGCGCGATCGGGAGCACATCGTGCACCTTGTTCGAGAACACCCACCAGTCCTCGGGCACGCGCTGGACCGCGGCGTCGAACAGCGCGATCTCGGCGCGGGCCTCGGAGGTCCGCCCCAGCGCTGCGAAGGCCACGCCGCGCGAGTAATGGTGCAGCGCGGTGAGCACGGGGCGCTTCGCGAGCGGGGCGGGTTCGAGGAGGATGTCCTCCCACATCCCGAAGCGGATCTGCACATGCCGCGTCGTGAGCATGATGCCCTCGATGAGGAAGGCGAACTGGTCGAGCGCGGGCTCGGGGACGCTGGTTTCGAGTCGGCGTGCGGCCTCGAGGGCGATCTCCGAGCGCCCCTCCATCATCGCCGCGAAGGCGAGGAAGTGCTCGTTGTGCGCGTGGTACACGAAGTACGCGCCGGGATCGGTGCCCAGCGCGAAGAACGCGCGGTCGGCCTCCACGGCCATGGTGTTCGAGGTCACCGCGTCGTGGTACCGCCCCACCCGCGCGTAGATGTGCGAGGGCATGTGCACCAGGTGCCCCGCGGCGGGGACGCGCGTGAGCAGCATGTCGGAGGATCGCTCGGCCGCGGCGGGGTTCGGGCCGGCCTCCACGGCGTGGATGTAGAGGTGCGCCAGCTGCGGATGGGTCGGGTTGGCCGCCAGGCCACGCTCGATCACGCCGATGAAACGGAGCGCGCGCCCCTTGGGCGTCTTCGATTCGGTCCAGTAGTCCCACGGCTGCAGGTTCATCATCGACTCGGCGAACAGCGCGGCGACATCCGGGTGCGAGGGATGCCGCTCGTACACGCCCTCCATCGCGCGGAAGTACGCCTCGTCGTAGGGGAGCTGGGCATCGGGGACCGGCCACGCGGTGCGCTGGGCCACGGCCATCACAAGGTCGCGCTCGACGGGGGACTCGTCGTCGAGTTCCGCGATCGCGCGCTGGGCGGCGGCGTAGGAATCGCGCCACTGGGCCTCGCTCATCTCCGGGATGTTCAGGTGCATGCCGTTGGCGTAGGCGATGCCCCACCAGGCCATCGCGGCGTTCGGATCGAGCGCTGCGGCCTCCTGGAACGCGCGGATCGCCTCCGCGTGGTTGAAGCCGTACGCGAGCGCCAGCCCCTGGTTGAACCACTGCTGGGCCAGCGCGGAGTCGGTCGTAATGGCCATGTGGTGCGTGCCGAGCCCGGGCACGAGGCGTGAGCCGGTCTGGCCGGGCGTGTAGTGCGCGGCGACCAGTGCGTCCATGTCCACGCGCGTGTCGTGCTGCGTTGCGCACGATGAGAGCCAGCACGGTGCGCTCATCGCGAGCGCACCGGCACACCACTTCATCCCACATTTCATCTCAATCGCTCCTGCTCTGGGTGCGGCGCGGGTCGGAGCGCCTCATGCGGCGTGCACGCCCTCACCGGCGACCCGCGAGCGGGCATGGTACCTGCGGGGGGTCATGGTGCGCCGTTGCGAGCGGCGTCGGGTTGGTGCGCGGGGGCGCGGGGCGGTGTTGGTGTTGCCGGCTTGCAGTCGCCATCAGGTTGCAAGCGGGCGGGCCAATTGGGAGCGTCTCGATCTCGCGTGGGATCCCCGGTGCATGGGCATTCACCCCGCATCGAGCGCGGCCATCCGCCCGAGTTCGTGCGCTTCGTAGCGCTTGCGGATCGTGACGAGCATGACGGGGCCGATCGTCAGGCAGAGCACGCCCATGAGCATCGCCGGGTACCACACCGCGTAGGGCTGGCGCATCGCCAGGGCTGCCACGCCCACGCACAGCCCGATCGCGCCGATGGCCACGACCACGCCCATGAGCGTCATGGCCGTGGAGCGTGCGGCGCCGCGGGATGCGAGCACGCCCACGATGCCGCCGATGATCCCGATGAGCGAGCCCGCGATCCCGCCGATGAGCCCGCTGGCCCGTCCGGACCACCACGCGCCGCCATCGGCGCTGCGCACCAGCATCGCCATTTCGGCTTTCGTGATCGCGCCCAGCGCGGCCGAGTGGACGGTGATCGTGCCCTGAGCGGGCATGACGATGCGCAGGGCGATGCGGGTGGGGCGTTTGGCCTCGTCAAGCGTTTCGAACGGGAGCACGAGCGTGGCCGAGTCGAGCGAGCCGGTGATGGGCTGCATCGGGGCGTGCCCGGTCGTGCGTGTGAAGTACTCGCGGCCGTCGATCGTGCTGACCATTTCGAGATACGCCTGTCCCTGGACCTCGTCAGCGCTGATGGTGCAGACCATCGCGTAGCGCTGCCCGAGCGATGCGAGCGCGGCGCTGGCGTGGGAGTCGGCGTGCGGTTCGGCGTTGGGGTCGGGGTCGGCTTCGGGATTGGGCTGATCGATGCTCCACACGGTGAACGCGCCCGGGCCGTGGAATGTGCCCACGACGCTGCCATCCTCGCGCATCGGTGCCCGGTGCGTGGCATCGCGCTGCACGCGGGTTGGCACACCCGGCGCGCTGAGCGGGCCTTTGGGTGTTGCGCGATCGTTCTCGTTCGCGCTCTCGTGCTCGTTCCCGGTTGGAGTGTTGTTGGCTCCATCGGAAGCGGTGGCCTGCATCGTGACTCCCGCCGACAGCGCGGCCGCAGCCACGACCGTCATGGCGATGCCACGCAGGCCGCGACCGGCCGGGCGTGGTGCATCGCCGCCGGCGAGCACATTGTTCTCGCGCATCACCTTCATCGGCATCGTGTGCCACATCATCATCATCACGCACCTCTTTCGCCCCGCGTCCCAACCCCGCGCTGTGCGACACAACTCCACTCCGCAGCGCAGCGTGTCCGATCCGTTCCGTGCCAGTCGATCAGCGATCGACCGCACCATCGCGCGATGCCGCTGCGCCGACATCTTCCTGATGGGCGCGCAGCAGCTCCGCGACGAGCTTCGACTCGATCCGCCCCTCCGCGGCCCGCATCCGCAGCAGGCGCTCCAGCGCCCCCGCCTCGCCGGCCTCCTCCGCCGCCCGCACCTTCGCGATCAGCCGGTCCAGCCGGTTCCGAACCGTCGGGTACGACACGCCGTACGCCTCGGCCATGGCCTTGAGCGATCCTGATGAGAGCACGAACCGGCGGATGAACGCCAGGTCCTCTTCATCCAGACTGTCGAGCCATGGGCGAGGCATACCCCGCACAGGATGCGCCGGATTTGAACAATGTCAAATCCAAGTTGAAAAATATTGAAGTGGTGTCTCGGGGGACGGCACCGTCGGCCGGGTCCGGAGCGGGACGGGAGATCGGCGGCGAAACCGCTCTGGCGCGATCAGAAACGCTGATTTTCCGTCTTCCGTGGGGCACCCGTCGGTCAGAGCACATCACGCGGGGGATCGGGTGGCTGGGGGGCAGGGGGTCAGCCCACCGCGGCCGTGACCTTCTTGGCCGCGTCGGCGAGGTCGGTCGCCGGCTGCATGGACGGGATCGATGACTTGGCATCTTCCAGGATCTTCCGCCCCTGCTCGACATTCGTGCCCTCGAGCCGGACGACGAGCGGGACCTTGAACCCGACGGACTTGGCCGCGTTGACGACCGCCTTGGCGATGACATCGCAGCGCATGATCCCGCCGAAGATGTTGACCAGCACGCCCTTCACGGAGGAGTCGGAGAGGATGATCTTGAAGCCCTCCGTCACGGCCTCCTCGGTGGCGCTGCCGCCGACATCGAGGAAGTTCGCGGGCTCGGCGCCGTGGTGCTTGATGATGTCCATCGTCGACATCGCGAGGCCCGCCCCGTTCACCAGGCACCCGATGTTCCCATCGAGCTGGATGTAGGACATGCCGAACTTCCCGGCCGCGAGTTCGTTGGCGTTCTCCTCCGTCGGGTCGAACAGCTCCGCGATGCCCGGCTGGCGGAACAGCGCGTTGTCATCGAAGTTGAACTTCGCATCGATCGCCAGGACCTTGCCATCCTTGGTGACCACGAGCGGGTTGATCTCGGCCAGCGAGCAGTCCTTCTTGGCGAACAGCTCGCTCAGCGCCAGCATGATCTTGGCGGCCTGCCCGACCTGTCGTCCCTCGAACCCCAGCGCGAACGCGAGCGAGCGGGCCTCGTGCGGCTGCAGTCCCGCGACCGGGTGGATCGGGACCTTCTTGATCGCATCCGGGTTTTTGTGCGCGACCTCCTCGATCTCCACGCCGCCCTCGCTGGAAGCGATGAGCACATTGCACCGGCGCGCCCGGTCCGTGGTGATCGCGAGGTAGAACTCCTTCGCGATGTCCACGCCCGCGGCCATGAGCAGCTTCTTGACCTCCAGCCCTTCCGGGCCGGTCTGCGCGGAGACCATCTTATTGGTCAGCATGAACCGGGCGGCGTCCTCGGCCTCCTGCGGCGAGTTGACGAGTTTCACGAACCCGGCCTTGCCGCGCCCGCCCGCGTGCACCTGGGCCTTGACGACCACGAGCGACCCGCCGGCCTCGGCGGCGATCTGCTTGTAGACGCTGGCCGCCTCCTCGATCTTGTCGATCACCCGCCCGGCGGGGACCGGGATCCCGGCATCGGCGAGCAGCTGGCGCCCCTGGTATTCGTGGATTTTCATGGGGAATGGGCTCCGGGAAAGCGAGTGGGTCGAGGGCGGGCGGCGCAGGCAAATGGCGCGACGGGCGACCACGATAGTGCGGGCGCGGGGCGTGTGCGAGCGAGTCGGGGGCATGGGTTGCGGGGGGCGTGGCGCGGCACCTACCGGAGTTCGAGCCGCATGCGTTCGTGGTCGGCACCGCCCCAGCACGGGGCGAGCAGGACGCCGCTCACGCTCCGGGCGCGATCGCCGGCGGCGGCACGAAGGGCGGTCAGCCGGCGGGTCGCATCTTCATCCAGCATCGTGAGGATGGTTCCTCCTTGGCTCCGCCGGGCCTGCATCTGAAGGGCCGTGTGCTCACCATCGACGGGCTGGGTGTTTGTTCTCGGATCGATCGAGTCGAAGATGTCGCGCCAATGCGCGATCACTCCATCTCGGACCACGAGGCCGCCCGGCTCCACAGGTGCCGACTCCATGCCGCGAAGGAAACCATCGACGAGGCGCTGCGAGAACGCGCGCTCGCCATCCGAGAACCGCAGCGATACCAGACGATCGGCCAGTTCCTGCAGCACCACCGAGAAGTAGACCGTCGCGGGGCTCGCGGGCGTTGTCCGGCGTCGTGAGCGGTCGAGTTCCTGGGCGTGGTGTTCGAGCGATGCCGGGTCGTTGAACGACGCTTCGGCCGCGATCCGGGCGATCCGCTCCACGATCCGCTCGCTCTCCCGCATCGCCCGCTCGAGCGTCTCGGGATGATCACCGGAGCGCTGTTCCAGCGTTTCGTACGCGATCGCGATGTACAGGGGGAATTGCCCGCAGGTGGTCGAAATGCCATCCGGCACCGCCTGGATCGACGATGCGTTTCGGATGGTCTCGAGCGATCGCTCCAGTTCGTCGATCGCGCGATCTTCGATCATGGCGAGGAACTCATCGAAGGCATCAGCAGCGCCATCGCGCAGTACCAGCGGTGGGCATCGGCCATCTTCATCGACTGGGCGCGCTCGCGAACGATCGGAAGAAACTCTTCGGGCGCGATGCACAGCAGATACGAGAGCATGGAGTTCCACGCCGGGGTTCCCCGTTCGAGTCCTTCGAACACCGCGCGCGCCAGCCGCTCGCCCCGCGCGGCGTCGCGATCCGTGAGGATGTGCAGCGCCATGACCCGGCACCCCGGGTGCGGGTCCTCCCGCGCGATGCGCTCGATCCGGTCGTTGATCGCGCCGGCGCCGAATTCGCCGGGGTCGTCTCCGAGTTCGAAGCTCACGAGTTGTTCCATCGCGAAGATGCGGTAGGCCGGATCGTTGTCGCGCAGCATGCGGAAATACTGGCTGATCGGCACGCCGGAACGGACAGGCTCGTCCGTCCTGGGGTAGTCGCGCGGCAGCACGATGGCCGGATCGGCCGGGGCGGCGCTGGCGATCAGCAGCCCCGCGGCGAGCGCGAGCGGTGCGAAACGGGCACGATCACGACCAATTGACTTTGCCAGCATCGGATGGACCTCCGGAACTGCGGTCTCCAGTGAACGCTCGACGAGCGGGCGTGTGCCCACGCCGCGGGCACGACGAGCGCGGGGCACACCCGCGCCCGACGATCCCCGCACACCGATCCCCGGCTCCGCCCCACCCGGCCCCCCCGACCTCCGGGCCAGGTCGACTCAACGCCCAGCGCTGCCGGCGTCGCGGGACAGGCAGTCCGGCGAGACGAACCAGTGGTCGTCGGATGGCGATTCGTGGGTGCTCTCCAGCAACGCCGCGAAGCGGTCCGCGCTGGGGCCCGGCCCGAGCAGTGAACCCGCGGAGATCCGCCCCATGAACCTGAGCGCCTCGGCGGCATCGCCGGGTCTGAATCCGGTGTGCTCGACCCGATGCTGGTCATCGCCCAGCCGCGCTCTCATGCGCTCGATCAGCGGGCGGTCCTGCTCATCGGCCTGATCCAGGGCGGATGCGAACGCGCGGTCGATCGCGGCGAACAGGGCATCACCGAATCGGTCCGACGGGTCGTAGGATGCGAAGAACCGCGCGATGCGCACGAACTCCTCGGGGATCGAGCGTTTGGCTTCGAAGGCGTCCCGGCGGTGACCCATCGGATCGAACCCGCTCGATCGCCGCTGCGTGTCCGGCGGGAACCGTTCTTGCAGGTGCGCACGCACCTCGTCGTCCCGCATCGCATCCACGAGCGCTTGTGTGAGCATCCGCTCGAGCAGCGATGCGACGGCATCATGCTGGGCGTGGACCTCGCGGTCGGAGGTGTTGTGGGGGTCGGCCGGGAGCATCGCGGTCGAGAGTTGCCCGAACGCCACCGTCGGAGGCGGGGCCGTCAGGCCGCCCATGGGGTCGCGGGTCGCGAATCGGATCCGGTGTGACCCATCGCGGGGCGCTGCGCTGTCCTGCCGCCCGATTTCTTCGATCAGGGACAAAGAATCTTCGAACGGAGCGAGCGTCATGTAGGCCACCCAGAGCCGATACGAGGATGCCGTGTTCGGGTCGCCAGCCTCCAGCAACCATCGGCGGACCTCGGGCAGGTACTCCTCGGGCGCAGCGCACGCCAGCGCGGTGAGCACGAAAGAGCGTGCTCCTGACCAGTGCGGCAGCTCATCAAGCATCGCGCGGGCCGCGTTCTGCCCCGCCTCCGGATCGATCCGGGCCAGGTGCCCCATGGCGAACACGCGGACACCGGGGTCGGGGTCCGACCGCGCAGCGGATTCGAGGCTGTGGATGATCGATTCTTGCGGTGCACTTTCAATGGCCTCGATCGCATTGCGTCCCCGCTCGGAACCCCTCATCTCATCGATGTTTGGGAAGATCCGCTCGGCCCGCCCCCGAAGGTCGAATCGCGCGAGCTGGCCCACCGCGAACATGCGGTACGCGGGGTCCAGATCGCGGAGCATCCATGTGTACGCGCTCATCGGGACGCCGGACCGTACTGGATCACCAAACGCCTGATCGACCGGATAGTCCTGCGGGAGCACGATCGAGCGCTCGGTCTGGTCGGTCTGGTCGTTCTGGCGTTGTGCCTGGTGACGGCGCAGTTGCTGCGCCCGCATGTGCTCGGCTTGTTGTTGAGCCTGGCGGATCGCCTCCTCCCGCGTCTGTGCCTGCGCCACAGCGCCGGCGCTCGGGATGCACAGGGCCGTCGCCCCGATGACCAGGAAGAACCGTCGGGCACAAGTGCGTGGCAGCATGGTGGTCGGCTCCTTCGTGTGGACGCGGCGTCGAGCGCACGCGCGTTCGAATCGGTGCTCGGGCGGGCAGGGCCGCTTCGTGGGCTCGCCCCGCCGCCGGCGCTCGGTCCGAGCGGACAGCGAGCGTGGGGCGCTGGCGTGTCCCGCCGAGTTGTCTACATGCGATCGTTCGCTCAATTCATCTTAGTGGAGAATGGGAGATTCGCTGCACGCAAAGCGCAACAAACAACCCGGAAGGCGCTGGGCCTCCCGGGTGGGTGTAGATCTTCGAGCGTTCGGATCGGGCTCTCCCGGTTGCTCCCGCTCGGGGCGCATCGCGTTCGCAGCGGCGGGTGTGCGCGCGAGGGTGAGTGGGGGGGCGGGGCTCAGGCCGTGTTGAACTTGCGACCCAGCGCGCGGCGACGGTTGAGCATCTTCCGCCCGTGGCGGGTTTTCATGCGGTTGCGGAAGCCCACGGCCCGCTTGCGCTTGATCCGGCTGATTCGACGATTCGGGGGCATCGCAGGTCTCCTGAGGTCTCATGCGCTCGAGCGCGCTCGTTGATTCTGTCAATCACTCGGTCGGTCGGTCGGTCGAACGGGTGGGCATCGATCCAGTGATTGATGGCCCGCTCGCACCGGGACGCCCCGCACCCACCTCATCCACCGGGCCGCGGAGCGATCACCGTTCCAAAACGGGGCGTGAGCGTAGCAGCACCCCCAACGCCGGACCACCGGCACATCCCGTCCCCATTCCCTCCCCGAAGCCCCGGCGATGATTCTCTATTCGCAAATAGAAATTCGCTCCCGGGTCCGGTCGAGGGCTCGCCGGTGCACCGCCCCGGCTTGGCGGTCCACCCCGACCAGACCCGTCGATCACCCGCATGGACCCCCCAATTCCTCCGATTCCGCGCGGATTGTGGTGGCATTTCCCCATCCAGGCCGTACGGTGAAAGGGTGACCATTGGGCGCTGTCGCCCAGCCGCCGTGATGAATCCCGTCCCGGGTCGCCCTGACGAACGCTCAGGCGGGCTCCCGTGCGATTCCGGGGTTCCATGCAACGACGGCTGCGCCTCCGCGTCCGCCAGTTTCGGACCCGGCCTCGCATGCCCGAGCCTTTGTGCTCCGCGTGCGACGCTACACGGAGGCCCCGCGCATGAAACTCAGTCGCAGCGCAGACGCCGCGCACGCTCCATCGACCACGGGTGATGCGCCGGAAGATCACCGCTCGTCCAGCCCGCCCACGGCCGAACCCACGCCCGTCGAGGCCTCGCTGATCAGCGACTCGCACCGGCGCTCCGATCAATCCAGCGCCGCTTCGCCAACACCATCGGCTTCTTCCGGTTCTGAGCAGTTCGATCCAGAGATCATCGCCCGCGCCGAGGCCATCCTCAACCACACCTTCAAGGATCGGTCCCTGCTCGAGCGTGCGCTGACCCACGCCTCGATCGCCACCACGCGGCATCGGTCCAACGAGCGGCTGGAGTTCCTCGGCGATGCCGTCCTTGGGCTGCTCACCTGCGACTATCTCTACGAGAATTACCCCGACCTGCTCGAAGGGGACATGACGAAGATCAAGTCCGATGCGGTCTCGCGGAAGAAGTGCGCCCGGATCGCGCACCGGCTCCGGCTCGATGAGCTGCTGCTGATCGGCAAGGGGATGCAGACCCGCTCGACGCTCCCGCCCAGCCTCTCGGCGGCCGTGGTGGAATCGCTGCTCGGCGCGCTCTACATCGAGGCGGGCATCGAGCGTGTCCGCGAGTTCCTGCTCCCGCACCTGGCGCCGATGATCGACGAGATCGCCGCGTCCGGGCACCACCAGAACTTCAAGTCGGTGCTCCAGCAGCACGCGCAGCAGGTGCTGGGCGCGCAGCCGGTGTACATGCTCATGGAGGAGCGCGGCCCGGACCATGACAAGCTGTTCCTCGTCGCCGTGGAACTGAACGGGAGCACGCACGAGGCGTGCTGGTCGCGCTCGAAGAAGCAGGCCGAGCAGGCCGCGGCGCAGCGGGCGCTGATCGCGCTGGGCGTGCTGGTCGAATCTGAATCCGGGTCGCTCGTGTGCTCGCCCAACGCGATGTCCAGGGCCGACAGCGATGTGCTTGCGGGCGGCGCGGAGACGGATCCCGATCCGGACGCGGACTCAGACGCGGACGCCATCGGCTGATCCGGCCGCCCTTCCGACCCCATCCAACCTCATCCGACGCGATCCGCCCCGGCCGCGCTCACTCAGCGGGGATCCCGAAGAACCGGGCCGTGTTGTCGTTGATCTGCTGATGGAACGAGTCAAATTCCTCGCCGCGCAGCTCCGCGAGGAACTCCGCGATCACGCGGACCATCCGGGGTTCGTTGGGGCGCACGCCGCGGTGCGGCTCGGGCGAGAGGAACGGGGCATCGGTCTCGACCATGATCCGGTCGCGGGGCACCAGCACGGCGGCGGCGCGCACGGCCGGCGCGTTCCGGTAGGTCACCACGCCGGTGAACGAGATCCACGCGCCCAGGTCCAGCACCTTCCGCGCATCGGACTCATCGCCGGTGAAGCAGTGGAACACCATCCGCGCTGGGTCCAGCGATGAGGCGCGCAGGATGGGGATCAGGTCGTCGAACGCCTCGCGGCAGTGGATGATCAGCGGGAGGTCCACTTCCTTGTTGTGCGATGCGATGAACGCGAGCTGCTCATCGAGCACGGAGCGCTGCACCTCCCGCGCCGGCTCGGTGTAGTGGTTGTCGAGCCCCAGCTCGCCCCAGGCGACGCACTTGGGATGCCGCGCGACCTCGAGCAGCGCCTCCCAGTCGTGCGGGCCTTCATCGGAGTACAGCGGGTGCACGCCCGCCGAGCACCAGACACGCTCGTGGGATGCGGCGATGTCGCGCGCCGCCGTGGCGTCGCGGTGGGTCGTGGAGATGCTGATGCATCCGGTCACCCCTTCGGCGTGGGCGCGGGAGAGGACCGCGTCGATCCCGCCGGACGGCGCCTCGGGCGCATAGTCCGGAAATGTCAGATGAAGGTGCGTGTCGATCATCGGTGCGTTGTCTCTCCGGATTCTGCCCGCCCCGCCCCGCCCTCGAACCGATCCCATGCATTCCCCACCCGGCCCATCCACGCCGGGGAACGCGCGGCCCGAAATGGGTCCGCCGCTTTCAACAGTATTGGACCACGCCGCGCTTTGTGCCCGGGGCGGCTCCGTGTAGGTTGTTTCTTGCGCCCGCCGCCAGAACAGCGGCATCGCCGCGCCGATCGATCACACCAGACGACCAACCACAGACACAGGTGCCACGCATGGACGAGAACACACACACGCCGACGAACCGGACCGCGCCGCTCCGAACCTTCGCCATCGCCGCGACCATCGCCACGGCCATCGCGCCGCTCGCCATGGCGCAGCTCTTCGTTGAGCAGTCGACCACCCGCTTCCCGCAGCCGGATCCGCTCGAGTTCTCCAACCAGGCCACCGTCGGCGACCTCGATGGCGATGGCGACCTGGACATCATCTTCGCCAACGGCGGCAACTTCTCCACCCCGGGTCCCGCCCAGCTCGTCCGCTTCCTCTTCAACGACGGTTCCGGCGTGTTCACCGATGTCTCGCAGACCAATGTCAACCTCGGCGTCGGCGTCAGCGGCCGGCACCGCGGCGCTGAGCTCGGCGATGTCGATGGCGATGGCGACTACGATGTCATCCTCGCCCCGGACTTCTTCGCCCGCCCGACCCTCCTGATCAACAACGGCTCCGGCTTCTTCCAGAGCGAGCCCGCCCGCCTCCCCGGCACCCGCGTCTCCTCCTCCCGCGCCAACTTCGCCGACATCGACAACGACGGCGACCTCGACCTCTACATCACGAACGGCGGGTCGACCAGCCGCTTCGGGTGCGGCCAGCAGTACATCTACATCAACGACGGCACCGGCTTCTTCACGGATGAGACGGCTCTCCGCCACCCCATCCAGAACTGGTGCGAGCCCATGGACATCATCTTCGGCGATGTCGATGGCGACTTCGATCTCGACGCCAAGTACGCCTCCACCGGCAACAGCCAGGGGCGCGTGATCATCAACGACGGCACCGGCGTGTTCACCGTCAAGCCCTCCCCGGCCGACCAGAACTGCTACTCCTACGACTTCGGCGATGTCGATGGCGATGGCGACCTCGACCTGTTCGGCGCCAACGCCTCACCCTCGGGCAACAACTCCGATGCGCTGCACATCAACGACGGCGCTGGCAACTACACCAACGAATCGTTCCGCCTCTCGCCGAACCCCACCGTCGACGACAACGACTCCAAGTTCTTCGACTACGACAACGACGGCGACCTGGACCTCATCGTCGCACGCCTCGGCGGAACCTCGGAGCGCATCTACAGCAACAACGGCTCGGGCAACTTCACGCAGGTCAACGGTCTCATCACCAGCATCGGCGACTCGTCGCTCGATGTGATGGTCGCCGATGTCACCGGCGATGGCGTGCTCGACATCATCACCGCCCAGGGCGAATCCGGGAACTTCCGCAACCGCCTCTATGTCGGCACCGGCGCCGCCGACACGATCGCCCCGACCATCGCGATCGAGCAGGTGGCCGCCGAGGGCAACGGCTCCGTGCCCGTCCGCGCGATCGTCTCCGACGGCATGACCGCCGACCGCGGGCCGCTGCTCCAGAGCGTGACGCTGTTCTACACCATCCAGGGCACCAAGGGGCTCCCCGTCGCCATCGACATGAACTGGTCGGGGCACGCGATGTACCGCGGCGTGCTCCCTGAGCCGGGATGCGGCACCACGCTCGAGTACTGGGTCAGCGCCACCGACCGCGCGGGGAACACCGGCGAGTCCGAGACGCTCACCGTCACCGGCGATGGCGGCTCCCTCCTGGGCGACCTCGATGAGAGCGGGCAGGTCGATTCGGACGACCTGGGCATCCTGCTCAGCGCCTTCGGCTCCACAGACGCCGGCGACCTCGATGGCGATGGCGACACCGATTCGGACGACCTGGGCATCCTGCTCAGCGCCTTCGGCGACTCCTGCGTCTGATTCACCGCCGACCGGGGCTCGCATCCCCAACATTCCGGACTGACTGGGAACGCCCTCGCCCCCGCGGCGGGGGTGTTTCCTTTCCCGCCCACCCCCCCTCAACTCCACACACACCGAACGCGCTGTGCGATCCGGCGGGCGCGTCCACGCCCCCGCCCGTTGGCCGCCGCTCGCCCGGGCGGCTATCTTCCGGGCCCGGCCGCAGCGCGATCCCACCCGGACCGCGCCGCCCGACCACGCACCGAATCGAGTCCAGTCGAATCGGACCGGAGCGTGCCCGCGAGCGGCTCGCACCCCCGGTCACGACGCCGAGGGCCCCAACCGGGGCGCCCGCGGCACACCCACCACCACCACCACCCATCGCGACCCGCGCGATGGCCACGACACGCAGCACAGCGAGGCCCGACATGGCGACCGCACAGAGAGAGATCAAAGTCGAAGACGCCGGACCCTGCCGGAAGAAGATTTCCGTCACCGTCCCCGCCGACCTTGTCGCCGAGCACCTCGGCACCGCCACGCAGACCGTGCTCGCGCAGGCCGAGCTCCCCGGCTTCCGGCGGGGGCGGGCCCCGCGGCAACTCATCGAGAAGCGGTTCGGCGAGCACATCCGCGGCGAGGCCAAGAACCAGCTCATCGCCTCGGCCTATTCCGAGGCCGTGGAGTCGCACAAGCTCGCGGTCCTCGGCGACCCCGAGCCGGGCGAGGGCATGGCCGAGCTCGAGGTCGCGCAGGGCAAGCCGCTCTCGTTCTCCGTCGAGGTCGAGATCGTCCCGGAGTTCGAGCTCCCAAGCGTCGAGGGCGTGCAGGTCTACAAGCCCATCATCGAGGTCACCGACAAGATGATCGACGAGCAGCTCGACAAGATCGGGCTCAACGAGGGCGAGCTCGAATCGCAGGAGGTCGCCAAGCCCGGCGACTACTGCATCGGGCACGGCGTGATGAAGAACAAGGCCGGCGAGACGATCATCGATGTCCCCGATGCGGTCGTCCAGATCCCCGCCGACGCAAAGGCCGATCCCAAGGGCGCCATCCTCGGCGTCATCGTCGACGATTTCGCGAAGCAGGTCGGGCTCCCCAAGCCGGGCGACTCGGTCACCATCAAGACCAAGGGCCCCGAGAGCCACGAGAACCCCCGCGTCCGCAACGCCGATCTCACGATCGATTACGCGATCGAGCGCGTCGAGCGGATCGTCCCGGCCACCCGCGAACAGCTCGTTGAGAAGTTCGGGCTCGAGAGCACCCAGGCCCTCCGCGAGGCCATGACCGCGCGGCTCAACCAGCGGGCCGTGCTCGAGCAGAACTCGGTCATGCGGCAGCAGGTCGCCAAGCACCTGACCGACGCGATCGAGTTCGAGCTTCCCGAGCGGGTCTCGGCCGCTCAGGCCGAGCGCAACCTCAACCGCGCGCGGTACGAGATGATGTACCGCGGGCTCGACCCGCAGGCCGTGGAGCAGCGCATCGCAGAGCTCCGCTCCACCTCCGGCGACACCGCGAAGCGCCAGCTCAAGCTGTTCTTCATCCTCGCCAAGGTCGCCCGCGAGCGCGGCGTCGAGGTCACCGAGCAGGAGGTCCAGAACCGCATCCGCCAGATCGCCGCCCAGCGCGGCGTCGCGCCCAACCAGGTCGCCGGCGAGCTGTCGAGGAACAACCAGATCTCGACCATCGTCCAGCAGATCCGCGAGCACAAGGTCATGGACCAGCTGCTCCGCCAGGCGAAGATCGAGGAGATCTCGCTGGACGAGTTCAACAAGAAGTTCTCCGAGCAGGAGATGCCCGAGGCGTGATCCCGCCGTCCGCGTTCGTGTGCGTGACATCCCCGCCCGGCGCAGCGTTCATCGCCGCGGCCGCGCCGAGCGCCCCGTTCGCACTTACGCTCGCGCAGGGCGCCGGCACCGACGCCGATCTGCCGCGGCTCGTGATCAACATCGGCGTGCTCATCCTCGCCATCGTCGCGATCTTCGGGATCTTCGTGTTCCTCAAGAAGCGCCTGCTCACGCCCGACACCGCCGGCAGCGCGGATGAGGAGGATGCCCTCTCGCTGGCGCGCCTCCGTTCGCTGCACGCGAGCGGAAAGATCTCCGACGCCGAATACGCCACCCTCAAGCGGGCCGCCCTGCTCGCGGCCGGCGTCTCGCCCGATCGCATCGACCGGCCCGCCGGGACCGATACAAACCGCGCCGATCGCCGCCCGGATCGCGCCCGTGCACAAAGGCCGGGCCCGCGCCCGTCCGTCGGAGAAGATGATGGATGGCTCAGGGCGCCCCCGGGGTACGATCTCACGGGCGAGCCGCTCCCCGGGTTCGATCCGGAATCCCAGCAGCCCCCGCGACCTCCCCGCCCTCCGCGGGGCGACGAGCGGGACACGCCGCCGGATGTCCCCCCGCCGGGCGAGGACCCCGGGTGAATCCCCCATCGACCGGCCCGGGGTTTCCGTCCGATCGCCCCATCACGCCGCCCTGTCCCGCAAGTGGGGGATCTCCGCACCATCCGGCACACGCCGGAGCAACCAACATCCGCGCCCGCGATATGCGGAAGCGCCCGACAAGCCGATTGAATCACCACCGGGCGCGCGACGATACTCGGCATCCCGCCCGATCCCATCCCGGGGCGTTCGCAGCTCCGCCCGACCGAAAACCCACCCCACGCCCTCGGCGTACATACCGTTCCATAGGACTCCCAACCCCTTCAATCCCCTCGGCAATCGCCAGCCTTCCCCCCCGCCCCCCCGATCCACCTGACACCGCGCCGCCGCGCTCAAACGCACGCCCGCCGACGCGGACACCCCGAGACGAACACCGGACTGGAACCCGCATGTCGAAGAATCGCAACGACGGCCCGAACGACTCGAGTGGCAACGACGCGGGCTTCCGCGGGCGCAAGATGACCACCTGCTCGTTCTGCGGCAAAACCTCCCGCGAGGTCGGCCCGATGGTCGAGGGCCCGGGCGATGTCTACATCTGCTCCAACTGCACCGACCTCTGCCAGAACATCTTTAAGCAGGAACGCCGGCGCGTCACCACCGGCCGCTCGCACCTGGGCGATACGCCCACGCCCCGTCAGGTCAAGGAGTTCCTCGACCAGTATGTCATCGGGCAGGATGCGGCCAAGCGCGCCCTGGCCGTCTCGGTCCACACGCACTACAAGCGGCTCCAGCAGATGGGCGACAGCGATGTCCCCGTCGAACTCGAGAAGTCCAATGTCCTGTTGATCGGGCCCACCGGCTCCGGCAAGACGCTGCTCGCGCGCACCCTCGCCCGCACGCTGAATGTGCCGTTCGCCATCGGCGATGCCACCACGCTCACCGAGGCCGGCTATGTCGGCGAGGATGTCGAGAACCTGCTGCTCAAGCTGCTGCAGGCCGCCGACTACGACCTCGAGGCGGCGCAGCGCGGGATCATCTACATCGACGAGGTCGACAAGATCGGCAAGACCGGGAACAACGTCTCGATCACCCGCGATGTCTCGGGCGAGGGCGTGCAGCAGTCGCTGCTCAAGATGCTCGAGGGCACCATCGCCAACATCCCCCCGCAGGGCGGACGCAAGCACCCCGAGCAGCAGTACATCCAGATCGACACCACCAACATCCTCTTCATCTGCGGCGGCACCTTCGTCGGGCTCGAGGACATCATCAAGCGCCGCCTCGGCAAGCGCCGCATCGGGTTCGGCACCGATGATGTCGCCGACGCCATCGAGGCCCGCCACTCCGTCCTCCCCGAGGTCAAGCCCGAGGACATCGTCGAGTTCGGCATGATCCCCGAGCTCGTCGGGCGCCTGCCCATCACCGTCCCGCTCATGCCGCTGGACATCGCCGCCATGGTCTCGATCCTTACCGAGCCCAAGAACGCGCTGACGAAGCAGTATGTGCACCTGTTCGACCTGCACAACGCGAGGCTCGAATTCACCGACGATGCGCTCCGCGAGATCGCCAAGCGGGCCCTCTCGCGGAAGACCGGCGCCCGCGCCCTCCGCGCGGTCATGGAAGAGTTCATGCTCGACCTGGTCTACGACCTGCCCGACACGACCGATGAGGGCACCCGCTTTGTCATCGACCGGGAGGCCGTGGTCAACAAGACCCCGCTGAACAAGCTCCGCATGGCCCGCAAGGAATCCGCCTGACCCCCCCCCAACCCCCCCGGGGGCCCGCCGGTCCCCGACCCACGATCGCCCTGCGGCGCTGCGGGTTCTCACAACCGGACCACACATCCACGCCCCGCTCCGCGACCAATCGACCGCGCAGCGGGGCGTTCCGTGCGCCCACGCCTCCGTGCGCGCACGCCCGGCTCGCCCCACTATCCTCCCGCCATGCTCTATGACCTCTCGCCGACCATTTCCGATCGCCTGGCCGTGTGGACCGGTGACACGCCCCCGAAGCGCACCATCGGGTGCCACATCAAGGATGGCGCGTCCGTCACGGTCTCATCGCTGACCACCACGCTCCACACCGGATCGCACGCCGATGCGCCCTGCCACTACGCGCTGGATGCGCCCGGGATCGACGCCATGCCGCTCGACCTGTACCTCGGCCCGGCCCAGGTGATCTCCGTCAGCGCGCAGCGCGACACCCGCTTCACCATCGACGACCTGTCCACCACCGACCTGCTCGCCCCGCGCATCCTCTTCAAGTCCGGCACATACCCCGATCCCGCGCACTTCAACGAGGACTTCGCCGCCCTCGACCCGGATCTGATCGACTGGCTCGCGGCCCGCGATGTCCGGCTCATCGGCATGGACACCCCCTCGGTCGACCTCTGCCACTCGAAGGACCTGCCCGCCCACAACGCGTGCCTGCGCAACAACATCGCGATCATCGAGGGGCTGATGCTCGCGCCCGTGCCCGATGGCGTCTACGAGCTGATCGCGCTGCCGCTCAAGATCGCCGGCGCCGATGGCAGCCCCGTCCGGGCGGTGCTGCGAACCATGGACTGAGCGATCCCGCCGCGTGCGGGGCTGGTGCTGCGCTCGCCCGGGCGGGCAGCGCTCACACCGTTGCGATCACCTTCAGTTCGATCGAGATCGGCGCCTCGCCCGCCCGCGGGAGCGCGCTGACCTCCACCGTCGTCCGCGCCGGGTTGGCCTTCCCCTCGCCCGCGAACCACTCGGCGTACACCCGGTTGTACACCACGAAGTCGCGCTCCATGTTCGTCAGGAACACCAGCACATCCACCACGCGATCCAGCGACGAGCCGCACTCTTCCAGCACCGTCCGCACATTCTCGAACACGCTGACGCATTGGGCCTCGAAGTCCAGCGACACGATCCGCCCCTTCTCATCCACTTTCACGCCGGGGATCTCCGGCGTCCCCCGCCTGCGAGGCCCGATCCCCGACAGGAACAACAGGTTCCCCACCCGCCGCGCGTGCGGATACGCCCCGACCGGCTCCGGAGCGCGTCCGCTGACGATCTCGCCGGAGTTCTTGTTCTTCCCCGCGCCTTTCGGCATCACGCACCTCCAAACCGAACCAAGACATCAGGCATCAGAAAGGCACCAGAGAGGCACCAGGCATCAGGCACCAGCAGGAGTGGGGGGGCAATGCCCGCATCTCACCCATCTGACCCTCTGGCCATCTGCCATCTGGCACTCTGCCCCTTCACCCATCCACCGGCACTTCCGAGTAGTCCTGCTCATCGCCCACGCGCCGAAGGTACAGCCAGCTCAGCGTCACGCCGCCGGCCAGCACCGAGATCGCGATCCCCACGCCCAGCGCCCGCAGCGGCAACAGGGCCCATTCCATCGCGGGCCACATCTCCGGTCCACCCGCCGCGATCACCATCGACACCAGCGCCCACACGAGCCCCGAGTACACCGACAGCAGCACGAATCCCACCAGCGCGGTCCACGCGTAGCACACCAGCAGCCGCACCGGGTGCGACAGCGCCACCGCCATGGTCCGCTGTGTCCGGTCGATGTCATCGCCGATGTCGCTCGCGGCCGCGCCCCACATCAGCGGCGATGACAAGGCCGCGAACACGCTCAGCACCAGCCAGCCCAGCGCCACCGGCGCCACCACCACCATCACCGCCGAACGCGCTGCGCCCTCGCCCAGCGCCATCGCCAGCCACACCCCGGCCCCCGGAACCAGCCCCAGCACCACCGCCGCGGGCGCCCACCACATCCACACCACCGCCGCCATGGGGCGACGCCAGAGCCACCCGGCCATGTACCTCGGCGAGACCTCGAGCCCGCGGGCAACTTCCAGTGCGGTCGAGCGCGACAGCATCGCCACCACCGCGCTGAGCACCAGCACCAGCGCCGCCACCACCACCCCGCCGATCAGCAGCTCCCGTGTGCCCAGCGCCTGCAGCTGCTCTCCCAGCGACACAGCGCTCGCCCCATCCACCCTGTCCATGCCCTCGATACCCACCGCCGCCAGATACTCCCGCATCACCCACGACCACACCACATCCAGCGCGGCCGGCTTCCACCGCCACACCAGCACCACCACCAGCCCCGCCGCCCACGCCACAAGCAGCCGCGACCAGCGCAGCGACAGCCCCGCCAGCTTCAGCAGCACCGGCCACGCCAGTCCATCGCTCAGATCCTCAAGCCGCACCGGGCGGCGGGCGTTCGGCTCGCTCATCGCATCAGCATAACGCCGCGAACAGCGCGCTCACCTTCGGCCGCCCGAGCCGCCGCTTCCCAGCGACAGCACCCGCGCCACGATCGCCTCCGGCTCGGACATCCGCCCGGGCCCCACCGCGCGGCACGCCTGCCACCCATCCCCGGGCCCCTCAAAAAGGAAGCCATCCTCGCCCAGCAGCGCCACATTCCGGCGCGTCGAGGGCTGCGCCCACATCACCTCGTTCATCGATGGCGCCAGGAGCACGGGCGTCCGCGACCGGTCCACCGCGCTGAGGATCAGCGACACCACATCGTCCGTCCGCCCCGTGGCCAGCTTCGCCAGGAAGTCCATCGTGCACGGGCACACCACCGCCACATCGATCGACCGGGCCAGCGAGATGTGCTGCGGATCCTGCGATTCGATGTGCTCCCACGCCGAGGTGTACACCGGGCGGGCCGAGAGCGCTTGCATCGTCAGCGGCGTGATGAACCGCGTGGCCGACTCCGTCATGCACACGGTCACCGCCGCCCCCGCCTGCGCCAGGCGCGACACCACCATCGCCGACTTGTAGGCCGCGATCCCGCCCGTCACGCCCACCAGCACGCGCACGCCATCGCCCGATGCCGAATCAACCATCCGATCGGCCCTCGCAGAAACGCATCACCTGCCGAACCCCCGCAGCACCCCGGCTCACGCTCACTCGGCGTCGTCGAGCTCGCCGACCGGCGCGTTGTCCACCAGGCGCTCGTGCAGCTCCGGGCTCAGCGTCGCCGCCACCGCGCCGTGGCGGAAGTCGATCGTGATCTTGTCCTGCGCGATCTCATCGATCACCACTTCGAGATCGGAACGGCCGTTCCGGTCCACCAGCGGACGCGCGCCGTCCAGCAGCTCGCGCAGCCGATGCTGGATCAGCGCGCACAGCTTGAAGCGCCCGCCGACCTTGTCCACGATCTCCTCGCCCTTCAGAGCCTCGATCATGCCGTTCCATTCCTTGCTGCTGATGACACCAGTGCGGCCACGAAACCGACCGAATCCATTCCGATCCCGATCCCCACGCCCACCGGGGCCCCACAGCCCGCGGGATCCCCCGCCTGCCCGCCCGCCACGGCGAACCTACACTCCCCGGACCCCGCGGGCGCACGCCCCGGGGCTCACCCGCCCATGAGACCCCAACGATAGGCCCGCTCCGCCGACGACGCGGCCGCGGTCGCCCACGCCCCGCGCCCCCCAACCCTCCAATCCCCGACTCCCCCCAACCCCTTCGTTCCCTCCCGATTCGTTCAATGTCCTCAACCACTCGCTTTCCGGCCTCCCACACCCCATCCACCCCCAGCCCAGCGCCAACCACCGCATGACCAACGCCAGCGCCAGATACAGCTTCGGCGACCGAGTCTTCCACCCCGGCAAGCCCGAGTGGGGCATCGGCACCGTCACCGCCGCCGCCAACGCCGCCGACTCCGGCAGGCCCTGCCAGCGGCTGACCATCCGGTTCGAGCGCGGCGGGCTCAAGACCCTCTCGACCGCCTACGCCCCGCTCAGGCTCGCCACCGCCAGCGACAATGCCGCCCCGAACGCCGAGTCGCCCACCGCCGAACCGGCCGGCACCGGGTGGCTCTCCCAGCTCGAGGGCTCGCGCAACATCGAGGAGCGGATGGCCGAGCTCCCCGAGTCCACCCGCGACCCGTTCACCACCCTCCAGCAGCGCCTCCGTGCCACCTACGACCTCTTCCGCTTCACCCGCCAGGGCGCGCCCCTGCTCGACTGGGCCGCGACGCAGACCGGGCTCTCGGACCCGCTCTCGAAATTCAACCGCCACGAGCTCGAACTCTTCTTCGACCGGTACGCCGCGGCCCGCGATGCGCAGGTCGTCGCCCTGCTCCGCGAGATCAAGAAGAAGGAGCCCGGCGCGCTCGACGCGGCCATCCGCGATGCCCCGTCCACTGCACGCAACGCCATCCGCCGATTCAACGCCACCCGTTGAGGGCCCGCGACATCCCGCGCATCCGCGCCGCGCGCACCATCCCGCCTGCACACCGACCGCCGCGATCGGACGCCGAGCCGTTCCGTCTGTGAGGCCTGCGCCGATCGCGCCGCCGCGCGCAACCACGAATCGGCGATCTTCCCCCCACCCGGCGCCCACACACACGCGCCCGCCGGTACACACTTCACAGAGCGCCGCCGCGAGCGCCGCACATGGCCCGCCCGCGCCGCCGGCTGGCACGCCCCGTGCATCCCCCATTCCAGCGACGCGGACGAGTCACCCGCGAGAACACGCCGCGCATCCGAAGACCCGCGCACATCCGCACACAGCACATCAGAGAGAGGGGCACGCCATGAACGAGAAGGACTTCCAGAACAAGCTCGATGAACTCCTGCTCCAGATCAACGACCTTCCCGAGGACAAGCGCGCCCCGCTCCTCGAACTGGCCGAGGAGACCAAGACCCGCCACGAGAAGATCCGCCAGACCATCAAATCGCTGCAGGACTCTGTCGACTATCTCCGCCTCGGCGTCAAGTACCTCGTCTTCGACCTCGAAGCCACCCGCCGCGAGAACGAACAACTCCGCACCATGCTCCGAGGCCCCGGCGCCAACCCCAACATCAACAACGACCACGCGTCCGACAACGACGCCGAGGACAACGACTGAGCGAAGCGCCCCGCCCGCCGGGCCGCCACCCTCCGATCGAAACAACCCAGCCCAAAGCGCACGCCCCGCGCGCGAGTGCTGACGCACGCGGAGCACACTCCCTCATCAACGCGCTGACCCCTCCCGCCCCGCCGGATCGAGAGATCCCGCGGGGCGATTCAATTCCTCGCACACAGACTTCGATCCCGCCCCGCACGCACCCCCGCGCCTCACACCCGCTCATCCACCCACGCATCCACGCCCGACCACCGGCGGCGCACGCGACCGAGATCCAGGCTCGGACGCAGCTCCTGCACCCCATCTTCCCGCGACAGCACGAACCCCAGCACCACCTCCACCACCCACGCCGGCGGACGCGTGCCGTGGCTCCAGTACTCGTAATCCGCCCACGACAGGCGCACCTCATGCCGTGTGCCCGTCCCCGTCGCCGTGCGCCCCGCCGCGCCCTCCGCGGTGTCCCCACCGCCCGGGCCCGACGAATCCGAGACCACGCCGCCGGCGATCACGACATCGAACGCCCATCCCGCGCCCGCCTCACGCTCGTTCGTGATCTCAATCCGCGCCATCGACGACGAAACCCGTTTCTCCCATCCCCCACTCCCGGCAACCACTCGGACGGCCCACGCACCGCCCGCGAATCCCACCCATCGGACGATTCGCGCCCCGCCACCAAACAACCACGCCCACCGCCACCCCCATCACCGCGCCCCGCCCCACGCCAGACACACCCACACCCGCTCCAATCCCGAACCATCACCGTCCCCACGCCCATACCCACACTACGCTTCCCCCGTCCGGGCGGGTCCCCCCGCCCCCGCGTCCCCCACCCAATTGCCCCATGCGGGTCCGATCGTTCGCGGGGCCCCGGCGATCCCGCTCCCGCATCGCCAGCGCTTCGCCCACCCAGCCCCACCGTCCGAACCCCGGAGCCAAGACCGTGCACTTCCTCCTCGAGATCATCGCCCTCGGGCTCTCGAACCTCCGGCTGCACATCCTCCGCTCGATCCTCACCGCGCTGGGCATCATCCTCGGCGTCGCCGCCGTGATCACCATGGCCGCGATCGGCAACGGCTCCACCCAGGCCGCCCTCGACGAGATCGAGCGCCTCGGCGCCCGCAACATCATCATCAAGTCCGTGCTCCCCGCCGAGTCGCAGCAGCAGGGCCAGCGCTCCGGGTGGCAGGTCTCCTACGGGCTCAAGCGCGAGGACCTCAAGGTCATCAATGCCCAGTTCCCCGAGGCCGAGGCCATCGTCCCCCTCAAGGCCGTGGGCACCCAGGTCCTCCGCGCCGAGATCATGAAGTCCTCCCAGGCCTTCGGCACCACGCCCGACCTGCTCCGCGTCGCACGGCTCCGCGTCGGCAAGGGCCGATACATCAACCAGACCGACATCGAGAACCGCGAGCCCGTCGCCGTGCTCGGGTACGAACTCGCCCGCACTCTTTTCCCCTTCGAAGACCCGCTCGGCGAGACCGTCCGCATCGACCAGCAGGTCTTCACCATCGTCGGCATCCTCGCGCCCGTCGGGCTCGCCGGCGGCGCCGGAGCCGCCCTCGTCGGGCGAGACCTCAACCACGACATGCACATCCCCATCACCACCGCCGAGTCGCGCTTCGGCGATGTCGTGGTCCGGCAGTCTTCGGGGAGCAGGTCCATCGAGCGCGTCGAGATCACCGAGATCTACTACGAGGCCCCGACCCGCGAGGCCGTCATCACCGATGGCGCGCTCATCCGGCGCCTCCTCGAGGTCCGCACCGACAACTTCAAGGGCGTCAACATGGTCGTGCCCTTCGAGCTCCTCGAAGCCGCCCGCCGACGGGCCCTGACGGGCAACATCGTCACCGCGGCCATCGCCGGCATCGCCCTGCTCGTCGGCGGCATCGGCATCATGAACATCATGCTCGCCTCCGTCACCGAACGAACCCGCGAGATCGGCGTCCGCAGGGCACTGGGCGCCACGCGCAAGCACATCGTCGCCCAGTTCCTCGTCGAGACCGGCGTGCTCTCGGCCATCGGAGGCGTCATCGGCATCGCGCTCGGCGTCGGGCTCGCCCTGGCCATCGGGTACGGCGTCCCCCTCCTCCCCAGAGCGCCCATCATCGGGAAGTGGGTCTCCGACGAGGTCGATCTCCCCACCGCGCTCTCGCTCCTCCCGGTCGTCGTCTCCTTCGCGGTCGCCACCGCCACCGGGCTCATCTTCGGGATCTACCCCGCCAAGGTCGCCGCGCGCCAAGACCCCATCGTCGCCCTCAGGCACGATTGAGACACCCGAGCAGGCTCCCGCGCCTCCCGCACGATGCCCCGCCCAGTTCCCAACCAATTCCCAGTCACATGCCGATCATTCCGATCGTCCCCATCTCGCCCCTCGACCGGGGCTCAGTCGCCCTGTATTCGGAGTCTGTCAGGACTTGAGCACCCTTCATCAACCTGAAATCCACAAAAACTTCACCTTCTCGAACCTGAAACTGATCCCCCGACTGGAAATCCGCCGATATCTCGTGTACACTTCGGTCATCAAATTGCCCCCCCCCCCCCCCGAGCGGGCGGAAGTTCGTCTTCCGCCCGCTCTTGTTTTTGCGCTGCCCGATCACGCCCTCCACCCCTCCGCCCCGTCCCATCACAGGCGTGCCGCCTGCCCGATCACCCGCCGGGCCGCAAATCACGCCCCCCAACGCGGAATTTTCTTCCGTTTCTCGGATCTCGGGGTAGGGTTCTCAAGGAGGATGTCCGGGACCACCCGGCAGGATGGCGCACCCATGAACCCCCGTGACAACACACCCACCGGCGGTCACTCCGCCGGAACCACCGTCACCGCCGCGTCCGAGCGATTCGGCAGCGCCTCGGCCATCGCCGAGCACAAGGGCTCAACCAACCTCACCGCGCCGCCACCCGCCGAGCATGACCTTGATGCCTGGTTCCACCGCTTCGACACCATCTACCGCGATGCCGCAGGCGACCACGCCCGGATCCCGTGGGCCCATGCCAAGCCCTGCCCCTGGGCGCTCCAGTGGCTCCATCAGCACGCCCGAGCGTTCGTCCGCGCCGGCGCCCGCATCGCCGTTGCCGGGTGCGGGCTCGGAAACGATGTCGCCGCGCTCGCCTCGCAGGGCTATGAAGCCGTCGGCATCGATGTCTCGCCCAGCGCCATCGAATCGGCCAAGCAGCGCTTCCCCCAGTGCGCCGAAGCGTTCCACTGCGCCGACCTGCTCGATCTGCCCTCGCGTCTCCGGCACCGCTTCGACCTCGTGATCGAGGTCCACACCCTCCAGGCCCTCCCACCCATCCACCGTGAACCGCTCGCGCGCGGGATCGCCACGCTCCTCAAGCCCCATGCGGCCCTGCTCGCCGTGGCCCGCGGACGAGACCCGCGCATCCCGCTCGAGCAGGTCCAGGGCCCGCCCTACGCCTTCACTCCCGAGGAACTCACGGACACCCTCGCGGCCGCTGGGCTCCAACCCATCGATCCCGTCCACGCGTTCATGGACGAGAACGCACCCCCCGTGCGTCGCCTCAGGGGCGTGTTCACCCGGTCCGACCGCGAGCGCACCACCCGCTGACCCCGCCCGCCATACCCGCCCGCGCGATCCACTACACTCGTCCCGCCCGCCGCCGGACGCCCGCTCTTCGCACCTTCCGGGCAACCCGCCGCCCCGGAACCGCGTAGAGTCTCCCGGTGGGCGATTGTCGCCAAGTTGTTGGCACGCCACGCCTTGCGACCAACAGCCCGATCATTCCCCCGACCAGCCCCGCGGGTCCCACCCCATCCGTTCCGCCGGCAACGCCCACACCCCGAACCCGCTCCGCGATCACATCCGGAACCGAAACAGGACCAGAAAGCGAGCACGCCCAATGCACCCCACGACGCCCGCATCCCACTCCACGCGCCCACGAGCCTTCACGCTCCTCGAACTCCTCGTCGTGCTCGCGCTCATCGTCGTGCTCCTCGGCTTGCTCTTCCCGGCCCTCTCCATCGCCAGAAGGTCCGCACGCTCCGCCGAGACCAAGACGCTCATCAACTCCATCACCAGCGGCATCCAGTCCTTCAAGGCCGACAACCAGCGATCCCCCGGATACTTCTCCGCACGCGCCATGGGATCGACGCACAACGGCGGCATCACCGGCACCACCTCCCAGGGCTTCACCCAGATGGAAAACGCCATGCTCGAACTCGCCGGTGGGCTCATCACCGAAGAAGAGTTCGACGATTCTCCCAACAACGAATCGCAGCAGACCATCCAATTCCAACTTTCCATCGGATATCAGTCGGGTGGCGAGCCTCGTGAGACCGCGTACATCCGCCCGGGCCAGATGGGCACCGCCGACTCCGGCTCCTATGTCGCGCTGTCCGGCAATGTCCTCAGGCCCTTCGAGATCGGCGGCACCTTCAACAACGCCTCCAACTACTACCCGCTCCCCAACTTCGCCGTCGGCGGCACCTCGAGCGCCGAACGCACGGCGATGCGATATGTGATGGACCCGTTCGACCGCCCGCTGATCATGTGGTCGGCCGATCCCCTGGCCCGGTACAACCCCACCGAGAATGTCCCAGGCGTCGACGCCAACGACGACACCTTCGCCCAGGACTTCTCGCCGCTCAACGCGCAGACCGGGCGACGCTCGCTGTTCTACTGGGGATCCAACTCCGGGCTCCTCCGCATGTCCGTCATCGGCGCCCGCCGCCAGGAATTCAACGCCAACAGCCTCCTCGGGCGCGACATCCCCAATGTCAACGAGGGCGACCGCGCCCAGACGCTCGAAGCGCTGCTCGGCAACACCGCGCTCCGCTCACGCAACGAGGTCGCCGTCGCCGGGCTCGGCGGCGCCCGCATCATCCCGCTCGACCCCCTCGGCTCCGACATCATCATGTCCGCGGGACCCGATGGCACCTTCGTCCAGAACCCCGGCAACATCCGCGGCGTCCGCTTCTACTTCGACCCCTCCAGCGGCGATGCCCTCGGCGCATGGACCACCCGCGACCAGATCGACGACATCATCCAGCCCTCCCCGTGATCCTTCCGTCTACCCCGCCCCCATGATGTCCACACCCGACCAGCCCACGCTCGACCGCCTCGCGCTCGACGCGGCCATCGCCCAGGCCGAGAAGTCGCTCGCCGAGGGCGGCATCCCCATCGGCGCAGCGCTGATCGACCGCACTGGCAACATCGTCGCCGCCGGGCACAACGAGCGCGTCCAGCGCTCCGACCCCACCGCCCACGGCGAGATGTCCTGCCTCCGCAACGCCGCCCGGCGCACCGACTGGCACACGCTCACCCTCGCCACGACGCTTTCGCCCTGCGCCATGTGCTCGGGCGCGATCGTGCTCTACCAGATCCCCCGCATCGTCATCGGCGAGCGCACCACATTCCAGGGGCGCGAAGACTGGCTCGCCCGCGAGGGCGTCGACATCACCTGCCTCGACGACCAGCGCTGCATCGACCTCATGCGCCGGTTCATCGCCGAGCGCCCCGCGCTCTGGAACGAGGACATCGGCGTGCCGTCGCCCTGAACGCCGTTCTTGGAACCTCCATCATCTCGGTGGGATGGGCCTCCGGCCCGTCTCCTCATCCGCCTCTACTCCCGGTTCCCCTCTGGTTCCCCACTGGTCCCGATGACTCAGCAATCCGCTGCGCCCCCCTCACGCCCGCCGCAGCAGGTTCACCGAGAACCACTCCTTCTCATCCGTCCACACCTCATCGACCACCAGCCCCGCCTCCGCGGCCAGCGCGGCGAACTTCTCGCGGGTGAACTTGTGCGAGTTTTCGGTGTGGATGCTCTCGCCCCGGCGTAGCGCGATGGTCTCGCCGCCGATGCTGACACGCTGGTCCGCATCGCTGACGATGTGCATCTCGATGCGCTGGCGCTGCTCGTTGAACCGCGCCTCGTGCCGGAAGCGTTCCAGGTCGAAATCGGCGTCCAGCTCGCGGTTCAGCCGCTCGAGCAGGTTTAAGTTGAATGAGGCCGTGACGCCCTCTGGGTCGTCGTACGCCTTCTCCAGCACCTCCACCGGCTTCATCAGGTCCGCGCCCACGATCGCCGCATCCGACTCGTTCTCCAGCAGGTCCGCGATCCGCGCCAGCATCGTCCGCGTGCCCTCGGGCGTGAAGTTCCCGATCGTCGACCCCGGGAAGAACACCAGCCGCGATCCGTGCTCGGACTCCAGCTCCGGGACCTCGATCGGGCGCG
This sequence comes from Phycisphaerales bacterium, assembly GCA_052168315.1. Classification (GTDB taxonomy): domain Bacteria; phylum Planctomycetota; class Phycisphaerae; order Phycisphaerales; family UBA1924; genus JBQLZO01. The sequence continues at coordinate 5,182 of JBQLZO010000007.1, read as the reverse complement.
TGAAGTCCGCGCACACCGCCTGCACCTCCACCTCCGGGAACGCGTCGGCCACCTCCTCCGCCGACGCCACCAGGTGGTCACGCGAGATTTCCACGGCCACATACGCCGCCGGATCGTCGAGCATCTCCAGCAGTCGCCGGATCTTCAGCGATGCGCCCGACCCCAGCTCGATCACCGCCGCCCGCGGGCCCACGGCCTCGGCGATCTCCTCCGCCCGCGCATCGAAGATCCCCATCTCCGTCCGCGTCGGGTAGTACGCCGTCGTCTCCGTGATGTCATCGAACAGACGCGAGCCCCGCGCGTCATAGAGATACTTGCACGGCACCGTCTTCTGCCCGGCGCTGCGCAGGCCCGAGAGAACCTCCGAACGCATGTCGTCGCTCGGCGGATGAAGATCCGTCAGGCGAACACCCATCACATCATCGCTGCTCCCGCTCATCGGGCCCACCATCCTTCCGCGAACAAGCAAACCGTGACTCACACGCTCCGCGCGAGCCGTATCCCGGCGAACTGCCAGCGCGTCTCCGCCGGCCAGTAATTCCGATACGACGCGCGCACATGCGACCCCGGCGTCGCGAAGCTCCCCCCCCGCAGCACATGCCGCCCGCTCATGAACTTCCCGTTGTACTCGCCCAGCGCCCCCGCCTCCGCGCGGTATCCCGGATAGGGCCCGTAGTCGCTCAGCGTCCACTCCCAGCAGTCGCCGAACATCTGCCGCAGCCCGCTATCGCCAACACCATCGCCATCGCCGCCCGCGCGATCCACGCCGCGCGTCCGCATGTGCCGCGATTCCTGCAGGTTGCCCGCCACCGCGCGATCACCGCACGCGCACTCCCACTCGAATTCCGTCGCCAGCCGGCACCCGCTCCACCGCGCGAACGCATCGGCCTCGTACAGGCTCACGCAGCACACCGGCGCGTGCTCGTCGATCTCTCGGTCGCCCCGCGGCGTGAACTCACGCGACAACGATTCCGCATCGCGCGCCCCATCAGGCGACGATGCGCGATCCGTCTCGCCCGCCCGCTCGCCATCGTGCCAGTACAAGGGCCCGCGCCACCCACCGACCCGCGCCGCCCGCCACCCCTCATCCAGCCACAACTCCGGGCGCTCGTACCCGCCATCCGCAATGAACGCGCGGTACTCGCCGTTCGTCACCAGGCGATCGCCCAGCTCGAACGCCTCGACGAACACCCGGTGCCGCGGCCCCTCGTGGTCGTACCCGAACCCCCCGCCGGTTCCCGTGCCATCCCCGGCATCTCGCCCGATCCGCCGCACGCCCTCTTCGAACCCCACCCATCCCATCGCGCCCGGATCCGCGCACCACGCCGCGGGCTCCTCGCCCGCCTCCAGCGTCGGCAGCAGGGGGTTGCACCAGAACCCGTGCAGCACATCCGTGACCAGCAGCTCCTGGTGCTGCTGCTCGTGGTGCAGCCCAAGCTCGATCAATCGCAGCGCCTCATCGCTCACCCCCGGCGTGTCCAGCAGCGCCAGCACCGACTCATCCACATGCCACCGGTACCGCATCACCTCGCCCACCGTCGGACGGCTCAGCCCCCCGCGACGCGCGCGGCAATGACGCTCGCCCACCGCGTTGTAGTACGAGTTGAACAGGTACTCCCACCGCTCATCGAACACCTGGTGCGACACCCCGTGCGTCCCCGCGTGCCGCGCCAGCACGAACCGCTCGAAGAACCAACTCGTGTGCGCGATGTGCCACTTCGCCGGGCTCGCATCCGGCATCGACTGCAGATTGAAATCCTCGGGCTCCAGCGACGAGCAGAGACGCTCCGTCACCGAACGAACCTCCGCGTACCACGATCGCAGCGCCGAACGCCCCATCGCTCCCGCGCACACCCCGCGCCGCCCGCAATCGCCGGCGCTCCCACCGCCGCCCCCATCGCCAAGCCCTCGCCCGCCATCGCTCCGCGCTCCGCGCGACATATCGATTCGTCCAATCAGCGTGCGATGCCACGCCCTCGAGGAATCCGAATCTCCGCACCAGTCTATGCGCGCGATCCGAGCACCGCAACACCATCGCGAATCACGCGCAACCCACGCACAATCACGCGAACACACGCGCGCACAGCGCGCGCCAAGTCCCGCGCTGCCACAGTTCACACCCCCGGCTCGATACGCCGAACCACGCACACCGCCGCATACAAACCCGCAACCGCCTCGCGCGGCACCACCGTCGGCGCATACGAAGAATTCAACGGCTGCAACCGGATCAACTCCCCGCCATCGGCATCCACCTCGAAGTACACACGCTTGAAGGTCGTCTCCGCATCGCGCTCGAAACGCACGAAGCAATCGCTCCCGCTCACCGTCGCCGCGGCCGGCGAGAACACCACCAGATCACCGGCCGCGTACCTCGGGAGCATCGAATCGCCCACCACCCGCGCCGCGAACGCATCCGGATCGCTCACCTCAGGCACCGCCACATACTCATCCGCAACCCGCGCTGGATACCCAAGATCCGTGAACTCCGCCGGATACCCCGCAGCCACCTTGTTGATCACCGGCACACGCACCGGCATCCAGGAAGCCAGCCGAACCCCATCACCCTTCTTCGCTTCGTCATCTTCATCTTCACTGGTGACTGCTGCCCGGTGCCCGAGGCCTTCCCCTCCTTCTCCCGCACCGGATGCCTGATCCCGGATCCCGGATCCCCTCTGCTCTTCCCCCAACAACGCCTCCAACGCGCCGCTCCGATACAGCGCATCGACCCCCTCGCGCCGCAGCAGCGCCACCAGACGGCGCGCCGCATCCGACTCGGCCCGCAGACTCACCATCTCGCGGCGCAAATCCACGGGCGTCGACTCCCACCGCGCCACCGACACCAGCGCCCCCGGCTCCATCCCCAGCGCACCCTCCAGACGACCCAGCAACTCCTCGCCGGGCAACCCATCGCGCTTCCCGTTCTCCACCTCCGACAGGTACGACTTCGCACACCGCGCACGATCAGCCAACTGCTGAAGCGTCAGCCCCAACGCCCGACGACGCCCCTTGATCAGCGACCCGATCGATCCCATCGACCACTCCTGTGCGCAAACTCGCTCAGATACCAAACAAAACCCTTGCATATCTCCCGCCCCGTGTCAAGATCCCATCGGGTCGTTCGCTGGAGAACGAACAAAAACCCGCCCCAGACACCGCGCTAAACGCCCCCAAGCCCCCCCAAGCACCCCCGAGCACCCAAAAAGGTCCCAGAACTATGGCTCTCAACGCGACCGTCCTCGCCATCGACATGGATGCCCTCGACGCCGCACAGGCCCTCCCCGCCGCCGACCTCCGGCGCCGCGAGCCCCGCGACCAGGCCGAGGCCATCCTCGCCCTCGCCCGCTTCGTCCACCCCCGCGACCGCGCTCTCCTCACCGCCATCTACGAGCAGGGGCACTGCGCTGCGCACCTCGCCGCGCTCACCCACCAGGACCCCCGCACGATCCGAAGGCGCATCCGCCACCTGCTCACGCGCTTCCGAAGCCCGCTCTTCGCCTTCGTCGCCACACACCTCCGCCAGTGGCCACCCGCGCGCCAACGCATCGCCGTGCTCTGCATCCTCCAGGGGCTCACCATCCGTGCCGCCGCCGAACGAACCGGGTTCACCATGCACGCCGTTCGAAGGCACCTCGACCAGATCAAGCTCCTCCACGAACTCACCACCCGCAACAACGACGGGTCCCGCTGACCATGCGCGCCACACCCACCGCCAACCCCATCACCAACCCCACCCACACCCCGTCGCCTCCGTGGCCCGAGCAGGTTCGGGCCCCCGCCGCGCGGCTCGGGCTCATCCGGTGCGACATCGAGCGCCAGCGCCGGCGCACTCGGCGCGCCGCGATCGAACACGCCGATCGGCACCTCCGCTCGTTTCTCGATAACACCACCACACCCATCCTCGCCATCATCGCGCCCTCCGGCGCTGGCAAGACCACCGCGCTCCGGCGCGCCGCCCGCATCGCCGAACTCCGCGACGATCCCATCATCCACCCCCGCATCCCATCCATCCGCGCCGCCACGCGCGATCCCCGCACCACGCCATCCCACGCGCTCGCGCGCCTCCGCCCCGACTGGACCACCGACCAATCCCTCCGGCACCTCGCGCGCTTCGGGCTCGCCGATGCCGGCGCCATCACCACGCCCACCCGCCGCCTTTCCGCCGGGCAGCGCGCCCGCCTCACCATCGCCCTCCTCATCGCCGCCGCCACTGCGCACATCGACCCCAAGCGCCGCCCGCTCATCATCATCGACGAGTTCGGCGCAACCCTCGACGACCTCACCGCCATCCCGATCGCCCGGGCGCTCGCGCACGCCGCCGAGCGCCACACGCTCCGCATCGCCCTGGCCACCCACCGCCCGCGCATCCTCCCGCACCTGCGCCCGTGCACGATCCTCGAGCTCAATCACGCCGGAATCCCCAGAACCATCCCACAGAACAGCGCGCCCACTGACCCACCGCCCAACCTCACCATCACCCACGCCACAACGCGCGACTACCACGCCCTCGCCCATCTGCACTACCGCCACGCCCACCCAGCCAACATCGCTGCCATCTTCAAGACCACCATCACCGACCCGCACCCGATCGACCAGCACGACGAGCCCCACCTCGCCGCCGTCCTCGTCATCGCGCACCCCACGCTCAACGCCGCGTGGCGATCGCTCGCCTGGCCGAACCGATACACCACGCGCGACAGAAAGCTCAACGCCCAGCGCATCAACGATGAACTCCGGTGCATCGCCCGCGTCATCGTCGATCCCCGCTTCCGCACCCTCAACCTCGCCACATCCCTCGTCCGCCACTACCTCGCCAACCCCATCACGCCGCACACCGAAGCCCTCGCGGCCATGGGCGCTGTCTCGCCCTTCTTCGAGCGCGCCGGCATGACCCCATACCACCTCACCCCCAACGCCCACAACGCGCGACTCCTCGACCTGCTCGCCCACGCCGGCATCACCACCGATTGGCTCGCCGAGCCCCGGCACGCCTGGCAACAACTCACCACGCGCATCGATCCACAACTCGCGCTCCGCGAACTCAACCGCTGGGCCCAGCACACCCCCAGCGCCCGCCCGCACCCCGGGCCGCAGCGATGGCTCATCGCCTGCCGTTCGCTGCTCGCGCACCCCATCGCCTACGCACACGCCATCGAACCCTGACCCCCCCCAACCCCCGAACCCC
>JBQLZO010000006.1:0-18314 GCA_052168315.1 Phycisphaerales bacterium | reverse complement strand
CGCCAATCACCCGCTCCCCCCAACCCCCTCGGGCCGCCGCGAACGATTCGAGATCCGATTCCACACACCCCAGCACGGCATCGCCCCCGGCCAGGCCCTCGTCGTCTACGACCACAACCACCCCGACCGCGTCATCGCCGGCGGCTGGATCGAATCAACCCAAACCACCGCCAACACCCCCTCCCACACCTGACACCCCACATCCGATCCCTCCGCACCTCGGTGGGACGGGCGTCCCGCCCGTCCGCTCATCCCCCTCTACTTCTTTGCTCCTGACCCATCCAGAACGGCACCCACGCCCCACCACACCCAACACCCCCCACCTCAGCTCCCCGCCCCAGACCGCCGAAATCGGGGCATCAACCCCGATTGCCCGCGCCGGTACGGGTTTTCCTTGGATCCCCGCACCGACAAGGTACCCTAAGAAACGCTCGCGACCCCCGCCGCGCGCTGTCCGATGCGCCCGATCCACACGCCCGCAAGCACGAGCACATCCCTGCGCACCACAAGATCGAACCACACCACCACGGAGCCAGCAATGCCATCACCCACCGCATCCACCCGACTCGTCCTCACCGCGGCCCTCATCGCCGCCGGCGCATGGCTCGCCGCCGCACCGGCCCCCACCGCCACGGCCGCCAACACCAACACAAACGCCAACGCCGCACCCCCCAACAGCAAGGCCGGCAAGCCCTTCAAATCCTCCGATGTCTACACGCGCGAGCACCACATCCAGGGCGCCAACGACTCGAGCTGGAACACCTCCGCCCAGTGGCACGACCGCACCGCCCCGCGACTCGAGATCGCCGCCGTCCAGGCCATGTCCGATGAACTCCCCGCCAAGCAGGTCCAGCAGCTCAGAGGCAACATCATCGTCCTCGACTTCTGGGCCACCTGGTGCGGCCCGTGCCTCGCCGGAATGAAAAAGAACTCCGAGCTCGCCAAGAAGTTCGCCGACAAGGGCGTCACCTTCCTCGGCGTCTGCTCACCGCGCGGCGGCGAAACCATGAAGCCCGCCGGCGAACGCGCCGGAATGGAGTTCCCCACCGCGCTCGACACCGACGGCAAGGCCGCCGAGGCCTACGGCGTCCGCTTCTACCCCACCTATGTCGTCCTCGACCGCCAGGGACTCATCCGCGCCCACGCCGTCTCGCCCAACCACATCGAGACCGTCATCAACAACCTCCTCGAGTACCAGCCGCCCGAGGAAACCGAAGACGCGGACTCCAACGAATCCACCAACGACCGCAACACCAACCGCAACCCCGGCGCCATCGGCGAATCGCCCGACGCCGACAACCCCGGCAACGCCGAGGATGAAAACGCCCCCGCCGAGATCAAGCCCGCCTGGCTCGAAGGCACCGAGCGCGAACGCCAGCGCCTCGCCAACCTCGAAGGCAAGGCCCCGCCCCCCATCGCCGTCGAGCGCTGGATCAACACCGACGCCCCCATCGACATCGCGAGCCTCCGCGGCAAGGTCGTGCTCGTCGACTTCTGGGCCACATGGTGCGGCCCATGCAAGGAAGCCATCCCCGGCCTCAACATGTTCCACGAGAAGTACGCCGACCAGGGCCTCGTCGTCATCGGAGTCTGCGCCCAGCGCGGCCACGAGGAAATGGAAGCCACCGCCGCCGCCTTCGGAATCAAGTACCCCATCGCCGCAGACTCGATCGGAAAGTCCACCCGCGACTGGAGCGTCAACGGCTACCCCGACTTCTACCTCATCGACCGCCAAGGCAAACTCCGCATCGCCGATGTCGCCAACACCCAGGTCGAGCACGCCATCAAGGCGCTCCTCGCAGAAAAACCCTGATCGATCTCCCCGCCCAACCCCAGGCGCCCGCCCGCTCGATCAACCAGAGCCGGCCACCCAACACCACACACCAGCCGACCCGGGCGCAACACGCCCGGGTCGCTACATTTCACGCATGTCCAGCGGCGACCACAAGGACCCCAACACCCACGCCCCCCGCCCCGCCGGGACGGCCCCCGCCGGCGATCCCCCGCGCGGAACCCTCGTCATCGTCTCCGGCCCCTCCGGCGCCGGAAAGACCACCATCGCACGCGCCATCGAACGAGCCGTCCCCAACGCCGTCTTCTCCGTCTCCGCCACCACACGCCCCATGGCCGCCTCAGACACCGACGGCGTCGACTACCACTTCATGACCCCACACGAGTTCACCCAGCGCATCGACAACGCCGAGTTCCTCGAACACGCCGAGTACGCCGGAAACCGCTACGGAACGCTCAGAGCCCCCGTTGACAAGGCCCTCACCGAGGGCCGCGTCATCCTCCTCGAGATCGACATCCAGGGCGCCATCCAGGTCAAATCAAAACTCCCGAGCGCCCTGGCCATCTTCATCCTCCCACCGTCGGAAGACGACCTGCTCAGAAGGCTCCGCGACCGCAAGCGAGAAGACGAATCCATCATCCAGCGCAGATTCGAGATCGCCAAGCGCGAGATCGAACAGGCCAGAACCTGCGGCGCCTACGACCACTTCGTCACCAACGACCGCCTCGAACGCGCCATCGACGAGAGCGTCGCCCTCGTCAACAACGCCCGCAAACGCGCCAACGCCTGATCACCAAGCCCGAACCAAACACCCAGACCCAACCGCGACCACCTCACGCCGGCCGCGCCGAGCGAGACCGCTCCCCGCCCCGCGTCCCCTCGCCATCCCCAGACCCAGACCCCGCCATCCGCGTCCGCTCCGGATCACCCGCCGCACGCGTGTCGTCCAGCTTCTCGCCCTTCGGATACGCGATCCGGCCGTGGTAGATCGCCGTCACCGCCTTCGTGATCGCCGCCTCCACCTTCCGAACCTCACGCAGCGTCAGCAGCGAATCATCGAACTGCCCATCGTCAAGCCGCTTCTGCGACAGCGCCCGCACCAGCGCCGCGATCCGCGAGGGCGTCGGCTCGGCCATCGCCCGCGTCGCCGACTCCACCGCATCGCACAGCATCAGCACCGCCGCCTCACGCGTCCGAGGCTTCGGACCCGGATACCGGTACTCCGACTCCGCCGGACGATCCACATCCTCATCCGCATCCGCCTGACGCTTCGCCTCCTCGTAGAAGTACTCCACCACCGTCGTCCCGTGGTGCGACTCGATGTAATGGTGCAGCGACTTCGGGAGCCGATACGCCTTCGCCAGCTCGATCCCATCCTTCACATGCCCCACGATCACCAGCAGCGACATCGCCGGGCTCAGCTTCGTGTGCCGGCTCGCCGCGCCGAACTGGTTCTCAACGAAGTACTGCGGCTTGTTCATCTTCCCGCAGTCGTGGTACAGCGCCCCCACGTACACATGCAGCGAGTCGCCCCCGATCGCGCTCACCGCCGCCTCCGCGATCGAAGCCACATTCAGCGAATGGTTGTACGAACCCGGCGCCCGCTGCTGCAGCTCCCGCAGCAGCGGCTGGCGCGGATCACGCAGCTCCGAGAGAGTCATCCCCGTCACCACATCGAACACACGCTCGATCGTGGGGAGCAGCACCAGCGCCAGCGCCCCAGCGATGAATCCCCCCACGCCGCCCCACGCCGAATCGCCCAGCAGCTCCAGCGCCACCCCCGGAACCATCGGACGCTCCACCAGCCCGATCACCAGCGTCGCCGCCGCGATCCCGCACGCCACGATCACCGCCGAACGAACGATGTCCGCGCGCGAACGGATCTCATTCAGCGACCACACCGCCAGCCCGATCCCCACCGCGTTCACGAACATGCTCCCGATACCCAGCGACAACGCCATCGACACCAGCGCCGACTGCACCACGCCGATCACCAGCGCCATCCGACGGTCGTACGCCACCAGCGTCACCATCACCAGCAACACCGTCGGAGCGGTCGACGCGATCGCCACCAGCCCCGGGTACCCGATCGCCCACCAGCACGAAAGCGCCAGCCCGAGCAGCATCAGCCCCACCAGCGCGCCAAGACGCGGCGGCGTCTTCAGCAGCCCCGAGTAGAACAGCGCGATGTACCCCCCGATGATCACCACCGCCACCAGCGTCGCCCCCACAACCCCCAGCCCCCGCAGCATCCGGGCCAGAACCGGACGCCGCGACTCGAACTCGCGCTGCTCCCGAACCGCCAGCGCGAACTGGTCCTCGCTCAGGCGCTGCCCACGCTGGTAGATCCGCTGACCCGGCGCGATCGTCAGCATCTGGATCGGAACCGCCTGCGCCCGCAGCTCGCCCAGCTCCCGCGTCCGCTCCTCGTTGACCAGGAATGTCGGCGAGGGAAGCGCCCGCAGGTACGCCGCCACCGACGCCGCCGCCGCGCCCTCGAAACCCGCGCTCCGCACCAGCTCATCGATCCGACCCGCCGGATCACCGACCGGGATCAGCGCCGACGGCTCGACCACCCGCGGCGAAGCCCCAGCCCCCGCATCCGCGCCGATCACCGCGATCCGCTCCGCACCCGCCGCCACGCTCTGCAGCACCGAACTCGACAGAATCGGACGCTCCAGCAGCGATCCAACCAGCGCATCCACCCGCGCGCTCCACCGCTCCAGTTCCGACTCGGACACCGACACCGCCCCGATCTCCGCAAGCGCCGCGGCGCTCAGATCGAACGCCTCACCAAGCTCCGGCGACACCCCCTCCAGAGACTCCACCCCCGCCAGCGCCATCGGCAGGTTCCGAAGCGTCGCCCGCACCCGCTCGATCGTCGAGCGATCCGGCATGTACACCCGCGGCGATGCCGTCCGCGCCGCCGAACGCCGCTCCTGCGTCCCCGCCTCATCCGGAACATCGAACTCCACGCGCACCACCCGCGTGTCATCCATGATCAGCCCCGGCGCGATCAACGGCGTCCCCCGCGTCAGACCCACCAGCGCCGCCGCCAGCACCAGGTACCCCAGCGCGATGCTCAGCACCGGCAGCGCCTCCGGCTCGGCCAGCCACGCCCGGATCCGCGCCCGCGTCGAGGCCCGCCGAGCAGTCGCGCTCTTCCAAGAACGCGCCGCCCGCGCCAGCGCCGCCGCCCGTGAGTGACGCGCCGACCCGCCCGATTCGCGATCAGCCATCACGCCCCTCCTCGTCTCCCGAACCCTCCATCAGCGCGCGATGCAGCGCATCCGAACCCGCCGACTCCGCCGCGTACGCGTCGATCACGCGCTGCACCAGCGGGTGCCGCACCACATCCGCACGCTCCAGGTGCACGAACGCCACACCCTGCGTCCGCCGCAGCCGACGCGCCGCATCGATCAGACCGCTCTCCGTCGGATCCGGAAGGTCGATCTGCGTCACATCGCCCGTCACGATCACCTTCGAACGCTGGCCCATCCGCGTCAGGAACATCTGCATCTGACCGCGCGTCGTGTTCTGAGCCTCGTCCAGGATGATGATCGCATCGTTCAGCGTCCGACCACGCATGTACGCCAGCGGAACGATCTCGAGGATGTCGTTCGACATGAACTTGTTGATCGTCGCATAGTCCATCATGTCATGAAGCGCATCCAGCAACGGCCGCAGATACGGGTTCAGCTTCGCGTACTGATCGCCCGGCAAAAACCCCAGCTTCTCACCCGCCTCCACCGCCGGACGCGCCAGGATCGCCTTCCGCACACGCCCCGTCCGCAGCAGATGCACCGCCGCCGCCACCGCCAGGTAGGTCTTGCCCGTCCCCGCCGGGCCCATCCCGAACACCAGGTCGTGCTCCCGGATCGCATCCAGGTAATACCGCTGGTTCTCCGAGCGCGGCACGATCGGACGCCCGCCCGCGTACACATCCAGCCCGCCGCCCCACCGCCCACCATCCCCGCCCAGCGTCGCGGCCTCATCCACGGGCTCGTTCGGTCGCACACCACCCCCGCCAACACCACCGCCTGCACTAACGAACCCACCGCCGACGCCCCCAACCCCGCCGCGCCCCGTCGCTCCGCGCCCAATGCCCCCCGAAGAACCGCCCCGCGAAGACCCGATGCCCGAACGATCTCTGCTCATAAGCTCTTCTGCGCTCCGACCAATCCCCCCATCCGCCGACCCTGTCCCCAGGCCCAACCCCATCTCGGATCCGGGTCCCGCAGACTCCTCGCCGCCGACCCGAGCCCCACGCCCCGCCCTCCAGGATGCCTCCGCGATCGTGTCCAGCAGCCCCTGCCGCGTCACCACCACCCCGCGCTCAGCACCCTCAATCAACCGCTCCATCACGAGCCGCGCCGCGCGGACCGACTCCGACTCGCCGCGGATCGAAACCACATCATCACGCGCCGCGATCGACACCGCCAGCGCCTCACGGATCAACTTCAAAGAACGCTCGGCCGGGCCGAACAACGCGGTACGATCAACCGAAGACGGGAGCCTGAGCGTGAGTTCCACATGCCCTTCCAACGAGTGCCGCCCATTCCCCAAGCCAAACCCCAAGCCAATCCCCGTGCCGCAGGCCCAACCCCACGCCGAAGCGGACTCAACGCACCGCCCCTTCCGACGCGCCCACGCGCCCAACGCACGCGTCCGGCGCTGGCTCGATCATAGTCCGCCCCGACAACCAACCCAACAAACCCCGCCCCCGCCCCCCGCAACCCCTTCCACCCCCCGATCGCACCCAACACGCCCGATCCCGCCATCGCACGCTCCCAGCGACCGCGCCCGCTCGCGCGCTGCCTCCCTCCTCACATCCCTCCTCACAACCCTCCTCGCCGCCGCGCTCCTCAACGCCTGCGCCACCACCACCCCGACAAGTCCGCCCCCCGACAACACCACACCCCCAACCACGCCCCCTCCGCACAGCAGCACCAGCACCCCAACCCAACCGACATCCTCAACCACAACCACATCCGCCTTCTCCGCCAGCCAACGACGCAAACAAGACCCCGCCATGCGCACCATCGACGCCGCCGTCACCACGGCCCTTGCGCAACACGACTGGGCCATCGAACACACCCAATACCCCGCACCGAGACAACGCCTCTACACCATCAGGTCCCTCCGAGACGAGACCGGCCACATCACCATCACACTCAGCCCCCCGACATCCCAACCACAGGCACAACCGCAGCCCCAACCGTGGTGGCGCATCGATCCCGAACACATCCACATCACCACATCCCTCACCCTCTTCCCCGACCAACCCGACGCGAAGAAACGCGCCCGGGACATCACCAAGAGCATCACGGAGCGACTCGAAGCCCTCGAGGACCACGGCCACGCCCCCATCCCCGAATGACCGCCCGCAATCCAAACCAACCACACCCGAATCACCCCACATGACCACACCCCGACACAACCGCAACAACAACACGCGCGCCAAGCGCCTGTCCCAGCGCTGCGCCGCCGCCCTCGCACTCGCCCTGCTCCTCATCCCCATCGCCCGCGCCAGCTCAAACGCCGGCTCCAACTCCAATACCAACTCCAATACCACCCCCCTCCAGTCCCACCTCCACTGGTTCCGCCCGGCGCCGCCCGACACCCAGCCCATCTACATCATCAGCCCATCCCTCGCCTCCCTCGACCGCGACTCCACGCAGCTCATGCGCGCCATGCAGCTCACCACCACCTCAACCCTCGCGCAGGTCCTCAGCATCATCGGCATGCGTGCCGGCATCGAACTCGATGCCCCCTTCGCCGCCGCCTTCGACCCCACATCCACGCCCCCGGCCTTCGCCCTCATCCTCTCCACACGCAACGCCGACCGCCTCGAACAGGACCTCCGCGCCCGCCCGCACCCGGGCGAACCCGATGCGCCCGACACCAACCCGCCCATCCTCGCTTTCGAGTTCTCCGCCCAACCCCTCATCGCCCAACGACTCACCCCAACAACCCTCGCCATCGCCTCCGACACCAACGCCCTGAAGCGCTTCATCCAACCCCCCCAGCCCCCCCAGCCACCCACCAATCCCCCCGCCGATGCGCTCCCCGCCCCCTTCGACTCCCTCACCCCGTCCGCGCTCAATGCCGCCGAAGCCACACCCATCGCCTTCATCACCACTCCAAGCGCCCTCACCGCACTCGCCAACGCCCCCCAGCTCGCCATCCTCGCGCCCACCCAGGACCCCATCCTCCTCACCTGCGCCCCCGGCCCGCTCGGCCTGCGCCTCGACGCCTACCTCAACGACACCGCGCCCCGCGACGCTGAACCCACTCCACCAGACCCCATCGATCCCGCGCGAACACCACTCAACACCCTCCGCAGGCAGGATGCCCTCCTCGCCGCACAGATCATCAGCGAACACCCCTACTGGCAGCGCCACCGCACACACCTCGCCGAGCGACTCGCAACCCAACCGCCCGACCACCCCGCCGCCCAACCCCTCGCCCAACTCATCAACGCCACCGCAGCCATCCAGCGCGCCGCCCTCATCGTCCACGCGCCGCACCCCCTCGCGCTCACCACACTCACCCCCAGAGCGCTCCTCCGCGCCACCACCATCCACTGGCACTCGCCCGATCCCGCAGCGGACACCGCCCGCATCGTCGAGGCCCTCGAAGCCCTCACCAACGCCACACCCGGAAAGCAGGCCCGCTTCACCTTCAACCCCGAAGCCCTCGCCGCCGCCGACCGAACGCTCCGCTCATGGGCCATGCTCCTCCCCGAAGCACGACTCGCCGCGTTCGACCTCGCATGGCTCGACGCCTCCCCGCTCAGCCCCGCGCCCGCCGCCGACCGCGCCCAGCCCCTCACCCTCCGCGGCGACCTCTCCTGGCCCGAGTCCACCGCCAGACCCACCATCCCCGCCGCCCTCGAAACCCCCGCGGCCGCAACCTTCATCCGCCCATCCGCCGATGCCATCGCCGACCACCGCCCGGCCCTCGCACAAGAGTCCTACGACAACGACCCCATCCTCGCACAGGTCCGCACATTCCTCCCCGAACCACGCATCGCCGAGGCCTACCTCGAACTCAAGCCCCTCCTCACCGCCGCAATGCCCATCCTCGAACAACAGGACCTCGCCTTCCCACTCCCCACCGTCATCCCGCCCGCCGCCCTCGCCATCGCACCAGCACCCGACCACCTCCGCATCGCCGCCTTCATCCCCACCATCGCACTCAGACCGCTCTCGGCCATCGCCCTGCAACGCCTCGAAACCGCCGCCGCCGCCCACACCCCGCAACCCCAACGCCAACCGCAAGTCCAGCCATAACACCCCTCCCCCCATCGATGCCCCCCCCCAACCCCGCCCCTCCTCACACCTCCCCACCCCCCGCGACCCACCTCCGGATCGCCCACCAGCGCGCGCTCCCGCTCCAGCGCCCGCTCATCATGGGCATCCTCAACATCACCCCCGACTCCTTCTCAGACGCCGGACGCCACCTCCAACCCGACCACGCCCTCGATCGCGCCCTCCAACTCATCGACGAGGGCGCCGACATCCTCGACATCGGCGGCGAATCCACCCGTCCCGGCGCCCAACCCGTCGATCCCCAACAACAGATCCAGCGCGTCATCCCCACCATCCAATCCCTCCGCGCCCGATCGATCACCATCCCAATCTCCATCGACACCACGAGCGCACAGGTCGCCCGCGCTGCCATCGACGCCGGCGCTGACATCATCAACGATGTCTCCGCGGCCACCGACGACCAGCACATGCTCGCCCTCGCCGCGGCCACCGGCGCTGCCATCATCCTCATGCACCGCCGCACCCCGCCGCCCGCCGACCGCTACTCACACCAGCACACCGCGCCGCCCGACTACGAATCCCTCCTCACGCCACACCTCCTCCAACTCGCGCGCACCCACAACATCGACCCCGTCATCCCCGCCGTCGCCGAGCACCTCCGACAACGCGCAGCCGAAGCGCACGCCGCCGGCATCCCCCAAGACAGCATCGTCCTCGACCCCGGCCTCGGGTTCGGAAAGTCCATCCACCAGAACCTCGCCCTCATCGCCGCCATGCCACACCCCGCCCCGCTCGGCCTCGCCGGCATCACCGCCGCACCCGCGCACAACGCCCTCCCCCTCCTCGGCGCCGCATCCAGAAAGTCATTCCTCGGCGCCATCGCCGGCATCGAGCACCCCGACCACCGAGGCGCCCCCAGCATCGCCGCCGCCCTCGCCATGGCCGCCGCCGGCGTCCAACTCCTCCGCGTCCACGATGTCGCCCACACCCGCCAGGCCCTCGCCACATGGCACGCCATCCACCCCATACGCCCGACGACACTCTGATCCCGCCAATGCCCCCCAGCCCCTCCAGAATCCCCCAAAATACCTGTTGGAACAAATAAACCACCCCCGGCGTTTATCCCTGTGCCACACCTCACAACCAGTCCGAATGTGGCAGGAACCCACCCCGACCAATAGCATCGCCCGGAACCACGCTCGGGCACACGAACCAATCACCAAACCCGCCGAGCACTCCGGGCCAGAACACAGAAGGAGACCACCATGCCCAGCGAAAACATCCACGAATTCACAGACGACTCATTCGAGAACGAGGTCCTCAAGAGCGACCAGCCCGTCCTCGTCGACTTCTGGGCCGAATGGTGCCAGCCCTGCCGCATGCTCGCCCCCACCATCGACCAGCTCGCCACCGAGTTCGATGGCAAGGTCAAGGTCGGCAAGGTCAACATCGACGACCACCAGCAGATCGCCATGCAGCACCAGATCAGCGCCATCCCCACCGTCCTCCTCTTCAAGGATGGCAAGGTCCAGAAGAAGTTCGTCGGCATGACCTCCAAGGGCGAACTCACCGATGCCCTCACCGAAATCGCCGGCTGACCCCCCCCAACCCCGACCCCCAACCCCCAACTTCCAAACCCAAACCCTCCAAACCACACGGGGCGCTGCGCACAAGCCAGCGCCCCGCATCACATCCCACCCGGAGCACGCCCCATGCGATCCAACCCCACCCGGCGCACCGCCCCACTCGCCCTCGCGACCGCCCTCATCGCCGCATGCTGCTGCTCCACAACCCCCGCCTCCGCCCAACCCACGCCCGACGATCACGCCGACACACCCTTCACACCGCTCTTCAACGCCAACGACCTCACCGGCTGGATCTCCACCGGCGACCCCGACGCATGGACCGTCCGCGACAACGAGATCGTCACCGCCAAGCCCGGCCAGGGCGGCTGGCTCCGCACCGATCGCATGTACCGCGACTTCATCCTCGAACTCGAGTTCTGGCTCCCCGAAGGCGGGAACTCCGGCGTCGGCCTCCGCGGCTCCTCATCCGGCGACCCCGCCTTCACCGGCTTCGAAGTCCAGATCCTCGACACCCACGACGAACAACCCAACCTCAGAAACTGCGGCGCCGTCTACGAAGCCATCCCCCCGCAGTCCATGCCCGTCACAGAGCCCGGCCAGTGGAACACCTACCGCATCTCACTCATCGACGACACCCTCAATGTCTGGCTCAACGACACCCAGATCCACACCGACGCCAAGCTCGACGACCGCGGCTTCTTCCGCTCCCCCGAGTCCCCGCTCCCGCTCAGCGCCCGCATGACCACCGGCTACATCGCCCTCCAGGACCACGGCCACCCCTTCAGATACCGCAACATCCGCATCAAGGACCTCTCGCCCGACCCCGAACCCAACGGCATGGAGCACCTCATCACCGACACCCTCGAAGGCTGGGTCGCCACCCACGCCGCCTCGTGGTCCATCGAGGATGCCCACACCCTCACCGGCCGGGGCGGTCCCGGACACCTCTTCTCAGAACGCCGCGTCGGCGACTTCGAACTCCGAGCCCTCGTCAGGGTCAACACCCGCGGAAACTCCGGCATCTACTTCCGCGTCAAGCCCAACCCCGACACCAACATCCCCTGGCCGGTCGGATACGAGGCACAGATCGACAACCACGATCCGAAGAACTTCACCGGCGTCATCTACGACAAGGCATGGCCCGCCGAAGAAGCCCCCCAGTCGCCCATCACCCGCGACAACGAGTGGTTCGACTACCGCATCCGCGCACGCGGCAAGCACATCCAGACATGGATCAACGGCGTCCGCCTCGTCAACACATCCCTCGAGGAGTTCAACAACGGCGCGATCGCCGTCCAGGGCCACCACCCCGGAAACACCATCGAGTTCCGCGACATCCGAATCATCGACATCCACCCCTGGTAAGCCCCGCCGCCTCACTCCGCCGGCGGAGCGCTCGGCCGGATGATCGGTGCCGGCTTGCTCGGATCACGCGGCGCCGCAGGCACTGGCGCATCCGGCGAGAAAATCACAACACCCCGCGCCCGCCCGTCCCCGCCCGCGCCCGCTTCCCCGCCCTCCACCAGCCCCGCCGCCCCATCGCCCCCCAGCGTCCCGCTCGACTCCAACAGCGAACGCACACCCCCCGGCGAACCCAGGTCCGCACCATCGAGCATCCCCGCCAGCCCGCCGCCGGACACATCGCAACCGCCCGCGCCCGCGAGCACCTGGCTCGAAACCCCGCCCAGCAACCGCTCGCTCAGAATCCCCACCGCCTTCCCCGAACGAAGGTCCGAGAGCGAGACCCCGAAGTGGTGCAGCGCGCCGAGCGACACCGCACCCATCACGCCGAGACCGACGAGCGAGCGCGCGAACGGCCGCGCAACCATGACGATGAGCTTCGTGGCAGTGGGCATATCCCGATTGTCGAATCCACAACCACCACGCCCGCGCCCATTCCCCAACGCCGATTCCAACGGGTCCCATCTGCGCCGAACGCGATGCCTGCAACGCCCGCCCCCCAACCCCCTCACTCCAGCGACAGGCCCGAGAACCCCGCCCCACGCTCCACCACACGCGCCACCCGCAGCATCCCCGCCTCATCGAACCACCGTCCCGCCACCTGCACGCCCACCGGCAGCCCCGCTGGCATGGTCGATCCCTCCCGCGCCACCATCCCCACCGGCACGCTCACCGACGGCACGCCGGCCAGGTTCGCCGTCACCGTGTAGTAGTCCTCCAGGTACAGCGACAACGGGTCCGAGTCCTTCTCGCCGATCCGGAAAGCGCTCCCCGGCGTCGCTGGCATCAGCAGCGCATCCGCATCCTCGAACACCCGCGCGAACGCATCACGGATCAGCCGCCGCACCTTCAGCGCCCGCAGGTAATACGCGTCGTAGTACCCCGCCGAGAGCACATAGGTCCCCAGCAGCAGCCGCCGGCGAACCTCACCGCCGAACCCCTCCGTCCGCGACCGCTCGTACATCTCCTCCAGCGTCATCCCGCCCCCGCGCCCCTCCCCGTTCTCCGAACACCGATGCCCGTACCGCACCCCGTCGTACCGCGCCAGGTTCGATGAGGCCTCCGCCGTCGCAATGATGTAGTAAACCGCGATCGCGTGCTCAAGCTGCGGCAGCGTCACCACCCGCACCGAAGCCCCCGCGCCCCGAGCGATCTCCGCCGCCCGATCCAGCGCAGCCCCCATGTCCGCATCCAGCGATGGATGGTGCTCCAGCACCGCCACCGTCATCCCCCGAAGCACATCCCCACCCGCCGCCTCCACCGCCCGCACCGCCTCCGCGCTCCCCACACCCCCGCGGTCCACCGAGGTCGAGTCCAGCGGATCCACGCCCGCCACCGCGTCCAGCACCTCCGCCGCATCCTCCACCGTCCGCGTCATCATCCCGATCTGGTCCAGCGAAGACGCGAACGCCACCAGCCCCCACCGCGACACCCGCCCATAGGTCGGCTTCAACCCCACGATCCCCGTCAGCGCCGCCGGCTGGCGCACCGAACCGCCCGTGTCCGATCCCAGCGCCACCGGCACCAGCCCCGCAGCCACCGCCGCCGCCGACCCCGACGACGACCCACCGCACACCCGCGTGCGGTCCCACGGATTCCGAGTCACCCCAAACGCCGAGTGCTCACCCGAAGACCCCATCGCGAACTCATCCAGGTTCGTCTTCCCCACAATCACCGCGCCCGCATCCAGCAGCCGCGACACCGCCGTCGCATCGAACGGCGAGCGATACCCCTCCAGCATCCGCGAAGCGCAGGTCGTCCGACCAAGCCGCGTGCAGATGTTGTCCTTGATCGCCACCGGAACCCCGAACAGCGCCGGCGCCCGCTCACCGCGCGCCCGCATCCCGCGCAGCCGCTCATCCAGCTCCGCCGCCCGCACCAGCGCCTCCGCCCGGAAACGCTGCGTCATCGCGTTCAGCCCGGGCGACCCGCCATCACCCGCGCCGCCGCCATCCTCCGGATCGTGCCGATCCATCGCCACCAGCGCCCGCTCCACCCCATCCACCACCGTCCACTCGCCGCCATCCAGCGCCCGCCGGTGCTCCGAAATCGTCATCCCGCCACGCATCATCCCGCGAGCATACCGAGCCGCCCCCACGCCCCGCGAACCCCGCACCCAGCAGCAGGGGGGTCACTCCGTCCGCAGCGAACGACGATCATCCTCTTCCGCACCATCCCCGCCACCGTCACCATCACCCGCCGCCTCACCATCCCCCTCACCATCCTCATCCTCATCGTCTTCCTCAGGCTCATAGTTCGGATGGTGCTTCTCCATCTCCAGGATCCACTCCTCCAGCGGCGCATGCCGGAACAGGTCGATCTTCCGCTCCGAACCCTCGCCCTCCAGCGTCAGGAACACGATGAACTTGTCCCACTTCCGCTTGTCCACCCGCTGAATCTTCTCCGGCGTGAACGAGGTCCCATCCGGCAGCGTCAGCTCCCGATTCGCCGGCCGATAGGTGTACACCTGCCCGCGGATCCGGAAGAAGAACACCAGCATCGCCACCGCCGCCACGAAGCACACCACGAACGAGATGTACTGCGATGGCAGGTCCCAGGTCGAAAGCGGCTTCGGCGCTGTCGCCTGCGCCAACTCGCTCGACAACGCGCTCAGCCGCGCCGCCGGATCCTCGAAAACCGTCAACGCCCCCTCCGCACCATCAACACCCCCACCCGACCCCCCACCAGACCATTCATCCCGCGCCCGCTGGTTCCGCGCGCCCACTTCCTCAAGGTCATGCAGCCGCGACACCGCGGTCAGCCACTCCAGCCGCGCCGCCTCCATCGCGCTCAGCGACATCGCCGGATCACGCCGCGCCGAAGCCAGCCCCTCCCGCTCCGCCGCCGGATCCATCACATCGATCTGCGTCCGAACCAGCCCCGCCGATGCCGCCTCCTGCAGGTACTTCAACTCCGCGAAGTCGATCGCCTTCTCCCCACGCTTCGGATAGATCACCCACGCATCCAGCGCGAACCAGCACGACAACGCCGCCAGCCCGATGAACAGCCCAACCACCCGGAACACCCAGGGCCGGTTCAGCCGCGTCCGAAGCACCGCGCCATTCCCACCACCGCCGGCGCTCGCTCCAGCCGCACCCGCCGCCTTCATCCCATCGTCGTGCGCATCGCTCATCCCGGTCAGACCCCTTGCGTGCTGCTGGCCTTGGCCATCGATCCCTTCCGCCGGCTCAACCCGACGACCAACCCACGCCCATCCCATCCACCCGCCCGCCATCAATCGATCCCCGCCATCGCCCACAGGATATCGCCCCTCCCAACCCGCCACCGCCATCGACTCAGCCCCGCCGCCACCACCGCCTCAGTCCATCCGCGAACGCTCATCCATCGTCCGGAACGCCCGGTGCCACCACCGCCGCGCCCAACGACGACCATCCTCCGTCCGCATCAGCCCATCCCATCCCCCATCCGAAACCCGCCGCGTCGGAATCCTCGGGAACGGCCCGATCTCCCCGCGCATCGCCATCGACAACCACGACTGATGGATCCGACGCGCCCGCTCCCCCGCCGTCTCCCCGCGAAACCGATCCCAGAACCCACGCGCGCCCATCGCTCACCCTCCGGCAAACCGCCCGCACACCAATGGCCCCGCCAAGCCTAGCCCCCACCCACGCCCCTCACCCCGCCGCCGTACCGGAATCGAACGCCCTCCAGCAACCCCAATCGCCCCACACACCCCCTGAAACCCGGAATCCCCGTCCGCGTACCACTTCCTCACAACCCGCGGAATGATCCGACCCCCATCAACGCTCGTCATGCAGGCACGCGCGACGCGCTGCAAGCCGAAGCACCACAGACCATCGCCGACGGAGGAAACCACCGTGCACACCAACCATTCCCCCACCCGCTCCAACTCCAACGCCCGCGCCCGAAACGCACGCCGAGCAGCACTCATCGCCACGGCCGCCGCCGCCACCACCCTCCTCGGATGCAACAACGCACTCGAAGGCGGAGCCTCCGGCGCGGGCCTCGGCGCGCTCGCAGGACTGGGCATCGGGTCGCTCAGCGGCAACGCCGGCGAAGGCGCCGCCATCGGCGCCATCAGCGGCGCACTCCTCGGCGGCATCATCGGCGACCAGAACCAGCGCCGCGAAGCCGACTACCCCAGAAGCCGCTGGTAAACAGCCGCACCGCCACCGCGACCACAACCACACAGGCACAACATCTCCCCACTCACAGCGGCGATGCCACGCAAGGCATCGCCGCTGTTTCTTCGCCCCGCGACCTGATCGCTCACAACCGGTCCGCGGCCAACGATGCCAGGCTCGAACGCTCGCTCTTCTCCAGCGTGATATGCCCCACCATGTCAGCACCCTTCATCCGGTCCACCGCGTACGCCAGACCGTTCGAAGAAGTGTCCAGGTACGGGTTGTCGATCTGCTCGATGTCACCCGTCAGCACGATCTTCGTCCCCTCACCCACACGAGAAATAATCGTCTTCACCTCGTGCGGCGAGAGATTCTGCGCCTCATCCACGATCATGAACTGGTGCGGGATCGACCGCCCGCGGATGTAGGTCAGCGGCTCAAGCACCAGCCGCCCATCGGCCATGTACTTGTTGATCTGCATCTCCGCCGTGTGCGACACCGGCTCGTTCGACCCGTGCGCCCGGTTCGAGAGCAGGTAGGTCAGGTTGTCGAAGATCGGCTGCATCCACGCCGTGAGCTTCTCATCCTTGTCCCCGGGCAGGTACCCGATGTCGCGACCCAGCGGAACGATCGGCCGCGCCACCAGCATCTTGTCGTAAAGCCCCTCAGCGCCCCCATCCCGCTGCCCGCCGCGACCCGAATGCCCCGACCCGAACACCTGCTGCATCCCCGCCGCCACCGCCAGCAGCGTCTTGCCCGTCCCCGCCGTGCCGATCAGCGTCACAAGCTTCACATCGTTGTTCATCAGCAGATCCAGCGCCATCTGCTGCTGCAGATTCCGCGCCACGATCCCGAACACCGTCCGCTTCGAACCCCCGATCGGCACCACATGGTCCGTCGTCCCCAGCCGACGCCCGATCCCCGTATGGCTCGGGTTCTCCGCGTCCACCAGCCACGCGAACTCGTTCGGCTGCAGCTCCCGCCGCACCGTCTCGCCCGCATCGTTCGTTCCCGTCAGGAATTCCTCTAGACGCCGAACCTCCAGCATCTGCTCGCGAAACATCTCGTCGATCAGCTCACGCGGAACCACCAGCCGCCGGTACCCCGTGTACAGCTCCTCCGGATCGATCTTCTGGTTCTCGAAGTCCTCCGCGTGAACCCCCAGCGCCTCCGCCTTCACGCGCGCGTTGATGTCCTTCGAAACGAACACCACCTGCCGATCGCTCGCCGCGAACTGCGACTTCAGCAGGTTCGCAACACCGATGATCCGGTTGTCCGGCGTGTCGTTCTTGATCGCGTCCGGCCGATCCGGCGGCGCGATGATGATCCGCACCTTCCCCGTCGGGCGATACGCCTTCGCCGCCTCCAGCGCCGGCTCACCGTTCCCCAGCGAAACACCCTCCAGCAGCGAACCGCTCGTCCGCAGCGCATCCAGGTACCGGATCGACTCCCGCGCGTTCCGACCGATGTCGTCCAGGTTCCCCTTGAAGTTGTCCAGCTCCTCCAGCACCGCGAACGGAATCACGATGTCGTTGTCCTCGAACACGAACAACGCGTGCGGATTGTGCAGCAGCACATTCGTGTCCAGCACGAAGGTCTTCAAAGCGCTCGACTTCACCTTCTTCTTCGAACGCCCGGAGCGAACCCCGGGCCCGCCCCCGCCGCCCCCCTTCCCTTTCCCATTCCCCGAACCCCCACCACCCCCGCCACCCGAACCAACCTCCCCCTTCGATCCCGTCCGATCCATCAGGGACTCAACGCCGGCTGAAGTGTCATCCAAGGGGCGGGCTCCTGGTCGGGCGATCCCGCGAGGGGAGTCGCGCTCAAGTTCCGGGCGGCTCCCGCCGCCATCATCGATCCGATCAATCAGTACGCCTGAACATGTCCGTGCGCTCACGAGCAAGCCTCTCCTTCCGTGGTCGGCCCTTCGCGATCTCCACTGATACGAATTCCAGACACCACAGGGTGCAATCCAACACCCCAAACTCAGGCATCCAACGCACCAGTCACCGCATACAGCGTACAGGACAGACCGCCACACACCATCTAGTTGTTCAGGATTTCGAATTCCGTTCGAACCCTGATCGGGTCCCCC
>JBQLZO010000005.1:0-19933 GCA_052168315.1 Phycisphaerales bacterium | reverse complement strand
GCTAGGAGTAGGGCGGGGGCTAGGGTTAGGAGCAGGCGGCGGCGGTGGCCGCGGCGGCGACGACTGGTAAAGACCAGTTGCCCCGCTCATGCGGGACGACGCCGCCCCCCCACACAACACCCATTCCACCCTCATTCGCGACGCCCGCCATGCGGGCGTCATCTTGTTTTGGCTCCTACCAACTCTCCCACACGACCCAACATCGCCGCGCGATCACTCCCGACATCGCAACCCCGACGTTCAGATCGCGCCGCTGTCCCGCATCGCCTCCACGAGCCGCTCCATCGATCGCTCAAGCCCCGGATGCCCACGCTCAAGGAATCGCCCGCCACCCGGTTCATCCTCAGCGGATCCAAGCCCATCCACGCTCGCAACCAGTGCCAGGCTCCGGTCCTTCATAAACATGTTCCGAGCTTTCGCGGGTGCCGAACGGTCGATTTCCACCGGCAATCCCAGCACCCGACCGGCCATGTCCGCCAAGTCGCACCACCGTGCGTAGCAGTCCACCAGGTTGAACGCCTGCCCATCCACAAGCCCGCCGTCCCGGCTCTCCAGCGCCGCCACCGTCGCCACAGCCACATCGTCGACATGCACGAACTTCCCGCCCCCGGTCCGCTCGATCGCCTTCCCCGCGACGATGTCTTTCACAAACCCGTACCCGTGCGATCGCTCCAGCGTCGGATCGACCCCGTACACCGCGCAGGGTCGCAGCGCCACGGTCCGAAGCGCCACCCCGCGCGCCGCCGCGGAGAAGTGCTCGCCCCACAGGTGCGCCTCCACACTGGCCTTCAACGCGCCGTAGTCCCCCGACGGGCGAAGCGGATGCTCCTCGTCCGGCTCGCCGCCCCATCGCTCGGACATGTCGTGGTGCACCGCGATCGAAGACATGTAAACGAACGGGCGCGCCCGATCCGTTGTCGCCGCCCGCAGGAACTCGATCGATCCGAGCAGGTTCGATCGCAGGTGCCTCGTCCGATCACCATCACGGATCGATCGCCAGTCCACCGAGTCATGCACCACCGCATCCGCATCTTCCAGCAGGGCCCCCCACGCACGCGGATCGTCCTGCTCGCCCACAACGAAACGATCCACAGATCCCTCGATGTGATCGCGCCGGGAGGTCTGGCGCACCAACGCTGTCACCGAGTGTCCCCGGCCATGCAGCGCCCGCGCGATCGCGGACCCGATGAACCCGGAAGCCCCCGTCAGTGCAATCCGCATGCCCATACCACGCCTCCTGATGCAAACGGGGGAAAACCGCCCCCGCCCGAAACCAAATCCTCTCGCGCACCGCCGCGACCCGCCCCGCACCATAGATCGCCGCTCCCCATCCGAACACGCCGCCGCCTGCGAAAGAGCAGCACGATCCACCCGACCGACGCACGCTTCACCGGAATTTCGCACAGGCGGGCGGAATACCCATCTGCAAACAATCGTTTACGAACTGCAATCGATCGTGTACCGATTCCGGACACCTCTCCCCGGAGCAACCCGTGACCGCAGCGCTCTCACAACCACCGGCCACCCGCGAGAAACTGCTCGGCGCGGCGATGCGCGTCGTCGCACGAACCGGGCCCGCCGCCTCCGTCCGCGCCATCGCCCGCGAAGCGGGGCTCACCGAAGGCGCCCTGTACCGCCACTTTCCAAGCCGGGACCACCTCCTCGGTGCCGCTTTCGCCGAACTCGTCGAGCCGATGATCGCCGAGAAGGAGAACCTCGTGGCCATGCGCGTGCCCGCCCGCGACCGGCTCCGTGAGTGGGTCCGATGCACCTACGCACGCTTCGACAGGCAGCCCGACGCCTTCGCCTATGTCTTCCTCACCCCTCACGAGATGCCGAAGGAGTACGCCAAGCTCTCCGGGCGACAGAGCACGCTCCTCAAGGCACTCCTCCAGCAGGCGAGCGACGAAGGAACGCCGATCGCGCTGCCCATCGACATCGCCGCCCACATGTTCGTCGCGATGCTCCTCGCAATCCCCTCGGCCATCTATCGCAAACGCCTCCCCAGACCCGCATCCGACCATGTCGACGAGGTGGCCGATGCAATCTGGCGCGCCTTGAACAACGGAGCTGAATCCCGACCGACCGATCCCTTCCGGTCCGAGCCGGACTAACGCCCAGCCCCGCCACCGGGCCATCCGCTCTCACTCGCTCGGAGCCCACCCGTCGTGCCCGGATGACCATCCCGCACGCCGCTTCGAACGCTCGACCTGACCCGATCTCGCCGGCGCGCGCCGTCGCGGGCGGTCGGTGCGCTCCCGTATCGGCACCCCGCCGGGCACAGCGGCGGAACCGCCGAACCAAACACTCGGGGCACATGCCCCGCCGCACAGACAAGGAGACAGAAGATGATCACCCCACACACACGCTCTCTGACCGTCGCAGCCGCCGCGGCGATCGCCGGCCTGGCCGGCACCGCGCTCGCATCGAGCGTCCAGCTCATGGTCACCGTGCAGAACCTCGCGCCCGCCGATGACATCACCTTCGCGCCCCTCCGCGTCGGGTTCCACAACGGCACCTTCGACGCGTTCAACAACCAAGAGGCCGCGTTCCTGCTCGGGCAGCCCGACATCGCCTCGGCCCCGATCGTCTCGATCGCCGAGGGCGGCAGCGGCTCGACCTGGTTCCCCGCGTTCGAGGCCGCCGATCCCACCGCCACCCTCGGCACTGTCGTCGGGATGCCCCCGGGCCCCCTCCTCCCGGGCCAATCCGCCTCAACCGTCTTCAAGGTCGACCCCTCCATCAATCGCTTCTTCACCTTCGCCGCGATGGTCGTGCCCAGCAACGACCACTTCATCGGCAACGACAGCCCAACCCAGTACGAACTGTTCGACTCCAACGGCAACCTCTCGATCACCTCGATCTCTCAGTTCGGCTCCTCGATCTGGGATGCCGGATCGGAAGTCACGGACCCCGCCAACGCCGCCTTCCTCGTCGGCGGCAACAACGACCTCCGCATCGACGAGGGCGGCGTCGTCAACTTCAATTTCACGGAACTCGACGCGTACAACGGCCTGACCACCGCCGCCGGCTATGTCTTCAATCGACAGTTCGGCGCCGGCGATGAGGTCTACCGCATCTCGTTCCAGGTCGTGCCCGCGCCCGGTGTCGGCGGCCTGCTCGCAGTCGGCGCGCTCGCGTCGATCCGCCGCCGCCGGAACTGAACGCCGCGAATTCCTCAGTCCATTCCAGAACACACACGCCCGTCCGGCGCTCCGCGCTGGGCGGGCGTGTCCGCGCATCGTCAGGACCGCCGGAAGCCCGGCGGCTCCTCCACCAGCGAGAACACCTCGCGCAGCAGCGTCATCCCCACGATCCCCGAGAGCGTCAGCACCCCAAGAAGCAGACCCTCACGCACGAGCCCCTGCCCCAGCGTCCATCCCACCGCGTACAACGGGAGCCACAGAGCGCCATATCGCTGCAGCCGCGCCGCCGAGCGCTCGCCCTTGGCACCGCCTCGCCCTCGCTTGGCCCACACGAGCAACGCAAACAGCACCGCCAGCCCCCCCACCACCAGCGCCGAACGCGGGCGGACCCATCCTGGCCACAGTCCACCCGTCCGGCTCGCCTGAAGCCAGATCAGCGCGGCGGTCCAGATCCCCCAACCAACGCCCGCACTCAGCAGCGATGCGGGATCCAGCCGCGGCCGACGCTCCGCCGCACGATGCACCAGCGCCGCGACCACCAGGGCGTGTGTCATCGCCAGCCACACGGGCCAGAGAAACCGCAGCCCGACATTCGGAATCAGCATGTGGGCCGCATACATCAGTCCCAGCAGCACCAGCCCCACAGACGGCACATACTTCGCCGCCGCGTTGAAGACCACCGCCGCGAACGCCACCACCAGCGCCATCAGCACCGCCGCATCGCCCAGCGGGATCGAACCCAGCACCGCCAGGATCAACGACCCCGCCACCACGCGCACCGCGCCGTCCAGCGACATCCGACCCGACGGCAACGGCCGTTCCGGATGCAGCGCTCGATCGCGACGCAGGTCCAGCGTGTCGTTCAGCGCCGTGGCGAACGCGTACAGCCCCACCCCCACCACCAGCCCGCCCCCCAGCAGTTGCCAGAGCGGCGCCGCCGCCAACTGCACCGCCGACCCGCGTTCCGCGTCCACCCCACGCGTCCACAGGATCACGAACCACACATTCCCTACCACCGCGAACGCGGTCGCAAGGCGGGTCAGATGGAGCATCGGCGTGATCCGCGCCGCAAGGGTCGCCATACCCGCGCGAGTGTACCGCCGACCTCCCGCACCAACCGCAGACACCCCCGCGCACACCCACTCCTACCATCGGGCCCATGCACCGCCAGGACGACCAGCATCGACCGAATCCGACCGCGACCAACGCGACCCCGGAGCACATCCCCCCCCCGCCGCCGCTGCGCGGCCCCATCCGCATCGCCGCGATCGCCAGCCGATACCACATCGACATCACCGCCCCGATGCTCGCCGATGCCCGCCAGACCCTCGAGCGAAAGGCCCCCGCCGGCAGCACCCTCGAGGTCATCCCGGCACCGGGCTCGTTTGAGATCCCCACCCTCGCCGCCGTCGCCGCCGAGTCCGGCAGATTCGACGCCATCATCACGCTCGGTTGCATCATCAAGGGCCAGACCCACCACGATGAGATCATCGCCCACACCATCGCAGCCGAGGTCGCACGCATCGCCGTGGCGACCCGCACCCCCATCGCGCTCGGCATCCTCACCGTCCTGAATCTCGACCAAGCCCGAGACCGGGCGCTCGGCCCGCTCGGGCGAAAGGGCGCCGAAACCATGGAGGCGGCGATCGAAACACTCGCGGCACTCCAAACCCTTCAGATGCCGGATCGAACCACCCCGCCAAGCACCCAGTCCCCCACGCATACGCCCGGAGCCGCCTCATGACCTCGGACGCACAACGCCCCCGCCACATCAGGCGGCTCGCGTTCGAACTCCTCTTCGCGCTCGACGCCATTGGTTCGCAGACCGCCGATGCGCCGACCCTCGAACTCGCCATCCAGAGCAGCCAGACCGCGGAACTGCTCAACGAGGGCGGACGCGCCAAGGCCATCCGGATCGCCGATTCCGCGTGGACGGCCCGGCGCCACATCGACGCCACGCTCGCACAGGTCGCCCCCCAGTGGCCCACCCACCGCATGCCCGCCACCGACCGCGCGATCGTTCGCCTCGCCATCCATGAGATCCGGACGGAGGGCGTCTCACCCGCGATCGCCATCAACGAGGCGGTCTCGCTCGCCCGCGAGTACGGGACAGACCGAAGCGCCGCGTTCGTCAACAGCGTGCTCGACGATGCGCGAGCCCTCATCACCAACCCGCAGTCCGCTCAGGCCAATCCCGACCCCGAACCCAACCCCGATCCCGACAGCAATCCCCTGACCCCGCCCAACACCGCTCCCGACACCGCCCACCACGGCCCCAACCCCCTCAACCCCTAGTATGTTCGCATGAACACCCGATCACACACCAAAGCCGCTCGCCCCATCGGAGCGATCAGCATGCTCGCCATCGTCTCTGCTCTCACGATCTTCACCGCCCCGGGCTGCATCGTCTGGGAGATCAACGAGAACCTCGAGTCGGCCAACGCCTCCATGGCGACCATCAACCAATCCGTCGAACGCGTGGAGAACGACATCCAATCGCTCCGTGACGAGCGGCTGGCGGAGCTGGAGCAGGGCATCCTCGTCCTCCGCAACGAGCGACTCGCCAGGATCGAGGAGCAACTCGGCACCCTCGATTCGCTCGACACCTCGCTCGTGAGCATCGACGAAGACCTCAATACCATCCGTGTGTCCCTCCAGCGCCTCGATGAGCACCTGGCCAGCCTCCGCAGAACCCTCCAGAACATCGACAGCACCATCCCCTTCCTCAAGCTCTCAGACGATGAGGAAGTCACCGATCCCGAATCCGACCCGTCCATGACCCCGCCGCCGCCGCCGCCCGCCGCGCCGCCTGGCCCGGACTCAAGCCAGGATTCCGCGACAAATCCGTCCGGCCCACCTACCCCGACTCCGGACACTCCGCCGGCCCCCGAGCCGGCCCCGTCGCCCTGAGCGCTTCGCCTCCGACCAACCCCGTTCACCCTGCTAAACTCACCACGCCGGGGAGACCGGCCAAACTTCGTGCGGGCGTAACTCAATGGTAGAGTGTCAGCCTTCCAAGCTGAATGTTGCCGGTTCGAGTCCGGTCGCCCGCTCTTGATCCGATCCCACATCGAGCCACCACAATCTCCCCTTTCTGTCTTCCGCATCCACCGCTCGACCCCGCGTGCCCCGGGCTCCCGCCTCCCCCCCGTGCGTGAGCGCTGCGCTTCATCGCCCTCAGACATGCCACGAGCCCACCACACCGCATGAATCTCGAACAGTTCCTCAACCACCACGGGCTCACCGAGAACCCCTTCGCCGCCGAGGAAGCAAGGCACGACCCCGTCTTCAGAAGGCTCGGCGGCGCCCACGCCACCCATCCCGACTTCGCCAAGATCGCTGGCGACCCGGCCCGCCCCGCCGCCGCCGTCGTGTTCGGCGAACGCGGCGCGGGCAAGACCGCCATCCGCATGCAGCTCGAGGAGCTGCTGGCCACCCACAACATCGCCAATCCCAAGTCCAAGGCCTTCCTCATCGTCCACGACGACCTCGATCCCATGATCGAGCGCTTCACCCTGGGCTTCGGCATCGTCGGCACCGGCAAGGAAGAGCCGCTGGACAAGGCCCTCACGAAGCTCCGCCTCGCGGACCACTGCGACTGGATGCTCCACCTCGCCACCACAAGGCTGGTCGATGGGCTGCTCAACACCCGCAACGCCGCCGATGGCTCGGACCTCGCCCACGAGGGCATCGCCGCCCTCCGCAGGGCCCCCCGCGCCACCAAGGATGAACTCCTGCTCCTGCAGTCCATCTACGACCGCGCCGAAACCGGCGGCGAACGCACACGCCGACTCGCCGCGCTCATCGCCCTCCCAAGGGCCGGCGCCGACCGCTGGTGGTCGTGGCTCATCCCGTTCGGATGGATGCCATCCGTCGCCCTCTATGTCTACTACTCCGCGTTCACCGAGCACACGCTCATCGCGACACCGGGCAATGTCGAGACGCTGACCAACCAGGGCCTCGCCGTCGCGATCGCCGCCGGCGCGTGGGCGCTCCTCCTGCTCATCTACGCCATCGTCCTCATCAGAAGGCTCTTCGCTTCCCTCGCCCTCTCGCGAACCATCGCCGGCATCCGCAAGCGCATCCGCGTCACGCCGCGCGACCCCGGGATGATCCGCGCCTCACTCCGCCGCCTCCCGCAGCGGCTCCGCTCCCCATCACGCCTCCCGATCGAGGGCGATGAGTGGCGGCGCGACTCGTTCGCATCGCTCCGCCGCATCCTCACCGCCCTCGGCTACACCAGCACCATCATCATCGTCGACCGCGTCGATGAACCCACCCAGGTCGCCGGACGCATCGCCCGGATGAAGTCCCTCGCCTGGCCGCTGCTCAACAACCGCTTCCTCCAGCAGGAAGGCATGGGCTTCAAACTGCTCCTGCCCATCGAACTCCGTGCCGAGGTGTTCCGCGAGTCGCCCGAGTTCTTCAGGTCCGCACGCCTCGACAAGCAGAACATGATCGAGCGCCTCCAGTGGTCCGGCGCCATGCTCTACGACCTCTGCAACACCCGCCTCCGCGCCTGCACCAAAGCCGGACGCGGCGCCCCGTCAAACCAAGGCACCTCGCCTTCGGGTTCTTCCCCGACCGCCGCCGCGCCGCGCTCGCTGACCGAACTCTTCGACGATGATGTCTCACGCGAGACCATCGTCGATGCGCTCGACCACATGCACCACCCCCGCGATGCGTTCAAGATGCTCTATCGCGCCATGCAGGAGCACTGCGCCGCCGTCACCGCCGAGGAAGGCCGCTGGCGCATCTCGAGGCTCGCCCTCGACCAGGCCAAGCGAACCCAGTCCGACCGGGTCCAGCTCATGCGCGAAGCCGCCACCCCCGCCTGAGCCCCGCCACGCTCAAGCGCCCCTCCATCCCAGCCCCCCGCGGAAAGCCCAATCGCTCTGCCGCGGCCCCGGTTCCCATCGCCACACCCCACCCACCCAAACATCCGGTCCGGATCACCCCCCGCGGGGCTGCCGAATCGCCCCCGACTCGCCCCATCGGAAACCTCTCAACCGCATTCGGATCGAATTCCACTCCCCACGCCGGCTCCCCTTGACACCACCGCCCCGTCGGCTATCTTTTCCGTCCCGATCAGGGCTCCACAGAGCCCCGAACGGGATCCCAAAGGCCCTCCAAGGCCCCACGGGGCGGTAGCTCAATTGGTTAGAGTACCGGACTGTCGATCCGGTGGTTGCGGGTTCGAGTCCCGTCCGCCTCGCTTGCAAACGCCCTTGGCACCACGCCAGGGGCGTTGTTCGTTGGGGACTCAATGATGTTGGTGACGCACAACCACCCCCCACAGTGATCGCTCAAGCCCGGAAACGAACAGAGCCCGCAATCGCGGGCTCTTATCGAAGTGCCCCCCGAAGGACTCGAACCTTCAACCCGCTGATTAAGAGTCAGCTGCTCTGCCGATTGAGCTAGGGAGGCGGCATACTGCAATCAAATGTCGTGCAGGACCCGATCTTCGACACAGGCCCGCACACCCACTCCCCACGCCCGTCCCCCCACCGCCACCCGACGTCCGATCCCGGCCGCCTGTTCCAAGGAGCCGCGCCACCGACGGATAGCCTGCTGGCCACCGGGGCCGGGGACCAGCAATATACGCACTTTGCACCCCACCGGCCACACGCGACGCGCCTTCGCACAAACTCCCACGATCAGGAAGGCGCCGGGGCGCCAACCCCCGCCGAATCACCCGGCACCCGCTCATGCGCCCCGGTTGCATCACACCCCGACGCGCAGCCGCTCGCCGAGGAACTCCGGCAGCCCCAGCGCAGCCAGCTTCAGGTTCACCTCGTTGATGTCATACGACACCCGACGAACCGAGAACACTCGACGATCCAAGTCGAGCAGCCCCCACGACGCGAGGGGATTCCGGTCCCGCGGCTGGCCCACCGATCCCGGGTTCACAATCACGCGCGACCGGCTCGGCAGGCGAATCGCCCGGTCGTGATCGATGCGGCTGGCCGTCACCCGCTCAGGATCGACCCCACCGCCGCTCGACAGCGCGCCGAGCACATCATCCTCGTGCGCCACAAACATCGACGGCAGGTGGGTATGCCCAACCGCCCCGATCGCCGTTCCCATCGCGCCGAGCGATCGCGATGCCGCCATCCGGTCGTACAGGTACTCGAATCGACCGCTGAACGACGCGTGGGAGAGCCCGACGCCGAACATCTCATCGCGCTCGGGAATCCGCGACAGGCGCTCAACATGCCGCGCGCGAAGCAGATCGCGCGTGTGCTCCAACGAAACGCGCGCGCGCTCGGCGAACGAACGCTCAAGTCCGGGCGTCATCGCCGCAAGGTCATGGTTTCCAAGCACTTCGGCGTCCGCCCACTCACCAATCAGATCAAGGCACGCGCCGGGTTCGGGCCCGTACCCAACGGTGTCCCCAAGGCACACGATCCGGTCCGCGCCGACGCGACGGATGTCGCCCAGCACGGAGCGGAGCGCCTCGAAGTTCCCGTGGATGTCCGCCAGCAGCGCCAATCGCATCGGATCGCTCGCCTCTCACTCCGCGCTTCCGCGGACAATCAGGCCCGGGCCTCGAACACACCGCCGATCGATGCCTTCGACCGCCGAACCGTCCCACACCCTCACCCGCCACTCAGACGCCCGCCCCACGCCGATCCGTTCCCCAATCCGCGAACTTGTGCGCAATTCCACACGATCCAGACCGCACAGCCCGAATCGCCCCGGAGCCACCTCGTCAAGGAGGTCACCGACCGCCGCACCCGGTCTTCGACGCCACAGGACCGCCTTCTCCGGACAACCGTCATCGCCCCTCCGACCATCAGCCCCGTCCGCACCCTTCTTCCGCGGCGACCTGGCGCGGTTTCAATCCAGACCCAACTCCCCCCACCTCATGCCAACCAGCAGGCTCCACCTCATCGGCTCAACACGCACCGCGCGTTCAATGCACCAACGCAGCTCATCCAAGCCTTGAGAACCCGAACGCCCGCACACCCCTGCCTCTTGCGTCCATCCCCTGGCCCATACCGAAACTCCCCCGATCCAGCGTGAGCCGCGCCCACCCACCCACTCCCACCGTCAACTCCCCAGGAAGACTTCAGAATCCCCAATTCGGAACGCGTGCGTCGCAACATCACCCTCACGCGCCGCCGGGCGATACCACGCCATCCCCCCCTTCGGCGCCCAGGCCAACTCCCCCTCCACGCCCCGACGATGCGTTCCTCTGGGCTCCCAATCCACCACGACGCAGCGAATCCGCCCCGGCCCGCTGACCCGAAGGGAGATCCCCGGACAGTTCCAGCACGCCGTAGGACACCCCGGACGCCAGGTGAACGATGTGCTTGAGTTCGCCGAGCAGGTCCACATACAGATCCGCGGTCTCGTGCGACTCCCGGTCACCCTCCTGCAGCCGCGCGTAGTGCCGCTCGCGGAGGCGCAGCTCCTCATCGCGAACACGGTCCTTCAGAGCCAGCAGCTCCCGCGCAAGCCCCGCACGCTCCTCGCCGAACGCCGCTCCCGAGAGTTCCATCGCATCCCGAGTCATGCGCAACACCGCCCGGAGTTCATCCCATTCCTCATCGCTGAACCACAGGCCCCGGCGCTTCGTCTTCTCCACGATCGCGCCGACATGCCCGTCGATGACATCCGCGATGCTCTCGAGATCGCCCATGTATCGAAGCTGCAACACGCGCCGGCGGGCATCCTTCTCCTCGAGTTCGTCCGTCAGCTGCCGCGTCAGAAAGCGACGCACATTCCGGTTGATCTGATCAACCGCATCGTCGCGGCAACGCACCGCCTCCATCAGCGCCGCATCTCGCTTCTCCAGCGCCGACCACGCATCGTCGAGCATCGAGGTCGCCACCCGCAGGGCGAGCCCGATCTCCCGCTTGGTCTGCGTGAACGCCATCTCGGGAACCTCCGCCCACCGGTCGTCGATCGGAGAGGGGCCCATCGCACCCCGCGAAGGCGCACGCACCAACCCCGTCACGAGCCGCTCCAACAACCCCGCCACCGGCATCGAAACCAGCAGCACGCCCACGTTGAAACCGGTGTGCGTCCATGCGCCGAACTGCGCGCTGTTCAGCGGCAGCGAATCCAACCACCCGGAGAAGCGCCCCACGCCCAGCAGCACGACACACCCCACCAATCCCCGGAGCAACAGAACACCCAGCGCAAAGCGACGCGATGCCACATCGGTCCAACCGGACAACAGCGCAACGCCAGCGATCCCCACATTCGCTCCGATCACCACTTCGAGCACCAGTTCGGGCGTCACCAGGTCGCCGTCGTGCAGCGCGAACCCCATGAACATCGCCAGCGTCGCCGTCGACGATTGCACCAGCGCCGCCACAAGCGCTGCGAACGCCGCCGCAAGGAACGGATACCCCTCAAGAATCCGAACCACCTCGCGGAGATCCTCCGAGCGGCTCAGTTCCCCCGCCAGCCCGCCGACGATCTGCACCCCCATGAGCACGAAGCTCACCGACAGCACCACCTGCCCGAGCCCGCGAAGCGACCTCCCGCGCATCCCCTGGAACAGCACCACCCCGAACAGAACACCGATCCCGGCCATGGACCCCACATCCAGCGCCACGAGATGTAGCAGCAGCGTCGCCCCAAGGTACGCGCCCATCAGCAGCACGAACCCGCGACGAAGCCCCAGCGTCCCATCCCGCACGAGCGACACCGCAAGCAGGCCCTGCGAACTGGTGCTCGGCGCGATCAACCCCACCCCGATCCCCGCCAGCGCCGTCCGAAAAACACCGCCCGTCACACGCCCGACCCAGATCGGAAGCTTCGCGCCCACCATCTTCCCCAGCCCCTTGCGAAGGAACCGCACGCCGAAAACGATCAGCGCCACACCCCCCAACGCATTCAGAAACTCCAGCAGCAACTCGGCCCTCCGGAACCCGCGCCAACGCGAACCGCGCGCGCATCTTCACGCAATCTGAACAATAGCGCCGCCTCGAACATCCCGCTCCGGGCCGTCCTGAGGGGCACTGAGGGCATCCATTCCCTGACAACTCCCGGACCATCACCGAAAAAATTCCAACCTCATCCTTGCAGAAGACAAATTGATCGGGTATCGTTTGGCTGAACAGAGACCGGTCAACCTCAAGTCGGTCTGATCGAACGCCCCGCTCCAAGACCGACGCGTCCGTTCGCTTCACGCAACATGATCGGGTCATGTTCGTACAGAACCCACGGGACCGAACACCGGCATTTCACCAAGCCGGCACCCAGCATTCGCTCACCCATCCACCCGGATCGTCGTCCATTGATCGCCCTACCAGACCATCTCGCCCCAAGCTCCGCACCCCAGCAGCGCGATGGATTCCGCGGCGCCTCGGCACCCGGCGCAGGCAAACGGCACCATCACCGCTCTGCAATCACCTGCGACACAGTCTCGGAATCGCCGCTGGTGTCCCTTGGCCCCGGAGGCGACTTTCAGACCCAACTCGTCCACGATCACCTGACCGACAGGCTTCGTTTGATCGCTGCAGCCGCAGCGGCACCCGCCCCTCTCGACGAACAGTGCCCGCCCCACGCCCTCAAGCGCATCACCGCCGAGCGCCTCGCCGCCCGACTCGGGCGTGTCCTCCCGGAGCAGGCATGCAGGCTGGTTGCCGACGCCCGCTCGTGGAGAACCCTCGCCCTCTCGCTCGTGGACCTGGTTCTTCGGGACCACAGAGCCCCCAACACATCGACCGACTCTCCCCAGATCCCTCGTGTGCCAAGTCTCAAGCCCACACTGTCTTCGCGCGTCGCGTCCGCAACCGCAACGCGCCAAACCCGCGCCGGAGCTCAACACCATGAACCTGACACCCAAGCAACTCCGAATCCTCAAGCTCATCCGAGACAGCCGGGTCCGCAACGGCTACTCCCCGACCATGCAGGAACTCGCAGACGAGCTCAGCGTCTCAAAGGTCACGGTCTTCGAGCATGTCGAAGCACTCATCAAGAAGGGCGCGCTCATCCGAGAAGCCAACAAGGCTCGCTCTTTGTCGATCGTTGAGGGCGTCGCACTCCCGGACGAAGAGCAGGCCCTCCGCTTCCCCCTCGTCGGCAAGATCGCCGCCGGACACCCCATCGAGAAGTACGAGCAGTCCGACGAACTCAACCTCGAGGAACTCTTCGGCCCGCGCGTCGGCCAGGTCAACTCGACCTTCGCACTCCGCGTCGATGGAGAATCCATGCGCGACGAGGGCATCCTCGACGGCGACTATGTCATCGTCGAACGCCGCGACAACGCCCGCAATGGCGAGCGCGTCGTCGCACTCCTCCCCGACGGCCAAACCACCCTCAAGACCTTCTACCGCGAGCACGATCACATCCGGCTCCAGCCCGCGAACCCCGCCTTCGAGCCCATCCGCGTCAAGGACTGTCGCATCCAGGGCGTCGTCCTCGGTGTCATGCGCCGGTACTCCTGACCCGCCAGCGGGCGCCCACCCCACCATCTTCCTTCCCCCGCGCACACTCGCCCCGCAGCGACACACCGTTCGCATGCGCTGATCGCCTCGCTTCGCGGGCCCGTGTGCCATCACGCCGACCGCCGACGCAAACGCAATCCACTCGACGCACCCGCATCACCAGCTCAACGGCGACCACAGCACCACCGCCAGCACCAGCCCCCACAACAGCCCCGCGCCGATCAGCACGCCTCCCGCGATCGCAAGCCACCCCATCCCCAGCCACAACCCAGCCCCCACGCCGCAAGCACCGAGCGCCAGCACCAGCGCGATCAGCGCGAACTGGATCATGATCAGCCCAAAGGTCCGCGCCCCCTCGCGCCCCGCCTCCACCAGCACCTCCCGCGCGCCGGCTCCAAAGCCCCCTCCGGTCCCACCGCCCCCTCCTGTCCCTCCGCCCAATTCGATCCGGCCCCGGGCAACACCCCTCCCCGCACCATCCTCGCCTTCACGCACCTGATTCGCCATACCTGCGCTCCTCTCACACACCTCCCCGCCTGCCGGATCCTCGTCTTCAACTTCGACTTTGCTTGTCACTCACCAGATCCATCCCGGGCCGCCCCCCCCTTCCAATCTCCCGCCGCTCCTCCCCCCGCACCGCCCAGGCCTCAGCCACCGCGGCATGCCCTGACGCCCCCACCCCTCAAACCCGGACCACCCCGCTTATTGGCCACCAATGCCGACAGATTCCACTCACACGCCACCCACCCGCACCACCAGTGCCGAGTTCTTCGCTCCGAACGCGAGGCAGTTCACCAGCGCCACCCGCGACCCGTCCCGCTCGCTCGCTCCCTCCCCACCTTCGAGTACCCGCGCCACATTCGGCGTGTAGTCAAGGTCGCACACAGGATCCGGCTCGTGCAGATTGATGGTCGCGGGGACAAACGCCGCCCCGTCCCCAGCGCTCGCCCCTTCGCCTCGCTCCGCTCCATCGCCCCCCGCCCCACCATCCATCCCCCGCAGCGCCGCCACCGTCGCCACCAGCGCTGCCAGCCCGCTCGCACCCTGCGGATGCCCGATCATCGACTTCACCGAGGTCCCGCGCACGCGATGCGCCTGAGCGCCAAACGCCCGCTTCACCGCTTCGGTCTCCAGCCGATCGTTCATCTCCGTCCCGGTGCCGTGGTAGTGCACAAAGCCCACATCCGCCGGCGGCACGCCTCCATCCTCCATGGCATCGCGCATCGCCCGCACCGCCTCGTCCATGCTCGGCTCCGGACGAACCCGGTGGTACGCATCGCAGGTCGCCCCGTACCCCAGCAACTCGCCAAGCACGCGCGCCCCGCGCGAAGCACCCTCACGCCGACGAAAGTGCTCCGCCCGCTCGATCACGACGCCCCACGCCCCCTCGCCCAGCACGAACCCATCCCGCCCGCTCGCGAACGGGCGCGAGGCGCCCGCCGCCTCCTCATCCGTCGAGCAGTGCCGCGTCGAGATCACCCGCAGCAACTCCATCCCGAGCAGCGTCTCCCACCGGATGTGCGCATCGCACCCCACCACCACCATCGCATCCGGAGCGCCGACCCGCTCGCTCCGCAACTGCTCCATCGCCACACCAACCGCATCGGATGAAGAAGCGCACCCCGTCGACACGCACAACGACGCCCCGCGCAACGCGAGGCGGATCGACAGCTCCCCCGCAAGATTCCCATGCGTCGCGTTCGTGATCGTCCACATTGACAGCTTCGCCCGCTCGTCCGCCCGGAAAGCAGCCTGCGCCTGATCGAGCGTGAAGTCGATCCCGCCCCCGCCCGTGCCAAGCACCAGCCCGATCCGAACCCGCCCCTCCGCCGCCGCGCCCCGGCCTCCGCCACCCCGCTCCCCGCCATCCCGAGCCCCGCCATCCCGAGCCCCATCACCGGGCCGCCCCTGCGGCTCCTCCCCCAGCCCCGCCATCCCCATCGCCTCTCGCGCCGCCGCCAGCGCCATCGGCACCATCCGGGGAAACTTGACCAACTCATGCGCCCCCATCTGTCCCACCGCATCGAACCCATCGCAGAACGCCGCGACGCTCGAACGCATCCGCTCGCTGGCCGGGTACGCCCCCATCACACCCGCATCGACCGCCCGATCGATCAACCGACACCCCGAGCGCCCCGCGCGCAGCCCCGCCACGAACGCCGGCACACCCACCCCATTCGGGCTTACCGCGCCCATCCCAGTGATCAGCAGCCGGTGCCGCCCATGCCGATCGCGCGGCCCGCTCAGCACATCCTCAGCAACATCGCGCGACCTCGACACTCCGCGATTCTAGTGCCGCACGCCGAACCACCCCATCCGGGCCCTCCCGCGCTCCTCGCGGGAACACACCGATCCGAGCCCGCCCCCACCACCACCCACGCACCCCCGCCGAGCACTGCCACATCGGCAGCCCATCCCCGATCGGGCCCGATCGAATTCCGCATCCATCCCGCGCAGAACGCCGCATCCACCGAACGGGCCCGTGCGGACACAACAACAGGTGGCACACCGTTCGCACCCATCACCCCTCGTCGGGGACGATTCATGCCCCCGCCTATACTCGGCCGATCGGCACTCATCGCCCGTCTTCACCCACCCTCGCTGGTGTGAACGACGACACGAGCCGATGGCTCACTCGCTCGGCGTGAACCGCGTGGCAACCCCGCCACGCGGAGCACCCCGCCGGAGAACACCATGTTCGAACGCTTCACCGATCGCGCACGCAAGGTCATGGCCCTGGCAAACCAGGAGGCCCAGCGATTCAACCACGAGTACATCGGAACCGAGCACATCCTCCTCGGCCTCGTCAAGGAAGGGTCCGGCGTCGGCGCCAATGTCCTCAAGAACCTCGGCGTCGACCTCCGGAAGGTCCGCCTCGAAGTCGAGAAGCTCGTCCACTCCGGCCCCGACATGGTCACCATGGGCAAGCTCCCCCAGACCCCCCGCGCCAAGAAAGTCATCGAGTACGCCATCGAAGAGGCACGCTCGCTCAACCACAACTATGTCGGCACCGAGCACCTGCTCCTCGGGCTCCTCCGCGAGCACGACGGCGTCGCCGCACAGGTCCTCATGAACCTCGGGCTCAAGCTCGAGGAAGTCCGCGAGGAGGTCCTCAACCTCCTCGGCGCCGGCATGGACAAGGAAGAGGATGGCGGATCATCCGCCCCCTCCGGCGATGCGCCCGAACTCGCCTCCGGCGGCCCCTCCGGCTCGCCGCGCGGACAGGGCGGCAAGCAGTCCAAGACGCCCGCCCTCGACTCGTTCGGCAGGGACCTCACCGCCCTCGCCAAGGAGAACCAGCTCGACCCCGTCATCGGACGCGCCAACGAGATCGAGCGCGTCATCCAGATCCTCTGCCGCCGCACCAAGAACAACCCCGTCCTCCTCGGCGAGGCCGGCGTCGGCAAGACCGCCATCGTCGAGGGCCTCGCCCAGGCGATCATCAACAAGGAAGTCCCCGACCTCCTCCACGATCGCCGGCTCGTCGTCCTCGACCTGGCCATGATGGTCGCTGGCACCAAGTACCGCGGCCAGTTCGAAGAACGCATCAAGGCCGTGATGAACGAGGTCCGCAGGGCCCAGAACCTCATCCTCTTCATCGATGAGCTCCACACCCTCGTCGGCGCGGGCGGCGCGGAGGGCGCCATCGACGCGTCCAATGTCCTCAAGCCCGCCCTCGCACGCGGCGAGATCCAGTGCATCGGCGCCACGACCTTCGACGAGTACCGCAAGTACATCGAAAAAGACCCCGCCCTCGCACGCCGGTTCCAGCCCATCACCGTCGAGCCGCCCAACGCCGACCAGACCATCCAGATCATCAAGGGCCTCCGCGACCGGTACGAGACGCACCACCGCGTCCAGATCACCAACGACGCCATCGAGGCCGCCGTCGAGCTCTCCGGCAGGTACATCACCGGACGCGTCCAGCCGGACAAGTCCATCGATGTCATCGACGAGGCCGGCGCCCGCGTCCGCCTCAAGACCATGACCAAGCCACCCGACCTCGCCGACATCGAGGCCGAGATCGAGCGCCTGTCCGTCAAGAAGGATGAGGCCGTCAAGGCCGCCGACTACGAGCGCGCCGCCGACCTCCGCGACAAGGCCGAGAAGCTCCGCAAGGAACGCGAACGCGTCCAGCAGGAGTGGCGCGAGAAGTCCAAGGACCAGGGCGGCATCGTCGATGCCGAGATCATCGCAGAGGTCGTCTCCAAGATGACCGGCGTCCCCCTCACCCGCCTCGAAAAGGAAGAGGCCCAGCGCCTCCTCCAGCTCGAAGCCGAACTCCACAAGAAGGTCGTCTCGCAGGACGAGGCCATCAAGGCCATCTCCAAGGCCATCCGCCGCGCCCGCGCCGGGCTCAAGGACCCCAAGCGGCCCATGGGCGCATTCGTCTTCGTCGGCCCCTCCGGCGTCGGCAAAACCCTGCTCTCCAAGGCCCTCGCGGAGTTCATGTTCGGCGATGAGGATGCGCTGATCATGCTCGACATGTCCGACTACATGGAGAAGCACAATGTCTCCAGGCTCGTCGGAGCGCCCCCCGGCTATGTCGGCTACGAGGAAGGCGGCCAGCTCACCGAGAAGATCCGCCGGCGCCCATACGCCGTCGTGCTCCTCGACGAGATCGAGAAGGCCCACCCCGATGTGTTCAACATGCTCCTCCAGATCATGGAGGAAGGACGCCTCATCGACTCGTTCGGGCGCTCCGTCGACTTCCGCAACACCATCCTCATCATGACCTCGAACATCGGGGCCGAGCTCATCAAGGGCGGCGGAGGCTTCGGCTTCGGCAAGCGCGACGATGAGCAGTCCTTCGAGTCGACCAAGACCGTCCTGATGAAGGAGATCGAGCGGTACTTCCGCCCCGAGTTCATCAACCGGCTCGACGAGGTCGTCGTCTTCCGCCCGCTCACCAAGGAGCACCTCGTCCAGATCGTCCAGTACGAGACCGCAAAGCTCCGCAACCGCATGGAAGAGCAGGGCTGGGTCCTCGAACTCGAGCAGTCGGCCAACGACTTCCTCATCGACAAGGGATACAACCCCGACTTCGGCGCCCGCCCGCTCCGCCGCGCCATCAGCCAGTACATCGAGGATCCCCTCTCCGAGGCCCTGCTCTCGGGCGACTTCCAGGGCAACAACAAGATCGTCGTCCGGCGCGATGGCGAGGAGGACCACCTCCGCTTCGAGCCCAAGGATGACCCGGAAGTCAGGGAGATGTTCGAGAAGCGCCGCGAGGCCAAGACCAAACGCACCGAACTCCCCGAGAAGCAGTCCTCATCATCATCCTCCGACGACGATGGCGACCAGCCCGTGGAAGCCGGCGCCGAGTCCACCTGAATTCCGCAAGAGTGCCCTCACCGGGCGCACCACACAAATATACCGGACCCAACTCCACGGCCCGTTCGCAACCGCGAGCGGGCCGTCTTGCATTCCATGCCCTGATCCCTCCGCGCACCGAAACAACATCGTCGTGTCCCACCGCCCAAACGCGCCGAAGAACCCGGCAGATTCGCACAACGGGACTTGGAAGCCCGCTTCGCCTTCATTACGGTGGCGACAATCGGCGGCCGTGCGACGACCGCCGCCCATCCTGCAACGCGCGACCGCGCTCGCGCACGAACAACGGAGAGATCACAATGAGAGCACCAACCAAACGATGCGCCCTCGCGCCCATCGCCGCGATCGGCATGGCCATGCCCGCCCTCGCCGGAGGATTCGACGCCATGTCCGACGGTTCGGACGGCATCCTGATAGTCCCGCCGAGCGAGCAACTCGTCATCGATGCGTCTCAGGCGATCACGGGGGCGTGGGACACACCAAGCCCCATCCCCGGCGCGGGCGTGTACGACCCGGAACTCTGGGTCGTCGTTTACAAGTACGAGTCCGTGCTGGTCTCGGCCAGCGCCGATGTGACCTTCCAGCCGCATCCCAGCGGTGCCCCCATCGTCTGGCTCGTGCAGACCGATGTCATCCTCGAAACCCAGGCCGACATCCGCCTCGACGCATTGGGCAGCACGGGCGGTGAACCCGCGACCCCACCGCCCGGCGCATTCCTGGGCGGACGACCGGGCAGTGCTGGCTTCGGGCCGGGTGGGGGCACCATGCCCGACGAGGGCTCCACCGGCGGCGGAGGCGGCGGGTACGGCTCGCCCGGCGATGATGGCGACCCGCTCACCGCCGGCGCCACCTACGGCAACGCGTCGCTCGTCCCCCTCGTCGGCGGCTCGGGCGGCGGCTCGGCCCCCACCGCATCGGGCCCCGGCGGCACCGGAGGCGGCGCCATCCTCATCGCGGCGTCCGGATCCATCCTCTTCGGATTCAACTCAGGAATCTCCGCCAACGGCGGCAACTCCGACTCAGGCGGTAACGGCGCTGGATCAGGCG
>JBQLZO010000004.1:0-2869 GCA_052168315.1 Phycisphaerales bacterium | reverse complement strand
CCACCCAACCCATCACCACCCCCCCGCGCACCCCACGCACCAACCCCAACCCCCGCCCCAGCAGGCACATACGCCTCACGACCCACAGCAAACGACGGCACAGCACCAGAACCCATGGCAAAACCTCCAGAAATCGCCTCCAATCCTAGGCGCGGCAGGTTTCAGGGAAAATTGAAAATCATTCCAATTATGACATCTCACTGCCACGGAGAAAGAGTACACCCCGATCAAAGAGCAAATCTGTGAGCTCTGGAATGAGCACCGGCAATAAGGGTATTGCAGCAGTTGTGATATTGACGACTACATTGTGTCTGCGACGCAGTC
This sequence comes from Phycisphaerales bacterium, assembly GCA_052168315.1. Lineage (GTDB taxonomy): Bacteria > Planctomycetota > Phycisphaerae > Phycisphaerales > UBA1924 > JBQLZO01. The sequence continues at coordinate 2,545 of JBQLZO010000004.1, read as the reverse complement.
CCAACACCCTTTTTGCAACAGTAAACTCAACTTCTTTATATCGCAGCGCCTTGCTCTCCGCGATCAACAGCCCAATGCCCCACAGCTTGCCATAAACCTTGTGGAGTCCAATGACACAATCCACATCCATGTCAAATACAATGGTCACGGCAAGTCGTTGTTCACAATCTGGCGCCAATTCTTCAAGTATGGCACCAGCAACCATGCAGGACAATCCGACTGCTTGTATGCTGGAATCCAGCACGATCGAGGCCCCGCCAGAGTGTGTGGTTATCCTGACACAAAACCCTTGGCAGTGAAAGGCTTGAGAGTCTCGGACAAATTGGACAGAGTGCTGGCCAAGTACGCTAGGAATCGCCGCCAGCCAAGAGTCGACCGTCAGTCGTGGTGGTTCGCCCTTCAATGTAGGCTCAACTTGGACATCATCAATAAATTGAGCGGCTTTTCCCAAACTGGTGAGAGGCCCCAAACCAGAAAGGTCAATAATTGCCTGATAATCAGCGTTCACAAAAGAACCTGCATGGCGCTGGTGATATTCTTCATTTGCAAGCGCGATGATGTTATTCAAACCGTCTCCGTCATTAACATTAAATCCTTGCAGCAGGCTCAATGGCGCTCCCAGTGTTTTCATATCGAAGCCAAGGAACCCAATTGGAACTACTCGAATCCCCTTTGAATAGGCGTGCCCAGCCTCAAAATATATCCAACCTGAATCAGCGGAATTAATTGTCAAAAAAACGAGCATAAGAGATGCGTCATTCAAGGCTTCCTCGACCTTGTGAACCCAATTTCGTCCAAACGGGATGCTCTGCCCGTCACAGGACAAGAACACTTCGAACGCATGCCCCGTTTTTTCGTTGAACATATCCTTCAAGTGAACCATCGGCTTGTGGTCGGATGACGAATGGCTAAAGAATATCGTAGGTTTCTTTGTTGAGGCTTGCATCGGCGGGGTCTCAATTCTTCATTTGCACGGTTGGGCAGTGAGGATAAGCGAGTGGCTGTTCATCCGCTGCTAGGGATCAAGAGCGTCTCGACGGGATCGCGAATTCTCTGCACAAGCGCGATATACCGAACGTCGGGTGGCACCAACTTCATTCTACCCTCCCACCGTGCCACCGAGGTCGCCTCGACCTCGGTGCTCTCCGCCGACGGAGACACCGAATCTCGAGACGAAAATGTGCCGGTGGACACCTTCCACGCAAAGCTGTGTGACCACCCTCACCCCTCCCCACCCTCATGCCGAGCCACGATCGACTTCCAAGGCTCACCCAACTCCCGCCGCTCCGCAGCCGCCAGGTCCCGCTCCTCCAGCGCCTTCTCCAGCGTCAGCCGATCCCGCACCGTCAGCACGCTCAACGGCAGCACCAGCCCGCACTCCGGGCACCGCTCGCCCACCGACCCCGCCAGATCAAACGAACAATCCGGGCAATACCGCTGCGTCCGCACCAGCGCGAAGTCCGCCAGCTTCCGCCCGCCAAAGAACAGATACAGCCCCCCGCCCCAAACAATCAACGGCACGATCAACCAGCCCAGCATCTCCAACACACCCATGCCCATGCCCATGCCCCCCTGACTCGCGTAGCTGTACTGCTGCAGGAACATATTCCCATACTGCCCCGTCAACGGGATCGCCTCGCCGAAGATCACATACACACCAATCAGCTTCACACCAACACGAAACAACGAACTCGCCGTCATCCCGCCCATCAAACACCTCCAGACCACCACATCACCCAACCCACTCTACACCATCACACCCCCACCACCACATCCATCCTCCCCATCTACATCCACATCCACATCCCCATCCACATCCGCCCCCCCACGCACACACCACCATCGAGCCAGCCCCCCCGGGGGACAACTCCTCAATCTTCTTCTCTACTCCTCCTACACAGGGCGGGCGGGCAAACCGCCAAGGCACACCCCTTTCCCTGTGCCCCACTCTCCTCCGTCCACCCAACACCCCACTCCCCAACAGCACCGCATCCGCGCGCACAACCACGCCCCACCAATCCCCCGCCCAAGTCGTCCCCCGCTATTCGCCCCAAAGGGGCGAAGCCCTGTAGCGGCCGGTGAAGCGCAGCCCGCAAAGCGGGCGAAGCGCAACCCGCCGAAGCAAGCCCGATGAAACCCCGCCCCGGCAGGGGCGGAGGACTCGACCAACAACCCAACATCACCCCCTCCGCGCGCACAACGCCCACACCCCAACCACCCGCGCACCACCAGCACCCCTCACCCCTCACCCCTCCCCACACCACCATCGAGCCAACCCCCCCGGGGGACAACTCCTCTTCTTCACTGCTCCTCCTACTTAGGGCGGGCGGGCAAACCGCCAAGGCACACCCCTTTCCCCGTGCCCCGCTCTTCTCCATCCCCCCAACACCCCTCCACCCAACATCACCCCCCGCGCGCACAACCCACACACCCCAACCAACCGCGCACCGCCAGCACCTCTCACCTTTCCCCACACCCCCATCGAGCCGACCCCCCCGGGCTACCACTTCTCATCTTCACTCCTCCTCCTACACAGGGCGGGTGG
>JBQLZO010000003.1:0-3233 GCA_052168315.1 Phycisphaerales bacterium | reverse complement strand
CCCCACCGGCCCGCCCACCGCCAGCACCATCCCCACCACCAACGCCGCGACCACCCCGCGCGCCATCGCCCGCGCCATTCCAAACATCATCATCACGCGCATCATCACAACACTCCCATCCCAGCAGACCACCATTCACGCCCACACCCAATCCCCTCCTCCCCCGCTCCGCCATACTGCTGGTCTGCTGTTCTGCTACTCCGCTCTTCTGCCGCTCTGCTGATCTGCTGTTCTGCTGCTCTCTCCATCCGCCCCCCTCCCCACGCCCGTCGCTCACAGCGACTTCAACCCATCCACCAGCGCATCGATATCACCCTCCTCATGCGCTGCCGAGATCTGCACCCGCAGCCGCGCCGTCCCCTCCGGCACCACCGGGTACCCGAAACCGATCACATACACACCCTTCTCCAGCAGCCGCTTCGACATCGCGATCGCCTTGGCCGTGTCGCCCACGATGATCGGGCAGATCGCCGTCGGCGATTCCAGCACCTCGAACCCCGCATCGCGGATCTTCCGGCGCGCGTACGCGACATTCTCCCGAAGCCGCGCCACACGCTCCGGCTCGTTCATCAGGATCTCGATCGCCTTGCTCGCAGAGCACGCCGTCGTCACCGGCAGCGCGTTCGAGAACAGCGTCGGCCGTGCACGCTGCACGATCATCTCCGTCGCGTGCCGCGGCCCCGCGATGTACCCGCCCGCCGCGCCGCCCAGCGCCTTGCCCAGCGTCCCCGTGAACACATCGATCTCATCGCCGCGCAGCCCCCAGTGCTCGTGCGTCCCGCGACCCGTCTCGCCCATCACCCCCGTCCCGTGCGAATCGTCGACCACCAGCACCGCCCCGTACCGATCCGCCAGCGCCCGCATCTCCTTCAGCGGCGCGATGTTCCCCTCCATCGAGAACACGCCATCGGTGATCAGCCAGATCACCGACCCATCCTCGACCGACCGCCGGGCCTCGTCCAGCTTCGACTCCAGGTCCGCCATGTCCGCGTTCTGGTAGATGAACTTCTTGACCCCCTTCTTGATCACACCCGCCAGCCGGATCGAATCGATGATGCACGCGTGGTTCAGCTCGTCGGACACGATCGCATCCGTCGGCTCGCACAGCGTCGGCAGCAGCGCCTCCGTCGCGTTCCAGCACGACACGAAGGTGTACGAGGACTCCACGCCCAGGAACTCCGCGATCCGCGCCTCCAGCTCCAGGTGCGGCGAGAAAGTCCCGCAGATGAACCGCACCGACGCCGTGCCCGCGCCATAGTCGCGCAGCCCCTTGATCCCCGCCTCCACCACCTCCGGATGGTTCGCCAGCCCGAGGTAATTATTCGAGCAGAAGCACAGCACCTCGTGGTAGGTCCCATCCGCGTTCCGCAGCGACACCCGCGCATCCATCGGCGAATCGATCGTCTGCAGACGCTTCAACTCGCCCTTGCTCTGCAGCTGCTCAAGCGCCGCCGTCGCACGGGCGGCAAACGCGTTCGTCTTCGAGGCCATGGCACACCGCTCCGCCGGAGGAACCCAGGATCCAAACCACACACGCCCACACCCCACCTCCCCACCCCCATCCGCCCATCCCCACGCCCCGTGCCCGGCAGCGCCGCCGCCCGCCGACCGGGCCCGCAGCGCCGCCACGCGATCCAGTGTAGGGTCCGCACACCAGCCCCACCCCTTGCCTCCCAACCGCCCCTGAGCCGCCCCCTCACCACTCCCGGACCCCGCTCCCCACCCCCCAGCGCGGAACAATCGCCCACCAAACGCCGTTGACGCACCATCAGCGCCGCCCACCAGAGCACCAACAGCCACCCACACGCCACGCCATAAACCGAACCGAATCACCGCACACCACACGGGGGAACACCATCCGGAACGCCACGGCCCAGGAGCCAGCGACCATGACCACCGCCCACCAACAAGAGCACCAACACCAGCACCACAACAACCCAGCCCCAGGCTGGCAACGCCACATGGGCCCGATGACCGTCATCCTCCTCGTCATCCTCGCCCTCGCAATCATCCAGATCTTCCGCACCGGCGCACCCGCCCCCACACCCGATTCCTTCGAGACCATCTCATCGCTCGATCAGGCCATCGCCGACGCCCGCGCCCAGGACAAGGTCCTCATCGCCGTCGCCACCGCCGAATGGTGCGGACCCTGCCAGGCCTACAAGCGCAACGCCCTGGCCGACCCCGATGTCCAGGCATGGCTCGATGCCAACGCCATCGCCATCATGATCGACATCGACGCCCGACCACAGGACCAGGCCCAGCTCGCCATCGGCTCCATCCCCACCACCATCCTCATCCACGACGGCGCCATCGTCGCACGCCTCAACGGCAACCGCGACGCCACCACCCTCCTCGAATGGCTCAACGAAAAATCCCTCGCCGTCCGCTGACCGCCAGACGCCCCGCGCTGACTTCACGATCGCCAATGCCGCCCAAGTCAGGATCCGCCGGATCCGCCTGAGCCATCTGATCCCGGTCCGCCGCGCCGCAGCCACCAGCCCTGCGCCATCGCCGCCAGGCACACACCGATCGCGCCCAGGAACAACGCGCCCACCGCCTGCCCGGCGATGCGCCCGGGGTCCGCGCCGGCACCCGACGCCCCGCTGCGCTGCGCCCGCGCGAAATCATCGCCCAGCGCATCGCTCAGCGCCGCCTCCACCGAAGCGCCCACGGCTTCCAGCACGGCGCGCTCCTCACCGGACGCCGCGATGTGCGCCATCATCGTCCCCACCGCCGCCAGCGGCTCGATCCGCACCGTTCCATCGCGATGCACCACCCCGTGCGAATCCGGAAACCGGCCGAGCCCGACCATCCGGCCCTCCGGCAGCGAATCAAGATCGAACTCCATCCGCCACGACCCGTACGCCTCGCGCACGATCCGAGCAGAGACCGGCGCCGGCGACCACCCCGCACCTCCCGACCCCGCTGACCCCGCATCCGGCAGCACCTGCACAACCGCATCCACGGTCGGCGCTGGCCACTGGAACCCGCGTCGCACCCGCACCGCAACCATCCACCGACTCGGTGCCGACTGAGCCGATGGCTGCACCACCCACCCCGAGAGCCTGTTCCCCGACGGAACCGTGATCCAGCTCGCCAGCAATAACGAGACCCCCAGCAGCCCCGCGCACGCCCGCGCCAGCCACCGCGCCATCGCCACCTCCCACCCGTTGTCCGGCGCGTGCCATGTACCAGCCGGCACGCCCGGAACCTCCGCGCCCCGCGCGCCG
>JBQLZO010000002.1:0-29612 GCA_052168315.1 Phycisphaerales bacterium | reverse complement strand
TGGGGGGGGTTGGGGGGGGTGGGGTGTTGGGTGGGGGATTCAGTAGGATCGGGGGCATGGCGAGTTCGACGGTGGAGGACTATGTGAAGGCGATCTACCTGCTGCAGCAGGATTCGCCGACGGGTGAGGCGACGGTGGTTCGGATCGCGGCGACGCTGGGGGTGACGAAGGGGAGCGTGACGGCGATGGTGCGGAAGCTGCGGGAGGCGGGGCTCGCGGAGGGGGAGCGGTACGGCGGGATCCGGCTGACGGGGAAGGGGCGGACGCTGGCGATCGACATGATCCGTCGGCATCGGCTGATCGAGGTGTTTCTGGTTCGGACGCTGGGGTTTGACTGGTCGGAGGTGCACGAGGAGGCCGAGCGTCTGGAGCATGCGCTTTCGGCGAAGGTGCTGGACCGGTTGGATGCGTTTCTGGGTTCGCCCTCGATCGATCCGCACGGGGATCCGATTCCGGATGCGCGGGGGCGTGTGCGGGCGGATGACTCGGTGCCGCTGGCGGAGATGGGTCGTGGCGAGGGTGGGGTGGTGTCGCGGATTCTGGATCAGGATGCGGGGTTCCTGGAGTTCGCGGGTCGGCACGGGCTGCGGCCGGGGGAGCGGATCGAGGTGGTGGAGGTGGTGCCGGAGGGTGAGTCGATGAGCGTGCGGGCGGTTGGGAAGCCGGCGGTGGGGCTGTCGTTCGCGGCGGCTCGGAAGATCCAGGTGGCTCGGGAGGGGTCAGGGTGAGGGATGGGGCTGGCGGGGGTTGGGGAAGGGTGTGCGGCGGGGTTTGGGTGTGGGGGGCGGCAATGTTTGACTTGACAAACTTTTGGGGCTAGCCTTGGCGGCGCTGCTTTGGACGGGGCGGGGCGGGCGAAGGGTGCGCGCAGCGCGTATTGGAGGTGTCATGCGTGGTCTGGCGTTGCTGGTGGGGGCGTTGGTGGCGGTGGTGGTGTGCGGGTGCGGGGGGTCTGGTGGGAATGGGGGCGGGAGCGGAGGCGGTGATGGGGGCGGGGATGCCGATGGCGCGGGCGATCCGATCCGGGTGGTGGCGACGGTGGGGATGGTGGCGGACATGGTGCGCGCGGTGGGCGGGGATCGGGCGGAGGTGGTGGGGCTGATCGGGTCTGGGGTGGATCCGCACCTGTACTCGGCGACGCGGAGCGATGTGGGTCGGCTGATGGATGCGGATGTGGTTTTCTACAACGGGCTGCTGCTGGAGGGGAAGCTGACGGATGCGCTGATCCGTGCTGCGGGGAGCGGGAAGCGCGTGGTGGCGGTGACGGAGGGGCTTGGCGAGTCGGAGTTGTTGTCGCCCGAGGGTGTGGAGGGGCTGCACGATCCGCATGTGTGGATGGATCCATCGTTGTGGTCGCGTTGCGTGGGCGTGGTGCGGGATGCGATGATCGCGCACGATCCGGGCGGGGCGGAGGCGTACCGCGCGAACGCGGAGGCGTATGTCGCGGAGCTGGTCGCGCTGGATGCGTACGCGGAGCGTGTGCTGGGGACGGTTGATGAGGGCCAGCGTGTGCTGGTGACCGCGCACGATGCGTTCGGGTACTTTGGTCGTCGGTATGGGTTCGAGGTGGTGGGGATCCAGGGGCTTTCTACGGAGAGCGAGGCGGGGTCGCGTGACATCGAATTGCTTGTGGATCTGCTGGTGGAGCGTGGGATCGGGGCGGTGTTCGTGGAGTCGACGGTGAGCGAGCGGAACATCGAGGCCGTGGTGAGCGGGGCGGCGGCGCGGGGGCATCGGGTGGTGATCGGCGGGGAGCTGTTCAGCGATGCGATGGGCGCGGCGGAGAGCTACGAGGGGACCTATGTGGGGATGATCGATCACAATGTGACGGTGATCGCGCGGGCGCTGGGGGGCGATGCGCCGGCGGGCGGGATGAGCGGGCGGCTGTCTTCGGCGGAGGGGGCAGCGCGATGAGCCGGATGGTGCATCGGACGCGTCGGGTGGGCGGTCGCGCGGGGGGCGCGTCGGGGACCGATCTGGGCGCGCTGCCGGAGCATTCGGCGGAGAGCCCGGTGTCGGTGCACGCGATGACGGTGGCGTACCAGCGGAAGCCGGTGCTTTGGGATGTTGATTTCGATGCGTCGGCGGGGCGTTTGACGGCGATTGTCGGGCCGAATGGGGCGGGGAAGAGCACGCTGATCAAGGCGTGCCTGGGGCTGGTGCCGCGTGCTTCGGGGCAGGTGGCGTTCTGGGGCGGTTCGTACCGGGGCGCGCGGTCGCGTGTGGGGTATGTGCCGCAGCGTGAGAGCGTGGACTGGGAGTTCCCGGTGTCGGCGCTGGATGTGGTGTGCATGGGTCGTTACCGGCGGATCGGTTGGTGCCGGCCGGTGACGCGTTCGCATCGTGCCGCGGCGCTGTCGTGCCTGGAGCGAGTGGGGATGCGCGAGTACGCGGGTCGTCAGATCAGCCAGTTGTCCGGCGGTCAGCAGCAGCGGGTGTTTCTGGCGCGGGCGCTGGCGCAGGAGGCGGACTTGTACTTCATGGATGAGCCGTTCGCGGGTGTGGATGCGGCGACGGAGCGGGCGATCGTGGGGGTGCTGCGCGAGCTGCGGGGCGCGGGGAAGACGGTGATCGCGGTGCACCACGATCTGCAGACGGTTCCGGCGTACTTCGATGATGTGATCCTGCTGAACATGCGGGTGGTGGCGGCGGGTCCGGTGCGCGAGGTGTTCACGAGCGCGAATCTGCAGAAGACTTATGGGGGTCGACTGACGCTTTTGTCGGAGGCGGCCGAGGCGGTGGCTCGGGCGGCGTCCGGGGAGGCGTGATGCTGGCGGTCGATGCGATGATGGGCGGGATGGCGGCGGCGGGGGTCGCTGGGGGTGGCGGCGCGCTCGGTGGCGGGCGATCGCTGGTGGAGGCGCGCGGCGGGTGGCCGGGGCTTGGCGAGGTGGTGGAGGTTCTGAGCTTTCGCGGGGGGTACAACACAAATGTGGTGATCGCGGGGACAGCGCTGCTGGGGATCGCGGCGGGTGTGGTGGGCGTGTTCGCGCTGCTCCGGAAGCGGGCGCTGGTGACGGATGCGGTGAGCCACGCGACGCTGCCGGGGATCTGCGGGGCGTTCCTGCTGGCGGGGGCGCTCGGGCTTGATGCTCGCTCGCTGCCGTTGCTGCTGCTGGGGGCGGCGCTGGCGGGGGTGCTGGGCGTGGTGTGCATCCAGTTGATCCTGCGGCATTCGCGGGTGCGCGAGGATGCGGCGATCGGGATGGTTCTGGGGGTGTTCTTCGGTGTGGGCGTGGTGCTGCTGAGCCTGATCCAGGTGCACGCGGCGCACGGTGCGGCGGGGCTGAGCGCGCTGATCTACGGGCAGGCGGCGACGATGCGGCTGGGCGATGTGGCCCTGATGGGCGGGATCGCGTTGGCGGGGATCGGGGCGTCGGCGCTGTTCCTGAAAGAATTCGCGCTGGTGTGCTTTGATGAGTCGTTCGCGCGGGTGGATGGGTGGGCGGTGGGGTGGATCGATGTGGCGATGATGGGGCTGGTGGTGCTGGTGACGGTGGCGGGGCTGCAGTGCGTGGGATTGATATTGGTGGTGGCGCTGCTGATCGTGCCTCCGGTGTGTGCGCGCTTCTGGACGGAGCGGCTGTGGGTGATGGTGGTGATCTCGGGCGCGATCGGGGGGGCGAGCGGGTATGTGGGCTCGGTGGTGTCGGCGCTATCGCCGGGGATGCCGGGCGGGGCGGTGATCGTTCTGGCGGGTGGCGCGGCGTTCGTGCTGAGCCTGTTGCTGGCGCCATCGCGGGGTGTGCTGGGGGCGTTCGTTCGGCGGGAGCGGCTGCGGGTTCGGATCGCGGGCGATCACCTGCTGGAACTGGCGCACGAGAGCGGTTCGGGCGTGCTGGGCGGTGATGCGGTGGCGGGGCTTGGCGCGGAGCGGGGGTGGTCGCGGGGGCTGAAGTGGCTGGTGATGTGGTCGCTGCGGCGCGGGGGGATGATCGAGGCGGTGGGCGGCGGCGATGGTGTGCGGGCGACGGCGTCGGGGCTGGAGCGCGGGGCGCGGGTGGCGCGGAACCATGCGCTGTGGGAGCAGTACCTGGTGAGCTACGCGGACATCGCGCCGAGCCATGTGGACTGGTCGGTGGACCAGGTGGAGCATGTGCTGAGCGAAGAGCTGGTGCGGGAACTGGAGGCGAAGCTGGGCAGCGCGGAGGGTGCTGCGGTGGGCGCGGGCGGGGGCGGGGCGAGGGGAGGGGCGCGATGAGGGGATTCGAGATCGGGCTGGATCTGTTTCCGATGCTGGGCGCGACGCTGGCGGCGGTGTGCTGCGGTGTGCTGGGGAACTTTCTTGTGCTGCGGCGGCTGAGCCTGATGGGGGATGCGATCAGCCACAGCGTGCTGCCGGGGCTGGTGATCGCGTTCCTGATCGCATCGACGCGTCATCCGCTGGTGATGTTTGTCGGCGCGGCGATCGCGGGGCTGGTGACGGTGGCGCTGGTGGAACTGGTGAAGCGGTACGGGCGGGTGGAGCCGGGGGCGGCGATGGGGGTGGTGTTCAGCGTGATGTTCGCGCTGGGCGTGCTGCTGATCGAGCGGGGGGCGCGGCAGGTGGATCTGGATGCGGACTGCGTGCTGCATGGGCAGCTGGAGCTGCTGGTGTGGTACGGGGCGCCGGAGACGATTGGTGGGTTGCTGTCGTGGTCGACGCTGGAAGCGCTTCCGCGGCAGGTGTGGGCGCTGGGGGCGATGGTGGCGCTTTCGGTTGGGTTCGTGGTGGTGCTCTTCAAGGAGCTTCGGATCGCGGCGTTCGATCCGGAGCTGGCGACGACGCAGGGGTTCAGCGCCGGGTTGATGCACATGCTGCTGATGGTGCTGGTGGCGGGTGCGACGGTGGCGAGCTTCGAGGCAGTGGGGTCGATTCTGGTGGTGGCGATGCTGGTGTGCCCGGCGGCGACAGCGCGGCTGCTGACGGACCGGTTGGGTGCGCAGGTGGTGTGGAGCGTGGTGGTGTCGGTGGTGTGCGGTGTGGGCGGGTACGCGGCGGCGACGGTGGTGCCGGGGGTGTTCGAGCTGGAGTCGGTGAACGCGGCGGGTGCGATCGCGGTGATGGGTGGGGTGTTGTTCGCGGCGGCGATGGTGCTGAGCCCGCGGCACGGTGTGCTGGTTCGGGTGGTGCGTCGTCGGCGGATGTCAGCGCGGGTGGCGCTGGATGACCTGCTGGCGTGGCTGTATCGGTGCGGGGAGCGTGGAGATGGCGAGGTCGATGGGTTGGAAGCTGGAGCGTTGCGGGGTGGTGGTTTGGCAGTTCGATCTGCGACTGTGAGGGCGGCGATGCGGCGGGGGCTGGTGGTTGGCGCGGGTGCGGGGGATGGAGATGGAGGTGATGAGGGGGTTGTGGTGGGCGATGTGGGGCGTGTTCGGTTGACGGAGGCGGGGCGCGTGGCCGGTGGTGAGGTGGTGCGCCGGCACCGGTTGTGGGAGGACTACCTGGTGCGGCGCGCGGGGCTGGCGGCCGACCATGTGCACGATCCTGCGGAGCTGCTGGAGCATCTCGGGATGTCGCCGCCGGAGGGTCCGCGGGTGGATCCGCATGGTCGGGTGATTCCGGGGGATGTGGGGTGAGGTATTGGGTGTGGGGGGTGCGGCGGAAGGTCCGCATTTTGGGTGCATGGGCGGGGTTCGGTTGACGCGCCTAGAACATCGTGTTTGGTTCGATGATGGGTGTTGGGCCGTCGCTGGACTTCGTTGTTTCGAGCGCGCGTTGGGAGAGACGCTTGGACGAGGGTATCTCCATCGAGCGGAGCGATGCGGAGCTGCTCGGGCAGTGCGGTCGTGGTGATGAGGGTGCGTGGTCGGAATTGGTTGGGCGGTATCTCGGGCTGATCTATGCGACGGCGCGAGGCGAGGGGCTTGATGGGGAGGCGGCGGAGGAGGTTGTGCAGATTGTGCTGGCGACGCTGGTGCCGCGGGTGGGGTCGATCCGCGATCCTGAGGCACTTCCAAAGTGGTTGCAGGTGACGACTCGTCGTGCGGCGTGGCGTGAGCGTCGTCGGCGGCGGGCGGTCGGGGGGGGCGGCGGCGCTGGTGGGGTTGATGCGGTTGAGCGTGTTGCGGATTCGCGGGGTGGTGGTGGTGATGGTGAAGCGGGGTGCACTGCGGAGCAGCGGGCGGCGATGGTGGCGCATCTGGCTCGGATCGGGGAGCGTTGCCAGCGTCTTTTGATGGCGATTTTTTCGGAGCCGGGCGCGCCTGATTACCGGCGGATCTCGGGCGAGTTGGGGATGCCGATCGGGAGCATTGGGCCGACGCGGGCGCGGTGTTTGAAGAAGATGATGGAGTCGCTTGGTTCGGATCCGGCGGCGCGGGCGGTGTTTCCGGACGAGTTTGAGGGTGGGTGATGGGGGGGCGTGGGGGGGTGGGTGTGCCTGGGGGAATTTGATTGGGGTCGGGGTGTTGTTGGTATCAGCGGGGCGGGATGGGGCTCATGGTTGTGGTCGGTGTGCCCGCTGGGCCCGCCCGAAGCCTGCATGGATGTGGGCGTTCACCGAATGGATGGGAATGCGCATGGTGTTTGATCCCCTGAGCGATGCCGATCTGGATCTGCTGGTGCGCCGCGCGGTGGATGATCTGGATGCGGATGGGCGGGCGGCGTTGGAGCGGCGGCTGGCGCATGAGCCGGGGCTGGCGCGTGCTGCGCGGCTGGTCGATGCGGCGGCGGCGGGGATTCGTGGGTTGTGCGCCGAGGTTCGGACGGTTCGTGAGCGGGTGATGGCGGCGGCGGAAGGTGTGCTGCGGGCAAACCGCGGGCTTCCGGCGGGGTTCGATGGCGATGTGGTATCGGCGCTGGCGGAGCTGGCGCTGGACACGCGGAGCGGTGAATTGATCGGGATGCGCGGGATCGCGGAGGCGTACCAGCTTGTGTTCGTGGTCGACGGGGTGGAGGTGCATCTGAACATCGGTGCGGTGGATCCGGGTGATGAGGTCGGGGGTGGTGTTGGCGATGGGGGCGATGTGATGCTGGTGCGGGGTCAGGCGGATCTGCCTTCGGATCGTTTCCCGGCGTGGGTTCATGCATCACCGCTGGCGGGTCCTGGGACTGAGGCGCGGGGCGAGTTGGACGAGACGGGGTACTTCACGCTTCGTCTGGCGGCGGGCGTGTATCGGGTGGTGATCGTGAGCGCCGGGGGCGGGTCGATCGTTCTCGACGGGGTGGAGGTTGGATGAGCGATTCTCCCCGGCGCCCGTCGCTGCTGGAGGGGTGGTCTGGGATGTCGGGCGATGCGCGTCGGGCGTCGGTTCGCGCAGCGGCTGATCCGGGCGCGGTGGTTGGGCGCGCGATCGATGAGCACGAGGCGCTGGTGCACCGGGATCCCGTGGCGGCCGGTGATGCCGGGGATTGGCTGGTGGGGCTGGTTGACGAGCTTGGCGATGGGGATGCGCGGGCGCGGGTGCGGGTTTCGGTTTCGAATGCGCTGTCGGTGGAGGGGCGTTTGTCGGATGCGATCGCGCTGCTCGACGAGGTCGATGGGTTCCGTGGTGATGTGGGCGATGCGGTGATTGGTGCGCGTGTGTGGCTTGCGCGGGTGCAGCCGCTGGTTCGCAGTGGTCGGAGCGATGAGGCGATTGAGGCGGGTCGGCGGGCGGCGGAGGCGTTCGGGGCGTGCGGATCGGATGGGTGGGCGGCGCGTGCGCGGTCCAATCTGGGCGTGGTGCTTCGGATGGTGGGCGACCAGGCGGGCGCTCTGAAGGAGTTCGATGCGGCGCTGGCGGGGTTCGAGGATGAGCCGGTGGCGCGGGCGCAGATCCAGTCGAACCGTGGGGAGGCGCTGCTGGAGCTTGCTCGTTTCGAGGAGGCGGAAGCGGCGTTCGTGGCGGCGCGGGATGCGTTCGGGCAGGCGGGGCTGGACCGGGCCGGGGCGTTGGCGGAGGGGAATCTTGCGGACTTGTGGGCGCGTCGGGGTCGCCCGCACGCGGCGCTGTCGGGGTTCGAGTCGGCGCTCCGGCTTGTTGAGCGGAGCGCTTCGCCGGCGGATCGTGCGCGGCTGCTTGCGGAGCGGGCGGAGGTGCTGGTTGATATCGGGGTTCTGGATGAGGCGCTGGATTCGTTCGAGGCGTGCGTTGCGACGCTCGATGCGAGCGGGCTGGCGGTCGATGCGGCGCGGGCGCGTCTCGGGATTGGCGATGTGCTGATGCGGCAGCGGCGTTTTGGTGATGCCCAGCGGGTGCTGGCCCTCGCGCGGAGGGCGTTCGATGGGGCGGGGAACGCGCAGGGATCGGCCCGCGCGGGCGTGGGGCTTGGTCGGTCGCTGCAAGCGGCGGGGGATTTCGCGGGCGCGGCGGGTGTTCTTGAGGAGGCGGTTCCGGCGCTGCGATCGCTCCCTGTCGAGCACGGTTGCGCGATGCTGGCGTTGCTGGATGCGCGGTTCCGGTCCGCGGGGGGACGGATATCGCCGGGGGTGGGCGTTGCCGGCTCGCTGGTGTCGGAGGTTGATGGGTTGATTCTGGGTGCGCGGGAGATGGGGCTTGCGCTGCTTCTGGGGGAGGCGCTGCATCTTCGGGGGGAGGTTGCGGAGGCGCTGGGCGATCATGGCGGGGCGTTGGTGTGGTTCGCGGAGGCGGCGGGGCATGTGGACACGACCCGGGGGCTGCTGCAGGCCGAGCGCCTGCGTTCCGCGTGGTCTGGTCGGCGCGCGGTTGTGTTCGAGTCGCTTCTGCGCGCGGCGCTGCGTGCTCCTGGCGAGGAGGCGGTCGCGATCGCGTTCGACGCCGTGGAGCGGAGCAAGGCCCGTTCGCTCTTGGATCTTCTGGAGGGTGGCGTGGAGCTGCTGGAGGATCTGTCGGGTGGAACGGCGGGCGGTGATGCTGAGAGCCGGCGGATGGCGGGTGAGCTGGCGCGTTTGCGCGGCGAGATGAACGCGTTGTACCGGTGGTGGGATGAGCGGGCATCGCGCGGGGAGCGTGGCGTGGGGTCTTTGGAGAGCGAGGAGCGGCTGGTGTCGCTTCGGCGTCGGGTGGAGGATCTTGAGGTTCGCCTCGCCTCGACGCGCCGGTTCGGTGAGCTTGCGGGGCGTCCGGCGACTCTGGACATGGTTCGGGCCTCGCTGGGCGAGGGGGCTGGGTTGGTGGAGTTTTTCGTGGCCGACGATCGGTTCGGTGCGTTCGTTTTGGATCGGAATCGTGTTGAGACGGTGGTGGATCTTGGCTCTCGTCGGGCGGTGGCGGAGGCGGCGAGCCGCGTGTCATTCCAGATCGATCGGGCGCTGGCGGACCATCGGCTGTTGTCGGAGGGGATGGCGATGCGATCGCGGGAGCGGCGGGTGGAGCAGTGCGTTGGGGCGTTGCACGGGCTCTGGTCGATGCTTGCTCCCGCGTTCGAGCGCGCGCTGGATCGGTGCGAGCTGGTGTCGGTGATCCCGCACGGGGTGCTGCACGGGGTTCCGATGCACGCGCTGCACGATGGTCGGGGTTTCCTGATCGAGCGGGCGGCGATCGCGTATGCGCCCAGCGCGAGCGTGCTGCTGCGGGCGGGTGAGCCGGCGCCTTCTGATGGTGCGGGATTCGTGTTGGGCGTTCGCGACGATGGGGCGCCGCTGATGCGTGAGGAGGCGATGCGCGTGGCGGGCTTGCGCGGGGTCGACGCGGTGGTGGATGATCGGGCGACGCGTGGGGCGCTGCTCGGTGCGAGCGGCGCGTCGTGGTTGCATCTGGCCTGCCATGGGGTATTTCCGGCCCGTGATCCGCTGGGCGCGCGTCTTCGGCTGGCCGATGGGTGGGTTTCGGCGCGGGAGGTCTATGGTCTTCGGCTGGACGGGGCCTCGGTGACGCTGAGCAGCTGCGATGTGGGCCGGAGCGCGAGCAATGCGGGGGAGGAGCCGTATGGCCTGGTGCGGGCGCTGCTTGCGGCGGGGGCTTCGAGCGTGATCGCGAGCCTGTGGTCGGCGCACGATCGGACGACGATCGGGCTGATGGAGGCGATGCATCGGCGGCTGTCGGGTTCGGGTTCGCGATCGGTGGGGCTGGCTCTTGGTGCGCTGCGAGCAGCGCAGCTCGAAACGATGTCTGACAATCCTCATCCGGCGTTCTGGGCGCCATTCGCATTGGTGGGAAGACCATGATGTTCACTTTGGCACATAGCGGTATGAACGGTTCGGCGATGCTCGATGGATCGGGGGATGCCCGGCGACGTGGGATCGCGCTGGTTGTGGGCGTGGCGGCGGCGTTGACGCCGGTGGCGGGCGCTGCGGGCGACGCTCCCGAGGGGTCGGGGGGTGCGCCGTTCGTGGAGGGGCAGGCGATCATCGAGGTCGAGGATGGGTTCACGATCGAGGAGATCCACGCGGCCTATGGGACGAGCACGATCGCGGTGGTCGAGGCGGGCTCGCGTCCGGACTACCTGATCGATCTGCCCGATGGGCTGGGCGCGGAGGAGTTCCTGGTCCTCGCGGAGGCGGATGTGCGGATCAAGGACCAGGAGTTGAACTTCGAGCTCGGCGATCCGGTTCCGGGCACGGGGAGTTTCTTCTTCGCGAGCGTGTCGCCGGCGTACACGAATCCGACCTTCGGCGGGCTCATCGATCTGTATCGTCCCGGCGTTCTCGGCGGGGCGCCGGCGGGTCCATCGGAGCCGGTGGTGGTCGCGATCGTTGATACGGGCGTGGATGTTGCGCATCCGGCGTTGTCGGGTGCGATCGAGCCGGGGGGCATCTCGTTCGTTCCGGGGCAGCCCGCGTTCGATGACCCGGCGGTGGGCGATGACAGCGATGGTGATGGGCTCGTGGATGAGGTGCGCGGGCACGGCACGATGATCGCGGGGCTGGTTCTGGCGGTGGCGCCGGAGTCGACGATCCTTCCGATCCGCGTGATGGATGCGGATGGTCGGTCGACGACCTACCAGGTGGCGCAGGGTATCTCGGAGGCGGTGGCGCGCGGGGCTTCGGTGGTGGTGGTCAGCCTGGGGACGACGGTGGTATCGGAGGTGATCGAGGATGTGATCGCCGCCGGCGCGGAGCTTGGGGTGGTTGTTGTCACCGCGGCGGGGAACGATGCGGGGGAGACGGTGTGGTATCCATCGACGGATCCGTTCGCGATCGCGGTGGCGGGTGTTGATGATGGGGGCGTGGCGACGGCGTTCACGAACTTCGGGTCGCATGTGGATCTGAGCGCGCCCGCGCTGGACCTGGTGAGCACCTTCCCGGAGGGTGGGTACGCGCGGGCGAGCGGGACGAGTTTCGGCGCGGGGCTTGTGGCGGGGCTCGCGGCGCGTGTGCGCGGGTACGACCCATCGCTGTCACCGGAGGGGGTGCGGATGCTGCTGATGAGCGAGGCGACGCCGTTCGATGGACGGAATCCAGATCTTGAGGGTGTGTTGGGTGCGGGCGTGATCGATGTGGGCGCCGCGTTGGTGGGTGTGGGCGGCGCGGCGCCGCGGGTGCTGGGCGATCTGGACTGGTCGGGCATCGTTGATTCGGACGACCTGGGGATGTTGCTGGGCGGGTTCGGCGGCGCGGGGGCTGTGGGCGACCTCGACTTCGACGGCGATGTGGACAGCGATGATCTCGGGATTCTGTTGGGCGGATTCGGCGGCGGGTGATCCGGTCTGCGTTTTGCAGCGCTCGTGGGGCGGCGCGGGCGCGGTTCGCGTTCTCGTGCGATGCGCGCCGCGGCGCGGTGCGCATCGGTGGGGTTTGCGTGCGTGTGCGGGGGCGGGATTCGTGGTGATGCTGGATTGCGCCGGCTCGCGCAGCGCGGCGTCGTTCGTCGCTGCGCTCAGCGGGCTTCGCGCGCGGATGTATTGACTCGCAGCGCGGGTGCGTTGCAGACGCATGAGATCGAAAGAGATCGAGAATCCCACACGATCGAGGTATCAGGCGGCTCGGGGCGGGCTCCTTCACGCGGATCCGATGGTGGAACGCTCGCGTGTGCCGGGCGCTGGGAACCAACGGAGATCAGGCTTCGCGCTGGAGAGCGCATCAAAGAGAAGGAGACTTGTCCGATGGAACGCAAGACGACAATGATGATGACGATCGCTGCGGGCATCCTGGCGGGGTGCGGGATGGCGAGCGCGCAGATCTCGTTCGGCCCCGGTGTGATGCTGGCCGCGGGCCTGCAGCCGAGCGGCGTGGCGACGGGCGACTTTGATGGCGATGGTGATGTTGACTTCGCGGTGACCGTGAACAACCCCGATCGTGTGGTCACATTCCTCAACGATGGCTCGGGCACCTTCGCGATGGGGGCCGCGGCGCTGCTGGGCAACAACACGGGTGTCGGGGATGTCCAGGCGGCCGACTTCGACAACGATGGCGACATCGATCTGGCGGTGGCGTTCCAGAACCAGGGCTCGGTCGCGCTGGTGATCAACACGGGCGGTGTGTTCGGGCTGGTGGGCACCACTCCGGTGGGCGCGAATCCGCGTGGGCTCAGCCAGGGCGATTACAACAATGACGGCCTGGTCGACCTGTGCGTGGCCAATCGCGATTCGAACACGGCTTCGGTGCTGACGAACACGGGCGGCGCGTTCGCTTCGGCGAGCTTCGGCGTTGGGATCGACCCCCGGGGTGCGGCGTTCATCGACTTCAACAACGATGGGCTTGGCGACCTGGCGGTGTCGAACAACGATAACAGCACGATCAGCCTGCTGTCGAACACTGGCGCGGGGTTCGCGCCCGCGGGGTCGCTCACGCTGTTTGACAATCCGGAGCGCCTGGTGGCGGGCGACTTTGACGGCGATGGGGATGAGGACCTGGCGGCCAGCTCGGGAGCGGCGGTGACGGTGTTCCTGAACAACGGCGGTCTTTCGTTCGGCACGCCGTACTTCACGGGCGGGGGCGGCGATGGCGGGAGCATCGTCGCGTCGGACTTTGACTGCGATGGCGATCTGGATCTCGCGGTCGCGAACGACGATGTGTTCACGGTCTCGGTGCTCTCGAACAACGGCGCCGGCGCTTTCGCCGCGGCGCTGACGCTTCCTGCGGGCGACCGGCCGGAGCAGCTCGCGGTGGGCGACTTCGATGGCAACGGTTCGAGCGACCTCGTGGTCCCGATCCGCAACACGGGCAATGTGATGTACTGGCTGAACTCCAACGCGTGCGGTGGCGGTGATCCGACCGGCGCGTGCTGCATCGGCGCGGACTGCGTTGTGGTGACGGCCGCCGATTGTGCCGGGATGGGCGGGACCTACCAGGGCGATGGCGTCGCGTGCGGGGCGAAGACCTGCGCCGCGCCGCCGGCGTGCCCGGGCGACATCGATGGCGATGGCGATGTTGATTCGGACGACCTGACCATCTTGCTCGGCGCGTTCGGGCAGGGCTGCAACTGACGGAGGGCGTGATGGTGCCGGCACTGGGTAGGCCGGCACGGGAACCGAGAGTTGATATGGCTCCCACGGCGTGAGCGCCGGCGGGCGGACCGCCCTGGCGCGAGCATCACGCGATAGAACTGCTTCCCTCCTCTGCCCGCGCTCCGGAGGCCGAAAGGCTGTCCGGGGCGCGGGCGGTCTTGTTGGGGTGATTGGGTTGGGTTGGGTTGGGGTTGGGGTTGGGGTGTCTGCTTGGAGACTGCGAGGGGGTGCGGTGTGTCGGGTTGTGGGCGTTTCAGGTCGGTCGGGTGGCTCTGCTGGATCGGGGACTGGCGCTGCTTGGCGGGGGATCTTCGGATGTGGGTCGGCGGAGGCATCTGCCCGGTGTGATGCCATAGGTGCTGGTGAAGGCGGCGATGAACGCGCTGGTGCTCGCGTAGCCGCAGTCCATGGCGGTCTGCGTGACTGTTCGGCCTTGTGAGAGGATGCGCATGGCGTGCTGGAGGCGTGCCTGCTGGCGCCAGCGGCCGAAGGAGAGGGCGGTTTCGGCTTTGAAGATGCGTTCGATCGTGCGTTCGCTGGCGCCGGTGCCGCGGGCGAGTTCGGCGAGTGAGGCGCGGGCGCCGGGGGCTCGGCAGACGCGGTCGGCGATGCGTCGGGCACGCTCGTCATCGGGGAGCGGGAGCGCGAGGGCGAGTCGGGGGAGGTGTTCGATCTGCGCGAGGGTGAGCGTGGCGAGGCAGCGGTCGAGTTCGTTCGATTCGTAGAGGGTGTTGCGCCGCGCGATCTCGAGGAGGAGTTCGCGGAAGAGCGGTGAGACATCGAGGACCTGGACTTCGGGATGGAGGCTCTCGGCGAGTGGCGGGGAGAGGTAGGCGGTGCGGAGTCGGGTCTCGCCGATGGCCTGGACATCGTGGATGGTGCCCGGTGGGAGCCAGAGGCATCGGTGGGTGGGGAGGACCCAGCGTTGTCGCGCGGCGTCGACGGCGAGGGCGCCGGTGGCCGCGAAGACGAGTTGGCCCCAGTCGTGGGCGTGTGGGTGGGTGCGGTGTCCGGCGGGCCATCGGACGGCGAGGGATCGGACGAAGGGGTGTGGTCGTGGTGCGGGTTGGCGAGTATTCGACATTACTTGGCATTTTATCGATGGTTCGCCGTGGAGGTGGCTTTAGGATCGGCTCGCATCGGGTGAGTGGCCCGTGGTGTGAGTGGTTGGGACTCGGTGGAGATGAGCGGAGGATGTGATGGCGAACGACCTTGTTCACTTTGCGGTGCATGCGGATGACTGCGAGCGGGCGATGCGGTTCTACGAGGGTGTGTTCGGCTGGCGGTTCGAGGCGTGGGGGCCGCCGGGGTTCTGGCTGATCCGGACGAGCCCGGGCGGCGCGGTGGGCGGGGCGCTGCAGGAGCGGCGCGAGCCGGTGAGCGGGCGGGGGATGATCGGATTCGAGTGCACGATCGGCGTGGAGGATGTTGCGGCGATCGCATCGGCGATCCGGTCGGCGGGCGGGACGGTGACGATGGAGCCGTATCTGATCGAGGGCGTGGGGACGTTGATCCAGTTCGAGGACACGGAGGGGAATCGGGTGTGCGCGATGCAGTATGTGGGAGGAGCGAAGCCATGCGATTGATGGGTGTGAAGTCGATGTCGATTCCGGTGGTGGGATCGAAGGCGTTGGTGCGGGGTGTGGCCCTGGGCGTGGTGTGGGGGGTGTGCTGCGTGCTGGGTGGGTGCGCGGCGTCGGGCGGTCCCGGGGCGGGCGATGCCGCGGGCGTGCGCGCGGAGGTTGGGGAGTTCCTTCGTGAGTGGAACTCGGCGGTGGGCGCGGGCGATGAGTCGCGCGTGCGGAGCGCGTATGTGGACGATGGACGGCTGCGGTGGTTCGAGGATGGGGTGCTTCGCTATCGCTCGGCGGATGAGATCGTTGGGGCGCTGCGGCGGTTCCCGGCTGGGACGGAGATCGAGACGGAGCTGTCGGAGATTGAAGTGGAGGCGGTGTCGGTGGATTCGGCGCATGGGAGCGCCGCGTTCACGACGCGGCTTGCGATGCCGGGTGGTGGGTTCGAGTTCTCGGGGGTGTTCACGATGCTGGTGGAGCGGGATGAGGGGAAGTGGGTGTTCGTGCGCGGGCACACCTCGACGCGGCGGGCGGAAGAGGGGCGTGGGGGGATGTGATGTTGGGTGGGCGGGGCGTCGCTGGGGCGGAGGGGGCGATCACCTTGGGACATTGAGGAGGGAGGTGTGGTGTCGGATGGTTCGGAGGGTGGCGTAGAGGAGTGCGCCGGCGGCGCCGAAGATGATCCAGTGAGTGTCGTCGCGGGCCCATGTCTGGAGGGTGATGTGGCCGGCGATGGTGTCGAAGAGCATGTCTGTGAGCGGGATGCCGGCGGCGATGACGAGCAGGGCGGTGTATTCCTGGCGGATGGCCTTCTTCCAGGAGAAGGGGGTGTCGGATGGTCGCCAGGCGCGGAGGCGTGGGATGATGGCGGGGATGGACCTGGCCCACTGGGTGTAGGCATCGCCGAATTTCTCTTTGAGGAATTGTTCTTCGGCGGCGATGATGCGCTCGTAGTAGAGGAAGAAGGCAAGGACGACGATGAGGACGAGCCACCATTCGTCTGAGATGGAGACGATTCCTGCGATGATCAGGAGGTTTGCGAGGTAGAGGGGGTGGCGCACGATCGAGTAGATGCCGGTGGTGTTGAGTCGTTCGGCTTTCTGCGCGGCGGTGTTGCGGCCCGAGGTTCCGCGGGGGGTGGAACCGACGGTCCACATGCGGAGGGCGAGGCCGAGGAGGCTGATGGCGACGCCGCAGGCGTCCATGGCGTCATCGATGCGTTCGTTGTAGACGGAGGTGGCCGCGGCGAGCAGCGCCACGGGTATGAGCGCGAGCGGGAGGACGCCCCGGCGACGGAACAGCCAGTTTCCCTGCCGCACCATCTTCTCGAGCCACATCGGTTGCCTCCGTTTGCTGTGGAGCGTGTTGTTGGAGGAGAAGAGTATGGCTGGGAGGGGGGGGCGAGATCCGGAGCCAGAGGCGCGGGGGCGCGATCGGCTCGAAGTGCGAGTGACGGGCGCGCTGGGGTAGTCCAATCAACAAACAGGCCCGCGTCCTTAAGACACGGGCCTGGGAAGCTCCCCGAGTAGGGCTCGAACCTACAACCTAGCGGTTAACAGCCGCTCGCTCTACCATTGAGCTATCGGGGATTGGGTTTTTCCGGACGGTGGGGCCCTTTTGGGGAGGGGCTTTGCGGCCGGGGACAGATAGACTAGCCACATCGGACGATGGATCAAGTGGGTTTGGGGGTGTGTGGGGTGGTTTGGGGGGTGGTGGTGGTTTGGGAGGGGGTGGCGGTGGGGTGTGGGGTGGGGTGTGGCTGGGGGGGTGGGGTGTGTGGGTTGGGGCTGGGTGGGGGAGTTGGGTTTGGGCGGGGGAGTTGGTGGGTTTTGGGTGGATGGGGCTGGATCGGGGTGGGGTTGGGGGTGGATGGGGGCTACGATCGTGGCCCTGTGGGTCTGGGTTTCCGGGCCGGGGTGTCTTTCGGCGGGGTTTCCGCCGTGGATTTGAGCCGCACACATTGACGATCATCGCGAGGCTGGCCATGAAGGATGATGCGCATCCGAACTACTTTCCGAACTGCAAGGTGTACTTCAACGGCGAGGTGGTGATGACCATCGGCGCGACGGTTCCGGAGTTGAAGGTCGATGTGTGGTCGGGATCGCACCCGTTCTTCACGGGCAAGTCGGCATTCGTTGACTCGACGGGTCGTCTGGAGCGGTTCAACACGCGGTTCGGCGGCGACTACTTCTCGAAGCAGAAGAAGAAGCAGAAGACGAAGTGATCGGGGTTGGGATTGGGGTTGGGATCGGGGTTGGGGCGGTGATCGGGCCGCATGGGTCGTTTCGGCATGATGATGCCGGTGCGGCGCGTGCGGCCTGTTTGCGTTTGGGGGTGGTGATGGTGTTGGACCGAGGGGTGGATTGGCGCTCTGGTGGTTGATGTGGGATGATGGTGGGAAGCGGGTTGGGTCGGCGCGTTCGACTCAGAACCGGAGGTAGAGGCGGATGAGGAGACGGGCCAGAGGCCCATCCCACCGAGGTGCAGGAGGGTTCTGAGTCAGATCTCGGGGTTGGGTCTTATGGTTGGGTCTTTCGCTTGGGTCGTTCGGTTGGGGCTCTGGATGCGTGAGCCATCGGGGTGGAGATGGGGGGGCTTTGCGGGAGCGTGCGCGTGTCGAGCGGCGGGAGCGGCCATGTTGATGGGGCGGTGCTGCGGAAGCTGGCAGCGCTGGCCGCGGAGCGTGATGAGCTTGGCGAGCGGCTGCTGGATCCTGGGGTGATGGGCGACCATCGGCTGGTGCGTTCGCTCTCGATCCGGAAGGCGGGGCTGGACGAGGTGGCGGATGGGTGGCGGGCGTACGAGGCGCTGGTGCGTGAGGGGGAGGCGCTGCGGGGGGATGTGGATGGGGGTGGCGGGGATGCCGAGTTCGCGGCGATGGCGCGCGAGGAGCTGGCCCGGCTGGAGACGGAGTCGGGGGCGCTGATCGAGCGTCTGCTGGCGGGGCTGGTGAACGCGGAGGATGAGTCGGTTTCTTCGGTGGTGCTGGAGATCCGCGCGGGTGTGGGCGGTGATGAGGCGGGGCTTTGGGCGCTGGATCTGCTGGAGATGTACCGGGGGTTTGCAGCGCGTCGGGGTTGGTCGTTCGAGCCGATGTCGCTGGAGGTGGATGGTGGTGTGGGCGGGCTTCGGAGCGGTGTGGTGGCGGTGTCGGGGGCGGGTGTGTGGACGGCGTTGTCGCACGAGGCGGGGACGCACTGCGTGAAGCGTGTTCCGGCGACGGAGACGCAGGGGCGGGTGCACACTTCGACGGCGACGGTGGCGGTGCTTCCGGAGCCGGAGGCCGTGGAGGTGGAGGTTGATCCTGAAGATGTGGATGAGCACATCACGACGGCGCAGGGGCCGGGCGGCCAGAATGTGAACAAGGTTGCGACGGCGGTTCGTCTGCTGCATCGGCCGAGCGGGATCGAGGTTCGGATGCAGGAGACGAAGAGCCAGGCTCAGAACCGTGAGAAGGCGTGGCGGTTGCTTCGGGCTCGGTTGTATGAGCGTGAGCGTGAGCGGCTGCGGGCTGAGGAGGCCGCGGCGCGGAACGAGCAGATCGGTGGCGGCGGTCGTGCGGAGCGGATCCGGACCTATCGGTACAAGGACAACATCGCGGTGGACCATCGGTTGAACGAGTCGGCGTCGTTGCAGGCGGTGCTGGCGGGTGATCTTGGTGTGTTCGCGGAGGGGCTGGTGCGGGCGGAGACGGCTCGGCGGATCGAGCGGCTGTGAGTTGAGTTGGGTTGGTGTGCGCGACGGCGGGATGCTCGGGTGTTCGGGTTGGGTGAGCGGGGGGCCTTGTGTCGGGGGTTGGGGTCGCCTGGACGGGTGAGGCGGGCTGGGTGGTGCGGGCGGGTGCGGGGAATCCCTGTGGGATGATGCCGGACTGGTCGATGGGGATGGTGGGGTGTGGCTTTGCGGGGATGTTGGTCTCGAGGTGTCGTGCGATGCCGGTGAATCGTCGCGTCATGTCGTGGTGCGGGCTGGGGCTGGCGCCGGTGCTGGCGGTGTTGTTGTTTGGGAGTGCGGGGGGTGCGGCGAGCGGGGCCGATGCGAGCGGAGCGCGGTCTCCGGAGGACTGGTGCGGTGGTGTGGGTGTGTTGGCGGGGGCGGGCGGCGGGGAGGCGGGCGGCGGGTTTGCGCCGTGGTCGTTCTTCACGAACGGCGGTCGGTACATGCCCCGGGTGGAGTGCCTGCGGGGCGCGGACGGCGGGCCGGACTGGGGCTGGATCATCGCGCTGATCGTTCTGACGCTGGGGGTGATCGGGTGGTACCTGCGGATCTACTGGTTCTGGCTTCAGTCTTCGTTCCGCGAGGAGGCCCGGGACCGCGATCCGAAGATGATCCAGCTTGCGAACATCTTTCTCTGGTGCGCGATCTGCGGGTACGCGATGTCGATTCTGATGTTCTTCTGGCCGGCGTACCGGCTGCTTGCGGTGTTCCTGCTGGTGCTGAATGTGTGGTCGTGGTCTTTCGTTGCGACGCTGGGTCGTTTCGGGACGGCGCTGCGGGGGCGGCGGCTGGAGCGTGAGCTGCACGAGGCGCTGGCGCAGCGGAACGAGGAGCTTGAGCGGCTGGTCGCGGAGCGGACGGAGGCGCTGGTGTCGGCCCGGGATGAGGCGGACCGGGCGAACGCTGCGAAGTCGCGGTTCCTTGCGAGCATGAGCCACGAGATCCGGACGCCGATGCACGCGGTGCTGGGGTCGGCGGAGATCGTGCGGCACGAGCTGGGGGGCGGCGGGGAGGCGGTGGGGGCGCATCTCGATTCGATCGATCGGAACGGGCGGCACCTGCTGTCGCTGATCGATGATGTGCTGGACCATGCGAAGGCGGAATCGGGGCGGATGGAGATCGACCGGCGGTCGTTCGATGTTCGCGCGCTGCTTGGCGAGGTGGGCGAGTGCATGGCCTCGCTGCTGAGCGGGCAGGGGAACCGGCTGGTGGTGGAGGTGGATGCGGGCGTTCCGGCGCTGGTGTACGCGGATGATTCGCGGCTGCGTCAGGTGCTGATCAATCTGTGCGCGAACGCGAACAAGTTCACGCGGGATGGGACGATCACGGTGCGTGCGGGGATGCGCGGGGGTGAAGAGGTTGGTGCTGGCGGCGGGGAACTGGTGCTGAGCGTGGCGGACACGGGGGAGGGGATGAGCGATGAGCAGTTGTCGCGGCTGTTCGAGCCGTTTGCGCAGGGCGATGCGTCGATCGGGCGGCGGTTCGGGGGGACGGGTCTTGGGCTGATGATCAGCCGTGAGATCTGTGAGCTGCACGGGGGCGGGTTGACGGTGCGGAGCGTTGTTGGCGAGGGGTCGGTGTTCACGGCGGTGATCGATCCGATGTTGGATCGTGTGAACCCGGGTGATGTGGGTGGGTCGTCGGATGGTGTGGCGGGCGTGGTTGGGGCGGCGGGGATGCACGGTGGCGTCGCGGGGGCGCGGGTGCTGGTGGTGGATGATGCGATGGATGGTCGGATGGTGGTGTCGCACCTGCTGCGGATCGATGGTCACGAGGTGTCGGTGAGTGCGAGCGGGGAGGAGGCGGTGGCGATGGCGCTGGAGGCGGCGGCGTCGGGGCGTGGGTTCGGGCTGGTGCTGATGGACGAGCAGATGCCGGGGATGGACGGGGTGGAGGCTACGCGAATGCTTCGGTCGCGTGGGTATGGCGGGGCGATCGTGCTGCTGACGGCGAACGCGACGGATGCGTCGCGGGCGCGGGCGCTGGGGGCGGGGTGCGATGCGCACGCGACGAAGCCGATCGATCGGTCGCGGCTGCGTGCGTTGTGCGCGCGGTGGTGCGGGGATGCGGGTGGGGGTGGGCGTCGGGCGTGCGGGTGAGGGTGGGGTTGGCTGGGTGAGGGTTGGGGGCGTTGGGGGCGGTTGGGGGGCGTTGGGAGGGGGCGCTACACTGGCGGGCTATGGGCGCTTCGAAGGCGGATGATGCTGGGCTGTGGATTTCGGAGGGTGGTTCGGGTGGTGGTGCGGAGTGGGCGGATCGGCCGCATGTGGAGTTGTTTACGGATGGGGCGTGCTCTGGGAATCCGGGGCCGGGGGGGTGGGCGTATGTGCTGCGTCATCCGTCGAGCGGGCTGGAGCGTGAGCGTGCGGGGGGTGAGGCTCGGACGACGAACAACCGGATGGAGCTGATGGCGGTGATCGAGGGGCTGCGGGCGATCACGCGGGAGTCGGTGGTGGATCTGTATTCGGACAGCCAGTATGTGCTGAAGGGTTTGAACGAGTGGATGCCGGCGTGGAAGGCTCGGGGGTGGAAGACGGCGAGCAAGCAGCCGGTGAAGAACCGGGATCTGTGGGAGGCGCTGGATGAGCTGAAGGGTCGGCACCTGCTGCGGTTCCACTGGCTGCGCGGGCACGCGGGGCATGCGGAGAACGAGCGGTGCGACCGGCTTGCGGTGGAGGCGAGCCGGGCGTTCATGTGAGGGTGGGGTTGTTCAGGCGCGTGGGGCGCGCGGGGGTTGTTGGGCGGGGAGGCGGGTTGGGGTGGGAGTGGCGCGGCGTGCCCTTCGGATCATGATGTATTCGGCGATCTGCTCCTGGTTGAGGATGCCGATGGGGCGGTTGCCGGAGGTGACGATGGCGGCGGGGCAGCCTTCGGCGCGGAGGCGTTCGTAGACGGCCAGGAGGGGTTCATCGGCATCGCACTCGGCGCAGGGTGGGAGGGCGACCTCGGCGAGTGGGTGCTCGGCGCGGCCATCGGAGAGTGCGTGGACGAGGGCGTCGCGGGTGACGAGGGCGATGATGTTGTTGCTTTCGTCGGTGACGGGGAACTCTGTTTGCGCGCCGATGAGGAGTTGCTGGGCGGCCTGGGCGACGGTGTGGGTGGCGGGGAGCGTGTCGTAGTCGGTCATGGTGGCATCGCGGACGCGTGCGTGGGTGAGGAGTGCGGCGAATCGTGCGGCGTTGGCCTCGGCGCCGGCGCCGAGGAAGACGAAGACGGCGATGATGATGAGGAAGGGGTTTCCGACGATGAGGCCGAGGATGGCGAAACCGACAGCGCAGACCTGTCCGACGGCTGCTGCTGCGGCGGTGGCCTTGTCGTAGGGGACGGAAAGGAGGCCGAGGATGGCGCGGAGGACTCGGCCGCCGTCCATCGGGAATGCTGGGATCATGTTGAATGCGACGAGGAAGAGGTTGACGACGAGGAGGCGGCTGAAGAATGCGCCGGTGCCCTGGAGGAGTGTGTCGGGGCTGAGGGTGAGTTGTTTGAGCGGGATGAGGATGGCCGCGAGGATGACGGCGATGGCGATGTTGACGGCGGGTCCTGCGATGGCGACGACGAGTTCCTGGATGGGCGAGGTGGGCATGCGCTGGAGGCGTGCGACGCCGCCGATGGGCCAGAGGGTGATGTCGCGTGTGGGGATGCCGTACCGGCGTGCGGCGAGTGCGTGGCCGAGTTCGTGGAGGACGACGCAGGCGAAGATGGCGAAGACGAAGATGACGCCTTCGATGGCGGCGTGGATGCCCTTGCCGGTGCTGAGGTAGATGTAGAGGACCCAGACGACGATGAGCCAGAAGGACCAGTGGATGTAGAGATTGATGCCGAAGGGCCTGGCGATGCGGAGCGATGCGGACATGGGGCGATGGTAGAGGGGTGGGTGGTGGGTGTTGGCGGGGCGGTTGATTGGGGTGAATGACTCAGTTAGTGCGCTTGGGTTGCGGCTGGGGGCGTGGTGTTGTTCGGAGTTTGTGTTCGAAGATGGGGGAGCGCGGGATTTTGTTTGGAGGGTTGGGTGTGGCGCTGTAGGGTCCGGGAAGATGGCATCGGGTGGATCGAGGCGCTTGTGTTCGCCGGCCCGGTGGTGTCACGCCTTGCACAGGGCGTTCTGTCTACGAAGGAGTGAGACATGGCTTTGCGAATCGCGAGTGGTGCGGTGGCGGCGGTGGTGTCGCTTGGGTTGGTTTCGGTGGGGAGCGCGGCGATCTCGGAGTTTTCGGCCGGGCTTTCGGGCGACAACGAGGTTCCGGCGAACGACAGCGAAGCGACGGGGACTTTCCTGGGGATCTATGACTCTGATGCGAACTCGTTCGCGTTCGAGTGGGACATCACGGGGCCGTTGTCGGGGACGCCGACGGTGAGCCACATCCATCAGGCGCCGGTTGGAGTGAACGGGCCGGTGGTGTTCGGGTTCAACTCTCCGGGGCCGACCTGGCCGCTGGCGGGTTCGGCGACCTGGAACGGCTTGTCGCCGGCGCAGGTGGACACGCTGTTCAACGGCGGGTTCTATGTGAACTTCCACACGACGGTGTTCCCGGGTGGTGAGCTGCGTGGTCAGATCACGCTGATTCCATCGGCGGGAGCGGGCGCGCTGCTGGCGTGCGCGGGGATTGTGGGTGTGGGGCGTCGGCGTCGGCGCGGGTGATGTGCGGCGGGGCGTTGGTTGCGCTTTCGCCCTACTTCCCCCCCCACTGCTTTGATCGCCCGCTGCGCTTGGCGGCGGGGTTTATTTGCTTTGTGAATGACAAGCCCCCGAGTGATCGGGGGCTTTTTCGTGGGTGGAGTGATTGGGCTGAGCGGGGTGTGGTTGGAAGTTGGTGATGGAGGGGGGAGTTGGGGGGTTGGGGGTTGGGGGGGGTCAGGAGAGCATGGCGAGTTTGGCTCGGGCCATGTTGCGGCGGTCGGTGATCTTGTCCATCTGTGCGGTGTTGGCGGAGGTGTGGGCGTTGGCTTCGGCGAGTTCGGCGCGGATTTCGTCGCGGTCGAGTTTGTCGGCCTCGATGGCTCCGGAGGCGAGGACGGTGAGTTCGTTGGCGACATTCTGCATGAAGCCGCCCTCGATGAACCAGCGTCGGGTTTCGCCGGCGGCGAGTTCGACGGAGAGTTCGCCGTAGCCGAGCTTGCCGACGAGGGCCGTGGCGTTTCTGAGGAAGCCGGCCTTGCCATCCCAGAGTGGGACCTGGACATGGCGGACCTGTGCGTCGAGGACGCGGGCTTCTGGGGTGATGACTCGGCAGCGGAAGGTCTTGGATTCGGCCACGGGAGGCTCCTGGGGACGGGCGGTCGAAGGTTGAGGATGGGCGGGGGTGCCCCGGGGGAGGGAGTTTAGCCGGGGTGGGGTAGGAGGGGGAGGGGGGGCGGATGGCGAAACGGGGGCCGTGGGGGCGATGTTCTGCGGCACCGAGCGCTCAGTGTGAGATGGGCCTGAAGGGCCAACGCGGCGGTTTGGGTATTGTCTGCGTTGGTGTGGGCTGAGACCGGCCGGGCGATCTTGGCGGCGTGGCGCGGGGGGGCGGACCAAAGGACCCTTACCCGATGGGCTGGTGGTGCAGACGATGGTGCAGGTGATCAAGTGGGGCATCGGGAAGCGGGTTTACACCGGCGGCGTGCTGGGAGTTGTGATTGGCTCGATGCTTGCGTTCGGAGTTGCGATCCCTAAGAGTGGCACACTGTTTGATTTGCCAATCTTCTTTGCAACCATTGGAATCTTCGTGATGCTTTCGGTGGCGATGTCGTTCGAAACACGGTTTGATGCCCAACGCGGACTCATCGAGGAAAGCGTGGTCATCCTCGGGATCCGCCTGGCTTTGCTGAAGTCTCGCGTGTCACAGTGTGAACCTATTGCTCTGGATTACATCAGTGACAACTACCGGCGTAGCCGAGCGATCGGGTGGCACCTTGGGCTCGTTACTTGCAGTGGGCGTGTCATCTACTTTGCGTACAGCGAACGACGCGAAGAGTTGTTGGAGAAAGCCGACCACTGGCGAGGACTGGTGGAATCTCCGTCGTAGCGCTCCACAGTGCGGCACCAATATGCGTGCCAGACTGCGCGAGCGAGATCGCCACGGGAGTTCGGCGCAAGTGGTGATGGACTGTGTGGGCTCGGTGTTTCGATCCGGCCGGTTCGTGTCGGCTCTGCGAGCGGCGGCCTGCACGAACTGCGCGCACCGCTCTCCCGATCGCCGGGCGACTGAGAACAGTGTCCGTTGTGCTGGTCGAACGCTGTGGTGGAGCGCTCTCAGGGGGTTGGCTCGTCGCAGGGGTCGCCGAAGGCTCCGAGGAGGAGGCTGAGGTCGTCGGAGTCGGTGTCGGAGTCGGCGTCGATGTCGCCGAGGAAGCCGGCGCCGAACTCGGTGAGCAGGATGGTCAGGTCGTCGGAGTTTGTGAATCGGTCGCCGTTGAGGTCGGTGGGGCAGTCGGTTTCGAATACAGCGCCCTCGTAGTCGAGTTGGGAGGGGTCGATGTTGTTCCACCATGGGGCATCGTGGACGCCTTCGATGAAGTCGGAGCGGCCGCGGGAGATGCGGAAGCGGCTGGTGGTGAGTCCGGCGAACGCGCTGTTGGGGTCTTCGACATAGTCGATGTCGTTCGGCCCGTTGACGATGGGCACGAACTCGCGGACGGAGCCATCGCAGAGCACATAGAGGTGGGCGTACTCGTCGATGTCGAAGTCGGTGGGGTTGCAGCCGGGGATCGTGACCATGTCGAGCACCTCGAGTTCGGGCTCGGAGGGGTTGAACTGGACGCGGTAGAGCACGGGGTCGATGCTGGACTTGACCCAGTACCTGCCGCCGCGGGCGGCGCGGATGATGACATCGTCGGACAAGAGGATGGGCTCTGGGAAGTTGGCGGTGAGGATCGGGGCTCCATCCTCGGTCGGGTCGATGATGATGAGTTTGCGCTCGGCGGGATCGACGCCGACGAGCCAGTCCTGTGAGTCGTCGAAGCAGAATGCGACGGGATCGAAGGGCGGGATCCACTGCGCCTCGACGGCGTAGTCGGTCAGGGGGTTGACGCATTCGATGAGGTCGGGGCCGGCGCAGTAGACGAGGCCGTCGCGGCCGACCTCGATGGCTTCGGTGGTGGGCGGGAGGCTGAGCAGTTCGTTGACCTGGTCGCCGAGCGTGCTGACCTCCATGAGGTAGAGGGCTTCGTCTTCTTCGGCGAGGACGAACAGGGCATCGCCGAGGATGCTGGGGACGGTCTCTTTCACGAAGAAGCCGTCGGCGACGGTGAGTTGATCCTGGAAGAACGCGCCGACGGACCAGTCGATGCCCTTGGTGACGGTGATCGGGCCGCTCTTTTCCTGTGGCTCCCACGCGAAGCCGTTCTTCGGCTTGAGGACGAGCATGGAGTCGATGATGCGGATGAAGTTGCCGGATCCATCCGGGTTCCTGAGGCGGGTGTACTCGATTGGGAGCAATACCTGGCCGGCGATGTATGCGACTTCGGTTTCGGCGTTGAACTTGCGGTTCTTGAATTGTGATTGGGTGTTGTTGAACCCGCCGTCGGCCGGGTCGCGGACCCAGACCTGGATGTCGTCGTCAGCGGCCTTGGCCTTGACGAAGCTGACGCAGTGCCCGCCGTCGCGGTCGAGGATGAGGAGGCCGTTGAAGTCGCCGATTGGTTCGTAGCGGCCATAGCAGATGTTAACGAGGGCGCCCTGGCAGGCGAGTTTCGCGGCGTTGGCGGCCGAGGGGGCGAAGCCCTTGCTGAAGTGATGGTGGCTGACATCGATCTTGTTGGAGGCGCCGCCGCCCAGGATCCAGTTCTTCGCGCCGTTGAAGTGGCCGTTGCCGAAGGTGCCCTCTTCTTCGTCGGTGTCCATGAGTCCGGCCATGATCGCGATGTTGATGCTTGCGGCGGAGTAGAGGGAGGCATCGCCCCAGTCGAGCCACTCTTCATCGCCCGGCGCGACGGATGGGAGGCCGTGGGTGGCGATGTAGGCCATCATGTTGATGGCCGAGGTGGGGACGCAGTAGGCGGTGCCATCGTTCGGGAGCACGCCTTCGCGGACCTGATCGAAGTCTGGGACCTGCTTGATTTCGTAGTTGTAGTTGGTCGCGTTGTTGTAAATGGCTTTGACGATGTTGGCGTGGGTGGTTGATGCGGTGAGGAGTATGAGGAGGAGGGCGGCGGTGGTGGGCGTTGCGGGGGCTGCGAGGGAGGCGATGGGCGAGGAGTGTTTGGTGTTGTGCATGGCTGATCCTCTCATGAGGGAAGAGGGGGCCGGGCGGGTTTGCGCCTGGCGGGGGTGGAGGGCAGGGGTTGAGGCTACCGGGTTTGCCTTGGCACCAGAAGACAATTCTCTCTCATATTCAGCGGAGAGTGCTTCGAAAGCGGCGGGCGGCCCGAATGGCACCGGGGCAGGGGGAATTTGATGGGACGGGCGCGGGCTCGGGCACTGCTACTGCCGCAGTCCGAATCGGCGTCATGGGTGGCCAGTTTCCGGTGTGCGGTGTTTCCGCCCTGCGGATGTCCGGCTCTGGAACATGCCGGCGAGGCGTGAGGCTCGGGGCGGCCGGTTGCAGGTACACATGGCTGTCGGTTGGGCAGAAGGTGTGGAGGGGCGGTCTCGGCGGTTTGTTCGGTCGGCATGGAATGCCGACCCACCGTTGGTTGGGGTGGTTGGGCTGGGTTCTAAATCAGATGGAGGGCAGAAGGTTGTGGCATTGGGGCTTACCTGTTCCAGTCGGCGCGGACGGTGGCGGGGTCGGGTGGCGATTTTGCGCGGGCATTTCATTTCGAGGGGGTGTGTTGCTTGGCGCTGCGTTGCCAGGGCCATCGGCCTGAGATTTCGAGTTCGAGGGTGAAGCTCAGGAATGTCCGGATGAGGACGATGCAGGCGAGCACGCCGACGCTTCTGAAGGTCAGTTCGATGGCGACGGTGTAGATGATGTCGGCGGCGACGAGGAACTCGAGGCCCATGAGGATCCCCTCGCCGAGGCGGTGCCGGATGCGCTCGCCGAGGTCCTTTCCGTTCTCGCGGCGGACCTGGCGGAACACGCCGGATGCGATCGCCCATACCGCGGCGATCACGATGATGGCGATGCCGATGATCTCCAGGGCGCCGGCGCTCCACTCGGCGATGGTCCGGACGACGCCGGAAACGCCGAAGCCCGCGTGCTCGATGAGCGAATCGGTGTTGGGCGGTTCGGAGGGCGTGCCGCTCGCGGTTTCAGGTGATTGGCGCATAGGGTCCATC
This sequence comes from Phycisphaerales bacterium, assembly GCA_052168315.1. Lineage (GTDB taxonomy): Bacteria > Planctomycetota > Phycisphaerae > Phycisphaerales > UBA1924 > JBQLZO01. The sequence goes on along the minus strand of JBQLZO010000002.1, from coordinate 1,849 downwards.
CTCAGAGTGTTCTGATCTGGAGCTTGCGATGGGCATCTTCTGTGAATCGTGGCAGAGCGTGGGTCGCACGCTCGTGATCGGCGTGGTGGGCTATGGTGTGATGCTAGTGCTGCTGCGCATCAGCGGGCCACGCACGCTTTCGAAGATGAACGCGTTCGATTTCATCGTCACGATCGCGCTTGGATCGACGCTGGCGAGCCTGATTGTTTCGGAGTCGGTCTCGCTCGCATCGGGGGCGGTGGCGTTCGGCGTGCTGATCGGGCTTCAGTTCTGCGTCACCTGGGCGAGCGTGCGGGCGCCGTGGCTCGAGCGGGTGATCAAGGGCGAGCCGCGGCTGGTGCTCTCGGGCGGGGAGTTCCGCCGCGGCCAGATGCGGCGGGCACGCGTGACGGAGTAGGAGATCTTCGCGGCCGTGCGCGCCGCCGGGCACGAGTCGATCGACGGGATCGGCGCGGTGGTTCTCGAGACCGATGGGTCGTTCAGCGTGGTGGCCGGCTCGACGGAGCGCGGGCGGGCGGGGACGCTGCGCACGGTCCGCCACGGTGGCGGCGGTGGGCCGATCGATGATGCGGATCGTGGTGAGTGAGGGGCGCGGTTCGGCGATCAGGGGATGCTGAGGGGCGATGCCGGATTGGCGTGGGGGTCAGGGGCGCTTACTTGTTCCAGTCGGCGCGGATGGTGTCGATGATTCTTTGGGCCGTGCGGACGGCGGCGAGGCCGGCTCGGGCGTCGATGGGTGGGGCGTTTCCGGAGCGGACGGCTTCGACGAAGGCGGCGACTTCGGTTTCGAGCTGGTCGCGGTCGTCGATTTCGAGGTGTTCGATGGCGACGAGGTCGTGGTAGTTGAGGTCTGAGAGGTCGGTGCCGGAGCGGAGGGCCTCGCGGACGGCGTCCATCTGGACCTCGTTGGCGGTGCGTTTGACGATGGTGCCGGCCTTGGCGCCGTAGTCGATGGAGACATAGGCGTTCTCGCCGGTGATGCGGGTTTTGCGTTCGGTCTTGAAGGCGAGGCGTGAGGAGCTGATGTTGGCGACGCACTTGCCCTGGGGGGCGTCGAAGACGAGGCGGGCGCTGGCGATGTCTTCGTGTTCGGTGAGGACGGCGATGCCGGAGGCGTGGATCTCGGAGGGTTCGAGGCCGCCCATGAGCATGAGGACGACATCGAGGTCGTGGATCATCATGTCCATGACGACGGAGACATCGACGGAGCGGAAGGTCATGGGGCTGACGCGGGAGACTTCGATGAAGCGGGGGACGATGCCGCCGGAGGCGGCGACATCCATTTGTTCGACGCGCTGCATGGCGCGGACGACGGGGTTGAAGCGTTCGATGTGGCCGACCATGAGGACGGCGTTGTGGCGTTCGGCGATGGCGACGAGCTGCTGGGATTCTTCGACGGTGGTTGCGAGGGGTTTTTCGATGAGGCAGGCGATGCCGGCTTCGAGGAGGGGCTTGGCGCACTGGAGGTGGTGGACGGTGGGCGTTGCGATGGTGACGCAATCGATGCCGAGGTCGAGGAGGTCTGACTCGTTGGCGAGTGCCTGGCAGCCGAGTTCATCGGCGGCGGCCTCGCGGCGGTCTTCGCTGGCATCGACGACGGCGACGAGATGGCAGCCGTCGATCCTGGTGTACTTGCGTGCGTGGTGGCGACCCATGCGGCCGACGCCGATGACGGCGCAGCGGAGGGTTCGTGTGGCGGGATCGTTGGTGCGTGCGCCGGCGGCGCGGGTGGCCGCGGAGGAGGTGGAGGATGAGGGTGTGGATCGTTCGGTGCCGGCGGATCGGTGCATCGCTGGGGTCTCCTGGTTGGGTCGGAGCGCGGGGTGGGGAGAAGAGGGAGGGAGGTGGG
>JBQLZO010000001.1:0-5627 GCA_052168315.1 Phycisphaerales bacterium | reverse complement strand
GCCTCGCCCAGCAGCCGAGCCCGTTCAGAACCCTCCGATGCCGACGCCTGATCGCCCAGGGCGTTGCCGAGGTTGTTCTGCGTCATCGCCCAGTCCTGCGGCAGCGCGGCACCGGTGTACACCTCCAGCGCCAGCCGGCACGCCGCCACCGCCTCGCTCAGCAGTCGCGCCCGCTCAGAGCCCTCAGACGCCGACGCATGATCGCGCAGGGCGATGGCGAGGTTGTTCTGCGTCATCGCCCACTCCTGCGGCAGCGCGGTCCGGGTGCGGACCTCCAGCGCCAGCCGGTAGGCCGCCACCGCCTCGCCCAGCAGCCGCGCCCGTTCAGAACCCTCCGATGCCGACGCCTGATCGCGCAGGGCGATGCCGAGGTTGTTCTGCGTCATCGCCCAGTCCTGCGGCAGCGCGGTACGGGTGTACACCTCCAGCGCCAGCCGGTAGGCCGAGATGGCGCGAGACCGGCGATCGGCGATGGCCGGACCTTCGCAGGCCGAGGCCCAGTGGCTGGCACTGTTGCCGATCTCAACTTGGAGCGTTGCCCAGCCCTCGGGCATCGATGCGCGCGGCGTGATCGCCAGGCCGCCCTCAAACGCTGCGACCGCCTCGCCGAACCGCCGCTCGGCCGCGAGCGAGCGTCCCTGCAGCGTCAGGGCTTCGCGCTCCCGATCCCGGGCCGCGTCGGCCTCCGCGCTGGCCCGCTCTGCCACGGCCTCCGCCGCCACCCGCTTCGTCCGCGCCTCCGCAGCCGCCTTGCCCGCGTTCTCGCTCGCCGAGGCGAAGCGCCGCTCCGCGAAGTCCGCCAACGCCACATCGATGAACGCCGCCGTCGGATCCGACCGGACCGCGTGAATGAACTGGTCGAAGAGCTCACGCAATTCATGGATGGGCATACCCACGCGCCCCGCGACATCGGCCACGGCACGCTCCGCGATCTGCTCGGGCGAGAGCCGGGACTCGGTCAGCTCGCGCTGCAGCCGCGTATACGCGTCGGCGAACGCGGAGAGCTGGCTCCGGGTGTCATCGAGTTCGCGTCGCGCCATCGCGAGTTCGGCCTCGAGCTCCTCGATCCGAATCTGGAGGGCCAGCACCTTCTTTTCAAGCTCATCCCGCGTACCCACCGGCGTGTACAGGTCGTCGCGCCCCAGCAGGCTCGCGCGATGCGCCGCCTGCAGCCGCCGCCTATCCTCGGGTTCCAGCTCGTGCGGGTCGTAGGGGAAGGCCTCGCCGCAGATGAAGACATAGACCGGCTTGCCAAGCTCCCGGGCGATGTCGTACTCAAGCTGCGTATAGCTCCGCCGCGGCTCGCCCTCACCCCGCTCGACGGGCTCGGAGCCGTAGACCTCGCCGACGACATGCACGACCGCCTGGCACCCAGCGATCCTGTCGCGCAGCATGTCCCGGACCGCCCCGGCATGCGGCGGGAAGTTCGTCTGCTCCACGGGCGTGCAGCCCATCGTCAGCAGCGCTTCCTTCACCACCGCCCGGCAGGTGCCCAGATCGGCGGTCGCGGCGCTGACGAAGATCTTCGGACTTGAGTTGGTCACAAGTTCCCCCATGCGGTGAGTTGTGCTGCGAAATCGCCACGGCACACTTCACCGACCCGGGACCTCATTGGGAAGCGACAATTACGATTTCATTCAGAGCTCAGTTTCGGCAGGCGGACGGGGATGCGTGCGGCCACGCCGGCCACCAACGGCAACTTGTCCCCTGTGGCCGGTCCATACTGTACGGAAGTTCAGGAACATCCGCCTCCCGCCGCATTGCCGCCCGCATCTCAGCGGTGGGCGGGCGTGCAGCGACCGATTCCAGGGTACGGTGAGGTGGGTGGGGAGCCGACGCGGGGCGCGGTCGGACGATTGTGTTGACAGAGTCGATCAGGCAGTCGCCTTGATTGGGCTCTTCCATGCCACCAAGCAACCTGAACAGTCTGCTCATTGCGTGTAGCTCTGCCTGATGCTGTACAGCGCGGCATGACCATCATGAACCCTTACCCGAACACGCACGACCTGCCCAGCGCTCACAGCAAATGTGCTCGATCGGATGTCGTCGCCCGGACGGAGACGACGGCGCCAGGGCGGGGCGCCATTCAACATCACTTCGATCTCCTGGATATCGCCTAGATCCGTTCCCCGCGGATGCTGATTGACGCATACGAAGTACACATCACTGTCAGCCGGACTTATGAAATTCCATTCGTCTTCGTCATCTCCGGCCTCGAAGCCGACGCACCCCCTGACCAAGACACCGGGTTCGAGAGTACCCGGCGCAACATCGGGTGGGCAGTCTGTGCCGAGTGGTGTGAAGCTTGGCCGGATGCGGTACGGCGCAGCATGACCCTCCTTGGCCTTTACCTGAATACGCAAGACTTGCCCAGCGTTCACAGCAAACGTGCCCGATCTCTCGGGGTCGTCCGGTTTGAGATCAGGATCCCATAGCTCTACGCCCTTCGATGTCAACACGGTCGCTTCGATTTCACCTTGCAGCGTCCTCCGGGGATGCTCATTGACGCACTCGAAGAACACATAGCCGTTAGCCGGTGCAGTAAAGCTCCACTCATCCTCATTGTCACCTGCCTCAAATCCGACGCATCCTCTGGTCGTCACTCCAGCCTCAAGAACGCCTGGTGCATCATCAGGTGGGCAGTCGTTGCCGAGTGGCGTGAAGGTCGGCCTGATGTTGTACGGCGCAGCATGACCCTCCTTCGCCATTACCTGAATACGCAAGACTTGCCCAGCGTTCACAGCAAACGTGCCCGATCTCTCGGGGTCGTCCGGTTTGAGATCAGGATCCCATAGCTCTACGCCCTTCGATGTCAACACGATCGCTTGGATGTCACCTTGCCGCGTCCCTCGGGGATGCTCATTGATGCACTCGAACAACACGTAGCCATTGCCTGGGGCGGTGAAGTTCCACTCGTCTTCAAGATCCCCAGCTTCCATGCCGACAGATCCACTGACACGGACATCGGGGACGAGCATCCAATCCGTGACTCCCGTGGTTGGCCCATCAGCCTGAACTGGCGGATCCGGAATGTCCGGATTCGCCTCGCCGCTCAGCACATTCTTGCTGCTGTCATCGAGGCTGTGCTCAGCCTGGCCAGTGTCTTGTTGATCCGACGCGGGGAGAGGATCATTGATTGCTGCAGCAACCTCCGGCTCAGGGGGCGTGGGCTCTGGCGACAGCTCTTCGTCCGACGGCGAGTCCTTGGCCAACGAGGCGGGGGTCCCGCTCGGCGGACCTGACATGGGATTGACGACAGGATCGCCGCTGTCCTGATCTTCTGGGGAGCCCGCCGCGACAGTGTTCCCTTGGAGCCCCGGGCGAGTGAGGAACCATGCGCTTGCGGCGGCTCCCACGATCACAACGCCAACGATGGCCGCAGCGACCTTGCCCCGATGCCCACGGTGAGTGCGCGGTGCAGTCCTCTTGAGTTGTTCTGACACGACACCAGCGGATCGAGGCCGGGGCTGGGCGTGTGCGCGGGATGAACTGGGCGGCCGTGCGGGCTCCCCGCCGATCGCCTCCAAGTGCTTGTGCACCGCTCGAACAACCGCCTCCTGATGCAATTCGAGTGGTTCGGTCAGAGCGTCAAGCCAGTGAGCTCCGGCAATGTGCAGTTCGAGGTTCGGGCTTGGAAAGACATCCTCAATTCGGATCGGCAGCACAACCACACCGTTGTGCATCGCGCGCTCCACCTCGTTGGAGACCGGCAGAGACTGATTCGAGTGCGAGCTGAGCACCAGGATCAGGATGCGGGTGCTCCGGATCGCATCGGCGATTTGTGCGCCGTAATTCGCCCCAGGAAGCACATCCCGCGGCGCATACCAGCACCGAACCCCGTCAGCTTCCAGGAAGTGCACAAGCGAATTCACAATCCGCTGATCTTCGGTCGCGTAGCTGATGAACACATCGTGTGCCATGAATGACGCCTCCAAATGACACCGCATATTAGCAGACCGATTGCTGGGCCCGTGGGTCGCACTTTGGGCGAGGCCTTCTGCTCACTCATGTGATAAGTGCTTTCCGCCAAGGGCTTTATGTGATCACATCAGCCTGCGGCAGCCAGATCCTGACTCGCGGCCATCGCGTCGGACCAAGTGTGGAGATACTTCAAGCTGGCCAGGCCTCCACTGACTTTCGCAGCCTGGCCTGATCAGGCGCTGCAGGACCTCCTCGCCCGAATCTGCATCTTCGCGCCGAGGCGTTCCGGTCAAAGGTGGAGTGCCTGATCACCGGCAGGATCACGGGGTCGGCACCCCCTCGCGAAGTCGCGATGTGGGTGGCCGGGCTCGGCGACCGAACGCACGGCAAGCTGGCGAAGTTCGGGCTTGTCGAGCCCAGGGCGAACCGCGTCGCGCCGACAACGCTTGGCGACCTGCTCCGGCGGTTCGAGGACAACGCGACATGCAAACCCACCACGATGGCCGCGTACAAGCAGGCGATGGAGAGCCTGCGCGGGGAGTTTGGGGATGGTGCGGACCTTCGGTCGATCACGCCCGAAAGGGCCGACCAGTGGCGGCGCTCCCTCGCCGATGCCGACCTCGCGGTCGCCACGGTGTCCAAGCGTGTCCGGACGGCCAAACAGATCTTCGGACGGGCTGTTCGGTGGGGGATGCTCACCGGGAGCCCGATGGATGGCATCACCGCGGGTCCGCAGACGAACCCGGAGCGGAATGTCCATGTTGCGCGGGAGACGATCAAACGAATCCTTGATGAGTGCCCGGACGACGAGTGGCGGGCGATCATCGGACTGGCCCGGTTCGCCGGCGTGCGATGCCCCAGCGAGATCGTGGGTCTGAGGTGGGGTGATGTGAACTGGGACAGGCGCCGGTTCACGGTGCTGAGTCCGAAGACCTCGGGGCACGACGGACACGCCGTTCGCCTCGTCCCGATCAATCCGATCCTGGTGCCCATCCTCACTCGCCTGTTCGACCGTGCCGGGGAGGGTGATGAGTTCGTTATCCCCCGCCTGCGGGATACGACCGCCAATCTCCGATCGCAGTTCGAGCGGCTCATCACGCGCGCCGGGTTGACGCCGTGGCCGCGCCTCTTCCAAGCGTTGAGGGCATCATGCGAGACGGACTGGAGCGAGCGGTTCCCCGCTCACACGGTGTCGCGATGGATGGGTCACTCGCCGACGGTGGCCAGGGTCCACTACCTCCAGCACCGGGACAGCCACTTCGATCTGGCCGCTGGGATTGACCACGCCCGGTCCGCCGACCGAACCGGCGCACAATCCGGCGCACGAGCGGCGCAGATTCCGGCGCAGTCACAGCCCGCCGTTGAGAGTCCTGATTCGCCAGAGGAATCACAATCCCTTGGTGATGACGGACTTGGAGCACTCATGGCTCGTCGTGTCGAATGTTGTCAAAGTGAAGAAGTGGGCCTGGGAGGATTCGAACCTCCGACCTCACCGTTATCAGCGGTGCGCTCTAACCAACTGAGCTACAGGCCCGGGATGTGCCGCCGGGGCGGTTGGGCCCGGGCTGGGGCGGGGAGTATAGCGGGGTGATTGGCGTTGTCACCACCCCGGGCGGTGGTCCCGGGCGGCGGTTTGGGGGTGGGGGATGGCGGGGTCCGGGGTGGCTTGGGGCTCGGGGGAGGGCTGGGATTCGGGGGTGGGTTCG